>CAVWJC010000001.1:0-1048676 GCA_963755385.1 uncultured Microcaldota archaeon | reverse complement strand
GTATTCAACTCGATAACAAACGTACTCATCGCGAACATGCTGACCGCGGCTGGCGGATCGAACACATTCTCATTCACCGCAAACGCCGCAATGATAGGGAACACCTACTACGCGAACGTCCTTGTAACTGACGCGGGATCAGGATCCGCAAACTCGATAAAGTCGGGACAGATAACGGTCAACGCGGCGCTCGGACAACCAACAATAAGCCCATCAATCGCGACAGCGTACGATAACGGGGCGACAATAACAATCGCAACATACGAAACCGGAGGAACAACCCCGTACACATACAACTTCCTGGTATTCAACTCGATAACAAACGTACTCATCGCGAACATGCTGACCGCGGCTGGCGGATCGAACACATTCTCATTCACCGCAAACGCCGCAATGATAGGGAACACCTACTACGCGAACGTCCTTGTAACTGACGCGGGATCAGGATCCGCAAACTCGATAAAGTCGGGACAGATAACGGTCAACGCGGCGCTCGGACAACCAACAATAAGCCCATCAATCGCGACAGCGTACGATAACGGGGCGACAATAACAATCGCAACATACGAAACCGGAGGAACAACGCCCGTACACATACAACTTCCTGGTATTCAACTCGATAACAAACGTACTCATCGCGAACATGCTGACCGCGGCTGGCGGATCGAACACATTCTCATTCACCGCAAACGCCGCAATGATAGGGAACACCTACTACGCGAACGTCCTTGTAACTGACGCGGGATCAGGATCCGCAAACTCGATAAAGTCGGGACAGATAACGGTCAACGCGGCGCTCGGACAACCAACAATAAGCCCATCAATCGCGACAGCGTACGATAACGGGGCGACAATAACAATCGCAACATACGAAACCGGAGGAACGTCGCCCGTACACATACAACTTCCTGGTATTCAACTCGATAACAAACGTACTCATCGCGAACATGCTGACCGCGGCTGGCGGATCGAACACATTCTCATTCACCGCAAACGCCGCAATGATAGGGAACACCTACTACGCGAACGTCCTTGTAACTGACGCGGGATCAGGATCCGCAAACTCGATAAAGTCGGGACAGATAACGGTCAACGCGGCGCTCGGACAACCAACAATAAGCCCATCAATCGCGACAGCGTACGATAACGGGGCGACAATAACAATCGCAACATACGAAACCGGTGGAACGTCGCCCTACACATACAACTTCCTGGTATTCAACTCGATAACAAACGTACTCATCGCGAACATGCTGACCGCGGCTGGCGGATCGAACACATTCTCATTCACCGCAAACGCCGCAATGATAGGGAACACCTACTACGCGAACGTCCTTGTAACTGACGCGGGATCAGGATCCGCAAACTCGATAAAGTCGGGACAGATAACGGTCAACGCGGCGCTCGGACAACCAACAATAAGCCCATCAATCGCGACAGCGTACGATAACGGGGCGACAATAACAATCGCAACATACGAAACCGGAGGAACGACCCCGTACACATACAACTTCCTGGTATTCAACTCGATAACAAACGTACTCATCGCGAACATGCTGACCGCGGCTGGCGGATCGAACACATTCTCATTCACCGCAAACGCCGCAATGATAGGGAACACCTACTACGCGAACGTCCTTGTAACTGACGCGGGATCAGGATCCGCAAACTCGATAAAGTCGGGACAGATAACGGTCAACGCGGCGCTCGGACAACCAACAATAAGCCCATCAATCGCGACAGCGTACGATAACGGGGCGACAATAACAATCGCAACATACGAAACCGGAGGAACAACCCCGTACACATACAACTTCCTGGTATTCAACTCGATAACAAACGTACTCATCGCGAACATGCTGACCGCGGCTGGCGGATCGAACACATTCTCATTCACCGCAAACGCCGCAATGATAGGGAACACCTACTACGCGAACGTCCTTGTAACTGACGCGGGATCAGGATCCGCAAACTCGATAAAGTCGGGACAGATAACGGTCAACGCGGCGCTCGGACAACCAACAATAAGCCCATCAATCGCGACAGCGTACGATAACGGGGCGACAATAACAATCGCAACATACGAAACCGGAGGAACAACCCCGTACACATACAACTTCCTGGTATTCAACTCGATAACAAACGTACTCATCGCGAACATGCTGACCGCGGCTGGCGGATCGAACACATTCTCATTCACCGCAAACGCCGCAATGATAGGGAACACCTACTACGCGAACGTCCTTGTAACTGACGCGGGATCAGGATCCGCAAACTCGATAAAGTCGGGACAGATAACGGTCAACGCGGCGCTCGGACAACCAACAATAAGCCCATCAATCGCGACAGCGTACGATAACGGGGCGACAATAACAATCGCAACATACGAAACCGGAGGAACAACCCCGTACACATACAACTTCCTGGTATTCAACTCGATAACAAACGTACTCATCGCGAACATGCTGACCGCGGCTGGCGGATCGAACACATTCTCATTCACCGCAAACGCCGCAATGATAGGGAACACCTACTACGCGAACGTCCTTGTAACTGACGCGGGATCAGGATCCGCAAACTCGATAAAGTCGGGACAGATAACGGTCAACGCGGCGCTCGGACAACCAACAATAAGCCCATCAATCGCGACAGCGTACGATAACGGGGCGACAATAACAATCGCAACATACGAAACCGGTGGAACGTCGCCCTACACATACAACTTCCTGGTATTCAACTCGATAACAAACGTACTCATCGCGAACATGCTGACCGCGGCTGGCGGATCGAACACATTCTCATTCACCGCAAACGCCGCAATGATAGGGAACACCTACTACGCGAACGTCCTTGTAACTGACGCGGGATCAGGATCCGCAAACTCGATAAAGTCGGGACAGATAACGGTCAACGCGGCGCTCGGACAACCAACAATAAGCCCATCAATCGCGACAGCGTACGATAACGGGGCGACAATAACAATCGCAACATACGAAACCGGTGGAACGTCGCCCTACACATACAACTTCCTGGTATTCAACTCGATAACAAACGTACTCATCGCGAACATGCTGACCGCGGCTGGCGGATCGAACACATTCTCATTCACCGCAAACGCCGCAATGATAGGGAACACCTACTACGCGAACGTCCTTGTAACTGACGCGGGATCAGGATCCGCAAACTCGATAAAGTCGGGACAGATAACGGTCAACGCGGCGCTCGGACAACCAACAATAAGCCCATCAATCGCGACAGCGTACGATAACGGGGCGACAATAACAATCGCAACATACGAAACCGGTGGAACGTCGCCCTACACATACAACTTCCTGGTATTCAACTCGATAACAAACGTACTCATCGCGAACATGCTGACCGCGGCTGGCGGATCGAACACATTCTCATTCACCGCAAACGCCGCAATGATAGGGAACACCTACTACGCGAACGTCCTTGTAACTGACGCGGGATCAGGATCCGCAAACTCGATAAAGTCGGGACAGATAACGGTCAACGCGGCGCTCGGACAACCAACAATAAGCCCATCAATCGCGACAGCGTACGATAACGGGGCGACAATAACAATCGCAACATACGAAACCGGTGGAACGTCGCCCTACACATACAACTTCCTGGTATTCAACTCGATAACAAACGTACTCATCGCGAACATGCTGACCGCGGCTGGCGGATCGAACACATTCTCATTCACCGCAAACGCCGCAATGATAGGGAACACCTACTACGCGAACGTCCTTGTAACTGACGCGGGATCAGGATCCGCAAACTCGATAAAGTCGGGACAGATAACGGTCAACGCGGCGCTCGGACAACCAACAATAAGCCCATCAATCGCGACAGCGTACGATAACGGGGCGACAATAACAATCGCAACATACGAAACCGGTGGAACGTCGCCCTACACATACAACTTCCTGGTATTCAACTCGATAACAAACGTACTCATCGCGAACATGCTGACCGCGGCTGGCGGATCGAACACATTCTCATTCACCGCAAACGCCGCAATGATAGGGAACACCTACTACGCGAACGTCCTTGTAACTGACGCGGGATCAGGATCCGCAAACTCGATAAAGTCGGGACAGATAACGGTCAACGCGGCGCTCGGACAACCAACAATAAGCCCATCAATCGCGACAGCGTACGATAACGGGGCGACAATAACAATCGCAACATACGAAACCGGAGGAACATCCCCGTACACATACAACTTCCTGGTATTCAACTCGATAACAAACGTACTCATCGCGAACATGCTGACCGCGGCTGGCGGATCGAACACATTCTCATTCACCGCAAACGCCGCAATGATAGGGAACACCTACTACGCGAACGTCCTTGTAACTGACGCGGATCAGGATCCGCAAACTCGATAAAGTCGGGACAGATAACGGTCAACGCGGCGCTCGGACAACCAACAATAAGCCCATCAATCGCGACAGCGTACGATAACGGGGCGACAATAACAATCGCAACATACGAAACCGGTGGAACGTCGCCCTACACATACAACTTCCTGGTATTCAACTCGATAACAAACGTACTCATCGCGAACATGCTGACCGCGGCTGGCGGATCGAACACATTCTCATTCACCGCAAACGCCGCAATGATAGGGAACACCTACTACGCGAACGTCCTTGTAACTGACGCGGGATCAGGATCCGCAAACTCGATAAAGTCGGGACAGATAACGGTCAACGCGGCGCTCGGACAACCAACAATAAGCCCATCAATCGCGACAGCGTACGATAACGGGGCGACAATAACAATCGCAACATACGAAACCGGTGGAACGTCGCCCTACACATACAACTTCCTGGTATTCAACTCGATAACAAACGTACTCATCGCGAACATGCTGACCGCGGCTGGCGGATCGAACACATTCTCATTCACCGCAAACGCCGCAATGATAGGGAACACCTACTACGCGAACGTCCTTGTAACTGACGCGGGATCAGGATCCGCAAACTCGATAAAGTCGGGACAGATAACGGTCAACGCGGCGCTCGGACAACCAACAATAAGCCCATCAATCGCGACAGCGTACGATAACGGGGCGACAATAACAATCGCAACATACGAAACCGGTGGAACGTCGCCCTACACATACAACTTCCTGGTATTCAACTCGATAACAAACGTACTCATCGCGAACATGCTGACCGCGGCTGGCGGATCGAACACATTCTCATTCACCGCAAACGCCGCAATGATAGGGAACACCTACTACGCGAACGTCCTTGTAACTGACGCGGGATCAGGATCCGCAAACTCGATCAAGTCCGGTCTGTTGTCGATAAACTCAGCGCTCTCCATACCAACAATATCCCTCTCAAACACAGTGATTGATGCTGGGCAGTACCTTACACTTACCTCATCAGCTGGCAGTGGCGGCACATCCCCGTATACGTACAACTTCCAAGTCTTCAACTCCGTTACGAACGTGCTTATCGGCAACCAAATTGGCGTACTGCTAACTTATACTCTCCAAAGCAATGCATTCTGGGTGTCTAATTCGCCAATAGAGGCGAATGTATTCGTGATAGACAGCGCAACACCGAACAGCATTGCAAATTCCATACTCACTGCTGACATAACGGTCAACCCGGCAATGACAACGCCAAGCATTACCACACCAACGCCATCAATGCAGATTATCGGCAATGTGCTTACATGGACAACAAGCTTCTCCGGAGGCACAAGTGCCTACACTTACAACTGGCAGGTAATAAACACAGTGACAGGGCTTGTCTTTGCAAACAGCCTGGTGACAAATAGCTTCACCGGGAACAGCTTCAGCTATACTGTTCAAGCGGCAGATGTTGGCAATACGATAAAGGCAAATGTCATAATAACGGACTTTGCCACAACGCATGTAACTGTAAACTCCGTATACTCCGGAGTGACAATGCTAATCAGCGGAAACCCCACAACGCCAAGCCTGACTCTCAGCAATACATTCATCGACCAGGGTCAGAGCATCCTCTTCACCGCATCGTTCAGCTCCGGCACCGCGCCGTACACATACAACTACCTGATAGTGAACACGGTCACCGGTGCCATTGTGGCAAACCAGCTGTATACTGGCAATTCATTCACATCCAACTCATGGTTCTGGCAGCCCGTAACCGACCTATCGGCCAATACCCTAGAGACGAATGTGATAGTGATTGATACGCACTCCAATGCTGCCAACTCCTTATACCAGCCAATCGGCTACAACTCCGCGCCAACTCTTGCGATATCTCCATCAAACGTGCTGCTCGATGGCAACCAGTGGGAGACCTACACAATCACTGCAAGCAGGGGCACCGGCTCCATATTCAACGTTGAGCTTTACAATTACACCGGGAGCTCCCAGCAGGGAAGCAATGTGCTTATACTGACCGTAGGCGGCAGCAATACCGTGAGCTTCCAGGTGAACAGCCCGACCGAGAGCAACACTTTCCAGTATAACGGACTTGCCTATGATGGGGGCACGACAACTCCATTCGCATTCAACTCTGTGATAAACACAATAGAGGTGAACGAGCCCCTCGCCGCATCGATAAGCCTGACAACCAACTCATTCATAATCGGGAACTCGCAACTGCTTACCGGGACCGTGACACCAGGCCAGCCTTCATACACATACAACTGGATCGTATCCAATTCGCTTGGAGAGGTATTCAACGCGCTCTACGCAGCAAATTCATTCACGCAGAACGTATTCGTATTCATACCTGTGGCGCAGGATTCCTACGAGGCCCAGCTTACCGTAACTGATTCGGCATCATCAACACCAGCAATTGCATTCAGCGCCAACATCGAGATACCGATATCAAGCTCAGGCACAACAACCACATCCTCTTCCACCACCGTGACCACCACGACAGTCACCTCCACAATATCCGGCGGAGGCGGAGGGGGCGGCGGAGGCGGCGGAGGCGGTGGCGGCAGCGGACAGTCCAGGCCAATAATTACAATATCAAATAGCAGTTGCTATTCCGTAACGAACATAGCCACGCTGAACAACTTCAACGTGACGCTTAGCAACCAGAACTTCATAATAACTGACAGCTTCATAAACCCGAACCAGACCGGCGTCATAATCAACGGCAGGAGCTACACGCTTGCAACAAACACCACATACAACATCAGCAACTCCTCGGCAACCATAAGGATAGAGAGCATATCCTACCTGCCGATACAGCACACCGTCTCACTGCTCGTATGCTCAAGCGGGGCGATAATGCTGCCGCAAACCGAGCTGACATACACGCCAATCTACGCCTCGACACAGCCAGGCCACCCGCTCCTCTCTCAGCTCAACCTGCAAAATGTCGGCACGACACCGGAGTACATAAGCCTCAACGTCAGGAACTACTCTAACATAGTAATAATATCAGCGAACAGCACATTCCTGAGGCCGAACCAGACAGAATCATTCCAGATACTGCTTAACTCAAGCATGAGCACCCCGCCGGGAGTGTACTACACTCCGATAGACATAATATCGACAGGAACGAACGGCGCAAGCAGCAAGCAGACCGAGTATCTTACGTATGTGGTGCAGAACTACACGCCTGGACGGCCATTCACATCAACGCTCATATTCCTGAGCAACCGCACCAATTCCGCAAGCGGCACAATCGAGATAAGCGCCCCGCCGCAGATAGGCATAACACACGTGATGCTTCAGACGATACTGCCGCTATCGGTAACGAACAACGCCTCGCAGATCATAGCATTCGGGCTGAGCAACAACGTTACCATAGTGAACAATTCCTACGTCATAAACTGGCATGATGGGAACATATCTGCGGGGCAGTCCATATACGCCTACTTCACGGTGAAGAAGCCGTACGGCCCTGGCCTATTGCAGATAAGCCAGAAATTCGTTGAGCTGCCCATATCCAACCACTCAAACAACATACTCAAAGTCCTTAACATAGGAATACCATCATTCTACACCAACACGGTCAACAAGCTCTCCCTCACTCTGCAGTACAACGGCACGCACAGCCAGCCTGTCACCGCATCCCTCGGGACAATATCGAACGCCACAATATACAACGGCGTCCAGACCAGCGAGGCGCATACTGGCGAGATCATAAACTACACGTTCGGCATAGTCGACAACAATTCCGGGACCATACTGCTCAACCTGTCAATACACACGCCAGGCGCGAATCTCACATACTCGCTACCGGCAGTCATCATATCCAAACCGCTTCCAACCCCGCAATTCAACATCATCCAGTGGCTCATCGATCATTGGTACCTGCTAGCCTTGCTGCTTGCAATAATACTGACCTGGCTGTTGTCGAAGGGGCGCAAGAAAAAGCCGCAGAAGGAAAAGCCGCGTTTCGGGACTGATCCCGAAGGGCCGAGCCCATCACTGGTAAGGGCGGCGCGATTGGAGAACCCAAGGCTGAAGTATCCTCCACAGAGTTGAAAAAAGCTCAGTTAAGCAGAAACCATTTCCATGCCGGTACCAATTTTATTGTCCCTGTCTTAAATTTGACCTCTTTCTCCTCCTTTTTTGTTATCAATACACCTTCCCTAACACCGAACTCCTCCATGAAATCCTTTAGTGACGTGATATCCTCCGGCCTTATGCTCTCCCGGTACTTAACCTCTATTGGTATGCCTTCATGTACTATACCTATTTCATTGCCGTTCTTCCAGAACGAGGTTGCGCCGGATAATTTGGGGCCGTATTAACTAAAAGTTATCTTTGCATCTTAAACCCCTTTGGCTCTTCTCATGCCCCTTCTTCCTGCATTTTTGCGCTTTCTTCTCTTTAGCTTATTATGCCCTCTTCTACGCTTCCCCTTTGCTGCCTTCTTTCCTTTCTTCCTGCCTTTTGATTTCGATGATTTGCGTCTTCTGACTCTCTTGTGTTTTACTTGAGCTGCACCATTTTGCGTCTTATCTTCCTTCACCTCCGCTAGGGCCTTCTCATCTCTGTGCTTTGATCTCCTGCCGAGGAGGTAGCTTATGATGAGCATGATCACGATTATGTTCTCTATTATCAACACAGCATACACCAGTGCATTGCTTTCTATGCTGCTGGTTGCGCCGCTTGCAGCCTGCTTGGGCACGACCGGCTCTGTCAGCGTGTATGAGACATTGGATCCCTTTGTGCTTATGGAAAGATTCATGATTAGTGTGCCTATGTTGTTATTCGTAAGGACCTCGAAGCTCGCGTTTATCGGCGTGTTGGGCTGAGCCTCAACAGCTTGTGTGCCGTTGTATACCGTCATTCCCGATAATGTCGTAAGGGAGAGGTTCACGTGCTGTGCTGTCGATCCCGTGTACAGGAACTCCACGCCTATCTTATTTGTGGCGTTTAAGTATATCGTCGGAATGCTAAGGTTCAGCACCTTGAGGTTTCCTGTCTTTACGACTGGATAGCTCGGAGGGCTGAAGAGCTCGTTTATCTGGTCGAGCGTGCCAAGGCTTGACGATCTTGTCACTGTGTAATATGCATAGACAGATCCGTTTGCGGGTATGTGCTGAACGCGCCAGTTTATGACGTAGCTGCTGTTCTGCACGCTGACGTTATTCTCAAGTCCGTAAGCGGTTATCTGCGATGCGTTTAGCGTCGTGCTCAGCGGCAGAACTACGAGAGTCCTCAATGTCAGGTTGTCTATGCTGATATTCTTCGGGCTGCTTATCTGTATTATCCCTGTTGCGGCATTAGAATTATTGATAAGGTCAACCTGGCTTGAGACGTAGGGCTTGTTCACTATCTCGTTCTGTATGTTAAGCGTGATGTATTCCGTTTGCCTGGTCATGTTGCTGCCAGAGCCTACCGATATGTAAACTGGCAGATAGTAGACTCCGGGAGCGGCATTAGGGCTGGATCCAAGCTTGATGTCGGTGCTGAAGCTCTGGCTTGGTTGGAGAAGAGTGCTGTTCGTGTATATGAGCAGAGTGTTGTTCATGCTGTTTCCGGAGCTAAGGTTGACATACTCCGACGTGCTGCCTGTGTTCCTGAATGATATCTGCGACAATACGCCCTGGCCGGGCTGCAGTGTCGCATAGAGCGGCATGTAAGAGAGCGTGATTGTGGGGAAGGCCACGGCTGCGCTGGCATTTGCCAATCCCAACACTGCAAATACAACGGAGAGCAGCACAACATAACAGGACGGATTCATAATATTATCTATGACTTTGCGTGCCGGATGGTCAGTCCGAGCACTGGTCGTAATAATATTACTACAATACCGTATTATAAAGTTTTAGTTTGCTTCAGGATTACCGGCCTGCTGCGAATCCTTGCTTATCCTCTTCTTTACGTGCTTGAGCGCGACGAAGCTGTCCCTGTCTATCTCGTCAAGGCGCATGGATATGTACTTTGACTGCCTGCTCATCTCCGGTATGAGCCTGTATTCCAGCGCGTTTACTCTCCTCTTCGCCTTCTCTATCTCCAGAACCAGCCTCTTTAGCCCAAGCTCCCTCTGCGCCACCTCGACTACAGTGTCAAGCGTCTTTGTGAATGACTCGTTTATGTCGTCCACCGCAATGCTCGTCGACATCAGGCTGTAGCTTGCCTTGCCTATGCTCTCCGCCTTTATTATCTCGGGTATCTTGACGCCCATTACGCCCTTGAGGGTTATGCTCTATGCGCTCAGCTTCAGGAACGTGAAGCGCAGTCGACTGCAAGCTCGAAGTCCCCAACGTATGCGGATGCTATCGTCACCGACTTGTAGGCGTTGCGCATCAGCTTGTTGAGGTAGCCTCTATCCTGCTTTGACTGCTTTAGCAGCCTGAGGAACTCTATCACAAGAACCTCACTCTTCCTCTTGAGCACGTTGTAGCCCTTCTTTGCCATGGCTATGCGCCTCTTCGTGGTTATGAGGTTCATCCTTGTCGGGTTTATCATTTGCGTTCCGCTCCTTGTAGTATTTCTTTACGTACTCCTCCTTGATTCTTGTCAGCTCCGTCTCCGGCAGTTCGGAGAGCAGATCCCATCCTATTGATAGCGTCTTCTCGATGTCCCTGCTTTCGTATGGCCCCTGCTTTATGAACTTGTTTTCGAACTCGTTTCCGAAATCCAGATACTGCCTGTCGCTTTCGCTCAGCGCCTCTGCCCCTACTATTGAGCTGAGCGCCTTCGCATCCTGCGCCCTTGCATATGCGCCGTAAAGCTGGTCTGCAACTCCTCTGTGGTCCTCCCTTGTCTTGCCCTTTCCTATTCCGTTGTTCATGAGCCTTGAAAGCGAGCCAAGCGGATTTATCGGCGGGTACATTCCCTTGTTGAGCAGCTCCCTGCTCAGGAATATCTGCCCTTCAGTTATGTATCCTGTCAGGTCCGGTATCGGGTGAGTTACGTCGTCGCTCGGCATTGTAACAACGTTGAGCTGGGTTATGCTTCCCTTCTTGCCCTTTATTATTCCTGCACGCTCGTATATGCTTGCAAAGTCTGTGTACATGTAACCCGGATATCCTCTTCTTCCCGGAACCTCTTCCCTTGCGCTTGACAGTTCTCTTAGCGATTCTGCATAGTTTGTCATGTCGTTTAGTATTACAAGAACGTGCATTCCCTTGTCATATGCAAGGTACTCTGCTGTTGTGAGCGCAAGCCTTGGGGTTATTATTCGCTCTATGCTCGGGTCGTCTGCAAGATTTATGAATGCGACTGTCCTTTTCATCGCGCCTGTCTTCCTGAACTCGGTTATGAAATATTCAGCATCGTCATATGTTATCCCTATTCCTGCAAACACCACCGCAAAGCTCTCGCTGGTTCCCTTTGACCTTCGCCTGCCTTGTTATCTGTGCGGTAAGTTCGTTGTGCGGAAGTCCTGAACCTGAAAAGAGTGGCAGCTTCTGCCCCCTTACTAGTGTGTTGAGCCCGTCTATTGTTGATATTCCTGTCTCTATGAAGTCGCTCGGCATTGCTCTTGAGGCACGGGTTTATCGGCTCTCCGTTTATGTCCTTCTTCTCCCCTGTTGTTATCAATCCTGCCGCTGTCCTTCGGGCTTCCCTGCCCGTCAAATACCCTTCCAAGCATGTCCTCGCTGACCCTTACCGTGAATGTCTCTCCCAGGAAGCTCACCGACGTGTTCTTTACGTCTATTCCGTTTGTCGGCCCGAATACCTGCACTACTGCGTGCTGTGTCCGTTGTCTCAAGCACCTGGCCAAGCCTCTCCTCTCCAGTCTGCAAGCCTTATCCTTACTATCTCGTTGTATGAGGCATTCTTTACCTTGCCTACAACTACCAATGGTCCTGCAACGCTTTCTATCGTGTTGTATTGTATATCCATTTCATAGTATCATCCTTTGCCTTCTTGTTTACCTTTTCCTTGGCTTCTAGCCTTGCCGCTTACTAATGGTTTTCTCCTTTGTCTCTTCCTTCCCATTGCCGTCTCTGCCGAAGTCTCTTCTCGACAGTTTCCTTTTTCTCCTCCTTTGCTTCGGGCTCCGCGACATTTCCGCCCTCGAATTCCTTGGCGAGCTGTGAATTCCGATCTATCTCTTCGCGAGCTTCTTCGCCGAGTCTCAATTTCACCATCCTTTATTCCCTTCATTCTTGATATCTCCGCCCTTGTCTTCATCTTCGATATCGTCGATACATTGACGCCAACTTCTTTACCGCATCGTTCGCAGCATTTGCAAAGTGAAGCATTGTCGAAAGCATTATGCCCTGCTTCTTCAGGCTTGAGTATGCATCTATTTCGTCGAATGCGCTCTGCCTGCAGATAATCCTCTCTTATCATCCTTCCTATTTCAAGAAGTATTCTTTCCGAATCCGGAAGCGCATCCTCTCCTACCAAGTTGCACTATGTCCTTGAGCTCCGCCTCCCTTTGCAGCAGTCTCATCGTCTCCTTTCTGTTCTTGACAAATTCCTCTCCGACATTCTCGATGTACCACTATTCAAGCGCATCGTTGTATAGCGAATAGCTTTTCAGCCAGTTTATTGACGGGAAGTGCCTTGAGCTTGCAAGCGCAGCATCAAGCGACCAGAATGCCTTTACTACTCTCAGCGTTCCCTGCGATACTGGTTCTGATATGTCCCCTCCTGGAGGCGATACTGCGCCTATTATCGTTATAGATCCTATCGTTCCGTTAAGGTTCTCGACCTTTCCGCTCCTTTCATAGTATTCAGCAAGCCTCTTTGGAAGATATGCTGGATATCCTTCCTCTCCAGGCATCTCCTCAAGCCTTGCAGATATCTCTCTCATTGCCTCTGCCCATCTTGATGTCGAGTCTGCCATGATTGCAACGCTGTATCCCATGTCCCTGAAATATTCTGCGATTGTTATTCCAGTATATATGCTTGCCTCTCTTGCAGCTACAGGCATGTTGCTTGTGTTTGCGATAAGAACTGTTCTTTCCATAAGTGGCCTTCCTGTCTTCGGATCCTTGAGCTCGGGGAATTCGGTGAGAACGTCAGTCATCTCGTTTCCTCTCTCTCCGCATCCTACGTAGACAACTATGTCGCTGTCGGCGTATTTTGCCATGGACTGCTGAATTACGGTATTGTGTAGTATAATTCCCCCATCCCCTCCAACGAAATTGCTCCCAAAGTCTGGTAAACACACATCATAAACCTCAAATGGCCCAGTTTCCATTGCCAGATCTACAATCTCGTCGCAATATATGTAATCGAGTGCCTCCGCAAGCTCTAAAACCCTCTGCTTCATCATCTGGTTTCCGGATCTCATGTTGACAGATATCTTGCAAATTTCTGGAATGTAGCCCTACTCATTTTCTCTTTGTTTCCTATGTAATTGTGTATCTCTATGCCCTCTTTAAGCAAATCGGAATAGGTCAAATCCTCCCTATAGATCTGTTCGAGTGCGTATGGGGATATTGGGACTATGTCTATTGCCGTGTACGGGTGCCTGCCGCTGTTCACATATGCCGCTACTTCCATGACTTTTCTGTTGTCGCCTTCAAGTACCTTTGAGAGCAGCGCAAGGTTCTCCATTCCTCTCACAAAAAGTCTATAATATGTCGTACCCTCAATCCTTCGCTCACGCATGGTATTAAGTACTCCAAACCTTGCAAGCAGATACGATAACTGCGTCTGGAGTGTTTTGCTTGCCGTAGCAAATTCAACCTCGCCATCGCTGAATGATCCATCCCCTATGAAATATGCGGTAAGGAAGCTTGCAAGGGATATGTTGCCTGACCTCATCAGTATATCAGGAATGGCCTTGTTCGCGGCTCCGTTGCCTACTCCTATAGCATCCAAGAACCTGGCAAGCACACGGCTATGGACCAAAACATTTGGCGTTTTGTCCTTCTGGTGGTCTTTAATTCCCTCAACTCCGAAGATTGCCAGCGCAAGCTCTGTAAACCTGGAGAGCAATTGCTCATCAAGATTTGTGAATACTATAGTGTTCTCATTTCGTACATAGCCCTCTGAGACGAAATACCCCAAAAACTCAGCCAGATCTGGATTCATCATCTGCGGTATTGTGGTCTCATTCCCGTACCTATCACCTATCAGCTTAACCGGCACCACGGGCTTATGCCTCAGTGCTTCGGATAACCTTTTTATCCATCTTAATCTTGGTGTATTATCTCCATAAGCAATGCGTGTTAAGGTTTTCTCGTCAAGATCTACGCTAACTCCATTTCTCAATATATCTCGTGCCATGCCTGAAGCAATTTCTTTCATCTCCTCTCCGGCCGCTCTGGCATCAAGCATTCCATCAAATTGGTAAATGTCTATATCTGCGTCAGCTGGATTCATATCAAGCTTTCTAACAGAGGCTATGAAATCGCCCACTCTGAGATCCTTTGCCATGGTCTCGATTATTGCACCTTCCTCGCTTATCTTGAAGAGCTTGTGTACGGGTGTAACTCTAACAGTTCTACCAGTTCTTGTTTTGACTTTTACTACACTGTCAGACATGCCTTTATAGAAAGTACTAGAAGCGCTTTTTCGTATTTTAGAACCAGTCAACGAATTCAGTTCTATGTTTGTGTTTATGACCTCTTCGTAACTATCTATTGTTGTATTGCCACCCTCTTTAGATTTTAGGTAGAGCTGGTCCATTCTTACAATGCTTCCATCAGCCAAGATTACGTTAGTCTCTCCTGCAACACATTTTCCAGCTCCGAAAGGTCCCGGTATTGCGGATGTCCCTCCCTTTGCGATTGGGAATAATGTGTCTATTGATCTTTGCCCAGTGATGAGTGGCTCGTTGGCTCTGAACTTCTTGTTTACCTTAGACGGCTTTCGCACAGACCTTGACTGCGACATCTTTATGCTGAACGTTTCCTTCCCACTCTCAACTTCAGCCACCACATCCTCTATTGTAAAGGTTCCGGAGTTTATCTTTTTTATCTTTCCCTTGACGCCGTACGGCACCATTATCTGGTGCTTTATGAAATCAGTTTCCTGAACATAGCCTATTATGTCGCCCTCCTTCACCGAGCCTCCCTTCTTGACATCCCTGCTTGCTACAAACTTCCATTTCTTACTCTTGTCTATCGGATCCGCCACTATTCCCTTTCCTATGAATGCGCCGCTCTTCTTTTTCAAAAGCTCAAGCGGTCTCTGTATTCCGTCGTATATGTTTCCCAGAAGCCCAGGCCCCAGCTTTACAGAAAGCGGAAGCTCTGTAGATTCGACCGGCTCTCCTGGCCTTAATCCAGTGGTGTCCTCGTATACCTGTATTACAGCATTCTCTCCGCGGAGCTGTATTATCTCGCCTATGAGGCTCGCATTTCCAACGTGAACGACGTCGTACATGTTGCTGCCGAGCATATCATTTGCGACTACCAGCGGACCCGAAACCTTTTCTATTATTCCCATGATATCATCAATATTTTTTAAACATTAAGCATTCTTGCTGATGTCGATTCCTATCGCTCTCATTATCAGGCGCCTCAGCGTGTCCGGCTGCCCTTCCTCTTTGTAATCCGGCACCTCTATCACCATCGGCAATACGCTGTCAGCTATATTCTCCGAGAGCTTGCGGTCGCGTATCGAGTTGACAACGGTCGATGTTGTTATTATTAATCCTATGTCGTCACGCTGCATGAGCTCCCTCATGGTTTTTTCAGATTCGGAAGCGCCAGTTGCGCTGTACGTTTCAGCGACTCCCGAAAGCTTGAAGCCAAGCGCTAGCTGCGTGTTGCCTACAACGGCTATCTTGTACTTCTTTACAGGTTCCATACCACCAGCTTTGATACTTCCTCTTTTGTGAGCCCGTACTCCTTGCTCTTTATGAGTGCCCTAAGCGTGAACACCTCTATCTCCTTCAGGTATACGTAATCTACGAGCGAGCCGAAGGATAGCACGCTCATGCGCAACAGCTTAAGGCTTGAATTGAATATCTGGTTCCTCATGCTTATCTCAAATGATAGCAGCTGCCCGTTCTCCTTGTATACATCAACAGCATTCTTGAGATCGAAGCTTTTTATCTTCAGTGCAAATGCGCCGACGTCGTCAGAGCTGTTGTAGAGCTTCGCGAAAGCCTTTGTCTCAACACTGCCGTCCTTCACAAGGCTTGGGGATATCTCCGCGAATGTAAGCCCCTTCCTTTTCGCGCGTATCAGCGTTATTATGTTTCGCATCTCTATATCCATGCCTAGCAGTTTTGCCGAAGCGTCATGCTTCTTGCCCAGCTCCAGCACGAGGGTCCTGAGCTCCAGATAGTGCGCCATGTCTATCGCTGCCATGGTCTCAAGCACATTCCCCGTCTTCCTATAGCTTGCAAGCGCGACGCCCAGTATATTTCTATAATGCGAGTTGCGCATCAGCTTCGAGAGTGCACCGTCTATGCTCTCCGCGCGCATCGCATCCTGCAAGACAACCGGCGTGAATTCCGTAGAGCTTATCACATATCTTGATATCGCATCATACGGTTGCTTCCTGTCCATCGCTTCCAGCACGCGCTTCACGTTGCTTAGGTCCCAGCGCGCTATTATTGTCCTTATTAGGTGCTGGTCTGATTTTGGCGTTATCTCGGCTATCTTGTTCACGCGCTCAGCCATGTTCTCGCTCACCGCGAAGTCCAGCATCATGGTGCTTATCTCAAGCCCGCCGAACTTTGTTATCGCCGTATTGTAATCGGTCTGGAAGAGTATGGAAAGCACCGAGTCTACGTCCTTTGCCTCTGCTATGTTGCGCATTGTGGCGCTGTCTATGAGCTTGGACTCCATCGCCTTGGCTCGGGTGTTTGAATATCCGTACTTCATAGCCCTTCCATATAATGTCATTCTCTTACCCGAACATTGCCTTCGACAGTACCCTCCTTACCGTATCCTTGTGCGATTCGAGGAGCCCTTCCACGCTCGCATCCGCAGTCACCCTGCCGTCCAGAGAGGTTATGACTACGCCCCTGATTTGCGTGTATTCAACCTTCGCCTTGTACTGCTTGACCAGCTCCGCATTCCTCTTGTCTATCCTTATCAGCGCCTCATCAAGGGGCATCAGCCCGGAGAAGTTTTTCAGCGCGCTCTTTATGAGGCTCTGCTCAGATGCCTGCAATCTTTTTGCAACAAGCGCATTGAAATCCCTCATCTGCCTCTTCAAGCTTTCCTCCTTCGCGCTGGACAGCATTGCGGAAAGCTCCATCTCCAGGGTTATCAGCCCCTCCCTCTTCCTCTGCTCGGCCTCATCGCCGGCGCTCTCCAGCGCCCTCTTCTTGGTCTCATCCGCAGAGCCATTCGCCCTGTCGAGGATAACTTTCGCCTCGGCATCGCCCTCCTTGTCGAGCTTTGCCGCTGCGAGCCGCGCCTCGTGCTCTATGTCCCTGCGTAGTTCCTCAAGCGCCATGCGCTCTCCCCTTTTAGATGAATCCTGCGCCAAGCAATATCAGTATCGCGATTACGAAGCCGAATATTACGATCGTTTCTGGGAGTACAAGGAACAAAAGCATTCGTCCCATCTCCTCCGGCTTCTCAGCCAGAAGGCCCATTCCCGCGCTTCCTATCGCAGACTGCGTCATTCCTGTTGCGAATGCGGCACCGACTATTGCCGCAGCGGCCGACAATGCTGCTATTGCAGCTGGCATGTCTATTGTTGTCATAATTTCACCATGTTTCATTCTTTAGTATAAAATCTCTTTGCTGCGAAGGGCTTGAACTTTATGCCTCCGCCCTCGTAAAACTTTGTGAAGAACTCTATGAAGTTGAGCCTCGCCCCCTGCACCGCACCCTCGAACATCGAGACTATCATGTTGAGGAAGTGCAGCACTATGAATAGAACTATCGAGAGTATGAACCAGGGTATGCCGCTCGCAAGCGTGGGCGTGAACGCCTTGTCTATCAGAAATGCTAGCACAACGCTAGCAAGCCCGAAGCCCATAAGCCTTGCATAGCTTAGCGGGTGCGATATAAGGTTTGTCACCTCTCCGGCCTCCTGGCCGCTAAGAACCATCGTGGCTATCAGCATCGCTATCGCGACCCCGGCAGATGCGAAGATCAGTGTCGAGCTGCTGAACGCATGGAATAATCCTCCTGCTATGGCTATGGTGCCGCTTACTACCAGCACGGCCGAGGCGAGCCTGCCGAAGGCAAGCTTCCTGTGGTGCTTGTACTTGTTGAGGAATCCTATTATGAGCCCGGCAACAACCTGAATTAGCCCGAATACTATCGAGACTACCAGAAGCGTAGGTATTGTCTTGAACCAGTCGAATCCCGCAAAGCTGGTAAAGTACTGGTTTAGTGCGAGCCCGAAATATTGATTAGAGAGAAATCCGAAGACTATCGCAGATATTGCGCTAAGCCTCCATATCTTTGCGGTGTTTGACACAAGCCCTTCCGGATCCGTTATCCCTATTATGTACCACGCAAAGAAGAATGAAAGTATTCCATATCCAACATCGGATATCATGAAGCCGTAGAATATCGGGAATGATATCATGAATGGTATCGCGGGGTCTATCTCGTCGCTCCTTGGGACCGATATGAAATTTACCATATAGTCGAAGGGCTGCAGAATCTTGGGCCTGTTCATCAGCGTGGGCGCAAGCTCGTCCGTCACCATATGTTCTATGTAATACCTTCCGTTGCATACGCTTGCTATCGCATGCTCCAGTTTGTCAATGCTTTTCTTGGGCACCCAGCCCTCTATTATTACGGTTCGGTCAGTTTTCTTGAATGTCTCGCTGACCTTTGCCTTTGTCATCTCTATCTCAAGCATCTCCATTAGCGCAGAAAGCTTTGAGTGTTCGGATGCGCTTATCTCCGCAATCTCCTTCTCTGTGGCATTTATGCGCCCCTCAAGCTCCGCTCTTGCATTGGTTATGCGCCTCAGCGCCTCCCCAGCCTGGCCGTGCATCTGATCCGCGGAAAGGTCAAGCTCCCTGAGGCTGTACTTTCTTGCAAGGCTGTCTATGTCAAGCCCCTTTTTGTATGCAAGTATTATGCCGAACTGGTTCCTCTCATAGGATTCTACCACCTCAACCTCAAGGCCTTTCTTTTTTATCTCCGCCTTGAGGGACTCGAGCGTTTTCTTGGTGCCTGTTGAATAAGCCTTGAATGATAATGCATCGCTCTTAAGCGAATCAAGGTTTATGTCAAGCCCGGAGAGCTCCCTTGCAACATCCTCCGAAAGGCTCAGGTGCCTGAGCGCCTGCTGCGCCTTCTTCCTCTCCACATCAAGAGCATAGATCCTGTCAACCGCCTTGAGCGACGCGATTGTTGATATGAGCCCTTCCGCATCTATGTGCCTCTCCGCGACAACATGCCTGCCGGTCTTGTCTACCTTCTTGGGCTTTTTGAGAAGCGCTATTGCGCCAGCAAGCCTTATCTCGGCGTCGGATAGCGCGGTAAAGTGCTCAGCGGCAGTGTCGTCCGCAAGCTCAAGGGCGCTCTTCCTAAGGTCAAGTATGCCAACCTTGTGCAGCGATGATACTACGCCTCGTCTGTCCTTGTCAAGGCAGACTATCCTCACCTTTTGCATTGGTTCGCTCCTAAACATTAATTATGCACCGATAATCTCATTGGCGGCCTGTGCCGCAAACTTCTCAAGCTTCTGCCTGCCTGGCGCCGCCTTCCTAAGCTTCTCAGCGTTTTTGCGCGCATCCGCAAGCTTCTTCTTGCTAAGCTGCGCAAGCTCATCCTCTGCCCTCTTCAGCAGGGCCTCAACGGCCTTGTTCGTTGCCGCCTCATTGTCATCAAGAATCTTGAGCGCAGCCAACTGTGCATCAGAAATACGTTTCTCCTTCTTTTTCTTCGCATCATCAAGGATAAGCCGTGCAGTGCTCTCAGCCTCCTGCACCTTTTCTATTGATTTTACAGCCTTTTCCTGTTCTTCCTCACTCATTCAATCATCTTATTTTGGACTAATGGTATAAAAATTCTTGCATGAAAACCTGGACCCGCAAGCCCCTACAGTTGAAAGTATAGCTATACTATCTAAAACCTTAAAAACCTATGCAAAAGGGCCCACAGAAAGGCATATATATGAGGGAAACCAGAAACATATAGTGGTAAAAAGGTGAGCTAATGGCAGAGATCTTACGACCAAATGATGATAATAACAGGCCCAGAACATCCCGTATGTCGGACCGGCAGCTTAAGTTCGCGGTTGCGGCTGCGGCCGTAGGCATTGCGGCAGGCGGCGCAGGCCTAATCTTTCTAAGAGTGCTCAACAATGAGGAAAAGCCTGCAATCACCAGAAAGCTTGACAGCACGAAAAAGGGGCCGACACAAGATGACGCTGCCGTAAATCCGCAGGGAACGGCTGAGCAGTCAACCGATTCGAATCAGAAAAGCGAGGACACACCAAAAGTCCAAAAGGGCGACGAGCCGGAAAAGAGGGAATCTGGGGAATCAAAGGAGAGAAAATCCGGGGTTAATGCTAAGGAGGAGGCATCGCAGGAGCCCGAAGATCATGCCGAAAAGGATAAAGCCAATGGGATTGTCCATCCCAAATGGGAGGACATAGCAAGGGAGCTTGCAGCCATGGATGCTGGCCGTGCAGGTCAATACCATTCAAACAGCGTGCAACATCCTAAATGGCAGGATGTGTATGCCAAACTAAGGGCAATGAGTTCTGGAAGGGGCATAATAATGCCGTCAACCAGAACAGTCATGCCCCAGGGCGCCAATTCCGCAGATCAATACGGGCAGCGCAGGGGCGACAGGCCACTCGACAAACGCGGTGCGGAAGCTACATTCGGGAAGGAACAGGGCAGCTTCGGGCCGCATACAACGGCTCCGGCCAAAAAACCTTCTGCACAGCAAGGGCATGCTAGCATTTCAAAAACTCCGGTGCCGTTAAGGGGCGGCATTACAATGCCTCATGCAAGCAGACCCGCGTCAAGGCCAGGCTACGACATACATGCAAAAGTTGAGACCGACATACTCAAGGTATTCAGGCTAAAGTCAGAAAAGGGGAACTCCAACAAAAACCCAGAGCAGCTGTACTACGAGGTAATGGGGGAAGCCGCAAATGTGAATAGAGCCGAGCTTGCCATATTCAAGGCGGAACTCGCAGACAGCAAGAACCCTCTTGTCAGGAAAGGACTCCTAAGGAAAAAGGGAAAGACCTTCGCGATAACCAAAAAAGGTCTATCAGCGCTTTCTGGCCCTGCAAAAATTAAAAGTAAAACCCTATAAAAACAGAAATATTCAGCAAGGGTTAAATATTTGCAGGCGGATAATATACTGACCGGTTAATCAGTTACATCAAAGTAGTGATAAGAATGAACGTATCCAAGCGAGCCAGGCTTACGCATATCGCACTTCTAGCCGCGGCCATAGGTTCTGGTGGCTACATGGCCAAAACCGACGAATCTACAAGCGAGTATACCATGCTGCTGAGATCAAAGGAGGCGGCCGGCGTAATAAAATCAATGGAGCAGTTCAGCAGGCCCAGCGGAAGGAAAATAGGCCCAAAGGAGATCGCCTTTGTAAAGGATGTACTTGACTATGCCGACAGGGCATCCCGCGAGCTGAGAATACCACGAAAATTCATACTTGCACAGTGGTCGCATGAATCTGGAGGATTCAATGACTACTCAATAAGGCACAACAATCTTGCAGGGATACAATGGAAGGATTCGCTGAGGTCTTTCAACAACATGGACAAATTTACAAAGAACTACATAGACATTTTGAAATATGACCACATCCAGAACCTTACCGGCCTGAGGGACTTTGTGGTTGGCCTGCACCGCAAAGGCTATTTCACTGACAATGTTGACTCATACTTCCGTAAAGTGTCAATGCACCTTAACTTCATGCAGGCCGCAAATCCGGAATACGGGCAGATTTTCAATATGGCGACGCGAAACCCAAAACCCGATCTGCAGATTCTGCAGTCTCCACAGCAAAGGATGCTCAGGGACGACGCCAGCAGGGATTACACTAACACTCAGCAAAAAAACCAGAATGATTCCGGCTGGCACAAATTTTCAGATACTACCTACCTGAACAGGCCCCAAATAACGCCTCCAAGCGCCCTCAGAAGGAGATAGGTACATTTCACAATAAGTGCCTTCGCTCAAAAGGCATAAAAGTCTTGTTTCTGCATTATAACAGATTAGATGGTTGAGCAGTTCAAGGTCACTCCATGGAAAGTGGAGGGGCGCATAGACTACGAGCTTCTTGAAAAGCAGTTCGGCATAAAGCCAATAAGCGACGAGCTTCTCAAGCGCATGGAGAAATACGCCGGCGAGACGCACTGGCTTCTCAGGCGAAAGATAGTATTCGCGCAGAGGGAGCTGGGCTGGCTGCTTGACGAGTACGAGAAGGGCAGCGGCTTCTACCTCTACAATGGAATAGCCCCATCAGGGCAGATGCATCTTGGGCATCTTCTACCATTCATATTCATGCAGTGGCTGCAGGAAAGGTTCGATGTTGATGTCCTCATCCAGATCCCGGATGAGGAGAAATACTGGGCTAGGCAGAACCTGGGAATGAGCCTTGAGGATTATCACAAGCTTGCGGAGGATGCGGCGCTGAACATTGCAGCATTGGGATTCAAGCCCAAGAAGACGAGGATATTCCTTAACACGGATTACGCAAAGACGCTCTACAAGCAGGCGGTAAGGGTGGCGGGCCACATAACATTCTCAACGGTAAAGGATGCATTTGGCATAGGTAATGAGACAAACATAGGTTGGATATTCTATACGAGCATGCAGGCCGTTCCCGCATTCCTCAAGTCCGTCGAGGAGGGGCACAACATTCCATGCCTAATACCTCTTGGCGTCGACCAGGACGTCCACTTCAGGATAGCAAGGGACGTGATAGGCAAGCTCGGTTATTACAAGCCAGCAATAATGCACAACATGTTCCTTCCGTCGCTTACTGGAGAAGCGAAGATGTCGGCGAGCGAGAAGCTCAATACGATATATCTTGATGACAGCGAGGAAGAGGTGCGAAAGAAGGTTGGGCGGGCGCTGACCGGCCAGCAGGCAACCGCAGAACTGCAGAGAAAGCACGGCGGCAACCCGGACAAGTGCATGGTCTGCCAGTACTACAGGTTCCTCTTCGAGCCTGACGACAAAAAGCTTGAGCACATATTCGAATCGGAAAGGAATGGAACCATGCTTGCGGGCGAGCACAAGGCCGACCTCGCAAAGCGCATAAACAAGTTCCTTGCCGACCACAAAAGGAGAAGGGAACGCGCAAAGGAGAAAATGGATGACTTTATTGCTAAAGACTAGGTGCCAGGATGGATAAAAGGCACAAGAATGGCAAACCTGGAAAGGGCGTCAAGACTGCAAGGAACAGCATACTTTATGTCGGCGGCCAGATAGCAGGATCATTCTCGGTGCTCGTGCTGCTTCTGCTTCTTGCAAGGCTTCTTCATCCTGCCGAGTTCGGCC
This sequence comes from uncultured Microcaldota archaeon, assembly GCA_963755385.1. Taxonomy (GTDB): domain Archaea; phylum Micrarchaeota; class Micrarchaeia; order Micrarchaeales; family Micrarchaeaceae; genus UBA12276. The sequence goes on along the minus strand of CAVWJC010000001.1, from coordinate 1,024,905 downwards.
TGTATGCGATAGTCATTGCATTCTACACCCTTCTGGGAATAGGGGGACAATTCGGAGTTGGCACAGCGCTAAGGAAGATGCTTCCAGAGGCCGGCGGAAAGGCGGCGCGCGCAAGGCTGATAATAAACAGCTACGCGATAGTCATGGCGATAGCTGTCATCATAGCAGTTCTGGGACTCATCTTCAGTGGCGCCATAGCAACGAGCATATACCACCAGCCGACAATCGCAAGCGCGTTGCAGCTTGCGTCAGTGATCGTAATATTCTGGGCATTCTTCAATATCACAATTGCGGTGCTTGTAGGACTCGAAAGGGTAAGGGAGGCCACGATAATAGATCTACTGTATTCAGTGCTCCAGCCGATAATCGCCGTAGGGCTGGTGCTTCTAGGCTACGGTGTATTTGGGGCAATGGCCGGAATCGCCATAAGCATAATCATAGGCTCCGCGCTCGGGCTCGCATACCTGTGGAAGGAAATAGGCGACAACATAATCCGGCCTACAAAAGATGCGATAAAGAAGCTGCTCGATTTCTCGGTGCCTGTCGCGACATCCAACATTGCACTTCTCGGCCCTGCAAACTTCGCGATACTTCTTCTCGGGGTCTATGCGACATCTACGGTTGTAGGAAACTATAACGCCGGTTATGAGCTGGGGAATTTTGTGGGCATAATATTCACATCAGTCGCATTCGTGCTGCTTCCCGTATTCTCAAGCACACTCTCAAAGAAGGAGACTGCGAAGGACATAGGCGGCCTCTACAATAATACAATATACTACACGCTCCTCTTCCTGCTTCCGATCCTTGCCTATGCGGTAAGCGTAGCCCAACCGCTCATGTACCTTCTCTTCTCAAACGCATACACAATGACGCCATTCTACTTCGCATTCATAGCAATTGGAACAACATTGGGGATAATAGGCATATACGCAGGGACGCTGATAATAAGCTACGGCGACACAAAAAGATTCATGATATACCAATTATTCATAGTCGCGATAGAGCTGGTGATGCTTTTTGCGCTCACGCCATTCCTGAAAGGGATAGGTGTACTGCTTGCGCTCTTCCTGATAGGCCCGATACTTCTTGACCTGATTTACATAAGGGCATTAAGCAGGCAATTCAAATTCAGGCATGACTTCAGCAGGATGGTGCCGCTTGTCATCGCAGCTGTGATAACATTCGCGATATTGTACGCAGTAACGCTGCTGCTTCATCAGGGATACATATCGATACTGATAGATCTTGTCCTTGCCGTACTTGTATACGTACCGCTCGCAGCGGTACTAGGGGGCATATCTGAAAAGGAGCTTGATTTCCTCAAGCAATTAAGCGATAGCTATAAGATGGATTCAATAGCAAAATATATATTCAACTACGCGCTAATCTTTATGAAAGACGGAAAGAAGAAAGACTAATCAACCAATGCCTCAGTAGCTCAGTGGTAGAGCGATGGTTTTGTAAACCATAGGTCGGGGGTCCAATTCCCTCCTGAGGCTTTACACTTTGGATTCTACTAATCTGATCAGTTGCCATTCAAGCGTAGCTATCTTATCTGAATGGATTTATTACCTTTATGCCAGCTATTTTTCTAAAATCCTTTTCATTTTCCGTTATTATACTAGTAATGCTATTCTCTTTCATCGTTTCAGCTATCAATGAGTCCCAGAGAACGTAGGCCAAAGCTGGAGAAAGATGTAATAACGATGCAGCTTACTGTTTAAGCTTCCGAGTACTCCACTATGTTCTCCAGGAAGTCGAGAAGGAGCTTCGACTCCGCAAATTTGAGCCCGGTGATTATCAATTCGCCCACGCCAAGCGCCTTCATGCTCAAAGAGCACAAAAGCCTGCCACGCGAGAAGTTCACGTTCCTTAGGGTTGTGTAGGGGATGAAATTAGTCTGCGACGGGCCAAGCACATTGTTGCCCATATACAGCTTCCAGAAGGAAGGTGTAAGTATTATTATCTTCTTGTTTGTTGCGACTATCATCTTCGGCGTAATCGCCTCAAAACGGCTTTGCCTTGCCGTAATCAATACCCTCTCGCCCTTTTCCATGCTTGACCCGAGGATCTCCATGTACCTTGACTCTACGCTCCCATGCGGCATCGGGTCTGGCGGGACGCGCTTCAATGCGTACTCTATGGCTAGGTCAATCTTGCTGGCCATTGGTGCACCAGGTATAATTGTCAGGCAGTATATTAATTTACCCACGTTCAGTAAAAACTGCGACACTGGGACGCAAGTCCAAACCCATCGGCGTAAGGAATATATACGCCTAAATCAATAACTTATAAAAGTGATAAACCCGATAGGAAAAAGCCGGGTAAATTCTGAAGAAATGGCAAGGTGTGTTACATAGTGGAACTAGCAACCAAAAAGCAGGCATCTGCGGCTATACTGGCAACAACGCAAAACACCAGTGTCAAAGCTATGACAGAATCCACCATTCCCAGTGTGCTGCTTAGGCGAAATGGGACTGATGGGGAGTTTCCCCTACCACATCCTATGCCTCTGATGGGTAAAGAGACCGATTTGCAAGAGCAGCCGAAATCGCGCGGCTTTACCTCCGAAGAGATATCTATGCATTTATTGCAGTCCCAATTGGATTTCATAAAATACACCAGATATGTAAAGGGAAAGACAAACGACGATGAGAGCATAATCGCTGAGGAAAGGATTGCGCAGAGCCAACGGAGGGCGGTAATGAGGCAGGACGTGCTGATACGCAAGTGGCTTAAGCTTGGCATGACTGCCGAACAAGTTGTCTATGTTCTGGATCTAGCTCCCGCCATTGCAGAAAAGAGGATTAAGCATGCGGCCGTCTCGGAACTGCTCGAGCAAAGGGTTTCTCCGAGCGAGATAGAGCGCAGGCTCGGGATAACGGATCTTGCAAGGTTCTACTGCGGGAACCACATGTCCCCGGAACACGAAAAGCGCGCGAGTGAAAATTACGGAAGTGGCCTAACAATTGCGGCATCCGCAGACGCATTGGGCCTAAATCCGGGAACGCTGAGGGCCTACTTGGTGAGGAAAGAGGGATACGCTGGCAAAAACAAAAAATTCACCCAAGATCTCTATTACAAAACCCTAAAGGCTTATGTGGGCCAGAGGGTTCTTAAAGAACTGGGCACTTCGCTAGGGAGGAATCCTAATACAATAAAGGCGCACCTTGTCCGGCGTGGGGTTTTTGTAAATGCGAGGGCACGTTACCTGGCAAGGGAAAAGGAGATACGCCTTATGAAAGAACACGGATTTAGCAACGGCGCAATAGCGGAGGAAGTGGGGCTTAAAATAAGCGCGATAAACAAAAAGCTCGGCAGCGACTTTAAGGCAAATAAGCCAACTCCTGCGGACAAGATACACAGGATGGAAGAACTTAGGAAAATGGGGCTTCACCTCCATGAGATAGCCTATGAGGTTGGAAGGAGCAGACAGTGCGTATCGAGATATCTCAAAAGGGCAAATATGAAATTTGGCAAGGGCAAGATCGAGGGGATTAGGCGCGAACTGGAAATCAAGCCTGTACTAAAGACAGAGCCCATAAACCTGCAGGCAGCCACCACCAAGGCGGACAAGGCACCTATTACTGATCAGCCAGCAACCTCACATACTAACTTTTTCACGCTTCTGGGAAACGCGGCAAAAGCCAGAACCGGATCTTTCTAACGTCGGAAGCGGTAAGCTCCTTCGCCCAATTCCTGATCCCGACTGACAAAAAGCGGGAAATGCATAGCGCAGAGGCCACGCAAATCCTATCCGACTCGGCAAAGGCGCAAACCGGCATCTCTCTAACACGGGAAGAAGTGCGCGAATTATATAAAAAAGAACTGTATACCAGAATGAACGTCAAGACTCGGCAAATAGTAAACCTTATTCTGGAAGACCATGGCAACAAGGAGGTTGCCAACCTCCTTGGGGAGAAAGAAGGGAACATTAAGGCCATTAAATCTAGGTTTTTCAAGAGATTTGGTTTTGCCGATAGCTATCAGCTGGTCTGCACACTGAACTCTCCGGATAAACTCACCGTAGCTGAATTCCATTCAGATCATAAATTCATGGAGCGGCTGGGCATGCATATAGGGCTGAAAGCCGAGCGGCTTTTAGGATTAATTGCGACTAGGGCACTCCCAACTAAACAGGCCGCTGAACTAGCTGGCGTAACTGAAGGAACCGCGAAAGACTACCTTAGCGTATTGTACAAACGATTTAATTTTGGTTCGCGGGTAGAGGCAATCCTATTTTATCAAAAGCGGGAAAGGTATCTGAATGTGCTAGAGGATGCCGCGAAGGAAGCTGAAGCGGGATCCGGCATGGCCAAGGCTGTGAATATCCCGCCCATTGTGGGTGGCAAGAACGGCGCAACGCCTACAGAATCGGGCGGGGCTCAGGATACCGGAACACAGCACCTAAAGACGCATCTGAAAAAGAGGCCAAAACAGATAAAAACTCGGGAAATGGAAGCCGCTGCACAAAGCAAACCTACTCTAACTCTTGGAAATTACATGCGCAAGGATGTCGGGGCTGTGGCCGACCAAAACCCCCAAGCAGTATCGGAACCAATCGCCGTAAACGGTGCAGAGCATCTGGCAGCATCCGAGGGGAAGCAGGGACAGCCTACAATAATCGCCGAAAATATCCTGGCAGTTGGGGCTCCGGAAGCTGCTCCGGCCAAACCTCTTGAAACCGTATCCGAGCCAATCACCATAAGGAAGTTGATTATGGCGGGCTTCCTCGAAGAGGCAGAGGCACTGGGCTCAGCAAGCGGCAAGGTAGATGCAAAGCGGCAGGCCCTGGAATCTGTACAGGAAATAACCTACTCATGCGAGAGCTCATCCTATAGCAGGGCCAGAGAGGTCACGGACATAAAGAGGGCATTCGAGCTTGACGATGCGGAAACCGCAAAGGCAATACGCAAAGGCCTGAAGGCTCTAAGGAGTGAGGGAAGCCTTAATTCAGCAAGCCTTACTGCAAAGGCCTTCGGTGCGTTGATCTCAAAGCCCATCAAGAAAGCGGAACCCAACATGGGGCCTGCGCATGAGGTCGTAACTGCCGCAAGTACTAATTAACCCTACCATTTCGGTAAAAAAAGGGCATTGGCTATATAAGCTTAGTCTGCCCAATAGAATAGATGATAACATGAAGGGCACAAAAGATGAATTCTACGAAAAAAAGATGCAGATGTGGAAAAGGCGCGAGGAACTTCTAAACTCAATGAGCGAGAAGGAGCTTCGCGCATTCATCAAGGGATACATGATGGGCCAGAAGATGGTATTCAAGCAGCTAAGCTCCGAATGCGGATGCGGCGGAAGCTGTGGCGGTAGCTCATCATGCGGCAGCGAATCCTGCCAGTGCGGGAACAAGGAATGCAACTGCGAAAAGTAGTTGCAGCTTTTTTTCTTAGCAAAACAAGCAATGAAAGCACCAAACGACAAACAATAAATTGTGATTTTTTGGAACCAAAATCTATCTCAAATGGCGACAAAGTAAAAGTGGAATACATCGCATACCTTACCAGCGGACAGATCGTTGATCAGAGCAAGGGCAGGGGCCCTTTGGCATTTGTAGTGGGCGGCGGTGAATTGATAAAAGGGTTCGATGAGGCTGTAGTGGGCATGAAAATGGGCGATGAGAAGACAGTAACAATACCTCCAGAAAAGGCCTACGGGGTCGTGAAGGGCTCGCACCCTCTTGCCGGCCAGACTATGATATTCTGGATAAAGATAGTGGCCATTGGCTAATGTGTAAAACCGATTGTCGTGGCTCCGCTGAGGTTAAAAATTTCCCATATCGACATAAAAGACTGCAAACTATACCCAGAAAGTCACAAACCTAAAAGCAAGCCATATATACCTTTGGGAGACATATCTTTTATTTTATTTTTCTTATTCAAGTGATATTTGGTTTCTTTATGTGCAGGTTTGCACAACTTTTCTGAAGTATTACCTTACTGTTATACTTACTGTGTCGGGGGAATATAATGTACGATAAGCACAAGGTTGCTATACTACTGTCGGTACTTTCAATAATTGTTATAAGCGCTGGCTTATACAGCTTCTTAAATAACGGAACAAACGCATACAACGGCCAACAAGTGCACAATGCACCTGCTCTATCTTTTGCTGATGCATCAACGACCACCATGACGACAGTAACTTCGACGTTAAATACAACAACAATGCCCCCAACATCAAATGTCACAGTAAATACAACCTCAAATACCACGGTAACGTTAAATACGACTGCATTAAATGACACCGCAATCCTGACAACAACAATTGCACCATCATTGATACTCACCGCAAATCCGCCGTCAACAGTTGTATTGGATTCTAATCAAACACGCACATTCCAGGTCGGCACAACGGGTGGGGTACCTTCCTCGTACGTTTGGAGCTATCCTGGATTTGTCCAAGTAAACGGCTGCGGATCTGCAGATTCGGTATGTACACTGACCGCAATAAATGTTAGTGCCTCATATCCAACATCAGTAACTGTATACGCGATCGACAATTACACACAAAGCAATCTTGTAACCTGGAACGTGACAATAAATCCGCCGTTGACTAATGTTTATGCCGATGTTACAAACTTTGGTGCAGACGGGTCCCAATACACATTAACATCTGCTGCGATTGGGGGAACGCCTCCGTATAACTATACCTGGGGCCTGCAGAACCTCGCAGCTGTAAGCGGCTGCGGCACAGCATCAGCAAACAATACCTGCACCGTAAGCGATGCAAACTCAACAGGTTCAACCTCGGTATTACTTACCATAACTGATAGCGCAACTATCCAAATAACTGTTATAGACTGGCATGTATCCTCATTTACATTGTCGCCAAGCCTGCCAACCGTATCATCAGAAGGTTCTACTATATTTACCGCAACAACCACGCTAGATTCCGGAAGCACTCCAAACCAGGACATTGAAACGCCAACGATAACCTACTCATGGTCTGCAACTAACGGGCTATCAGTCGCATCATGCCCTACGACCGGATCATTATCAGTCACATGCAACATCATAAACCCAGTGGTCAGCTCATTAAGCATATACAAGATAACTGCCGTTGTGACAAAGGCTCAGGCAGTAGTTGACAACCAATTAAGTAATCCTGACTCAAGTGCATGCACACCAGACGGGACTAAAAAGTACCTGTGTACATATACATCAGGTAACAGCGGGTCTTCAGTACTAAAAGATTATCCTAAGCTTCAGACAACCCTTACGGCAAACAGGACACTCATACTTGCAGGGCAGTCTGTGCTTCTCTCAAACATCACAACAGGCGGTTCGGGTGGCAATATCTATACCTACATATTAAACAATTCTGCCGGAGTAGTCCAGAACGGCAATACATTCAAGTTCAATATAGCATCATCAAATCCAAGCAAATACAATATTACATTACGTGTAACCGACAGCATAGGCGAGAATGCCACATCCTATGTGGTAATCGCAGTAAATGAATCATTGCAAATAAATCAGACTTCTATCCTATATCCCGGAAGCGAAAATATCGGAATACCTGTTTTCAGCAAGGATCAGATAATAACTGATACAGACTCCGGCGCATTTGGCGGAGTGCCTCCATATACTTATGAATGGGACGTGGCTCTTCCAGGCAGCATAACATTCAACCCAGCGAACTGCGGCCCAAGCGCCACAGGTCCAATGATAAATCATGTATACCCGTGCAAATTTGCAACAAATTCATCCAGTCCTCTCGGCCAATACCACTTCCAACTTCAGGGCACGGATGGCACTACGCCACCCGGATCCATAACAACATCCTTGGAACCATTCAACCTCAATGCATCACTTATAATACTCTCATTTATACCTAACAGGACACTGATCAGCGCAGGACAGGGTGTCAAATTCACAAATGTTACAGTAAACGGAACAGGTGCTGACGTATGGAGCTATAAGTTGATATCCGGACCAACCGAAGGTTTTGTGAATGATGGCAATAACAAGTTCAACTTCACATCTGCAGGAAGCTATGTGATAAACCTCCGTGTCACTGACATAAGCGGAGAAAACTACAGCTCAAATGCCACAATAACAGTAACGCCACCTCTTGAAATAAGCCTAAATGCAAACCGGACATACATCAGCGCAGACCAATCTGTAACGCTGACTAACACAACATCCGGCGGAACAGGCAGCAACCAGTACTCCTATACTTATGACTGCAACGGGGTCACACAGACTGCAAACAAGTTCCTATTCGCAGACGCAGGGACATGCAAGATAACACTTCATGTATCCGATGCATCTGGCGAAGTGAACCAGTCAAATGTCACAATAACAGTAACTCCACCACTGCAGATAACAACATTCAGTAACACAACAAGGGTATCCATAAGCGCAGACCAGTCCGTATCATTCGCCAACACTATAACAGGCGGAACGGGCAGCAATGTATGGACATACTTCCTTAACGGAGCAGAGGTAACACCGCTATCTAACGGCTCAATAGCATTCCCAACTGCAGGAACATACACAGTAACATTAGGTGTAAAAGACGCGACAGGCGAAATCTCGAACTCGTCTGTGGTAACTGTAACAGTTACACCACCATTGACAATCTCATTGAACGCAAACTGGACCTATATCAGCGCAGGACAGTTAGTAAAACTGACCAACATAACATCCGGCGGGACCGGATCAAATACATACAACTATACAATATACTGTTACTATGGAAATGAGGAAGTGGGCTACTCCTACACTGTAATAAATAATGTAGCCACACTGAATGAGGTCGGCTCATGCAAAATAACAGTCCATGTCAAGGATGCAAGCGGGGAAACCAACAGTTCTGTAGTTAATGTAACAGTAACCCCACCATTGGAGATAACATCATTCACTAATGCATCGAGAGTTTACATCAGCGCCGAACAGCCAGTATCATTCACAAATACTACAATAGGCGGAACAGGCAGCAACGTATGGACATACTTCGTAAACGGGGCTCCGGCAACATCGACTGATGGGATGATAACATTCCCAAGTGCAGGGACATACACCGTTGCATTAGGGGTAAAAGACACGACAGGCGAGATTCTCAAATTCATCTACAATAACAGTAACAGTAACACCGCCACTTACCACGCAGCTTAACACCAACTCCAGGTTAGATATAAGTGCAGACCAGTCGGTAGCATTCACCAACTTCTCAACCGGAGGAACTGGAAGCGATATTAACACATACTTCGTCAACGGGGCAAAAGTAATACCACTAACAAACGGCTCAATAGCATTCCCAAGCGCGGGAACCTATGGCGTAACACTCGGTACAACCGATGCATCGGGAGAAGTGGCAAATTCATTAACCATAACAGTAACAGTAACACCACCACTCGAAACAACACTATTTGCAGACTGGACATACATCAGCGCAGGTCAATCCGTATTACTTACCAACAAGACAACTGGTGGAACGGGCAGCAACATATATTGGTACACTTATGATTGCGACGGGGTATCACAAACAGGAAACAAGTTCACATTTGCTGACGCGACAGAATGCGAAATAACACTGCACGTATCTGATGCAAGTGGCGAAGCAAACTACTCCTCAAATACCATAACAGTAACGCCTCCATTGGAAATAACTTCGTTCACTAATACATCTAGATTATACATCAGCACTGGCCAATCGGTATCATTTGCTAATACTACAATAGGCGGAACAGGCAGCAACGTATGGACATACTTCCTGAACGGAGCATCGACCACATCAACAGGCGAATCAATAACATTCTCAACAGCGGGAACATACACAATAGCACTTGGTGTAAAGGATGCTACGGGCGAAATCTCGAACTCCTCAATAATAACGGTATTAGTAGTACCACCTCTTGAAACAACACTAACTGCAGGAAGGAGCCTTATCAGTGCAGAACAGCAGATACACTTCTCAAATGCAACAATGCAGGGAACAGGAGGAACCACATACTCCTATTCATTCAGCTGTGAGGGCGCAACAGTAGGTGCAAACGACAATGTCACATTCTCAACAGCAGGTCCATGCACTGTAACCCTTAACGTTGCAGACGCATCTGGGGAAACAAACTCCTCATCCCAGACAATAACGGTAACGCCCATACTAACAACCGAACTGCTAAACACATCAATGACATACATCAGCACTGGCCAGTCAGTCTCATTCGCCAACTTCTCAACCGGCGGAACAGGAGGTGACATCAACACATACTTCGTAAATGGAGAAAAGGTGACACTCGCTGATGGTTCTATCACATTCCCAACAGCAGGAACATATACCGTAACATTAGGCACATCAGACATATCTGGAGAGATTGCAAATTCGTCCTCCATAACCGTATTGGTAACACCTCCGCTCGAAACAACATTGACTGCAGGAAGGAGCCTGATTAGCACAGGTCAACAGATACACTTCTCTAACGTAACACTACAGGGAACAGAAGGGTACACATACTCTTACTCATTCACCTGTAGCGGAGCAAGTGTAGGTGAAACAGACAACATCACATTCTCAACAGCCGGTCCATGCACCGTGACACTTAACGTAGCAGACGCATCAGGCGAGACAAACTCCTCATCCCAGACGGTAACGATAACACCGCCGCTCGAAACCACACTTACTGCAGGAAGAATATTGATAAGTGCCGGCCAGCAGGTACATTTCTCAAATACAACAATACAGGGAACGGGAGGAACCACATACTCCTATTCATTCAGCTGTGACGGCGCATCAGTCGGTTCAAATGACAACATCACATTCTCAATTGCAGTACCATGCACTGTAACTCTTGACGTAGCGGATGTATCGGGAGAGACAAACTCCTCATATCAGAGAGTGACAGTAACACCGGTGCTCACAACCGAACTGCTAAACACATCAAGGACATACATCAGCACAGGCCAGTCAGTCTCATTCACAAACTACTCAACAGGGGGTACGGGAAGTGACATCAACACATACTTCGTGAATGGCGAAAAGGTAACGCCAGTTGACGGATCAATACTATTCCCCACAGCAGGAACATTCACAGTAACATTAGGCACGACTGACATATCTGGCGAGGTCTCAAATTCATCATCCATAATCGTAGACGTAACACCACCACTCGAAACCACACTTACTGCAGGGAGAAGTTTGATTAGCGCAGGCCAACAGATACACTTCTCAAATGTAACAATGCAGGGAACAGGCGGATACACATACTTCTACACATTCAGCTGCGAAGGGGCAAGTGTAGGCGAAACAGACAACATCACATTCTCAACAGCCGGCCCATGCACTATGACACTTAACGTTGCAGACGCATCAGGAGAGACAAACTCATCATCCCAGACCGTAACAGTGACACCGCCGCTCGAAACAACACTGACTGCTGGAAGGAACTTGATAAGTACTGGCCAACAGGTCCACTTCTCCAACACAACAATACAGGGAACAGGAGACAACACATACTCCTACACATTCAGCTGCAAAGGCGCAACGGTGGGTGAAACAGACAACATCACATTCTCGACAGCCGGTTCATGCACTGTAACTCTTAATGTGGTTGACGCATCAGGCGAGACAAACTCCTCATCCCAGACAATAACAGTCACACCACCATTAGAAACAACGCTTACTGCTGGAAGGAACCTAATCAGCGTTGATCAGCAGGTACATCTATCAAACACAACATTGCAGGGAACAGGAGGAAACACATACTCCTACACATTCAGCTGTGACGGCGCATCAGTCGGTTCAAATGACAACGTCATATTCTCAACAGCAGGATCATGCACAGTAACCCTTAACGTGGCAGATGCAACTGGCGAGACAAACTCCTCATCGCAGATAATACAGGTCAACCAGACACTTGGCCTGACATTTAGCGGAAGGGATCTTATCAGCGCAGGCCAGCAGGTGCATTTCTCCAACATCACTACATTCGGTACAGGTGGAAACCAATACTCGTACTCTTACGAATGCCCGGGCGTCACTGAAGGAACAACCGACAACTTTACCTTCCCGAATGCAGGGACATGCACAATAACCCTGAATGTGGTTGACCAATCAGGCGAAATGAACTCATCATCTGAGACAATAACAGTCACGCCGCCGCTTGAAGTAACCTTGTTCGAAAGTGTGGAAAAGGTAGTGCAGTTCACCCCTGTAGTACTCACCAACAAGACAACTGGTGGAACAGGATCTGACGTATACTACTACACAACAAGCAACAGCGTTGGCGTAACATTCAACGGAAACAAGGTATCTTTTGCGGACACTGGGGTATTCAACATAACAATACACGTCTCTGACCTTTCAGGGGAGACTAACCAGTCAACCAATACGATAATAGTTGACGAGCCGTTGCTCACAAACGAGACGTTCACATCCACTCCAACCGTAAGCAGGGACCAGATAATATCTATATCAAGCTCCGGCGCGGTCGGGAACAGCGGAGTAGGGCCGTACACATACGAATGGCTGTACGCACTGCCGCACCACTCCACACTTAATCCAGCACTTGTCTGTGAAAACCCAACAAGCCTCACATGCACATTCCAGACTAACAGCGTAACGCAGACAGGCCAGTACCAGTTCGTGCTTCAGATAACGGACAGCGAAATACCGAAGATAACCGTGCAGTCACCGCCAATATACATAACAGTGACAAATGCGCTGGTCATAAATTCATTCTTCGCATCGCCCAACGCTATAAATGCGGGCCAAAGCGTTACGCTTGAGAACGTAACAACTGGAGGAACGGGAAGCAACGTATACACGTACACTGTGAACAACACATCCGGAGTCAGCGGTGCCGGAAACATCTACACATTCGAAAATCCAGGAAAATACACTGTAACACTGTCTGTGGTTGACCAATCGGGTGAGAACACAACAGCAAATACGGTGGTCATAGTCCAAACGCCTCTAATTACAGAGCTGTTCAATACCTCAAGGCTTGACATAAGCGCAGGCCAGAGCGTATACTTCACCAACATAACATCCGGAGGCACAGGCGGCAATGTATGGGCATACTTCCTTAACGGGGCTCTTACCACATCAACAGACGGGTCAATAACATTTCCATCAGCAGGAAGTTTTGTTGTCACTCTCGGAGTCAAGGACAACACAGCGCAGATAGCCAACTCAACAGGAATAACGGTCACAGTAACCCCGCCTCTTGAAATAACATCCTTCACATCAAACGTGGACGGCCCGATAAGCGCGGATCAGTCACTGTTGCTATCCAATACGACATCAGGCGGAACAGGCGGCAACACATACTCGTACAGCTATGACTGCGATAGCGTAACAAGAAACGGGAACGCATTCACCTTCGAAACAGCAACGACATGCGAGATAACACTGCACGTATCCGATGCAAGCGGGGAAACGAATGAGTCAATAATCATAATATCCCCAACAGCAGAACTCATAACGCAGCTGGTTAACCTATCAAGAACAACCATAAGCGCAGGCCAGTCTGTCTCATTCACCAACTACTCAACTGGAGGAACAGGCGAGGACGTAAACCACTACTTCGTCAATGGTGAGTCAGTAACGCCAGTCGAAGGCTCTATAACCTTCCAAAACTCCGGAACGTACACAGTAACGCTTGGCACAACAGACCTGTCTGGCGAAATCGCAAATGACACAACAGGCGTAACAGTCACAGTAACCCCGCCTCTCGAAATAACATCATTCACCTCGAACGTGGACGGCCCAATAAGCGCGGACCAGTCTGTATTACTGTCTAATACTACGTCTGGAGGCACAGGCAGCAACCAGTACACCTATAGCTATGACTGTGAGAGCGTGACAAATGAGGGGAACATATTCACATTTACCTCTGCAGGCACATGTGAAGTAACACTGCATGTATCGGACGCAAGCGGCGAAACAAACCAGTCCACAATCGAACTAGCAGCAACACCAGGCCTTACAACACAATTAGTTAACCTGTCAAGGACAACCATAAGCGCAGGCCAGTCTGTCTCATTCACAAACTACTCAACTGGAGGAACAGGCGAGGACGTAAACCACTACTTCGTGAATGGCGAACCAGTAACACTGGTTGAAGGCTCTATAACCTTCCCAAGTGCCGGGACGTACACAGTAACACTCGGCACAACTGACGTATCTGGCGAAGTGGCAAACGACACAGTAGGAATAACCGTAACAGTTACGCCAGTACTTAACGCCCCATTGCTTGTCGCGAATACCACCCTTATCAGCGCAGATAAATCCGTCTCATTCACTAACACTACAACAGGGGGCACGGGCTTAAACCAGTATAGCTACGGAGTATCATGCGACAGCGAGTTCGAAACTCCATACGTAGTTTCCGGCAACTCGATAGAATTTACACAACCAGCCACATGCGACGTGACATTATATGTGTCTGACGTATCCGGCGAAACAAACCAGTCATCACCGGTATCCATAACGATAACTCCACCGCTGGTAGTGTCATCCTTCTCGGCCAACACAAACCTGATTAGCGTTGGCCAGACTGTTGGCTTCACTAACACCACATCCGGTGGTACGGGAAGCAACCAATACTCCTATTCTGTAGACTGTGATGATACGGGAGGGGCGAACAGCATAAATGTGGGCAAATCCATAACCTTCACGAATGCTGGCACATGCACCGTAACACTCCATGTATCTGACATATCCGGAGAAACAAACCAGTCTTCGGTAGCCATAACAATAACGCCAGCATTGGGCATACAGATATCACCAGCAACAACCACCGTAGACCAGGGACAGACGATAAATTACCTTAACACCACAACTGGCGGAACGGGCAGCAATGTCTACGAATATTCGGAAAGCCCATCAGAATGCGCCTCTGGGACTGCAAACGCATTCCAGTTCAGCACTCTGGGTACATGTGAGGTAACCATATACGTCACTGATCTCTCTGGCGAAAAGGCAAACTCAACATCCACAGTCACTGTAGTCTCACCACCTGTAATAACATTGACTCCATCTACGACTCTCATAGATGCTGGTCAGATAGTGAACTTCACTAACGTAACAACTGGAGGCGTAACGCCATACATATTGTTTGCGTACACAGTGAATGCGCCGGGCACAAGCAGCAGCGGAAACAGCATCGCATTCGGAGTGGCAGGCAATTACATTGTAATCGAGAATGTTATGGATAGCGCAGGCGGAATAGGCACATCAAACCCAGTCGAAATATTTGTAAACCCCGCAATAACGATAAGCGTACCATCCGTATCGAACATCCTGGTGGACCAGGGCCAGTTTGAGACAATTTCCGACCAGGCATTCGGAGGAACGCCGCCATACACCTACAACTACATAGTTACAAACTCTCTGAACGGCAATGTTGTATATGACTATATCGCAGCAGGCGTCAGCGCAGGAAGCCCCGTATCCTTCACATATAACACGGACAACGTGCCGATATTGAATGATGAGCTGGGCAACCTGAATATTGAGCTGGTACTCACTGACAGCGTAAATGGCGTGGTCACATCCACGGACGTGGATGGCATACATGCGGCTGCGGACCCACAGTCAAACCTTACTGCGATACCGCAGTCAATTGACCTGGGTCAGAGCACACTGCTAACTGCGAACATCGGCGGCGGAAACGGGCCATACACATACAACTTCATAATAACGAACAGCAGCAATTCTGTAGTGCTCCAGCAGCTTGTGGGCCCGATATCAAGCCAGATGGGCTCGACATCATTTACCGGAACTCCTGCAAGCGTAGGGAATGACTCGATAATGGTAATAGTACAGGATGCAACGAACAATCCATCAATGCCATGCACAGGTGTGAATGGCTGTGAGATACTCTCCAACACAATAACAGTGTCTAATACAGTTTACGTGCCTACAACCACGATTCCGCAATCTGATGCTGGAAGTGGATCTGGAGGCGGCGGGAGCTCAGGCAGCAGCGGTTCATCTGGAGGCGGTGGCGGAGGCTCCGTAGTGCCAATAATAACATTGTACAATAACGGGACAAAGGAGGGCTACCAGATAACAAACCTCACAGTAGACAACTTTGAGTCGCTGAACTTCAACAACGGCACAAAGCTGCTGAACATAACGGTAAACTACATCTCACCGACAGACGTCGGCGTGACAATAAGCAACTCCACAACAAGCCAGAGCTACAACCTGACGCTTGACAATCCGGTAGTGATAGTTGATCCAAACAACTACACCTACTATGCGGAGCTTGTGAACCTGACGTACCTGCCGATCCTGGACAGCGCAACGGTGCTTATGTACGGGGCGCCAAACCAGCCAGCAGCTTCAGGCTCCTCAAATGCATCCACCGCACAGGTAAACACCGCAACAGTGCAGAGCCAGCCGGCAGCCACAACAATACCTGCAACAACAACCATACTGCCTGCCGCAACAGCAGCCGCACCACAGAATACCAACAGTACAACATCAAGCAGCAACAGCTACCTTATTGTGATAGCGCTGGTTGTCGTAGTGGTGGTGCTGGTCATGGCATTCTCGCGCATGGGGAGAAAGGGCAAAAGGCAGCAGAACAAGGAAGATGCAACCGCCTAAACGGTTGTTATCCCTTTTTTATGCCTAATGGCTAGCATTGGGAGTAGTGAATGGCATTAGCATGCAGAACTATTCTTCAGGCGAAAGTCTATACCTTCATGGTTGCTCCATCCAGCGCATTCGCGCATGAGCACGCCCTTGATTCCGGCATATCCTTCACCATCTCGCTCACAAGCCACTTCACGTTGGCTATGTTCTTGCCGAAGGTCGCTACCACCTCGCTGTGGCTGACCGGCTTTATCTCCGCCCTTCCCTCAAGCCCCACATCATAGTCAGTGACTATTCCAAGCGCGAGGTAGCACATGCATCTTTCCCTTGCAAGCGCAGCTTCGGGATATTGAGTCATGTTTATAAGATCGAAGCCCTGTTTGCTGAAGAAGAGCGATTCTGCGCGTGTGGAGAACCGCGGCCCGTTTATGACAAGCACCGAGCCCCTATCCCTATAATCAAGCGATTTGCCTGTTGCCGCCTTTGTCGCGACAGATCTAAGCTCATTGCAGTATGGGTCGGCCATGCCGACATGTGCAACGCTATCCTCAAAGAATGTGTCAGTTCGCCCGTTTGTGAAGTTTGCGAACTGGTCGAATGCGACTATCTGCCCTACCTTGAACTCAGGGTTGAGCGATCCGGTGGCGTTTGTTGCTATTATCCTGCGCACCCCAAGGTCGTAAAGAGCCTGTATGTTCGCGCGGTATGGCACTTTGTGTGGGGGTATAGAATGCTTGCTTCCGTGCCTGGGCAGGAAGGCAACATCCCTTCCGTTTATCTTGCCGATGGGTATTTTCCCGCTAGGTTTGCCGTAATCGGTATCAACATCAACTTCCTCAGCATTTTCAAGGAGGGAATAGAATCCAGACCCTCCTATTATTCCTATCTCAGCTTTCATTGTCTCACCAATAAATATTTATCTTTCTATCTTTATCTCCTTTATCTTGTTCAAGAGGGCTTTTTCCTCGTCGTTTATGAGGCTTGCAAAGTCCTTCGAGAGAAGCTTGTAATCCTCCTCTCCTATGTAAGTGTAAAGGATGTCGCCATCGTTTATCTGCCTGCCGAACGTGGGTCCTTCTATTGATATGGCCATCCTGTCTCCCTTCTTCGCTATCTCGGCTGGCTCCTTCTCATTCTGTATGCCCTTTATCTTGCCGAGCATTACCCCATTCTTTGTTATCATCCTGTATCCGGGCTTTATCCTTCCCGCTACTACATTTATCCCGAAGATTGCCGGATGCGACGCCCTGAAGCATGAGTTTGGGAGTATCTCTACCGCGCCTGGGAATGTTATCCTGCTCTCCATCTTTTCTGTCGAGTTCTTCTGGCGCTGCTCAACAAAGGCCTTGTAATCATCTATGAGCTTGTATATTATGTCGCTCTTTATTATCTTGACGCCGCTTGTCTCAGAGTATTCTTGCGCATCATCCTCGATGCCAACCCCAAATGCAAGAATCGCAACACCAGCAGGGTCATTCGCATTCATCGTGAATGCGTCCATTATGTCCCTTCTTGTCACCTTGCCTATCTCCTTCTTGCTTATGCTGAAGCCCAGCGCCTTGAGCAGCTTTGATATCGCATCTATGCTTCCTATTGTGTCTGCCTTGAGTATTATGCCCGTCTTGTCTGTGCTGAATACATCTCCCATCTCCGATTTTATCTCGTTGGCGTAGTTCTCATCAGTTACCTGAACGACTGGGGATCCTGGTATTGCATCGTCAAGACCGTTCCCGCTTATCTTTACGCCGCTTGCCGCACCAACGAAATCAACATAATTGTAATTGCTTGCCGAGTCGCTCCCCTTGTGGAATGACTTCGGCTTAAGCAGCGCCTTTATCCTTGCAGTGCCCACTCCGCCAGGAATCGCAAATGCTATGGTGTCATTTAGGTGCAGCGTCCCGTCATAGAGTATCACGTCTATCGTTATTCCAAGCCCCTTTATCTCATTCTTCTCAAGTATGCTTCCCCTTCCAGGCCCGCTTATCTCTATCTTGAGCTTTGCCTCAAGATAACGCTGTGCCAGCCCTGTAACCACCATAAGCAATTCCGCAAGCCCCTCCCCTGTCTTTGCGCTCATCGGTATTATCGCAAGCTCGCTCTTGAAGTCCTTTACTCTGCTGTATAGCTCGCTGTTCATGCCATACTCGCTCAGCTTGCCGACAAGCTCGTATATGCGCGCGTCAAGCTCTCCCTCAATGTAGCTGTTCTGCTGCTTTAACGATTCCACAAGGCTCTTTGAGCCGGTATTGTGCCATCCTGTAAGCAGGTCTATCTTGTTTGCGGCTATCACGAAAGGCGTCTTGTATTCTCTCAATATTTCGAGCGCCTCAACAGTCTGGGGCTCGAAGCCCTTTGTTATGTCTACTATCAGTATGGCTATGTCTGCTATGCTCCCGCCGCGTATCCTTAGGTTCGTGAAGGCCTCATGACCAGGGGTGTCTATGAAGAGAAGCCCTGGTATGGTTATCTTCATGTTTGCAGCTCTCAGGAGAGGGCCGCATATGCTGTCTATTGCCTCGATGGGAACCTCGCTGGCACCTATGTGCTGTGTTATTCCCCCTGCCTCTTTTGCAGCGACTGCCGTATTCCTTATCCTGTCAAGGAGTGTCGTCTTGCCATGGTCAACATGGCCCATCACCGCAATTATGGGCTGGCGTATCATGAGATTCACATCAATTATACATTGAAAGGATTGTTTATCTTTATCCCTCGAAATCCTCTGAAATCTTTCTCGTTCTCTGTGAATATCTCATTCAAGCCATTTTCTTTAAGCGTCTCTGCAATCACCAAATCCCAGAATGGAATTCCCAACCGCTCGAACTTTTCAGCCGCACGATTAATTGTCTCATGGGTATAATTTACCTTTTCCCATTTTTCAGATGATATTATTGCTTGTACCAAGATTCTGACTTTCTCCGGAGAGACCCCCAACTTTTTAGTTGCAGCATTAAATACCTCACCTAAGATCTGATTTGATACAACACCGACTATCTCACCGTTTAAGACCCTCTTTATTAATTTTTCACAGACCTCCCTTTTGGCAGTTTCACTTAGGTCGAAAGCATAGCATATAATGTTTGTATCAAAGAATATCTTATCTTTCATGGAGCTCATCCCTATTGAATTTCCATTTCTTCATTTTTATGCCTGTCTCAAGGAGTTCAAGGAACTGCTTTTCCAGGCTTTCATTCCTCTTTCTGGTCCATTCCTCCATGGCTTCAGTAACTGCTCTGCCAAGATAACCCTTTTTCTTTCCAAATTTCAAACTGGCCTGTTTCCTGAACTCACTTGCAACGTCTTCCTCCACGTTCACGGTCATAGTTTCTGCCATAATATCAATATAAATTTAGATTGAATAAATATTTAAATCTTTCTTTCTTGTAAATGCACACTGCTGAACACGAAGTGACCTAGTTCCCAAATTCTGAATCATTGGGCGAATATGGGAGAAAAGAAAGGGGAAAAGCAAATCGTATCAACAGATGCAACGGTTGCCCATTACATCTGCAACGAGAATTTATAAATAATGCTTGCGCAACTGCACCTTTGGCAGATTCCATATTCTCCGTGCATGCTCCCCTATAGTCTTAGAGCTGTTTGGCCCGAAGATCGGGATAACGCTTACCTCTGGAATGCGCTGTACTCGTCTTGCCACCTCTATGTGCGAGACTACGGCCTCAACTCCGAGCATACGGTTAGGTCCTCTCAATTTTATTGATGCAATTTGGGGATTACTGACCGCAAGGCGTGCCGCGTGGACGTTCGCCGCTACCAAGGCAAAAACATCCTCTATCATATTATCTCGAAGATAAGCATGAAACTTGGCTTTAGCCTCCTCTCTTTTCATATTCTCTGCTGACTCACTGCCAACAGCGTTGTTTATTTTCTGCATGCGTGTAGCTGTTTCCATACAAATCACATACTAATCGAGTTTTAATATATTTATATTTTTCTGCTATTTTGTAGTCGTGTTCTACAAAAATCGTCTAAACCTTCAAATTCCAGCGCTTTGCTGCATGTTGCCCTATGGTCCTTTCCATGCTCTTCAAGACTACCGCACCGTCGATAACTGTTCTTATTGAAAACATATGGTCCTTCACTGCAGGAACCCCGAGTGCGATCTCTGCTGCTGACTTGTGCCAGTGTGCAGCAGCTGCGCCCAATGGCCATTCACGGTATGCTAATGCGCGTCTGGGATCCATTACTGCATACTCTGCCGCATCCTTGTTCGACTGCACCATGTCAAAAGCATGTTCTATATTGCCCACGCGCAGGAATCTATCAAGCATTTTGCATGCCTCATCGCCTGGCATGCACCTAAATGCGGCCCTCCTAGTGACAAGCCTTTCATCGTCAGTCTCATCACTATCCATCATCGCAGTTCCTTGAGAACGTGTAGCTGTTGCCATATTATCATATATCTAGTGCGCTTTATTATATTTAAGCCTTTCTACCTTTGTTACAGTCGGTATTAGCCCCTCAATAATCTCTTCAATTTTCTCAAGTTTTTATAGTAAGTGAGGCCCAACGCTTCCAGTGTTTCTTTTGGATGGGCATCAAGAAGCCTCTTAATGTCATTCGCTATCAATTTGTATGCAACATTCCCATCATCCAGCCCGACATCCTTTCTGTGTCTCTTTTTAACGAAGTTAACTGCATTAAGAGCGATCTTATAATCCTTTTCGGCGCATGCTGCGCTAAATAATTTTGCCGCATAGTGGCGTCTCACTATGATGTCATAATCCCTATCAAATAGCGCACTGTACATCGCCGCGTGCTCTTTCTTATTGAGCATCTGCTCAAATTCGCCTACTGTGTCGTACAGTTCCTCCCTGTAACCTCTTGTGTCACGTTTAGGGTGCTTAATCCTATAATGCTTTAATGCTTCCTGCACTACACGCGTGTCCGTCCCTAATGGCTCCCTGCCGACAAGCCTTAGTGTTGTTTTCATCATTTTATCACTCCTGGTATGTCAAAAGCCTATTTTGAACGCTTAGCTTATGCCCTTTTACTAACGCGCCACTATCTGGATATTTTCTTTGCCATTCCATCTCTCATCGACCTTATAATTTTAGCTGAATTAAGGCCCATCTTCCTGTTTTTCATTACAGAATCGTAGCTTACATACCTCTTCTTTACACCTAAACTAGACATTAATTCATCTATCCATGAATTAGCGACATAATTAAGCTTTGCCTTGGTCATGATATCACTAAGCACCATCTATGCTAACGTAAATCTAAAAAGTGGACTCCGCGGGATTTCCATAACCTTCTGAACAATCAAAAGCTTATTTTGAACCCGCAACCTCCTGCATGCCATGCAGGCGCGCTACCGTTACGCCAGGAGCCCAATTTTATCATACCGGTGAGACAAAGATTATGTTTCCCCCTCTCAGAAGTATGGTGCCAAGCTTCGTCTTGAGCTCACCATCCTCAAGCTCCTCTGCATTCTCTATGACTACATTCATGTGCGCGTCGAAAGATACTATCCTTCCCCTTATACTCATGTTGCTTTTCAGCCTTATCAGCACCTGCTGTCCTAGGACCTTGTTTAGCAGGTCGAACGGTCTTTCATTTGGCATTTTTACACCAATAAAATGATAATAGATAGAGTGCAAATGCTTTTATAGGTTCTTTTATTCAGTCGGATTTATTCAATCCTGCATTTGCCGTATTATAAAAAGAGCAAAACCCAAAAAGCGCTCATTTCAGCTTCTTGAGGTCGTCCTTCCTTACCGCAAGCCTTATCCTTCCCGTTCCAAGGCCTATCTGCTTTCCTATGAGTATGTTCTCCGCAACGCCATTGAGCTGGTCCTTCTCGCCGAATACTCCCGCATTTACGAAGTGCTTTACTGTTTCCTCGTATGCTGCCCTTGCGAGCACCGAGTCCTTGTCTCCCGCAATCCCATGCCTTCCTGCGCTTCTTATCTCGCCGGTATATGTCATTGCATCAGCTAGAAGCCCTATGTGCCTGAAGCTTACCGTTATTCCCTCGTCCTTTATTGTGGCGAGCAGCTCGTTCGCGAGAAGGTTTCTTGCCGCCTCTATTCCATATACTCTCGCTACCTCAAACTGGTCATTCGAATAAATATTCCATTTGTCGACGCCATCTATCTTCATCATTTCCTCTATGTTGCTGCCTCCTGTTGTTATTGCGAAGGTTCCGTCGTCATTCTGCTGTATGAGCGCCTTGTTTATTCCAGGCATTCCCATTATTGTCGAGTTGAGCACCTTTACGAATGTTGTCCTTGTCGCCTTTATGCTCTCCTTCTTCTTCACCTTTATCTTTATAGAATCGCCTTCCTGCTCCGCATCAACATCGTCTCTCTTCGTTAGCCTGCTTGTTACGGTTCTTGCTGTTGTCTCGTAGAATGCAAGCTTTTCCGGATCCGGATGCAGCGTTAGTGTTCCTGCCCTGAAGTTCTCATCATAATCCTTCATTATGTCGCGCACCCTTACCGCCTCTAATCTTCTCCATATCTCCCTTACCTTTTCGTAGTTCTTGGCTACGCTCTTGTCGAAATTGATTATCATGGTTGGGAACTTCGGCCTCTTCCTCGCGTCTATGAGCTCTATTATGCGCGGAAGACCCCTTGTTGCTATTACCGATGTAATTCCTGCTGCGTGGAATGTCCTGAGCATCATCTGCGTGCTGGGTTCGCCTATTGATTGCGCCGCCAATGTGCCGGCCGCCTCTCCCGGCACTACGTTCATGCTCTTCTCATCACTTTCTTTTTTTGACATGATATTACCACAAATTATGCCTCTCTCTCCTTTGTCGGATCCTTTCCATCACCGCCGTATATCGTCTGTATGAGTGAGCCGCTTGCATCTTTTACGCTTAATTTCTCGTCCACATAGAAGTCCTGCATCGCATTGACCAGCCTTCTCTGCAGATATCCGCTTTGCGCTATAACCAATGACTTGGACATTGCTGAGTCTCTTGATCCCATCGCATGCATGAAGAACTCCAGCGGCTGCAGTCCCAGGAAGAATGATGATTTGACAAACCCTTTCGCTATCGGGTTCTTCTCATTCCTCTTGAAGTATGGGAGCACTCTGCCATTGTAACCCCTTGATGGCCTCTTTCCGCGTACTGCCTGTTGTCCGAGCAGCATGCTTATCTGTACGAAATTAAGTATGTTTCCTCTTGCCTTTACCATTGCCATAAGCTGCGTGTTGTTTTCAGGGCCGACATTCTTGTTCAGCGTCTGCGCCGCCATTGTTCTTGCCCCTTCAAGTTCTGCCATGATCTCCATCTCAAGGGTTTCCTTGCGCGTGTATCCCGGAAGCGAGTCAAGCTTCTTCTCCTTGTAGCTCTTGACAAGCTCCGTTGCCTTGCTCTCTACGTCGCCTACAATCTTTGCAAGCTCCTTGTTTAGCGTATCTGAATTGTAATAGTCCTTTACGCTTATGGTTATGCCCATCATTGCAGTGACCCTTACCGCAAGCTTTGCCATCCTGTGCAGGAATTCTGTTGTCCTGTCAGCGCCGAACTCCTCGAATATCCTTAATATTAGGAGACCGTTGCTCTCCCCTACAAACTTTTCGGTGACTGTGCCGTCTGTCAGCACGCCATCCTTTATCGTTATCGACTGGTTGCCCACCTTCTCGTGGAAGTCAAGCCCCTCCGGAAGCAGCATTGAGAATATCGCCTTTCCGCTGTACACATTCTTCTTCTCCGGCTTCGGCAGCTCGTGCACTCCGCATGATGCGAGCATCGAGCATGCATCCTCCTTTGAGAATACCGCACCCTCCTTGGTGAGGAGATACATTCCTATTATCTCGTCTTCCTCTATGAACATTACCGGCTTGCCGTCCCTCGGCGATAGTATGAGATCCTTTGGCTGCATGAGGTATCTTGCCTCGGCCTGAGCCTCAAGCGACTGCGGCAAATGAAAGTTCATCTCGTCTCCGTCGAAGTCGGCATTGTATGGGTATGTCGCAGATACGTGTATTCGCATCGTCCTTCCTGGCAGTATCTTGACCTTGTGAGCCATTATGGAAAGCCTGTGCAGCGTTGGCTGCCTGTTGAGAAGTCCGATGTCATTGTCTATGAGCTGCCTCTCTATTATGTAGCCAGGCTGTACCGATTTCAATATCTCCTCCCTGCTTATCTCAGTTACTCTCTTTCTTATGCCCTCCTTTGTTATGACATTAAGAACAGCGGGGTACTCCTTGCTCTCGACGTATTTCTTCGCGAGCTCGATGTTCCACTGCGTTACATAAATGGGTATTGTAAGGTTTTCGGCTATCCTTCTCGGGATTCCGACCTGGTTTATCGTAAGGCTTGAATCCGGCGATACTACGGTTCTCGCTGAGAAGTTGACACGCTTTCCGCTAAGGTTGTATCTTAACCTTCCCTCCTTGCCCTTAAGCCTCTGCGCAAGAGTCTTTAATGGACGTGTTGACCTGTGCCTCGCCACCGGTATTCCGGGCGTCTCATTGTTGAAGTAAGTGGTAACCTGATACTGCAGAAGCTCCCAAAGGTCATCTATTATTATCTGAGGGGCTCCAGCATCTATGTCCTGCTCAAGCCTCTGGTTTATTCGCATTATGTCGACAAGCTTGTGTGTCAGGTCGTCCTCGCTTCTGTCACCGCTCTCAAGCGTTATTGATGGACGCACATTTACTGGCGGTACCAGCAAAGTAGTTATTATGAACCATTCCGGCCTTGTCGCTGTTGAATCTATGCCCAGCATCTTGAGGTCATCATCGCTTATCTTCGCAAGCCAGTCCCTTATCTCGTCGGGCTTGAGCTTGTTTGTGTCTATGTAGAAGAACGTAGGCCTTTCCAGCTTTAGCTTTCTCTGGGGTGTTGCGCAGTACGGGCACTTCTTGACAGACTTCAGCTTCTTGAGCAGAAGCGTCCTGTTGTCCTCTTCCTCAATGTTTGTAAGCACTGCGGCATTCTCGCTGTCTTCCTCTACAACTATGCTCTTTATCGCATTCTTAACATCCTCGCTCTGCTGGTCCGTTAGGAGTACACGATGGCAGTTGTAGCATGTGCTCTGAAGCAATGAATATATCGTCTTTGCGAATTCCGGATGCACAACGGGCCTGACAAGCTCTATGTGGCCGAAGTGGCCCGGGCATGTCTTCACCCTGCCTCCGCATGTCTTGCATCTAAGCCCAGGGTCGATTACTCCGAGCCTCTGGTCAACAAGCCCACCATCTATCGGATATCCCTCATCGTTGTACGTGTCAGGCACGATGAGCCTGGCTACGCTCATCTTCTTTATCATCTGCGGCGATATCGTTGTGAACCTTATATAGCTTATTACTTCGGCTTGCATATTCACTCCTCCTTGAATCTCACTCTCGGCAGTATGTGGAGTGATTTTATCTCGTCGAGCAGAAGCTTGAATGCGTAGCTTATCTCTACCATCTCAAGATCGTTGCCTCCGTCGTTCGGGCATACCGGCATGTTCTTTATGTAATCATAATAGCCAATGTCTCCGCACTGCTTGCATATCCAGATCTCGGCCTTGTCGCTCTGGTCAAGCATTCTCTCCTTTAGCAGCAGGCTTGCACCGTGGCCGACAAGCGCGTCACGTTCCATTTCTCCGAACCTGAGCCCTCCCCTTCTTGGCTTTCCTTCTGTTGGCTGGTGCGTCAGTATCTGCACCGGCCCCCTGCTTCTTACCTGGATCTTCATGCTTACCATGTGGTCAATCTGTTGTAGTATACAACTCCATGAATATTTTTGCGGTGAATCTCTTTCCCGTTCTTCCGTCGTAAAGTACCTCGTCGCCGAACTTGCGAAGCCGTGCTCCTCAAGTATCTCCCCATATTCGTCAACAAGTCCTTTCCGTCTGTTGAGAATGGCGTTCCGTCAAGTGCTTGCCTTTCAGCGATCCCACCTTTCCCCCAAGCATCTCGAGCATGTGCCCGAATGTCATTCTGTGGTATCCCGTGCGGGTTGAGCAGCAGGTCCGGCACTATTCCGTCCTTTGTGAATGGCATGTCGTCTGGATCTACTATAAGCGCAACCACTCCCTTCTGGCCGTGCCTGCTTGCGAACTTGTCGCCTTTCTCTGGAATCTTGTTGCTCCTTATCCGCACCTTTGCTATTCTTGGTTGCGCCTGTCGTCTCGCAGAGCATTACGCTGTCGACAGTCCCTTCCTCTCCAGCCTTCAGCACTACGGAATCGTCACGCCTCTTCTCCTCGCCCACTCCGAAGCTTGTCTGCTCTTCAAGGAATCTTGGCGGCGAGACCTTTCCTATGAGTACCTCTCCCTCTTTGACTGTCCGTCTCGCTCTCTATTATTCCGTCCTCGCTGAGTTTTGAATATGCGTGCTCTCCCAGGTAGCCCTCTGTTGTTGGCTGGCGGGACCTTGAACTTGTCCTGCTGGCCTCCCGGGTATCTTCTTTCCTCGTCCGAGTATGTCTTGTAGACAGCGCTTCTTCCAAGGCCCCTGTCTACTGCCGCCTTGTTAAGTACTACCGCGTCCTTCATGTTGTATCCATAATATGTTGAGAGCGCGACAACGAAGTTCTGCCCGTGTGGGTGCCTGTTCATCTTAAGCGTTCTGTATGCAAGGCTGTTGACTATCGGCTCCTGCGGATAGTAAAGCAGGAATGCCCTTGGGTCATATCTCTTGTTGAAGTTTATTGCGTAAAGTCCCTGGCTCTGCTTTGTGAAGTTGGATGAGATCGGGTGTCTTCCTATTGAGTTGTGTTCTGGGAAGACTATCAGATTCATAGTGAGTCCGAGCATTGATGCCTTGTCTATCTCAAGATGTGTTGTGTGCTCCGTCTATCTCCGTCTTCGGCAAGCGCAACATAGCGCATTCTCCTCTTCCTCTGCATCAAGGTACTCTATTATTCCCCTTCTTACAAGATAATTGAAATCTATCTCCTTGCTCTTTATCTTTCAAGAAGTTCTGGGGTGAAGCTTGCTTGCGCCGTTCTCTACTACTATGTAGGGTTTCGTGCCCTTCCCCTGTCAGCGTTTATGTGGACCTCGTTTATCTTCCTTATGTAGGCGACATTGACCTCTCCTGAGATTATGCCAAGCCGCCTGTTCTTTCTGCACCTCCTCTGCAAACTTCCTTCCCAGACTTGACATTGCCTATGACCTTCCGTCAAGATAAACATAGCATTTTTGTGTTCTTTCGCCAATTATATCACCATTATATAAGCTTTAGATTCCTTGAGCTTCTCCTCCAGCGCCTTGGTGTCTGCGCCTACCGTTATCTTTGACATCAGCGCAAGGTACTTGGTAAGACCTACGTCAGTTCCCTCTGGGGTCTCGCTCGGGCATATCTTGCCCATGTATGTTCCGTGCACGTCTCTTGCCTTGAAGTGCGGGTGCTTCTTTGAAAGCGGTGACTTTACCCTTCTCAGATGCGCGTAGTGTGCCCGTGAAGTTCATCCTGTCAAGCACCTGCGATACTCCTGTCTGGCCTGCCGGCCATGATCCTGTTCCCATTGAGTATAGCATCTTCTCCGTGAGCGTGTCAGGGTTTATGTTTGTCCTCACGCTGAGCTTTCTTCCTCTTGCGGTTGTCCGCTCTATGTGGTACTTTATGTCCTTTATGAAGAACTTGAATGCGTTGTTGAATAGCTCCTCCATAAGGTCTCCCGCGAGCTTGACTCTCTTGTTGGCATAGTGGTCCTTGTCGTCCGCCTTTGCGTAGCCTGTATGCGACAAGCGATGCCCGCTCCGCCATCCTGAGCAGGTATATCCCCTTCTCCTTCCTGACCTCGCATCGGAGCCGAGGTGCGGCAGTATATAAGTGTCAAGCTGTATCTCTGCCCGTCTTCTTCTGGTATTCCTTTGTCTGGTTGGGCGCTGCCATCCTGCCCAGTTCCATTAGTGCGTCGTCTGGTTGTGAAATCCTTTGCTGCGCTTAGGTCTATGTTGAGAAGAAGGTCGTTCTGGGACCTCCTTGTTCTCGATGTCTCAGTGAATCTCCTTTGGCTTTATCCCAAGAGCCGTTAAGTATCATTATAAGATCCATTCCCTTCGATACTGTCGGGAAGAGAACTCTGTATATTCCGTATTCGTCTCTTGTTATGCTGCACCTTGCGCTGAAATTGACTGTTGTTGAGAATACCTTGCTGACTACCTCGCCGCCGCTCTCCTTTGTTGTTATTATTCTGTTTGGCGCAAGGTCCTCAACTCCTACAAGAACACGCTCCGTTCCCTTTATTATGAAATATCCTCCAGGATCGTCAGGATCCTCGCCCTCGCTGATAAGCTGCTCCTCGCTCATGTTGTGTGTGTAGCAGAGATCGCTCTTTACCATTACCGGCATCTCGCCGACGAATGCCTCGCCGGCAGCGTCCTCCTTCTCTATTCCGCTTACAACTGGCACATATGTTATGTACATTGGTGCAGCATAAGTAAGATTTCTGCAAGCGCCTCGTTCGGCATTATCTTCCTTGTTGAGCTGTCCGATTCGATTATTATCGGCGGCTCAACTCTTATGCCGCTGAACTTTATGGCGAAATCGGAAACCTCGGCTCTACCATGTTGTTGCTGTCGACTACCTTCTGCATTCCCATTCTTATGAATCGGTTGTAGCTCTCTATCTGCTGCTGCACCATCGAGGTGGAAGTCAGATAAGACTCTAGTACTTCATGATTTTCCATAGAAAACACCAAGCTTAACCCTTTACGACAAGTCTGTAGTAGGTGTACTTGCCCGTTGGATCCTCCCTGTGTATAGCAATAAGATTGCCTGGCTTTGCACCAAGGCTTTTCGCCTGCGGGTCGCTCTCAAGTATCTTTGGGAACTTCTCAAGAGGAATATTATACTTCTTCATTGCCTTTTTTGCATCGGCTACGCTAAGAAGTTTATGTTCGGGTATAAGTTTAGGTATCTTCACCAAAGCTCACCGGGGCACACCAATACTCACACATAGAGTATTGCCACTAACGAAGGAGTCCAGTTCTTATAGATATTAAAAGAAAAGTAATATATACCTTGCTGCAAAGCCCCTTTATGTGCGTATAAGCTGCATCGGGTCTCCAATCTCTAATTTAGCCCTTTCGAGCATGAGTTCTATCATGCTTACCTCGCTGCAGATCTCCGCTTTCTTTAGCAGATGCCCTACTCCGTGCAAGATGATGTTGCGCTGCTGCGTACCATCACCAGGTATCTGCCAGAATTCATTTACAAGGCCCAACGCCTTTCTCGGATTGGTCCACCTCAGGCTGATGTCCCCATCAGTTATCAGAACTGTGTATAATCCATATGTCTTTCTTGCACTATGCAACTTTTCAAGGGTGTCAAATTCCAGATCATCCATGCATACTGCCTCTATAACGATCCCATTTCCATTAATATAATGGTATGGCAGAAGAAAGTCCGGTTTGTACAGTTGCATCCTGCCGTTTTTGCTGTTGAGGACCCCTAACGGGAGGGGCAGCGGCTTGTATAATATTGGGAAATTGTACATAAAAAGCGTATCCGCAATCTTGCCCTTAAAGCCGCCATTAACAATCATCTTCCGGTTAAGCATTTTGGTTTCAATGATATCCATCTCTACCGCTTTCTGGCCTAGAGGGGTGGCACAATCACGAAGTATCGTTATGAAGTCATACTCCTGCTTCTGGTGGGGTTGCAGATGGGCCATAAGCCTTCCCTGCTTCCTAAATCCCTCCTCATCACGTTTATAGCAACCGTGCAAAATATCGCTAATAATATTGCATCCATTCAGGTATAAATACCTAACCAAAACCATCCCGCATACAAAAACCTTATATATCTCCATCACAGAACTACTCCTACTGGTGTAAAATGTAAAGGGCGAATCGATGAAAACAATAGCAAGGGATGATGAGATACTTTCCAAAGTCGGGACGAGATATCCCGATACTTATAGGCGCATCGTTTCCCTCTGCAGGCATGCACAGAAGAAGGAAATCAGGGCGGTGCGTAAAGAACTTGTAACGCTGCTAAGGCGCGCAGAGTTTATCACCCTATCTGGACACACCCTCACTGCTGTGGATCCTAAATAATACGTCCGTGCATGTGTATCCTTATTGCACAGCTACCGCTAGCATCGAAAAATAAAACAAAAAAAGAAAAAGAAGTAAAGCCTGATTATCCCAGAAACTTTACATCATCCATTCCATTGCGCTTCCGAACCATCCAAGCAAGAATCCGAGTATTACTACCCAAAAGCCTGCAGTGAACGCCGGCGATACGGTCAGGGCGACCAGCGCGAATGATCCAATCATCAAAGCCTTTGAGATCATTGCACCTCCGTTCATCTTGGACGCAAGTCCCGCTATACTACCGAAGAATAGTCCTATAGAACTAAGGACGGCTACTCCGAACAGTATCGGCAGCCAGATCTGGCCTCCATTGCCTGTTACCCAAGGGCTCAACCAAGTCATTCCTGAAAAAATAACATACAGGAAGAGAAGGCTGGCTATGAACCTCAGTACGTTTGGCCATGCATTCTTGCTCTTTGCTGGCATTGCCTTTCTTGTATTTCTTGGCATGTACTCACATATAAATAGCATTAGGAACATTTTTAAAACTATGCCAAATTCCATTATAATGGAATATAAAATATGGTTTTTCACTAAAATGGAAAATACGACGTCAAATCCCTCTCCACGCGGGGAAAGATCCATCGATTTATTCCTGAAATCAGATTAAGGATTTTGTACGGGATTCCGGGCCCCGAAATCCTAGGTTTTTATGCTGTAGCTGCGTCCGCGCCATGTTATGCTGCCCATGCCCTTCGCCTTTAGGAGATTGGCAAGATATACGAAATTGATGAGCGGGGAGATGCATGCCGCTGCAATTGATCTGCTGGATCTGTTATATGTTTTCAGCACTGAGGCAACAGTTGGGAGCAGCAGAAGAAGGAACGTCGGGCTTACCCATACTGAAAGCACTATTCCGGAAAGCAGGCATAGTATGCTTGCGGCGTAGAAGGCAACGCCGTAGTAGTAGAGCTTTGGGCTGCCGCTTATGGAAAGCGCAGTCTGCCTGTTCGCCCATTCCGCAAAGCTCCCGAAGCTCTCTTGAGTGTAAACTACGGGGCTGGCCTCCGGCACATAGGCTATGCCAAGCCCTTTCTTCTTCACTATTCTTGTAAGCGCGATGTCGTCAGATACGGAGCTCTTGAATTCGGCAAGATCTGCCTTGGCCAGCAGGTCTGTCCTGAATGCGAGCGTTCCGCCCCAGCCGAATCTTGTCGCCTTGCTTTCCATTAGTGATGAACCCACAAAGCCCCACACAAACTTAACGTTAGACCAGAAGCCGTATATTGGCCTGAAAGTGGGGAATGAGGTGGCCATGCCTATATGTCTATCGCCAAGCGGGGCTATTATGCTGCCAAGCCATTCAGTCCCTGCAAGCACATCGGAGTCCAGAATCACATAAGCATCATAATTCGTGAACTTTTCGAGGGCTGTTGCTATTGCTCTCACCTTGCCGCTGCAGCGCTTGCAGTCAGCGCTTGATACTATAAAGCGCATCCCGGCAGCCTTTATGTACTGCACCGCCTCGTCATTTGCGGAATCAACAACAGCGATCGCATCATACCTCCTGTAGCTCTGCACCAGCGCCGCCCTCAGGTTCCTCTCAAGCTCTATGTCCCTGCCCCTGCACGGGATTATGACGAGAGTCCTGGGCCTGAAGCCCTTCCGTACTCTATAATCCTTTCCGGACCTTGGCCTTGCCGCAAGCGCCAGCAGGAAGAGAGCGACAAGCGCTATGAATGCCTCATAAAAGATTAGGAGCAGGTTCATGTCATACGTACCCTAGATCTGAAGTATGGATTCAAGTCCCCTGTTTATCTGCATCGCCGTCTTCTTTGTGACGCTCCTGCTCTTCTCGTTCCTGCTCATTTCAGCGGGCTTTATGAAGAGCCAGCCTGCGCCGCTCATGCGCCATGCAACGAATGTGCTGAAGCCGGTGTTGTCCTGCCAGCTCACAAGGCCATCATAGCGATCATTTTCTATTGCTATGCTGTCGCGGTCCCAGGCCTTGCACTCGAAGGCAAGGCCTTTCCCCCCTTTTATCGCTATTATGTCGGGGCTCAGGCTGTTTACCCCGCTTCCGGCACCTCTCATTACAGAATAGCCCCTGTCGTGCAAGTAGTTGAGCAGTTCCCGCTCCCCTCGTGCACCCTTTGAATACTTTGTCAAGCAATCAAAGAGCTTACGCAGGCAAAGTCTAAAATATGATAAGCTTTAAAAGCGTGCATCCAAATATAATTGGGGGTTGGGTGTTCGACAATTTCATCATCAACATAAAGAACGGCTTCAGGGTAGCGAACGCAACCAGGAAGCTGGTATTCAGCGACAAGCAGCTTTTCATATACCCGATAATAGCAACTCTCATAAGCATAGCGATAGCGGTGCTTGTGCTAGGGGCGCTACTGGCCGCATACATAGCCGGAAGCTTTGCGGGGCTTACCACCGGCGAACTCGCCTTTGTTGTCCTAATAGTATTCATTATCTTATACTTCCTTACATTTGTCGTAACAACATTCTTCACAGTCGCGATGCTGCTCGCATTCAGGGAGCATGGAAAGAAAAACAGAATAAGCATCAGCGATGCACTGACAAAGACTGAGCCCTACACCAAGCTGATAATCGAATGGTCCGCATTCTACACGATAATAGTGACAATAATACACCTCATAGAGAGTGCGATAAGGTCGCTGCTCTCAAGGTATGGCGTAGTCGGCAATGTGATAAGCGGTCTTTTCACTGGCGGACTAAACCTTGGCCTTGCTGCAGCTGTCGCATTCTCCCTCCCGGTGATAATAGACGAGAAGAAGGGCCCAGTCGCAACAATGAAATCAAGCATAAACTTCATAATGAAGAACTTCGGGGATACATTCGGAGGCCTTCTCTTCGCTGAGATATTCCAGATAGTCTTCCTGCTCTTCGGCCTTGGCCTGATATTCCTGGGAATAATCGCAATGTCCGCAACAAACGTCGCACTCTTGGGCATAGTGCTCGCGCTTGTCGGTGTTGTTGTGATAATCGCCGGGGTGCTGCTGCGCTACGTGCTGTTCAACTGCTTCAAGCTCATAGTGTACGACTATAAAACAAGGGGAACGCTTCCGAAGGGTTTTGACGCAAAGCTCATTGACAACAGCATAAACAGGAAGAACAATCCGAAGGGCGGGAAGTTCGGCGTAAGCACTCTTGGCGTAGGCACCGGCGAACTTTAAGCGATCATCAAAGAAGCCTTTGCCTGTCCGGTGCTGTTCTATATGTTCGCTGCCCCCTATCCATCCTCTCCTTTATCTTTATCACTATGTCGCGCATCCGCTTCTCCTTCAGGCTTGATATGAAAAGATATGTCTCGTCCTTTGTCCCTCTTGCCACGAGTATTACAACGCTTCCTGCCCTCATTCGGCCAGCCCTTCCCTTCCTCTGTATGTTCCTTATCTCGTTTGGTATGGGCTCGTAGAAGATCACCACATCCACGCCTGGTATGTCGAGACCTTCCTCCCCTATAGAAGTTGCAACAAGAACCCTGAACTTGTTCTCTCTGAAGTCCTTTATTGCGGCCTGCTGCTGCATCTGCGTGACACCCTCTTTTTTGCCGACAAACTCGCGAGCAGATATGCCATGCTCGTTAAGCATCTTCGCAAGCTTGTATGCTGTTGAGCGGTATTGCGTGAACATGATTATGCTCTTGTCCTTCAGCTCCTTCTTTATCATGTCCACTGCTACCGACATCTTCGGGTGCTCCTCCCCGTTCTTGAGCGCCTCCTTTGCGATGTTCATCGCATTTATTACCGGCTTGTTGGCGAGTATGCTCTTGAGTGCCCTGCTCTTCGTCTCCTTGCCTTCAAGAGTTTCCATGTACTTGAGGAATGGGTATATGCCCTCTGTGCTGGCAAGGTCGTAGGCATGCCCAAGATTCAGCACATAAACGTAATTGAAAAGCGCCATGAACTTGTAATTCTGCGATTCTATCTTCCTTATGCTGTCACCCATTCCCAGCAGCATGCCCTTCGGCATTCTGTCAAAATACTTGAATGGGCTAAGCCCATGGCTGTAGAGCTTCCCAAGATGCTCATCGATGAGGGGTCCAAGCTCCTTGAGTATCGCGTTTATGGTGTCGCCCTTCTCTACAAGGACAACACTCTGGTCCTTCTTCATCACATATGGTTCGACATCCAGGTCGGTGCTCACTCTTATCTCGATGTTCTCTGTGCCGAGCGTGCTTATCAATGTATTTATCTTCTTGTTGTTGCTGCCGGGCGATGCGGTAAGGCCTACAACCTGCACGCCGCGCAGCTTCGCCTCATCCGCAATGTAAGTATAAGCATAATGTCCGACTGCTCTATGGCATTCGTCAAATATTACTGCGCCGAACTCATCGAGCGAGACACGGCCGCGCTTGAGATCGTTGGCAAACGTCTGCGGAGTGGCAGCGACAACCATCGCCTTCGATTCAATCTCAAGCCGCTTCGCCTTGCTTATGCCTCCAGTCAGAAGCAGAATGCCCTCCTTGTCTATGTTGAGAAGCTCTACAAGTGAATTGTAATGCTGCTCGCTGAGTGGCTTTGTCGGGGCAAGGATCACCGCGCGCTTGCCCCTCTGGAGCGCATTGGCTATTGTGAATACAGCAATTAGCGTCTTGCCGAGCCCTGTCGGGAGCACTACGAGCGTATTCCTCCTGTTGTATATGCGCCTGATTATGCTTATCTGGTAATCCCTTGGCTGTATGAGCGCGGTATTGACCAGGCGGTCATAAGGCGCAAGCGCATCCCACGATAATCCCATAATACTAATTCGTAAATGATATTTTAATATGTGGCTTTAAAGGCACGGATTCATCAAGCCTTTTAAGGGGCGCAAACATATGCTTTTATATTGCTTTTATCAAGAATAGATAGTAAATGCCGCAGTAACTCAACCCGGGAGAGTGTTCGCCTGAAGGTAAAACTTTCTGAAAAGTTTTTAAACAGAAAGCGAAATGTTGCAGGTTCAAATCCTGCCTGCGGCAAGTCTTGTTCGGGGTTATAGTTAAAGCTTCCATTTTGAACATAAATCTTCCATATTTTTGAAACATACGGATATAAATATTATAAAAGACAGAATATTTAAAGTGAGAAAATGCCTAAAGTTATAGAGATAAGTAATGGAGGTACAACTGCCAGAATAAATACAGAGAATATGCAACTTTTTAGTTTAGTAAGGAAGGGTATTGATGTGATGTGGTCTGGCGGTGCTCCAGAAAACTTAAAACCGAGTCAAGGTTGGCAAAACAGTGAAATAATAATGTTTCCCATAGTTGGAGACTCTATTAACGGTCATGTAGTTATAGGAAATAAACAATATCCAATGGCAAAACATGGGATTTCGAGAGATTTAGAATGGCAAGTGGAATATGAAGAAAACGATAGAGTAGCAATGGTTCAAGTTTATGAAGGAGGAACACAGGTAAAAAGTAAAAAGAATGAAATTTCTGTATTTCCAAACTCCTATGTAATGCAAAAAGAATACTCAATAACTGCGACGGGTAAGCTCATATTTAGAGTTGCAGTAGATAACAAATCGAATGAAACGCTACCATATGCTATTGGTTGGCACCCAGCGTTCGTTACTCCTCTTGAAACTTCGGCAGCAATTGAAATATTGACTTACATAAAAGAGCCAGAATCTATAGGTCTTGATAAGATACAAAAATCTGATGGAAATGTAATGCTATTTGAGAAGGTATTCAATGTCATTTATAAGCACCCCAACTTTTCCGTAATTCTTTCTCATGGTTTTAAATGGGGAACACAACTATGGAACAGAGGAGAGGGATGTATAGCAATAGAGCCAATAAGCACAACTTCACTGCATAGGAGAGATTGTAATGAGCCAGAAGACCTTCTCTCTGGGAAACATTGCCATAAATTAAGGCGTGGTGAGAGGATGTCAGCTTTTACAAACATCGATATCGAGTTATAATTGATTAAAATGCCAACAAAAGATGCAAAGACCACACCAAAGAGAATTCCTTTGATGATTGCATCTAATGATATAGTACTTAGGCAATATAAATTAGATGATGCTAATGAAACATTTGCACTGATAAACAAGAGCAGAGACCATCTATCTCAATTTGGAGATACAACTGCGGCTAAATATCCAACATTATGGTCGTTTGAAGAAAGCATAAGAAATCCTAAAAATCCTAATTGCCTTAGATTTGGAATAAGGAATAGTGATGAAATTCTTGTAGGTTTTATAAAGTTAACACCTGATGACATTGTTACAAAGTCTGGGGAAGTTGGATATTATTTGGGTAAAGAATTCCAAGGTAGGGGATATATGACAAAAGGAGTTCGGCTGATAACAGATTATGCCTTCAATACATTAAAATACGAACAGCTTTATGGAAAAGTCGCTCTGGGTAATACAGCTTCAGTATATGTTCTCGAAAGGAACAGTTATGCCTTTTCTGAGATACAAGATGGATGGGCAATATATAGGAGACTTAGGCGTTAATAGCGATATTCAAAAGTTTCTTCTTAGTTTTCCTTTTCAACCTTATTTTCTCCCTATTCCCAACCTTCCTTTTCAGATAGAACAAATTTGTCCGTGAAATACCACACTTTTTCGCTTGCTCAGGTGGCTGATAAATTAAAACAAACCAACAAGGAAGAGATATTGAAATTTGCAGGCATCATGAACGAGAAGGAGGCGGATGAGCTACAAACGGTAGTTGCAAAGATAAGAAAGGGGGCTAGGGCGAGACTATGAACATATTTCTTGATTCGTCTGCGATAATAGGGCTATTTAAAAATAATTCATCAGTATCGAATGCCATAAACGAGGCCGAAGTTGTATACACTAGCACAATGTGCGCGTACGAGGTATTACTTGGTGAAGAGTACATGAAGAATAAAAGCAGAGTTTCTAGAGCCCAACGTTTCTTCGAAATAGCAGCAACACTGCCACTAACGTATCAAGACTCCACGAAGGCTGCTATCTTAACTGCAAGGCTTTCGACGAAAGGCAAGAAGGTGGATGATTTTGATATCCTAATAGCGGTACAAGTGCTTCAAAATAACGCGACAATGCTTACGAAAGACATAACGCATTTTGAGATAATAAGTGAAGAAACAGGTTTGGTAATAAAAAAGATATCCTAAGAACTAGCGGCTTCTGCCGAGATGGTGCCGGTTTGCTCAACATCCGTAGGTGCTGTGCTTATTGGCGTATCTTCTACTTTAATGGTAAGATTCGTAATGCTTGCAGCAGCACCAGCTGCAGGTGTGACAGATTCGCTACTGACCGTTCCCATATTCTGCTTATCATCACGTTCCATCTTTCTGACCTGCCTTATCCTGTCTATGAAATAGCTTAGTGCAAGGCCCAGCAGGAATGCTAATACTACGGCCGGAATCGCCTGCTTTGCCACATATGCCCATGCTGTAGCAACAAACAGCACCATCTCAATTATGCCAACTTCCTCAACAAGCCTCATTATGCCTGCCCTTCTTTTGTATGCGTAAACGCTGTCGGGACGTCTTGCCGCTATTATACGGTCAACGAAGTATGCGAGCACTATGCCGAAGCCGAATGCTACGATCATGCTCAGGAGGTTGTGGTGGAAGGGAAAGAGCAATAGCATCGCCGCGAATATGAGTATCTCGATTATAGCCAGCCTTTCAATAAGCCTTATTACCTTGTTTGAATTGCCCTGCCTATGCTCTGGCTGCCTGCTCCTTGGGAGCTTCTTCCTCAGCTTTGTGGTGCTAACTGCCGCAAGCCCCAGTCCAAGCACCGCAGCCGTCCAGGGGAAGCCCTTCTTCGGCGGGAAGTATGTCTCAATTATCACGCCCTTTTTAGCTGATGGCTTGACAACTACTGGCTGAACTTGTGCCTGCACCTTTAGCTTCGATAATAGCGCTATTGTTGAATGATTCGGCACATTAAACGAAATGCTGCATGCTGTCGAATTGACCGAGAACTGCCCTACTGGCTCCCATATCTCATTCTGCAGCAGGTATGGGCTGAGCGTGCTGGAGTTTATACTGCACGGATAGTTCACGGTCATGTTTGCCGTCTTGACTTCTGAAGAGTTAACCGTAAAGTTTACAAGGAATATGCCAGAATAACCGTTTGGAGGCGCTGGCGCATCAGATGACCCGGAAAGCGTCACACTGCCAAAAAGATAATCCGGAACAACATTGGTGATCGAAAAGGTTGAATTTGTAAGGTTTGCATACACGGAAATGCTGCTTACCTGTTTGCTCTGTGAGACGCAAGCCTGCATGTTGACCGTGTGGAGTATCGGAAGATAAGACACGCCGGTAAGCGCCATGTATATCGAGGTCCCGTTTATCGGTGTAGGAACCCCAAGATAAAGAACATAGGTCACACCATTTACTATTATGCTGGTGTAATTGTTTGCTATGTAATTGTCTGTCACATTGAATGAGCCGTTAGAAAGATTGAATGCGAAGCTGTTCGGTACCGTTACGTTGTCTATGATTATGCAGCCATCCGCTGTTGATATGACCGGCTTGGACGATCCGCCACCAAATCCACCACCAGAATTAATTATTCCGCCTCCGCCCCCTCCTCCGCCACCGCCAATTGTTGTGGTTGTAGCGGGTTGGGCTACTGTTATCTGGCTGCTTACACTATTGAAGACGAACGCGTATGGCTTTGTACCCATATCGGATACTGTTGCATTATATGCAAATGTTCCGGGGTTTGAAGCAACGAATGATACTGTATTGCTTCCTCCTGGTACTGGTATTACGACATTGTAACCTTGCTGACTGGATCCCGTTATGTTGAACAGGCTGACCTCAAATGGGCCTGTTCCTCCATTTGCTGTTATCGTATAAGTCTCTGTTTGGCCAGGCAGCAACGATGTGCCGCTTGGCGTAAGTGTCACTGTAGGCACATTGCCATTTATGTTATTTGCGTTGCCGTTTATTATTATTGTGCTGCTTATGCTGTTAAACGTAAAGGCGTTAGCGCCAGTATCTGTTGCGATTCCGTTGAATGAAAATGAACCAGTGCCATATGCAGTGAAGCTTATGGTGTTGCCGCCTCCCGGTGAGGCTATTATTGCATTAAATGGTGCACCCTGATCCGAAGATCCCGTAATGTTGAAAAGATTTATGATGAACGGGCCCGTACCTCCCACAACCGCTATTGTGTATGTCTCTGTCTGGCCGGAATCCAGTACCGTGTTGCTTGGCAAAATGGATACTGAACCCGAGCCTTTTATGACATTTATAGTTATTGGGTCGTTTACACTTTCAGGCATTGCGGCGCTGTCAGTAACTATCACATCAAGCTGGTATGTGTCTATTACCGCGGGTTTGAAGACAAAGGAATTTGTAGTGGAAGGATTGTTTACACTTAAGAAGTTCGCACTTAGCGTATTTGTGTCCGTGTCAACAGCAATGAAGTTGTACGTATACGGCGGTGTTCCGCCAGATACCGTTGCGGTTATCAGGGATACCTGTCCCGGATTAAGTGTAGAATTGGATGCGATAAAGGATGTGAGCATAAACGCATTGTTTACCGACAAAGCGCCAGAATTTATGCTGTTCGAAGTTGACTCTGCAATATTACCAGTGACGAACACATTGGCTGTGTAGACATTGCCTACCATGAATGCGTTAGCTGCAAACGTGAAAGTGTTTGATGTACTGGCCTGATTTGCTATCAATGCATTAGTTACCGAATTAAATACGAGGAAGTTGTAGGAATAAGCTGACCCGCTGGCTGGAATATACGCAACAATTGTTATCGGCTGGCCATCGTCGTAGGACTCTGCTACTGAAGGCGATATTAGCGGAACCGGAATCGTGGTGGTTATTGATGTTGACGTCGAGGTAGACGTTGATGTTGTGGTTGTTGGTATTGTGGTCGTAGAAGTCGATGATGTGCTTGAGGTTGTTGGTACCGTCGACGTCGAAGAGGTTGTTGAGGAAGTTGAAGTTGATGTGGGCGTTGTTGTGGAAACGGTTGAGGTTGATGTTGACGTAGTGGTTGTCGGCACAGTGGATGTTGTAGACGTAGATGTTGTTGTGGACAGTGAACTTGTAGTAGATTGCGAGGATGTGGACGAGCTGGATGTGGCTGTGCTTGTAGTGCCTACTGTTGTGCTGGTGGTACCTATAGTAGTGCTAGTAGTCGAAGATGGTCGGCATCCCTTCCAATAATTCCAGTACCAGAAACGACAGGGATAAATCGTTGTTGTCGTAGATACGGATGTGGCTGTAGTCGTGGTGCCAATTGTCGTGCTTGTGGTGCCTATGGTAGTGCTAGTGGTTGTTGGCGATGGACATCCACTTTGGTAATTCCAGTCCCAGAAATGGCAAGGGTAGACTGTTGTTGTAGTCGGTATCGAGGTAACTATGCTTGTAGTGCCTGCCGTTGTTATTGTGGTGCCTACCGATGTGCTGGTAGCGATTATTGTTGTGCTTGTAGTTGTTGAGGAGTTGCACAGCCCCCAGTCCCAGAAATGGCAATGCGGTACTATTGTATTGGTTGGGATGGTGGTGAATATTGTTGTGGGCACTGTATCTATCGTCGTACTTGTTGTTGGAACCGTCGATGTCTGCCTAAAAGTCCCTGGCACTGTGGATGTTGTTGATACCGATGTTGTCGTTGGAACTACGCATCCATTCAAGAAATGACAGATGCGAATAGTTGTAGTGGTGGGCACCGAAGTGCTTGTGCTGGTATTTATTGTCGTGCTCGTAGATGATTGGCATTCACTCGCGAAATTACAGGTGAAAATCGTAGAC
This sequence comes from uncultured Microcaldota archaeon, assembly GCA_963755385.1. Taxonomy (GTDB): domain Archaea; phylum Micrarchaeota; class Micrarchaeia; order Micrarchaeales; family Micrarchaeaceae; genus UBA12276. Next base: position 983,628 of record CAVWJC010000001.1, on the reverse strand, counting down.
GTAGTTGATACTGACGTTGTTGTGCTTGTAGTGTTTACTGTCGTGCTCGTGGATGTGGCGCATCCTCTAAGGGACCGGCAGGTACGGATAGTTGTGGTGGTTGGCATTGTTGTGCTTGTACTTGCCGTATTTATTGTGGTAAATAATGTGCTTGCGGTTGACAGGGTTGACGCTGATGATGTTGATGTGGTTGTGGATGTCGAACTTGTTGACGTTGTGGTTGTGCTTGTCGAGGGCTTAACCGCTACGAACAAGGGTCCTACCTGAGAACTCTCTCCAAAGGAGTCGTTAACCAACAGACAGTAGTATTCACCAGGTACGCCAGGTGCTGAATTGTATATGGCGGAAGTTGATGCGTATGTGCCAGTAATAGCCGATCCGGAACATGAATCGGCATAACCTTCATATAGGGTCACCGCATAGGGCGATACCCCGCCGAACCATCTTGCCGTTAGCGTTATGTTCTCTCCCTGGGTTATGGAATCTCCGTTTACTTCTAGCTCAGCTAAAAGATGTGGTGGCACCGTCGTAATTATGGTCGCGGCGGTTGACGTTACGGAAGTTGAATTAGGCGCCGCGTAAGACCTAGATTGTGGCGTTGCCCATTGCGATTGTGCAAGCGGCACGCTGTGAATTAAAGCAAATACCCAAATAAACGCCATGATCAATAGCGTTGCGTTCCTCTTCATTCACCACACAGCCATTCTGGACCTTGCCAGAAACCGATTCTTTACAAATTTATTCTATCACATTCCTAACGTCCAAAATGAAACAACGTATATCTTAAATTCGTCCTTATATATAAAGGTTATGGTCTCCAAACACGGCGTCAGATCGATTAGCACATAAAGATATTAAACCTAATTGCCAATAACATCATAGGTGAATGTTTGAAAGAGAAGAGCGATAGTGGAATCACCGTCAAAAAGTCAGACAACTTCATGGACTGGTACCTTCAGGTGCTTTCAAAATCTGACTTTATGGACTATACTGACGTATCAGGCTGCATAGTCATTCAAGCCTGCGGCATACGGTGCATGGCAGATGATAATAATGCAACCGACGCGGAATTCAAGAAAGTCGGAATAGAAGATGTATATTTCCCTCTTCTTATACCTGAAAAACTTCTAAAAAAGGAGAAGGAGCATTTGGAAGGGCTTCGCTCCCAGAGGTTGCATGGGTAACACAGTCCGGCGAAACCGAAATTCACGAGAAGGCTTGCGATAAGACCCACATCAGAGACAATAATGTATGCTAGCTATTCGAAATGGATAAGATCCTGGAGAGATCTTCCAATGAGATACAACCAATGGAACAACGTGCTCAGATGGGAATTCAAGCATCCAACTCCATTTCATAAGATCAAGAGAATTCCTATGGAATGAAGGGCACACTGTATTTGCAACAGAAAAGGAGGCGATTGCGGAAAGGAACGTGATTCTTGAAATATACATGAAAATACTGAAGGAATATCTTGCGCTTCCCGGAATACTTGGGAAGAAGAGCAGACAAGGAGAAATTTCGCGGGAGCGATTGCAAGCTACAGCATAGAGCACATAATGCCTGATGGCTGGGCTATACAAGGACCCGACTTCCATCTCGATGGGCAGAACTTCGCCAAGGCATTCGATATAAAATTCCTTGACAAGGAGGGCAATATCCAATACGTCTGGCAGAACACCTTTGCAATAACAACAAGGGAGCTTGGGTGTCATGGTCGCAACACATAGCGATGACAAGGGGCTGGTGCTTCCACCAAAACTTGCATACATACAGGTTGTTATAGTGCCTATCTTACAAGAACGAGAACGCGAAGAGGCTGTAAAAGATACGTCAAAAAAGTACAGAAGCAGCTAGGCAGACGAAATTCAGAATCAAGGTTGGACGACCGTGATGGATATTCTCCAGGCTACAAATTCAATGACTGGGAATTGAAGGGGCATACCAATACGCATAGAAATTGGACAAAAGAGAGGTCGAGGCGGAAAAGGTTGTCCTTGCAAGAAGGGACACCGGTGAGAAAACTCGAATGCAAACTTAGGATGTGCAAATCGCAAATCAGCAAAGCTGCTCACATGAAATACACGAAAGCATGTACCTCAAGGCGGACACATTCCTAAAGGCAAACATACACACTGTTTCGGATTACGACCGAATTCAAGAAAGTCACTAAACGAAAAGAAGGGCATAATAAGCGCACCATGGTGCGGCAACAGCGAATGCGAGGACAAGCATAAAGGAGCAAACCGGGGCAAAGATAACCAACATACCATTCGAGCAGGGCAAGCTTGAGGATAAATGCGTATACTGCGGAAAGAAGGCAAAGCACATGGCAAACTTCGCAAGGTCCTATTAGGAATAGCAATTATATATACCTGATATGCAAAAACTAATCATGCGATCGTAGTCTAGCCTGGTAGGACGCTGCCTTGCCAAGGCAGTGACCCGGGTTCAAATCCCGGCGATCGCACTCTTTAACAATAGTTCCTAAAGTGGTATGAAAAAAGCAAAACAAACGGATGCACATTAATATACGAACATTATGTTGATAAGTATGCAAAGGAAAAAGAATAACCTAAAAACAGAATTAGCCGTATCTGTTGCCTACATCGCATTCTGTGGCAGGGCACTTATACGCAACATCGATGCACCGGTAAAAAATTATGACCCGACTCTCGCATGGATCTATGGTGTTTCTATAGCTATTGCCGTAACCTATGGTGAGATGATGCTATATGGTATAATTAAGGAAAGTAAAGCGGCCAGGATAAATTCCATTCTCAGAAAATAAGCAATGCAAAAACATCCGCTTGCAAGTTGGCATATCCTATCAAAATTTACCTTGGGCTAGGGTTAAGCTTAAATCATTTTTGTGCGTTATTATTTGCGGTGCGGAAATGCGGACAATACTATTCGTAATGCTTATGGTATCTTTCATCATACTACAAAATTCCACATCTGTTCACTGTGCATCAGTCAATGGCTCTACATATTATTCATATCCTAATATTACCATAAAAAACCTTTCTGTCATAACGCCTGTTAGCTCCAACGCACCGTTAAGATTTTTCATAAGTATTGCAAACAATGGGGATCTCGCAAGTGGGGGGATAATACTTAACATACGAATAAGCGGGCCGGCATCCTCTGAATACAATTATACTGTAAATCCACTTTCGCCACTGCAGAATGAATCATTCATAATATCAGAGAACAACGCAAGTATTATCTCGGGTGAATATAATGTCTCGGTCATTGCGATCTATAACAATAGCAACCTATCACTGCGCTCGAATATCTACAATTCAAGTTATTCGGTAATACAACCAATCTTAAATACCAGCTATGGTTCTAATGTCATAACCGCAAACTATTCAGCATTACAGATTCTGGTGCATCCTCTAAACTCCAGCGTGGCGTTCCAAACAAACATGGTAGAAATTAAGTACTCTCCACTGTCCAAAATTGATTTCGTTAATGGCAGTATAATATCCGAAATGGGGCTCGAAAACCTGGCGAACTCGACCGAATTGATAAATATAAGTTTGGGAGACGGTTATGGAAAACTGTTCCAGTTATCCTCAAATAACCTATACATATCACCAAACCAGACCATATATTTTCAGCTTGTCTTAAAATCACTAAACAGCCAAAAGCAGGTAACAAGCTATGTGATACCGATCAACTTCAACATAAGCACATCGAAAAATGCCACCAGCAGCATAAACGAATACATCAACATTAGGGTAACAAATAGCAGTAGCCAAGAGCCGGTACTGCTTAATCTGGTGTTATTTGAAAGCGCCACATCAATTATCGGAATAAGAGATATCAAGAGCAACACGAACTCGACCATAAAAAACATGACACTCAATACGTTCCTGCCCGTAAACGTAACTGATAATTTGTCGCAAATAACAACCTACGGTTTGCTGTCTAATGTTTCCCAGGTTGATGGATTATACGATATCCGATGGTATATCCCGTACCTGCAGCCGGGACAAAGCCTATATGCCTATTATAAGATAAGCGGATTGGAAAGTAACAGTTTTCTTAATCAGATGCAAAACATTCTTTACATACCATCACCTCTGCTATCAAAGAATCTTTTTAGGGTAACAAGCCTCCAGCAATCGATCTATGCCAATTCTACTGCGGATATTCCGATCAGCGTGCTTTATACAGGCGTGGGGAATCAATCCGTATCAATGTCCCTGGTCCCGTTCTCGAATATAACAGTTTATAATCAGACAAGGACTGTTAATGCCAGCCCAAACGAGTTGCTCAACGAACGTTTTGCGGTAATGGTCAGCAGCCCAGGCACCTTCCTGGTCGATTTAAGGCTGAACGCCGGGGCGATAAATGCTACGTATCCGATGTCGATTGTTGTGCTGCCGGCCCAGCAGCGGACAACCCAGAGCAGTCTGCCGGCAAGACATTGGGAACTGGCAACAGCATTTGCACTTATTATCCTGATTGGCGGAACTTTAGCCATACTGCTAAGCAGGTACCGCTCTAAGAAGGCAAAGGCAAAAACGCCAGTTACTGCAAAAGAGGACAATGGCGAAGGGAATGACGTTCAATGATAATCCTCCAGCCCTACTATGCCTTTTAAAACAGTGCGTATGCGCGGAAGCGCTCGGCCATGTGCAAAGCACGACTAATGACCAGTAATTATCTCCTTTGCGGCTGCATATATCGCCCTGGATTTCTTTGACATTGATGGGTATTTCGACAGCACGACCTCTATCACACTTGGATTTACATCTAATTCCTGGGCCTTCTTTACCCCAGATTTTACCATTCCCGATACTGTCATCTCTGCCGCATCATCTGGAATTCCCTTCGTATACGCCTCCGCTATTGCTGATGTTATGTCTGTATTTATTGGCGGACTTGCCGCAAGAAGCCTAAGCGCCTCTTTCATGTCAAGATTTCCTGCTTTGCTGTCTCCCATCTTAAGCAGCATTTCAGTGCCTTCCGCAATTGCAGGGAATATCGCATAGAAAATTATGTTGTGCACCGCCTTTACCATATGTCCTGATCCACTTTCTCCTACGTATCCGTAAGTCCCATTCTTTGCCACTGCCTTAAAGACATTCTCCGAAAGATCGAACGCCTCTCTTTTGCCACCGACCATCAATGATACTCCATTCAGCAGATCCTTCGGTCCTCCGCCACATCCGACATCGAGATAGCAAATTCCCTTGTTTTCAAGCCTCTTCGAGTTTGCGATAGAATCCTCATAGGCGGAGTTCGATGCATCTATGACTATGTCACCTTTCCGCAATAGCTCTGAGACCTCAATCACGAAATTGTTTGTTACCGCCCCTCCTGGCAGCATCATCCATATTGTTGCATTACTATCCTGCACCCTAAGCCTTTTTACAAAATCCTCTACGCTCTCGGCGCAATAAATTTCCTTCCTTCCATCATACCTCGAATATTTCTCTTTCGTTCTGTCATAAAGCACAAGTCTGTAACCATTTGCTATTAGCAAATCCGCTATGTTGTGTCCCATGTTGCCTATGCCAATTAATCCTACCTCCTTTTGTGCAGTTGCCATGCTATCGCCTACTATTACTTTTATCTAATATTTTATAACGGTTCCCTACTGGAGGAACATCTTGTAGAATCTGCCCTTCCTGCCTGAAAGCCTTGCCAGTATGTCAGGCTCCTTTTCCATCCTTAGTGCCATGCTCTCCAGTGTCTTGACGGCATAAGTCGGATATTTTCCTACGGTTGTCTCCTCCGAAAGCATGAGCGCGTCGGTCCCATCTATTATTGCATTTGCTATGTCGCTTACCTCTGCCCTTGTCGGGGTTCTGCTGTTCACCATGGAATACAACATCTGGGTAGCCGTTATGACCGGTTTTCCCAGCAGGTTAGCCCTCTTTATTACCAGCTTCTGCGCAAGGGGCAGATCCTCAAGCCCTATCTCAAGCGCAAGGTCACCTCTTGCTACCATCACAGCATCGGATTCCTTTATTATTGAGTCAAGATTATACATAGCGTCCTTCTTCTCGATCTTCGCTATCACCGGTATCTCCTTTCCAGTCTCCGATATTATCGATTTTGCCAGCTTTATGTCCTCGCTCCTGTTTACGAATGAGACGGCAATGTAATCCACAGAGTTTTTGGCCCCGAACCTTATGTGCTCCATGTCCTTTTTGGTTATCGCGCTTGCATTCTTTGTAGTTCCGGTTATATTTACTCCTTTGTGTGACGTTACCACACCGCCAACCTCAACGTGGCAGAGGATCTGATCGCTCTGCAGTTCCACCACCCTGAGCCTTATCGCACCGTCGCATAACAGTATTATGCTGCCCTTTGCGGTGCATTCGAGAAGCGGCTCATACATCACCGGTATTGTGCCCTTTGATGTTGACTCATGGTTTCACAAGCTTTATGTTTGAGCCATCCTTCAGGATTATCCTTCCGTTTATCTTTCCTGTCCTTATCTTCGGCCCAGGAAGGTCCTGCATTATCTTCAATCCCTTCCTAGATTTCTGCATCTTTTTCAGTATGTCTATCCTATGCTGGTGCTCGTCATAATCGCCATGCGAGAAATTGAGCCTTGCGAAATCCATCCCTGAATTCACGAGTTCTTCTATCGATTCGAGATCTGAGGTGGACGGTCCTAATGTGCAAACAATCTTGGTAAGTCTTGACATGTATATCCGATCCTGTAGGTAAACTTGACATATTGGCTGTAGGAAGCCAAGCCTTTTTCGGACTTAACATATATAAACTTTCCCACTATCAATAAGGAAAGCTCCTTCTTATTTAGCTCTAGCGGGAACCTCTCTTATACTCGTGCCTGTTGTTGCCGCCGCCTCTGTCGCTATGCCATCTCCTTTCTCCTCCACTATGCCCGCCAGATTCTCTTCCCTCCTCTGAAGTCCCCTCTTGGCCTATCTCTGTTGAAGCCCCCTCCGCTACCGCCGCGCCTGCTGCGCTGCATAGGCAGTTGGATGTTCTTGAACTTGTCTGTCTCAAGAGCGAGCTTCTCCATCTTTATGTTGGCCAGCCTTGTCGTGGCACGCATCAGGTCTTCTTGATCGTATCCGAAGATTGTGAATGCCCTTCCATCCTTGCCCATTCTTGCGGATCTTCCTACCCTGTGCACGTAGACTCGCGGGTCATCCGGAGCATCGAAGTTTATTATGTCTGTTATGTCCGGTATGTCAAGCCCTCTTGATGCGAGGTTTGTTGATATTAAGAAAGTTGCGCGAGTCTTGAACTCGTAGAGCGACCTCTCCCTCATTGCCTGTGTCAGACCTCCGTGCATCACTATGGCATTGAAGCCGTTGTCCCTTAAGAAGTTGTGCACATATTCCGATTCACGCTGCGTCGATGTGAATATTATGCACTTCTTCGGGTTGAATTTCTCTATGTATGCGAGGAGTGCCGCGAATTTCATCTTTCCGTTGCCTATGAAATACCTGTGGCTTATTGTTGAAACAGTGAGGTCCTCTTCCTCTCCTACTGTTATCTTTGCAGCATCTGCCTTCATGTGCTTCCTTGCTATGTCGAGTATTTCCCTTGGCATTGTTGCCGAGAAAAGCATTGTCTGTCTCTCTGGAGGCGCGATTGATATTATCAGTTCAACATCCTCGATGAATCCCATGTCGAGCATCAGGTCAGCCTCGTCAAGAACAAGGAACTTTATCCTGTCAAGCATCAGCGATCCTCTTTCCATGAGGTCGATTATTCGTCCGGGAGTTCCTATGACTATGTCAGCGCCCCTTCTCAGGCTCTGCATCTGCATGTTTATCGATGCACCTCCATAGACTACAGTGCTTCTTAATCCGCACCTTCTTCCAAGCTCTTCAGCAACTACGCTCACCTGCACCGCAAGCTCCCTTGTCGGTACTATAACCAGTGCCTGCGGGTGGCTTCTGTGCTCCACGCTCTGCATTATCGGAACTAGAAATGCTCCTGTCTTTCCGCTTCCTGTCTTCGATCTCACTACGAGATCCTTGTGCTGCAATACCGCTGGTATTGCCATCTCCTGAACTTCCGTCATTGTGTGGAAGCCCATCTCGTTCAATGCCTCAAGCAGCTCGCGCTTGAGATTCAGTTCTCTAAATTCTTTCAATTAACTCACCATTCTAAAGTAAGCCTACAAATCCTTTGATAGCCTACTTAGATGGCAGAAAAAGCTTCTTAAGTACGCTAATGCTAATTACTTTGCAGTTACTTTATGTTGTAATATACATTGAATCCATAGGTTAAAATGCCTTGCGGAACAGACTGAATTATTACTAAAGGATGTACTGCATCTACCTTAAGTTCTCCGTATTTGTGCCAGCTGTGCAAATATATTACGAATAACCCATTAAATGCCTGTATATCAATTTCCCCCTAAAATAGGGGAAATTGCAATACTTATATATATCTACCTTAAAACATATTATACATGAAAACAATCGATTTCAACGACTGGCTTAGAAAGCAGTGGTATTATATCTACGATATATTGCATATTTCCAGAAACTATCCTTACAGCAAGGAATTTGAATGCAAAATGACTTCCATTCTTTGGTTTGGTTCCAACAATTCCTCTCTTTTTCTCACCGTGATACATTTCATCATGAACATCTATCGCCAGGTCAACTTCCTTATCGATTTTTGGTCTTCCTTTTCTTATGATTTTACGAAGTTTCTTGTAGCTTCTTGTTATCCGTAAGAAAACAGTATCACTAATCGGTTCTTTTGCAGTTGTTTCCAAACTCTCATGCATTAGTGAGGCCGTAATCAAAACATCGGTTATCTGTTCTTTTTTGTATTGTGAATGCCTCGATTCTGATATAAGGGGTTTTATCAAGTCTGCAATTGTCTTCCTGACAGTAGTGGGTATTATATTCTTTACATTTGTTATGGTTCTCATGTTCTTCTCAACTTGGCGGGGTCGTCAAACTTCCGCCCTGTTGAACGATATATCAAGAAACTTTTATAGAACGTGCAGTTTCGGAACTACTGTATAGTCAACAATGGCGAATTGAAAAATGTATTCCAATAAAATTTACTGACTGATACTATGAACACCATAATCGCGATACCGTTCGATGAAGAGCTTGCTGAATTCATCGGGAAAAAGGGATCGGAGAACAGCATAACATTCTACAACCGAAGAGTAAACAACGATACTATAGTGGCACTAATGCCCAGCTCCATCGAAGACAAATTCTATGCGCTGCCTCAGAGCATGCTCATCGCAGACAGTATAGTTGCGAGCACCAAAAGCATAGACAAGTTCTTTGGTGAACTTCTCGTAGCCTGTTCAGTGCTTGGCAAACAGGTAATATTTACAAAGGACAACGAGATCACGAATCTTCTCTCCGCAATAAAGCTTGAAAACCACTCATTCTGCGACCGTGAAAAGCTTCTTGATACGATAATCACAGGAAAGGCCGCTAGCATCGGCGATCAGAAAAGGATAGACATAGACAAAGCTTTCAATGTCAAGGGCATAGGAACAGTTGTGCTTGGGGTTGTCACAAAAGGGATCGTGAAAGTGCATGACACTCTCTACCACAATTCCGGAAAGCAGGTTGTTGTGAGATCGCTGCAGAGCCAGGATGAAGACATAAAGGAAGCCGGCCCCGGAACACGTGTCGGCATAGCGCTGAAAGGCATAGAAGACAGCGACATGAAGAAGGGTGACATCCTCTCAAGCGTGCAGACAAAGTCCGGACGGCAGTTCGAGCTCGAGGTGAAGAACAGCGGCTTCGCGAAGGAAGCTATCGAGGTAGGAAAGAATTATTCCATTGCAACAGGATTCTCCTACTCCAATGCGATTGTGGAAGAAGTCGTCGGCACGAAGGTGAAATTCAAACTTGAGAAGGCAATTTGTGCAGATGTTGGGGATAAATTCATGCTTGTGCGGGCGCTTTCTCCGAGAATATTCGCATCAGGGGGTATTATCTCGATATCCTAACTATACGCGAGTCTCAATATTTCATCAGAAGCAAAGATATAGAATACCTCAATATCTGGATTACAGAATCTCCCTCGTACATTTTTGGTATAATGATATTACCTATTTATACGTAATAACTACATACGAAACACAGTAAATCTACAATGGATACTCCCTAACTCCTACCAGCCCCACAAAGCCTATCCACACCAATGCAATACCGAGAAGCTGATAGTAATACAGCATAAGCGGCGATGCTGTTGCAAAGTGCAGTGCATCGTTCAGCAGAAAGAGCACAGCTCCAGGGATTATGGCGAGCACCTTCGGATTCTTTCTTGCAACATAATCCTTCACCGCAACGAATGATACCACTATCAATGCCGATGCGGCTATTACCAGCGAGAGTACCGTGACTGAAAGCGGCAGCACGCCATAGACCTCATAGCCGTTGAATATGCTTCCGATGTTTGATGCGTAAAGCGCATAGATGAGAATGAACGCAAGTGCGATATTGTAGTAATAATATGCCTGTTTGATGCGTTTTGATTTCACGAACTGCATGTGTCCTATCCCAAATGCAAGGAGTGGCATGGCTATCGCAAAGAGATATACTCTTGCAAGGAATCCGGAGTATACTCCAAATGCGAAGAGCAGCTCAAGTATTATTGCAATGGCAAAGATTCGCATGCCGGTGCTCCAAATTAGCGAGCTAATGCTCTTTCCCTTAACATATAGTCTTGCGAGCAGCATCGCAAGCACCGCATTGGCAAGGAATATTGCAAACGTAAGCACTATCGAAACCAACCGGGTGCTGATCATATGCCCACGCAAAACCTTGGGAGCAAGCCTATAAATATGCTGTCTCGACAATCCAAATCCGCAACAGCAAGGTTTAAATCATTACCATGAGCTTATCCATAATCAATTGCTGGTGCAGAAATGCGTAAATTGGCATTTGTGGCAGCATTTATGCTTTGCGTATGCCTAATCATAGGTCTCTGCGCATCACAGAGTCCCATCCTCGGTTCGGCGCATATGACGCCCGACATAACGGTAAGAAACCTCTCCGTTCCCTCCTCGATAAACACAAACTCGCCGCTCATATTCACTCTGGGCCTGGGCAATGAAGGGAGCCTTGCCGCCACCAACATAACGCTCAATATCATGGCATCCGGACCGGCAATCATCAATCGCAGCTATCCGATACTTCCGCTGTCCCCATCCCAGAATGAATCCGTCACGCTCTACACAAATCTGACCCACATGCCTGCGGGGCTCTACAACCTTGAGGCCTATACCTCCTACCTATCGAACGGCACGATGGTGCATTCAACATATGCGAACGGGGGCTTTTCGGTAATTCCAATCACGCCCCATCAGGGCAGCAACAGGAGCATAATGCTCCGCGCCGACGGCATCGCAATGAGCTACATGCCTCTATACACATCTCTCTTCTCTGGAGGGGCGACTGTTTCGGAATTGGGCATAAAAGACACGTCAGATGTGCACGAGATTGTGAACATCAGCGTAGGGAGCAATTACACCGACATAGCGCAATTATCAACAGGCAGCGTATACCTCCAGCCCAATCAGACGACATACGTGCAGCTTGTCCTAAGATCGGCCAGCTCGCAGGCGCTGGTATCCACTTACATCATACCCATAACACTAAAGATAAGCTCCGCAAATCTAAGCGTAGTGAATCTTACCCAGTATATAAGCCTAAGGGTGTCGAACAGGAGCGACCAGGTTCCGCGCATACTTAATGACGTCGCCCTCAATTACACGAATTCCTCCATGGGCACCGTTGAGGTGCAGAGCGGCATAAACTCGAGCATAAGCAACGCCACGCTGGCAGAGTTGCTTCCCGAAAGCGTAGCGAATAGCGCCTCGCAGATAACCGCCTATGGCCTCAAATCAAATGTGACCAACACAGGCAATTGGTACATGATAAACTGGGAGCTCCCATACCTGCCCAAGGGGCAGCTGGTCTATGCATATTACACAATCACCGGCATCCAGAACATACTGGCGCTTCCGCGCGCCCAGAGCATGCTCTTCATACCATCATCACCCAAGCCCAGCAGTGTCGTAAGCGTTGTAAACCTCTCGCTCCCGACGCTGTACACCAATTCCACCTCAAGGATAACGGTGCAGGCGCTTTACACCGGAACAAAACCGCAGAGCATCTATTTCTATCTTACCGTGCAGCCCGGAATCAGCGTCTCAAATGCTAGCCAATCGGCAACGGCAACGCCAAACCTCCTCATGAGCAAGAGCTTCTATGTGACAACCGGCGGAAACACCGGCACGACGATACTAACGCTGTACATCAACACCCAAGGGGCAAACATAACATACTCGCTTCCGCTGCTGGTGCTGCAGAAAACGGGAACAACGACAACGGCTACACCAACGACCTCTGTTCCGCAGGCGCCCGGCGCACCATCAAAGCCTCTAAGCCTGGGGCCATATGCACAGTATCTTGAGACCGCAGCCGCGGCGATACTAATCATTTTAATAATATGCGGTGCGATTGTACTTATCCGAAGGCCACGATACAAAAAAGAGAGGGCAAACAGGCTTGCCGGCATAAAGAGCCAGATAAATGGCCCTGGCAAAGGCGATGCAATTGGCTAAACCATATATTATTGGGGTTTCATCACAGAAGGGTGGCGTGGGCAAGACGACCGTATCGGTCAATCTTGCTGTGGCGCTCGAATCATTCAACTACAAGGTTCTGCTTATCGATTCCGACACCACAAATCCGAGCGTTGGTGTGCATCTTGGCCTGGAAAGGGCGAACACCGGATTCCGCGATGTGATATACGGGAAGGCAGAGCTGAACGATGCCATAGTGGTGCACAGCGCTACGGGTCTTCACATACTTCCTGGCACTCTGAGCACAAAGCCATTCGTTCCTCCATTGGAAAAGATAGAACGTCTCGGCAAGATGATAAAGAACGCGAACTACGACTTCGTCATATTCGACATAGCCCCTGGTTTCGTGGAAGGGGACCTATCCACATTCTACAACGAGGCGCTGATACTCACAACGCCGGAAATGTCGGCATGCACAAGTTCGCTCAGGCTTGCTCATGAATACGACCAGATAAAGGTCAAGCACAACCTCGTAGTCAACAGGATAAGGAACAAGAGATATGAGATAAGCATGGGCGAGATAGAAGAAATATATGAGAAGAGGGTGCTGGCCGAGATACCCGAGGATGATGCCGTGCCTACCAGCATAGCAGAGCACATACCCGCCTATCTTGCAGCGCCTCGATCAAGGTTTGCGATAACGGTAAGAAACATAGCAAGGAATTACATAACCGACGTCTCAGTGGAAAGGCAGAAGCCAGCAGGGAATGGATTATGGGCATACCTCAAGAGCCTTTTCGGGATTAATTGACAATTAATGTTTAAGATACGACAAAGCATAAGGAATGCGGGCAGGGTCTGGAATGCCTGTACTCATATGTGTTGACGACATGGGGATGATTAGATTAAGCGCACGAATTTCCTATTGGTCGGGCTTGCCTGCCTTGTGCTTTTAAACCTGCTTCTCGGTTCGGTACACGCGCAGCTTGCCACTCCTGGCATCACTATATCAAACGTGCTGGCAGATTCGGGCCAGCTAGAATCAATAAACACTGTGACAAGTGGAGGCACAGGTCCATACACGGTGAACTTCTTCAACGTCACAAAGGGCGCAATAGGCTGGAGCATAGGTTATCAACAATGGCTCCCCACTGCACCATACCCTTATGGTGTAACGTTCCAGGAATGTGCAACCTACTCAAATAACATATACTGCACAGGGGGAAGCCAGCCAGGTATCGGGACAAACCAGAAGACTTACTACGCCCCAATATTGAGCAATGCAATACTGGGCTCATGGACAAATACGCAGAACTACCCGACAGTTATTACCTCTGGCTCATGCGTCACATATGCAAATAGCGTGCTTGGGATAAACAACATCTATTGCATAGCAGGATCAAATGGGGTCGTAACAAACCAGAACTATTATGCGGCGATATTAAGCAGTGGCGGATTGGGAACATGGACAACCACAAACAACTACCCAGTGCTGGCATATCTCTTTGACTGCGTAATGTATTCAAACAGCGTCACAACGATAAACAACATCTACTGCATGGATGGCTACTCCGGCTCTGGTTATGACACATACTCATATTATGCACCAATCTTAACAAATGGTGCGCTTGGAGCATGGCAATATGGTGGCGCAATGGGTAGAGCAGAGCTAGCACCAACATCGTGTACTATAATAACAAATAATATCTACTGCGTGTCAGGTACGTTTATTGCTACAGCAGCTAATGTTCAAATAGCTCCAATTCTAAGTACAGGTGGTTTAGGTGCATGGGCGGCATCAGCAAATACATATCCCGAGATAGGCGGTGCATCTACAAGTGCAGATTGTGTAAGTAGCGGCAATATAATTTTCTGTAAAGATGGCGCAACATCAACACCAACAGAAAGCCTGGCAGCTTATTATGCGCCTGTTTTTAGTTCTGGAGCTGTTGGAGCTTGGAAACCAACAACAAACTACCCTACGTATGGCTATTATGGCGATTGCGTCGCATACAACAACATGGATTATTGTATAGGTAATGATAACTCTGTCGGAAGCATAGCCCAGCAGGTTTACTATGCGCCAATAACCGGGCAGGGGATAGCAAACACATTGAACTACACATTCCAGACGCACTCTAAGACAAACAGCAATACATTCACATGGAATGTTGTAGTTACCGATGCAGAACCTGTCACTGCAAACTCAATCCAGAATAGCTTCACCGTGAATACATATCCATCAACCCCCACGATCGCAGCATCAATAAACCCAACGGTAGCAGCCGGCTCATCCGAGGTCTTTACGGCAAATTGGCTTACTGCAAGCGAGGGAACATCGTCATTTACCTACAACTTCAACATCGCAAACACCGCAACAGGAACCGTGCTGGCAAATATGCTTGTCACTAATGCACTTGTCTCCAATACGTTCACATGGACCGTCCCATCAGTTGACGTAGGCAATGCGATATACGTGAATGTAATAGTTACCGACAGCGCAACCACTAACGTTGTGTTCAATTCAGTGAACAGCGCTGCGATATCAATAAGTTCCGCTTATACTGCACCAACAACGCCTACCCTAACGCTTTCAAATACGTTGATAGACCAGGGCCAATCAATACTGCTCAGTGCAAACATAGTGGCAGGGCAAGGGTCCGCGCCATACAGCTATGCCTACAACGTATATGCCTACAATGCACAAAACTCGGCAAACGAACTGATCGCCAATATGTTGTTCACCGATAATGCTTACACCTCAAACTCTTGGTTCTGGACGCCAAACCCTAACCTTTATGTGGGCAACAGCATGTTCCATGCAAACGTTGCTGTAGCAGACGCGCATCCAACAACTGTTAATTCTGTACCTGAATACATAGGATATAATTCCATGCCTGCGCAGCCAACCATAACTCCTAGTTTAGCAACCACGTATGATAACGGGCAGAGCATAACTATAGCCTCATACGAGACCGGTGGAACGTCGCCGTACACATACAACTTCCTGGTATTCAACTCGATAACAAACGTACTCATCGCGAACATGCTGACCGCGGCGGGCGGATCGAACACATTCTCATTCACCGCAAACGCCGCAATGATAGGGAACACCTACTACGCGAACGTCCTTGTAACTGACGCGGGATCAGGATCCGCAAACTCGATAAAGTCGGGACAGATAACGGTCAACGCGGCGCTCGGACAACCAACAATAAGCCCATCAATCGCGACAGCGTACGATAACGGGGCGACAATAACAATCGCAACATACGAAACCGGTGGAACGTCGCCCTACACATACAACTTCCTGGTATTCAACCCGATAACACTCATCGCGAACATGCTGATCGCGGCGGGCGGATCGAACACATTCTCATTCACCGCAAACGCCGCAATGATAGGGAACACCTACTACGCGAACGTCCTTGTAACTGACGCGGGATCAGGATCCGCAAACTCGATAAAGTCGGGACAGATAACGGTCAACGCGGCGCTCGGACAACCAACAATAAGCCCATCAATCGCGACAGCGTACGATAACGGGGCGACAATAACAATCGCAACATACGAAACCGGTGGAACGTCGCCCTACACATACAACTTCCTGGTATTCAACTCGATAACAAACGTACTCATCGCGAACATGCTGACCGCGGCGGGCGGATCGAACACATTCTCATTCACCGCAAACGCCGCAATGATAGGGAACACCTACTACGCGAACGTCCTTGTAACTGACGCGGGATCAGGATCCGCAAACTCGATAAAGTCGGGACAGATAACGGTCAACGCGGCGCTCGGACAACCAACAATAAGCCCATCAATCGCGACAGCGTACGATAACGGGGCGACAATAACAATCGCAACATACGAAACCGGTGGAACGTCGCCCTACACATACAACTTCCTGGTATTCAACTCGATAACAAACGTACTCATCGCGAACATGCTGACCGCGGCGGGCGGATCGAACACATTCTCATTCACCGCAAACGCCGCAATGATAGGGAACACCTACTACGCGAACGTCCTTGTAACTGACGCGGGATCAGGATCCGCAAACTCGATAAAGTCGGGACAGATAACGGTCAACGCGGCGCTCGGACAACCAACAATAAGCCCATCAATCGCGACAGCGTACGATAACGGGGCGACAATAACAATCGCAACATACGAGACCGGTGGAACGTCGCCGTACACATACAACTTCCTGGTATTCAACTCGATAACAAACGTACTCATCGCGAACATGCTGACCGCGGCGGGCGGATCGAACACATTCTCATTCACCGCAAACGCCGCAATGATAGGGAACACCTACTACGCGAACGTCCTTGTAACTGACGGCGTTGGAGGAACCGCAAACTCCATCAATAGCGCAGCAGTGAAAGTCAATGCCGTACTTACCTCTACTGGCTTTACCGCATCAAATACTGTAGTGGCTGCAGGCCAATTCGAAACATTGACCGCCTCAGTGTCTGGAGGTACGCAATCATACACCTACAATTATCTTGTATACAACAGCGCAGGGCTTGTAACTAACGCGCTGTATGCATCAAACGACATCACCCAGAATGCATTCTCATTCCAGGTGCCCGCAGCGTGGGGCAACGGCCCCTATACCGCAAACCTGCTTGTAACCGACAGCGCCACAACGCCAAATTCCGTTTCTAATGCACTCACGATCACTACCGGCTCATCAGCGTCAACTGCACTTACCATAACCGCATCAAACGGCATGTCGACAAACACGATAACGTATGGCAGCAACGTGGTAACCATAAATGCGCTTGTTAGCGGGGGCATCGGACCGTTCACCTTCGCATGGATGATTAACGGCGTGAACGCCGTAAACACCCCTATCGGAACAACCGGATCATCAAACATCATTACGCTTCCGGGCGTTGGCAGCTTCGCCTACACCGTCATAGCTACGGATACGGGCGCGCATAGCACCCTTTCTCCTGTAACAAACACGCTTGTGATAATGCAGAACACTACGCTCTCCCAATCAACCATATCCAACCATTCCATAACTGTTGGTTACTATACAGTAGCAACAATCAATTTCAACGGCATAAGGGCCATACACAACCAGAGCACATGGAGCCTATATGTCAATGGTCAATTGTACGGTACAACCAACTCGGCAATATCATGGTCTGAGCAGGCCCAGCCGGGCACATACACTTTCGTGTTCAAGAATCCTGGCGACGCAAACTATACCAATTACAGCATCGGCACAAGCCTTTACGTGCAGGGTATAACAAGTGGTGGCAGCCCTGGCCAGGCCCCAACTACCCAACCGGTGCTGCCATCCCAACCATCGCTATCCCAGGTGTCGTTTACCTCCCTGCCGATATACACATCCATCGCAACAGGCCAGAGCTATACCTCAGAGCTCGGCATAAGGGACAGCGGCATATACGCTGAGAACATAACACTTGGCGTTGGCTCAAATTTCAGCAGCATAGTGAGCCTGTCGTCAAATGTTCTGCACCTCCTCCCAGACCAGAGTGCCTCTGTAGGCATGCTGATAAATGCAACCAGAGGCAACGGCCCTGGAACATATGTGATACCGATATACATCAAGACATCCGGCAAAGGCGGCGCGGTCAACGAAACTATCTTCATCACATTTGTGCAATACGCGCTATCCCCATCACAGCCCGGCATTCTCAACACAATACACATACTGAACTATACCAATAGCACATCGGGGCAGACAACCAGCGGAACGATCCAGATATCAAGCCCTCAGAATTCAAGCATTGTCAACGCGACGCTCGTTACGAATCTTCCAAGCTCGCTTACCAGCAGCATAGCCAACATATCTACATACGGACTGCCGAGCAACATAACAATCCAGAATGGCTCCTACCTGATAAGGTGGGGCATAGCCTATCTTCCCGCAAACCAGAGCACGTATGCCTACTATTCAATAAGGAACTCGCAGAATCCAGTCCAACTCTATAAGATACAAAACATCTTCAGCGTGCCATCGCAGCCATCCGTGCCGCAGCTAAGCAGCCTGTTCAAGATAGCCAACGTCTCAGTTCCGATATTCTATACCAACAGGATAAACACCGTGTACATGCACGCGCTCTACACCGGCAGCGTTCCAACAACCATAAATCTTACGGCAACGATGAGCAACGGCGCGCAGGTCTACAATTCAACGAGGTTTGTCAATCTTACCCCCAACCAGTACCTGTCTGAGGACTTCCAGGTGCAGGGTGGCGCCTTGCCAGGTTCTGCGCTGCTCACCATCTATGCCTCATCAGGCGGCACCTCCCCCTTTACATACCCGATCCCGATATTGATAGCAGGCGCAAACAACACCCAGACCACTCAATCAACAATCAATGCCTACGAGAGCCAGAGCAAACAACCATACTCTGAGTACATAGTAGTAGGGATTGTTGCAGTAATCGTAATAATTGTAATATCCATCATTGCAATAAAGGCAGGGAGAAGGGGCGGCGGATTCAGGCGCATGCGCCCCGAGGACAAGCTCTACAAGTCACGAAAAAGGATAGAGCTCGAGGGCATAAAGGAGCAGATAGATGCGGAAAAGTGATTCACCCAATACTTTTGAAAGGTTGTGTAAGTGAAGAGAAACGATTATCTTGTCATTGCAGTGATAGTTATTGCAATTGCTCTGATCCTAACCTACGAGTTCACCCAAAATCAACGTGGTGCAATACCGACATCTTTCACTCTTAATAACAGGACCTATGCCCTAACCGCATATGCGGCCACGCCTAAGGCGCTGGAGAATGGACTTATGAATGCCACTGTGACAAACGGCACATTCATGCTCTTCTACTTCGGCCAGCAGCCGGGCATGTATCCATTCTGGATGAAGGACACCTACTCGCCGCTTGACATAATATGGCTGAACTACAGCAGCGCGACAGGTCTTGCAAGGGTGGTCTACATAGCGAATGCGACTCCATGCATTAGCTACAGCCCAAACCAGGGCAACTGCACCATATACACGCCCACGGCCTACGCAAACTATGTGCTTGAGGCTAGGGCGGGATTCGTGCAGCGCAGCGGCGTTAATCTCGGATCTGAGCTCAGGCTCAATTCCTGACGCTCTGATCAGACGCCGCAGACGAACCTTGTATGCTCGCGCCTCTCAAGCCTGGCATTAAAGGGCCCTTTTACAGTTCCCACATTCAGAACTGCTGCCTTTCTGAGCAATCTTCTCGCCTCCACCGCCGGCTTGGGGTTCTCTCCCCTATCTTGTTTCTTTCCCGTTTTTGTATCATCCATATATTCACCAATTTTTTATTGTAAACACTCATCTTTTCGAAATGGCGCATAAAGCCCCTTTAATTCGCAGAAGCTTTATGCGGTGATTAGACCCCTATAAGGGTTATAGAAAATAGTACCTGAACCGAAATGCCATCGGCTGCGCCGCATGAAAAGTTGCAATAATCTGACATGGCCGCTGACATAATCCTATATGTGCAGTGCTATGGTATAAAAGTCTTCTGTGCAAACCGTATGCGCCAATTCAGCTTATTCCGACCAGCACAACGCCAAGGGCTATGACGAGCACTCCAGCCCATCTTAGCATGCTCACATTCTCCGAAAGCAGCGTAGCCGCAAGGAAGACCGCCACTATGTAGCTTACACCGCTTATGGAGTATGCCCAGCTGAGGTGCACGCTGCTCAGCACATAGAAGTATATCGCTGTTGATATCGCATATGCCCCCAATCCGGTTGCAAGGGAGAGCACCAGCATGTTGTCGAGGAATGCATCTTTGAACAGGAACTGGCCCACACCTCCGAGTATCGTCGATACAAGAAGAAGCGCGATTATGAATATTTTGCTATCGTCCTTCAATCAAACACCTAGGCGCTCAGCGCCACAATCGTTATGCCCACGAACAGGAGCACAACTCCGAGTATCCTGTATCTGTTGATGCGTTCCTTCAACATAACCGCAGATATTATTGTAACGAATATGAATGAGCTCGCGAATATCGGGAATACGATTGAAGATCTGGATGTCTGCAATGCTATGAGGTAAAGGGTGAAGCTTATCGCGTATCCGCAAAGACCTATTATTATGTACTTGTTGAGCAGCGTCTTGAGTATGTCGGTTACCGAATGCAGCTTTGTGTGAAGCCCCTTTTTGAATAGCAGCTGCGAGAATGATGTAAACAGTGCAGCAACAAGTGTTAAAAATATGACCAAATATATATTCATGATTTCACGGTGATTCTTTGAAAAAACTTGCAAAGGAGTTCATTACCTCCCTAATAACTGTTGATACTTGCTATATTGGCTATAGCTTTATATATACATTCTGGAGGATCGCTGATATTCTATGCCGCTGTTGTGCATGGCCATGATAGTGGGATTCTACAACGCCTGGCTCATATCACGCGGTGAGGTAGGGAACATCGAGCCAAAATCACTGGTACAGAAAGGTCCAAGGCGGAGAAAAGGCCAATAGGTAAGCGTTGATCAGCATGAATACACTTATCGTTGCAGAAAAGCCAAGTGTCGCGCTAAGGATAGCAATAGCACTGGGCAACAACAACGCAGAGGAGGCTCAACCTCAATGGGGTAAGCTACTACGAGATCGACGGACCGGCAGGACAAGATCTACATCGCAGCGGCGGTGGGGCACCTATTCACCATAAGGCAGAAGCGGATGCAAAACGCGACTATCCTGTACTTGATGTGAATGGGCGGCCTCATACGAGGTGAGCAAGAACTCCTACTTCACAAAGAAATACCTTGATGTATTCAAGATGTTGGCACAGAAGTGCGATAGCTACATAAATGCATGCGACTTCGACATCGAGGGCACTGTGATAGGGACTAACATAATAAAATTCCTTGGGGCAGATACCGGAAGAGGCAAAGCGAATGAAATTCTCCACTACAACAATACCCGACCTCCAAAATGCCTACGCCAATCTGATGCCGCTTGACATGAACAACTTCTATGCGGGCGAGGCAAGGCACATGCTGGACTGGCTGTGGGGCATAAACCTTAGCAGGGCGCTGACAAGCGCGCTTGTGGGAACAAAATTCATCGAGGCCTCTTAGCATAGGAAGGGTGCAGGGACCCACACTTGCGCTGCTTGCAAAGCGCGAACTCGAGATATCAGAAATTTGTTCCAAAACCCTACTGGAATGTGCTTGCACTTGTAAAGGAGATAGAATTCGCAAACATCAAAGGGGATATATTCGATGGAAAGGAGGCAAAAAGAGTGCTGGACCACACAAATGCGACATATAGGAAAGGCAATTGTGGAGGAAGTGGAGATCAACAGAGCAGTTGGTAAGGCCTTATCCCCCATTTGACCTGACCGCCTTGCAGCTTGAGGCAAGCAGGGTTCTAAGGATGGACCCATCAGCAACGCTTGCCACAGCGCAGACGCTCTACGAGCGCGCATACATCTCATATCCAAGAACCTCCTCCCAAAAGCTGCCTCCAACTCTAGGGCTTAGCAAGATAATAGGCGAGACTAGCAAAGAATCCCGCTTATGAGAAACTTGCAAACAGACTAATAGAGCGAGAAAAGATTCAGGCCCAATGAGGGCATGAAGACCGATGAGGCCCACCCCGCCATATACCCGACAGGAATAATACCAAAGAACCTAACAGATGTGGAGTCAAGGCTCTACGACCTTATAGTCAAGAGATTCCTTGCATGCTTTGCGCCATATGCAAAGGTGGCAAAGATCAAGGTAGTTGTGAACTAGGCGGGGAAAAATACACAGCAAACGGGCACAAGGATAATAGAGAAGGGATGGTTCGAATTCTATGATATGCGAATGCAAGGGAAAAGACACTTCCGGAGTTCAGGAAAGGTTCAACAGTTGCCGGATCAAAGGCATACATGCAGGAGCTCAAGACGCAGCCGCCGAAGCGCTACGGCAAGGCAGGGCTGATAGCCGAGCTTGAGAAAAGGGTGCTTGGCACCAAGGCAACACGCGCGTCAATAATAGACACGCTATTCAAGAGCGGCTACATTGAGGGAGCGAGCATAACTGTCACAAGCTTTGGCATGAGCGTGTACAATGCGCTCAATGAGAACGCCAACATGATAGTTAATGAGGAAACCACAAGAAAGCTTGAAGAGGACATGGAGCAGATATCCGAGGGCAAGAAGAGCATGAAGGAAGTGGTGGATGAAGGCAAGCAGATGCTGCTGGAGGCGCTAAAGGTATTCGACAGCAACAAGGAGAAGATAGCCGAGGAGATGCAGAAGGGCATATCCGAGACGGAGGTCCCGCTGGGCAAATGCCTGAAGGATGGCGGTGACTTGTTATAAGGAAGTCGAGGCTGGGCAAGCAGTTTGTCGCATGCGCGAACTATCCGAAATGCACTGTCACATACTCGCTGCCGCAGAATGCATTGGTGGTTCCTACCGGAAAAGTGTGCGAGCACTGCCATACGCCTATGGTAAAAGTGATAAGAAAAGGAAAGGGCGTATTCGAAATAGACCTGGATCCGGAATGTGTGTCAAGGAATAAATGGAAGGAGCGCCAGGAGGAAAAGAGAAAGGTTGAAGAGGCAAAGATAATGATCCAGACCGCAAAGGACCTCAAGGCAACAGCGGTCCAGAAGCCCGAACGGAAAACCGAGACGATTTTAAAGCCAAAAGTAAAAGTCCAGCAAAAGGCTGCAGAACCGCAACCCGCAACGCATCCACCTATTCAAAAAACAATCATGAAGAAAACCACGGTAATTCCTGCCGAAAAGCAGATGACAATGAAGACCGCTGCAAAACGCAAGCCAGCAAAGCGCGGCAAGAAATCCGAGCCGGCAAAGGCAAACACAAAGAGGAAATCTAAAAAGTGAGAATATGTTCATACCAGACTCGTACAGAAGGCTCAAGAGGGGCCCACAGGTTATACTGCCGAAGGATATCGGGATAATAATCGCATACACTGGCGTCAACAGGAACAGCGTGTGTCTCGACGCAGGGACTGGCAGCGGATGGCTTGCCGTATCGCTTGCACGGATATGCAAAAAGGTGACGAGCTACGATGTGAGAGAAGACTTTCTCAAGATCGCGGAGCGGAACAAGATGATGGAGAACCTTGACAACCTCATACTCAAGAAGGGCGACATAACAAAGAAGATAAGCGAAAAGGATGTCGATCTGGTAACGCTGGACATGCCGGATTCGCACAAGGCTGTAAAGAACGCATACAAGGCGCTGAAAACAGAGGGTTACATATGCGGCTACCTTCCACACATGGAGCAGGTCAGCAAATTCGTGAAGACGCTGAACAAATCAAAGTTCAGGAACATAAACACATTCGAGGTAATACTCAGGGACATGCTTGTTAGGGAGGAGGGCATGCGCCCCTCGACAAAGGGCGTATGGCATACGGCCTACCTGGTGTTCGCCCAGAAATGACAGATAAATAGTAGGCGTATGCCGTAGCATACGCCTGGGTGGATGAGAATAGGGTTACAAAACCGCACCAAAGTGCAAAAAAGTTTGGACCCGGATATATTTAAATATTTCAGTTCCCAGAAGGATACCACTTTTGAGAAACATCATAAATTATAGGCAACTAGAAATATCTATTCAAAAATATCGGTGCATGCATGGAATTTTCCGAATACCAAAAATTGGCCAAGACAACGGCAGTATATCCTGATGAGTATAAAATATACTATCCCGCATTAGGCCTGACGTCGGAGGCCGGCGAGATCGCGAACAAGGTAAAAAAGAGGATGCGCGGGGATGGCGAGCTGGATAGGGAAGAATCTTGAAAAGGAACTGGGGGATGCTCTTTGGTACCTGGGCATGATGTGTAATGATCTGGGGCTTGACCTCGACAGCATAGCAATCAAGAATCTCGAGAAGCTTAAGAGCAGAAAGGAAAGAGGCGTATTAAAGGGAAGCGGTGACAATAGGTAATTTGGCGATTGTTTGAACCTAGAACTGACTGGCGAACTGGTCTCATTCCTCACGGCAGACAAAATAATGCTTCACGGCCTCTTTGTAAAACCTAAACGAAAAAGCGCCAAGGCGCTGATACATGTGCACGGCCTCTGCGGAAAGTTCTACGGAAGCAGCTTCGCCGACGCGCTTGCGAAAGAGACAGTGAAAAATGGGATAAGCTTCCTTTCGATCGAGACGAGAGGGAGCTACACCGCTTTAGGGTTCAGAAAGAAAAAAGGCGGGAAGAAAACATGGCTTTCTGCAGGCGGAGGCTTCGAACGGTTTGAGGATTCTGTCTACGACATAGCCGCTGCCATACGCTTTCTTAAGCGGCAGGGAATCAGGGAAATATACCTAGAGGGGCACAGCACCGGTTGCCAGAAGATAACATACTACCAATACAGGAAAAAGGACAGAAACGTAAAGGCGCTGATACTCTCCGCGCCAGCTGACGATTACAATATTCAGAAGTATGAATTGGGAAAGCGATTCAGCGCTGCGGTAAAAGCTGCGAACACCTTATACCGAAAGAGCAGGGACATCGAGATGCCGAAACAATATGTGGGGAGAGGTTTCAGCGTAGGCAGGTTCCTCAGCTTTTCAGATACAAGGTTTGCCGAGGCACGCCTCTTCAATTATGAGGCAAGCAAGCTAAAGGAATTCTCGACAATACGACAGCCGATACTTGCGCTGTTTGGCAGCAGGGAAGAGCACAGGCTAAAGCCCGTCAAGAAATATATGGAAATGCTGGAGCGCGATACCAACTCAAGGAAATTCGCAGGCCTTATAATAAACGGCGGCGATCACGGGTTCAGCAGGCACGAAGCGGAAACGGCAGAGGCGATAATAAAGTGGCTGGGCTCATTAAATTCAAAAGTCCTTCCTTAGCAGATGGAACAGTGCCGATATTCTGTAATAAGGATAGGCTCTCTCTCCTCTCAGGTACGGATCCCTCTGGAGCTTTTTCTGCAATAAAATGCCATCATCTCCAAACGGCGTTTCCACAAAGTCGGCTATTGCCCTGCTCTCTCCCTTTAATGCACAGCCCATCGGGCTTAAAGGATCCGCCTCGCCCCCTTCAGGGTTGTTTACTTTTACATAGTGTAATCTATTCTGCCTTATCCTAAGCGCACTTGCATGCATCCTATATCTGTCCTCCTTGAATCCCCAACCGCATACTGTTATATCCTCCGGCATCCTGCTCGTGACTCTTGCAAAGACCCCCACTCCAAATGCCAGGTTCTCGAAGCTATCCCTTGCGAAATCCTCTACCAATGCCCTGCCCTTTACATCCTCCTTATTGCTCCATGAATATTGGTCGGCAAGGAACCAGTAGCTCTGCGCCTCTGACATCACCCCTGCGCATTCTCTTGTCTGGCCGCCGGAGAAAGCAAGTAGATAATTAGAGCCCTTTCCAGCCTCCTCTATGCCCGCAATGGCATGCTCGGTATAATAGCGCGCCTCGCCCTTGAAGCCGCCAATCCAATACTCGTCATGCATCGAGTTGGCTGCCTCTTTTCCCATGTACACCGCATGCCCCGGAACTATCACAAGGCGCCTTGCATCAGAGTAATCCTTGACCGAATTAGTTGCGATGATGCTTGAACCTAACATTGCAGTTTTTTCCACCATCCTTATCACTTGATATAACTAGGGAATACCCAGATATTTATGGCTTTGGCTAGGTTCTGTTCGCCACTAAAATGCGGGATTATCTTCCCTTGCTGGCTATGTATCTGTTGACCAGCTCTACCGCCTTGTCTATCGCCCTTCTTACGTCGGCAGTGGTCTTCGCTCCTGTGCATATTATCTTCCCGTTCTTGAAAAGAAGAAGTGCTGCCTTTGGCTCGTGCACCTTGAATATCGCGCCGGGGAACTGCTCCGGCTCATAGTCAACATCATTCGAGAGCTTTGCAAGCCCGTACAGGTCCAGATCCACATTGAGTTCGGCCTTGGTGACTATGTTTTGCACCTTGTAAGTAGGCTTTAGAACAACCTTCTTATGTGGAGGATAAAGTCTTGATTCAGAGTTTTTTGTCATTTTGGCACCTGTATAAAACATGCATTCTTTGGTAATAATGGCACACGCACATTTAAATAGGTTTATACGCCCATACATACTCTATAACATTAAAGACTGGTTCATATGACAAAAAGATCACAGGGCCTATTTTCAGGACGCACGCGCCATCTGGCGAGGCACCACAAACCATCCCTTCTTAGCGTAAGCGAAAGGATAAAGAGCTTCAAGGACGGCGACATGGTCGCGATAATTCCAAAGGGAAATTTCAGGAACATACCGCATCCCAGATACAGGGGCAAGATAGGCAAGGTCATCGAGAGGCGAGGAAGCGCGTATGTTGTCGAGTTGAAGATAATGAAATCGACAAAACGCCTTACTATTCCTGCACTGCATCTTCGCAAGATGTGATGCCCCCATACCAGTTGTGGCATATGCTGCCCTAGCGGCAAGACCGCAAAGCCTATATATTTCGGAAGCCGTAATATGTATGATAAAATGACCACTAAACCAAACGGCAATAGGAATGTTGTATTTACATTGAGGCCTACCAAGAGCCTGGAGCAGACAGTAATCGAAAATTATAATTACGCGCAGGTACGTGATATGCTGCTAGGCAAGAGCAAGCTCCCTGACGCCGAAAAAGAACAAAAAGTTGCGTTCTGTCAATTCCATACTCTTTAACGGCTCTCCCGCCCAATCTACGGTGATGTTCCTCGAGATTGCCTTTGCACTTAAAGAGCAGAATGAAAGCACACTTGCAAAGAGCGTGCTCGTAATGGCAATGCTGAACTGTAACAATACATCAAAAGAAAGGTTCGGAACAGTCATCGATAGACTTAAGCACTCGCACATTGCGGATCTCGGATTCGTGGCCGCACTTGACGATGTGATGGGCACATTCATGCAGGTAGAATCCCGCAAGGTTTCCATCAAAGGCCCGAACATCTCCACAAATAGATGATACTGCATTAGCGCTACAGCAAAGGATTAGTGCCCGAACATGCTCTTTCCTGTAGGGCTTTGTGAACATATAGGACCTCTGGTCGCCCATAAGCTCTGTTATTATCCTGTCAGTGATAAGCTTTGCAGGGTCCTGCAGAAGCTGGACGCGCTCCGATATGTCCGCAAGGCTCTCGAATCTCTTCTCATTCCTCGCCTTGAGTATCGCCTCGAGGTGCTTTTTGCCTATTCCGGGAAGAAGCTCAAGTGCATGCTGCCTTATGTTAAGAGGGCCAGCATTGTTGAATATGTCTACGAATCTTTTCTCGTCGGCCTTTATTATAGTGCTTATCACTATCGGCAGCTCGTTCTTGGAGGTCTGCGTAAGCTCCTCGTAGCCTATCCTTGATTTTATCAGAAGTATCTTCTCGCGCTCATCCTTGCCTATATATACCTTCTCGCCCAATGTAAGGTTCGCTCCGGGCTTTATCGTAGCCTCAAGAAGCGTGAATTTCTCCTCGCCTATGAGTTGTGTTATGGGTTCGGACCTGTTTGAGAAGGACTTGCCGCTCGCCATGAAATCCAGCACATATGCATGCTCCTCTCGTTTCTCCTCTCTCTAACCATCATCCCTTCACCCAGGTTTTTAAACCTACTTCTCCTTTGTCAGAGCAAGTATCTTGTTTACTTCCTCGTCAGTGTAGCTCTTTCTTTCGCTCGAAAGTATCTGCCTAAGAGTCATGTTGTTCTTTGGCATTATCTCTATTATCTTAACGATGCTTCTCTCGCTGACGTTTCCCATTTCCTCGAGCGCCTTCCTTATCTTCTTCGCCTTTGAGTCTGTCACTGCTGATTTCTGCGCGTGCTGGAAGGCGAGCTGCTGCTCATAGGTGAGCTCAGTCTTGTTTGCCTCCAGTATGCTTATGACATCATCTACTGATGCTATCTTAGTTTCCTTTATCTCCATGGGTCCACCCCGAGTTACGTAATTAATAGGAATGTTAAGTATTTAAGCCTTTTATGCTTAAGCTATCTTCATATGGAAGCCAAGGAGGCCTATCCGCTCGTGCTAAAGGAGATGAAAAAGCACATTGCTGGGAAGGAAGACATAGTGAAGCTGATGTTCATAGCGCTAGTGGCAAACGGCCACTGCCTTCTTGAGGGAGTGCCGGGAGTAGCAAAGACCCTGATGACAAAGTCTCTTGCAGATTCAGTTGATGCTCAATTCAATAGGATTCAGGGCACACCAGACCTGGAAATGAAGGACATCGTCGGATTCACATACATGGACGAGAAGGACCACAGCATAAAGATGAAGAATGGGCCCATATTCACAAACATTCTGCTCATAGACGAGCTGAACAGGACGCCCTCAAAGACAATGGCAGCATTCCTAGAGGCTCTTGAGGAACGCCAGGTGACGATACCCGGAGCGCCCACACAGGCGCTCATGCGGCCATTCGTCGCGTTTGCGACGCAGAACCCACTCAACATAGAAGGAACAACTCCACTTCCAAAGGTGCTTGCCGACAGGTTCCTCATGCGCATAGCTGTGAATTACCCGTCAAACGACGAGGAGCAGGAAATGCTGCGCATAAAGGAGACCGAATCGGATGTAAAGATTGAGAAGGTTGTCGGCACAAAAGACATATTGGGCTTCCAGGATGCGGTAAAGAACGTAAAGATCTCAGACGAGGTAATATCGCTAATAACAAGGCTCGTCGACCAGACAAGGGATGATATCCATGTTGTGATGGGTGCAAGCCCGAGAGCTGAGATAGCATTCATGCAGTGCGCAAAAGCGAAGGCAATGGTGGAAGGAAGAACGGAAGCAACAATAGACGACGTGAAATACCTCTCCAAGCCGGTGCTGAGCCACAGGTTGGTTGTAAGATCCACAGGAGGCATAGGCGTGAATGGGGTTATCGACGGTATGGTCAACAATATAAAATAAATAAAATCAAGAAATCTTTGCATACTCGTTTATCCTTTTCTGCGATATCAGATCCCTTAGCACAACGCTGTTCTTTATCCAATCATTTCTCCCTATCTCGAGCTTTGTCTTTATGTAGTCAAACATCTCGCTTGTTGAATGGAGAATTTGCGGCTGTTTCTCAAGCGTCTCCCTGACATGCTCCCTAACATTCCAGACGCCAACAGGCATCAGATAACCCTCATGCACTTCTCTTAATATCAGCGCAACTGCCTGTCTCTTCAACATCTGCAGTTTCTCGGTTATCGCAAGCCTTCCCGAATAATAGCATCCGCCAATCTCAGCATAGGTCTTCCTGCCTGTATATTGCTCATACGAGCCGAATATGGATATGTCAATCCCATTCTCATTCCAGACTGTTTTGGGATACCAGGCCTCTATTGACTCATACTGCCAGTTGCCTGGTATTAGGAAAATCAGCCAGCGGTTGTCAAGCGCGACGTTGTAATAGGCATGGATTGCATCAACAGGGTCGTAAGACTTCACTTCATCGAGATTGCTCTTTGACAGCGTGTCATCAACGGCGGTTATGCTCCAGCGCGTCGGCACGAAGCGCCTCTTGGTGCCTATGCCAAAGAGTCCGGCTGAGAGCCCGCGCTGTATCTTCGATACGGGAATGCCCTTCTCATAGAGCTCTATCATCGCAGTTCTTGACAATGCGTCAGTATCGCTGTAGAGCTTCTCGACACTTCTATCTGCATGCATATTGTAGAGGCTGAACTGCTTTATCTTGGCGCTAGGGCCGAATGGCTCAACCTCGTCCTTGAGCGTCATCTTGACGAATGGCTTGCCGGAAAAGGAGAGCTCCGCCTCTGCAGGGCGCTCAGCAAGCGCAAGATCCCTCACAAGCTCCTCCATGTGCCCCAGTTCAACGTTCTGCACCTTTGTGCGGTAAAGCCCGCGCACAAGCCGCGACCGCATATTCACTATGTCATCTATTGACATGTTGTGCCAGCGCTCGGGCGTGCTGAGTATTGTAGTGTCGCCGAATTCTGGAGGGACGAGAGGGCCGATGTTAACATAAGGGTATCCGAAGCGGCCGATGAAAAGGTCAGTTGGAGAGCTGCCAACGAGCTCGGTCTTGCTCGTAAAGGGCATCATCTTCACCCTGTAGTAGTATCTAAGGAGGGCGGGATCGCGCATGTGCTTATATACTATGTCGCTCCTCTTGACTCCTGGTATGCCATTCTCGAGCTCATTAAGCACAGCACCCCTATCCAAACCAGCACCAATACCAACTCTCAGAATAAATAATTAAACCTATCCAGATCAAGCATTTACGCAAAGCGCAAGCGCTATACGAAGAGATTAAAAAGAAAAAGACGCATGGCATAAGCCATGCGTTTTGGGTGATTTTGGTTGAGATTGGGATTGTACTTTAAAATCTGAACTTTGCAATTTAGATTTTGTCCTACAACCAATTGATAATTCTTGCATCTTGGTATATATATGCGTGTCTGCACTAATACGACGCAAACAGGGAAGAGTTAATTAGAATTTGGTAGATATATTAATTTATGGGCAAAATACCGTATTTATTCCATATATTAATCCATATGCATCCCTCTACAAAAGGGGGAAAGCGCAAAACTTATATATTTAATTAATCAATATGTAATCCATATGATAACCCTGCCGGAGCGTGTAAAGGCCACATTCTTAAGACTTAAGAAAGCGAGCGGCAGCTATCTGGAGATAAAGCACATAAAGGATTACTTCTTCGTATATCAATCGACAAGCAGATGGGACAAAGAAAAGAAGAAACCCATAAAGGTTCCACTATATCTCGGGAGGATAACAAATGCCGGAAAACTGATAAGCTCGAAAAGAAAAAAACCAAGGACCGCGCCGCCCCAACAGCAGCAAGTCAAGGTGGAAGAGCAAATCCAAATTGCGGCGAACATAAAAAGTTCAGAAATTGCTGCGTCAGATGAGAAGAGCTACAGATACGAGAAGGAGCTTTTGAGGGCACTGAGCATGAATGGCCGGATATCCGTACCAGTGCTAAGCAAGATTATAAGCGTAAAGGAAACAACCATAGCTACACAGGTCAAAAAATTGGAAAAGAAATACGGAATAAAGTACATCGCAGAAATAGACACAACAAAACTGGGATACATAGAGTTTCTAACAACAATAAAATTTCTGGACACGATGCCGAAGGTCTCGGAACTAATGGACGTGATCTCAAAAGAACCAAGAGTACAGATATTCTTCCTAACCCAGGGCGACTTCCAACTGGTTATATACGCCCTTGCCAAGAACAGCTCGGAAATAAACAATCTAGTTACAGAAATAAGGAAAAAATTACACTACAAATCAATAGCAATAACCGCACCAATAGAAGAAGACTACGGGTCAATACAATTAAGGCCCGAGTTCATAGAATTACTTAAGGATTCATTACTAGTTAGGGAATATGCGATATTGAAAGAATTAGTTACTAATGGCAAAATAGATTTTGCAGAGATTGATAGGAAATACAATTTCGATAAAGGAAGATCTCAGTATTCTTATTACAAGCTAAAACAACAGGGCATAATAAAAAGGATAACAATATCAACAGAGAAACTGTCAATAAAGTATATAGGGATAATAGTTTCTACAATAACGGACCTAGATAAATTCACTGCAAATAGAGAAAAAATACTCTTAAATGTAATAAGCGAATCAAAATATGGTATAAATAAATATCTATATATTAACGACACTGTAAGTCCTAGCGGTGTCGCTTTCTATGTACCTGTATTTAATTACGGCGATTTGGAAACGATAGTTGAAGAGATCTCAAATCTAGATCTCGGTGCAAAAACAAAAACGTTAATAATTACTGACATACCTATTGGCAACTTCTGCTTCAGAAACTTTGATAATGCATATTCTGTCCAGGAAGAGATATTAATTAGGGAATATAATGCAAAACCAAGGCACAAGACGGATTACGAAGAAACTGGTAGAACAAAGAAAGAGGGCAAAATATATAGTAAAGATATCAGAGGACTCAAAAAAGAATTATAACTACTTGAATATAACTTTTGCAATCCTCTTGGATACTTTAAAACCCTTTGAATAATCGTCTCTAAATTTTGCAAAATCTCCTTTTTGAGTAACATTTATGACAGGACAGCAGTTTCCACCCTGGCTCGCTACAAAAACTTTCCTGTTTTTGTTAGCATAGAGTCTACCTTTCTCTGCAACTTCTGAGTCCATTCTCTCACTATTGTATTGGTATTTGGTAATAAAGGTCTAAAAAGCTTCCTTAATTGGTGGTTTATGTCTATATCTAGCGATAATTATGCACTCCTCCACATCGACTCGAAGTGACTTTTCAGCTCCTTTATCTTTGCGCTGTCTTTTGTTACCTCTATGTGCTCTATGTTCTTGTGCATGCCGTTATAAGTAAGATTCGCGCTTCCTGTTATGGCAGTATTGCCATTTATATAGAGCTTCTCATGCACGAACCTATCGCTTATGACCTTTACTATCATGTTAGAGCTAGTCCTTTTGTGGCGCAAATATGCTAACAGGGCAACAATCA
The DNA here is from genome assembly GCA_963755385.1 of uncultured Microcaldota archaeon. Taxonomy (GTDB): domain Archaea; phylum Micrarchaeota; class Micrarchaeia; order Micrarchaeales; family Micrarchaeaceae; genus UBA12276. The sequence goes on along the minus strand of CAVWJC010000001.1, from coordinate 950,670 downwards.
ACACAATTGCCGTAAGAATTATTGTTGTGTATGCGAAATTAAGGAACACCGAGATTATGTCAAGCAGCAGAAAGAAGGCAATTGCCTTTATGTAACCACTCATGCCGCTTATCGTAAAATTCTTCAGGTTGCTGTCCCTGTAACCGAGCGAACTGTTTGATGTTATCACTCTTATCCTTCTGTTCTGAGCTATCCCTGCAAGCATTTTAACATAGTACTTGCTCAGGTACGGGGATATAATCAATAGCTCCCCATCTTTTTCCTTTAAGAGTCGGTCTACATATTTGTAGGAACTGTCTCCACTGTACAATGTGCTCTCCCGGTCGGTCGCCATGCTAGACTATCACATGATATCTAAATAATTCTATCCTTTAGACCACTAGCATGTTAGTCATCAGTCTAACCATCGGGATACCTTTTATATTATGAAAGCCGCTATTATACTGTGATAACATGGTTGAAAAAACTAGGGCTAAGGAGCTGGATACTGGTTCAAAGTTCATATTAATCGGAATACCTACAGGTGTGCTAGCCACAGGTGCCTGTTATGCACATCTCGGTGGTGGGGAAGTTGCTGGAACTCTTGGTGTATTTGGACTTAGTACAACTGTAACCTCCGCATTTATGGCAGCGAAGAAGGCTGTCAATTTCTGGAGACTTTCCAATAAGAACACTGAAACTGCTGAACATATGAAAGGTGCGGGCAATTGGGCGCTTACCTTTGTATCCGGTATGGCCGGGTTGTTCACCACATCGCAGGTTCCGCTCATATGCAACTCCTTCGGAATAAACAATTTCGAGTATCCGAACAGAGCGCTGGTTTGTGTATCCGTAGCTGCAATGGTTGCCGGTGCGGGCATAGCCTACAGGGGGTTCATGAGAATCTCCGAGATAGAAGACCCAAACAAATAGGAGTTAGGTGTGTTACGGGCTTTATGCCACTATATACCCGTTTGGGTCTGTTACCACGAATCCATCATCCCCAAGAGAAGCATCATAATGTAAGCCATCATCCCCGAATGAGGTCTCTATGATGTAAAGCTTATACCCTGACGCTAATGTAAAATTCTTACTTATGGAAGTCCCGATAACAGACAAGACAATTACCCGCGTTCCATTCTTCAAACTTGTCGATGTCATATTGAAACCCGAAAGCGCAGCTCTTGCCTGTGATGAGATGTTGCCCCCAGAAATGAGATACGAATAAGGCGCATACTGGCTACTGGAGAATAATACCTTTGAGGATTGATTTGTTTGATTCTGATTTGAAAGCGACTTGGTGGCATTTACCTGTGCACTTTTGTGGCCCAAACCTATAAACACAATAACTGAAATCGCAACTACTGCAATTATAATGTATAAGATCGTTTTTGATTGCATAATATCGCATCTCGTATCTCTGTATTGCTACAATACTGCATTTAAGTCTATTGTCCAACTTTTGGCTTAATTCAGCTCTGATGGTCCTATGACCTGCGATGCACATATCGAAACTTTAAGCTAAATCTTCGGATGTGGGCCTATTGCTTTGACGGATTTGACAGAGTCGTACAACTGCTTTAATCTATTCTCCCATTCCGGTTTGCTTATGTACACATCTATTCTCACTTTAGATGCATAGCTGTACGAATTAAAAACAACATCTCCATTGTATCTTACGGACACAATCTCCGGAGCTTCTATGAGCGGCTTAATTGCGTAAACCTCGATACCACCATTCTTATCCTCATATCCGAAGATGTTATCCGATAATCGCTTTGACCTGTAGGCAACCTCTCTAGCCTCATTCAGGATATCGTACTCTTTACTCATCACCATCTCCTGCGCTGCTGTTTGTTGAGCCGCCTTGTCCTCTGTCCTTAGCTGAACTTCTCTCATTACCAGGCCCGTACTAAGCATGGCCGCCCCAACTGTCAGACCTGTGAGTCGTATAAGACTGGCGTGAATCTGTTTTATGTTGTCCTTTTCCATCTTACCACATTAAAATTATGGCGATACGTTATATAAGCGTTTTCTCCTTCCTTTGCAGGAAGTGATACCTATTTCAATACGGCATCTACACCAAGAAACCTACCGTATCTTTCCACCTCCTCCCTGACCCCCACTATATCCTCTTTGCTCAACTTTATGTATTGTTTTAGCGTAACCGCAACTTTACCCTTTTCAAACTTCCTGCTCCATGCTCCCACTACCTCCCCATCAACAACTATGACAGGAACGAATACCCCATTGCTGTGGATTATCGATACCTTTCCTGTCTTCAGCATTCCATTCAATGCCCTCTGCATCTGCGGGTTTCCGAGTGCGGCGCTCCTGTCCGCATACGCTACAAGATATTCATCAAAGGCCGGAAGAAGGCGCACAGAACGCCAATTATTGGGCTTCGGAAGCCGCTTTGGCATGTAATACGTATTTCCATCTATTGTCTCCTCAATGAGCTTTGGTGCATTCCTCTCTATGCCAAGCCTCGCATCCTTTACGGTAAGGCCGGACCACCATACATAGTCCTTGAGCGTGGCAGGACCGTGGCTTGCGAAGTACCTGTATGCCAGCTCTGCGTTCGCCGCCTCTGCCGAAAGCTCATTTCTTTCCTTTATATGATCATCAAGAAGCACGAATGTCTGCTCCTTTCCCGAGTACGGGCCAAAGCATATGATCCCGTCCCATGCAGCGCGGTATAGCATGTGGTAGCCAAGGTTGTAGCCCAGCTTGTTGTACCTTGTGGATACCCCTCTTTGCTTTAACACTTCGTACATCTGACTGCGCGTGAGCTGCCCCTCCTTTTTCAGAGCTTTGTAAAACAACCTCTCTGTCCTTTCTATGAGCTTTTGACCTAAGCCAAGACTCTTATCCCGTCGCATAGCGGTATGTAAAAGACGCGGTTTGAAGAGACTAAGCATCCAGTGCATGTCCCTTGACGCTGCGAAGTGGAGAGTGCCTCTCATAAGCCATGTCCTGGCTATCTTTTTCTCTGATACTGCATTCTCAACGTCCCTTATCGTGGTGCCATCTCTGCATCTGAGACCTATCGCCCATAATGATGCAGGGTAATCCTGTGCCTGCATCGCGCCAAACGACGAAAGCACCTCCTCTGGTGTTTTGAAATCATGATTTAATATTCGCTGTGATGCAAGTCGGTTGTGTACTATATCTGAATAATTCATAGTAGGGTAATGTGCAAAAAGAAATTAAAGCCTTGGGGAACTTGAACCAATTCTTTCCGACGTTACATGTATGGGCTGGCTCGAGCGATCCTATACGCACATTGGTGTATGGCTATCTCGAATTTATCATAGTACAGTGTATGGGGATTTGGGGTTTGGTTAAGCATTCACAAATGCGCAATTGAATAGTATAAGTTAGGTTAAAGAAAGATAATTATTTAATATCATGCAGACATAATACTGCAATCCGGTGAAGGAAAGATGCAGACGTTATTTGATTCTGGTAAACAGGAACAAGGAAATAGTTTAACAAGATTGATGAGAAATACGAAGATTACCGCTTCAGAGTATGCCCACGATGCAAAAAGATTCATAAGGGGCGTAGCGGCTCAGGCTGGTGCTGCTGCAGCATTTTTGGTTATGGCAGCTCCCCCGGCATACAGTCAAGCAACAATCAATGCGGCTTCATGCTCTCTAACCGATGTGACCAGTGCGATCGGCAGCGCCGGAAGGAAGGGTACTGTAAATGTACCAACTGGAAACTGTACATGGGCTAGCACGCTTAACATCACCGAAGGGATCACGCTGTCAGGTGCCGGGGTCGGAAATACGGTCATCAAGGCAGCATCGACGGATCAGCCGTTCGTCATCATAACTCCGGATTCGACAACCATCTCCTCTTCGGACATCATAAAAGTTACCGGCTTCGAGTTCAACGGCAACGCGGCAGTCAGCACATTTGTGACCGCCTCCGGTGCAAGTGGCATTACCGGCACGATTCCTTGGCGGTATATCATCATTGGCAACAACAAGTTCGAGAACGGGCTTCCCGGCACATCGAACGGAGTCATTACGGCAGCAAACGGTAACAATGATGGACAAATTCGCGGTGTAATCTACAGCAATGTTTTCGATCGCTGCGATATCATCCTTCGCGCTTTCAGCAATAATGATACTAGGGAGTGGTCGAATACGGCGTTTAATCAATTCACCTACGGCACTGAGGATAATCTATATTTTGAGAACAACACTATTGAGTATTCTTCAACCTACACCGGATCGAATCCGGGCTGGACGGAAATAGGGCAGGGCGCCAGGATAGTGATGCGCTACAACACCTGGAACTTGGCGAACGCGACCACGCCGCAGGAAGTCTGGGATATTCACGGGTTCCAGAACTGGAACGGAACCGTAAACTCTGGGCAAACCGGGTCTATGCTCCAAGAGCGCTACGGCAACACGCTCACTAACATGGGAACGTACCGCTGGATCGACCATCGTGGAACTTGGGGATTGTATTTTGACAATATTCTGACCGGCTCAGGCGGAAACGCCATAGACATATACGGCATGAGCCTCCCCGCCTCGTGCCCCTCTGACATCAATCCCACACCTGCCAATTACAATCCCGTAGTAAACAACAGCTACTTCTTCAACAATACGGTGAATGGCTCAAACGTACTGGCTCAAATGAACCCAAGTGGCAATCCCGTCAATTGTTCTGTCACTGAAAATAACAACTGGTGGAACTACAACGCTTCCTGCACCTCTAGTTCGTGTTCGGCAGGCATCGGACAGGGGACGACGGCGCCAACCGGGACATGCACAACTGGCGTTGGCTACTGGGTGGCTTCGACTCCGACACCAACCGCATCATCGTCAGTTATCCAAAACGGTGCATTCTACAAATGTACCTCCACGAACACCTGGACGAAATACTACACACCTTACACATATCCCCATCCCCTTGCGCAGAGCTCGGCTCCTCTACCACCAACAAATCTCAGTATAACGGTACACTAATGTCCTGCCCGTACTTATACTTTCATAAAAGCTACCTGGATACTATCCACCGAACTTCTCTCCAAACCTGACGGGAGCGTGAATTGGACTTCACCTAAATATTGACACTGCACAATGAAGCTTATATACTTTACTATATATATACTATACAGTGATTATATGGTGAAAATGGTTTCGCTCTCTGAACTTGCATATTCAAAACTAGCCCAAAAAAAGGGTAGAAATATGTCATTCTCCGATGTTATACTCCAGCTACTAGACGAGAACAAAGGCAAAGTAGATATAAGCGAATTTGCAGGTATCTTAAAAAGCAGAGCCAATGAACTAGATAAAATTAAGAGTGATGTTCTAAAAGAAAGGCGAAGAAACCTCGGTAGGAAAATTGGGTGACCTTTTGACCGTATTCGACACTAACATAATAATAGAATATCTGAAAGGTAACAAAAAGGCTGTAGACGCAATTAAAAAATATTCACCAGAAGGCATTGCAGTAACTTTTATAAATGAATACGAACTACTAAGATACGGCGAAACAGAGCGGATAGAAAACGTTTTTGAGACGCTTATAAGCAAAATCAAGGTTTACCATACCACTGATGAAGCTGCAATAAGGGCTGCACAGATTTATAAGAAATTGAAGGAAAAGGGCAGTTTAATCGGGGAGAATGATATCCTTATTGCAGGGATTTGCCTTGCAAACAGGGAGACATTAGTAACTAATGATAACGATTTTAAGCGATTAGGCATTGATTCTATAGTTGTAATATAAGCCTAAGCTCCCGCAGAGAAGAGTGCGAGATTTGAAGCCGCTTTTTTCGATATGTCACGTCGAAGCTGACGGGGGCGAGATTTGAACTCGCGATCTCCGGATTTCTCTTCATAGCTAAAAAGCTCATCACTCATAGTGCTATGCACATGAGTCCGGCGCTCTACCAGGCTGAGCTACCCCGCCTTACCATTAGTAAGGTATTGCTTGAATCAGGAATTTATATTGGTATGTCTACCTTGTCTTTATCTCAAGTATCCTGTCATCTCCAAAGGGGTGAAGTGCGCTTACCGCATTGCATTCCTTGCAATGCTTGCAACCCTGCCCTACTATGAATTCCCCTTCCTCACTTACGAGGCATCCGCATTTAAGCATAATATCGCTCATAGAAACACCATTCTAGATTATAGATATAAGTAAAAGATATTTAAAGCCAGGTTCCCAAATGCATTCATGGTGATTAGAACTCCCAAAAGCGCCAAGTTGGTGTTCAAGGGCGAAATATTCGAGGTTTACCAATGGAGACAGCGAATGTTTGACGGTACATACCAGACATTCGAGCGATTGAAACGGCCTTACACGGTCTCGATAGTAGCAACATTCAAAAAAAAGGTTCTGATAGCACATGAGGAACAACCTGGAGCAAAAAGGGGGCTGGGACTTTTTGCCGGCAGGATGGAGAAAGGTGAAAGCACGTTAAAGGCCGCAAAAAGGGAGCTTCTTGAGGAATCAGGAATGGTGTCAAATAATTGGCACCTTGTCAAAGTATTCAGCCCCGTCTCAAAGATTGACTGGAATATCTACTTCTTCAGCGCAGCAAATTGCAAAAGGGTTTCAGAACAGCATCTGGATAGCGGCGAAAGGATCAAGAATCGAGAGTGTGAGTTTCGAAAAGTTTATGTCACTTTCACACAAATTTGGCGGCGAGCTTGGCAATTATCTGTCTGCGATAAATGAGTCTAAAACCGAAAAGGCCAAATTTCAAAAACTGCTTTTTGGCAGATAGGGGGCTACCCGTTCAGGACTTTCATTTTGGCAAATGCCCTGTGCACCGAAGCCTTTACGTTATCAAAAGTCTCCAGTTCGTCTATCTCGGATTCGCTAAACCAGTTCATCTCAGGCTCGTCGACCTCACCAGACCTCGAATAATTCGTACCATCAGGCTTTACGATATATATCATGTCAAAATGTTCATGATCTCCTGTTTTGTATTTCACGTCCTCATATAATATGAGAAACGGTTTCTGCACTTCTTTTGTCTCTTTTGTGACAATATAATCGTTCTTTTTATCAACATCTATCAGGCTTACTCTTATTCCTGTTTCCTCAAGTGTTTCCCGAATGGCAGCTTCTGGTGGCGTTTCTCCTTCCTCAACATGTCCGCCTGGATTTAGCCACACTCCCAACTTCCTATGTTTTACAAGCAGAACTTTACCGTCCTTAAACGGTATAGCCGAACCACATATACATTTTTTCACCAAACAACCACCAAGAGCATAATCTGCGACCGCCGGGATTTGAACCCGGGTTTTTGCCTTTCATTAACTTTTGAAAACTTTCCAAAAGTTCTGGAGGGGCAAAGTCCTACCAGGCTAGACTACGATCGCATTGTTATCTAAAGAATAGTAGCTAAAGCTATAAAATATATCCTATCTTCGTACTGCCGTGGTTGCATCATAGCATCCAAAGCTATATATATCTAATTATACATAATCACTGTAATTATATATAATCTATATCATGCTTGAGTGATAATATGTCGAAAATGATATCTATCTTAAAACAGAACGATGCGCAAAAACCTATCGATTCTGCAAAGCAGACAGAGCGACTGTTAGCGCTCAGAAGGGATCAGCTTGTTGATATAAGACAGGAACTTGTGAATGGTGCCAATCCAGTCGAGACGCTCAACAAACTTATACGGACGCTAGACGAACATGACGATGCAACTGGAAGCAAACATGTTGTTGGTTCTGCACGAGAAACCCGGAAAAGAAGTCTTATAAAAGTTGCAGCATACAGAACATGCATGTTTTTCGTTACAACCGGCGCCAGCTTCGCTGCCATGAAAACATCCAAAGGAGACCCTCAACTGCAGACCGCGCTCATGACTGGTTTTTATGATCTTCTATCTAAATTTGGGGTGCAGTTCATTTTTGAAAGGGCTAGTTCCCACGTACAGTTCGGATATAAAAATAATGGCAAAGAGACCGTAATCAGACTCGAATGAAGCTACCAATTATCATAACAAACCATTCAGCTCAGCGCCGTCAACATTGAGTCTGTATTTTGCCATTATTCTCGCTCTTAGCTCCTCCTTGCTAATGCCCTTATTCTCTTTTACTGCATTATCTACAAGAACCTTCAATTCCTGCCCCCTCACCCTAAGCATTCCTTTCTTCGTTAGCATTGTTCCCAAGTCCTCACTCCCTTTTGCACTTGCGGCGATGGCCTCCTGAACAGCCTGTTTTGTTATCTTCAAATCAGCATAATACTTGAATATATCCACAATCCTTTTTTCATCTATCGCCTCAACATCAACTCCGCTTCTTCTTAACTCTGTCATCCTCTGAAGCAGTATGCTTGCCACGAACTCCGGATCCGCCTTTGTTCTTTCCATTATCATCTTGAAAAGCGGCAATCTCGGCGAAAGCATAAGCTGCTCAACAACCCCGTCCGATTTTATCCTTGTTTTCAGATATTTCCTCTCCTTCTCTATGTTTGGCTCAGCATCAGCTGCTGCCGTCCGCATCTCATCTGTTATGAAGATTGGTCTTATATCAGTTTCAGGATACATTCTCGAGCCTGTTGGCAGCGGCCTCAGGAATTTTGATGTGTATGTCTCGTTGTCATGCGCCATCCTTGTTTCTTTGGGCACTCCCTTCATAGCGTACTCGGCCCTTCCTATTGCAAGCTGCGCCGCTCTCTCTACCTCTTCCGGCTTTCCAGCCACAAGTATGAAGGAGTCATTCTCCGAAATCTTTAACTCCTTTCTAAGGGCCGCAATCTCCGCATCTGTAAATCTATACTTTGCCAGATCCTCATCGCTGTGTATTATCCCGTGCACCCCAGCCATCTTCGCATAGTCACTTATCTCAGTGCCAAGCCTTCTGTTCGGGTTTATCTCAAATCCTAACAGTCCTTTGAAGCCCTTTAATGGGAATGCGAATACCGCCCCATCCTTGATGTGATATTTTATAACGTCTATGTTTGTATTCAGGAAAATCGGCGTGACATTAGTTGCCTTTCCGACGCTTGCCTTCGCTGCAATAAGTTTGTCCTTTATTTTGATGAGGTTCTGTTGCCTCACAACCTCGTTCTCTATGAATTTGTCTATGAAGTCAAGCTCCTGGACTCCTTTTATCTCAACTCTTGCCCCATCTCTTATGGACATGTTGAGATCCTGCCTTATGGAACCGATTCCCCTCTGCACCTTTCCTGTAAGCCTTAGCAGAGTGCCTATGTAGAGCGCTACTGCCTTTGCCGTCTTCGGGTCTGGTATGTCTGCATCTGTGTCTATTTCCACTAATGGTATGCCGAGCCTGTCCGTGTTGTAAATTACTGACGCGCCTCCGCTTGAACCTATGCCGCTTGATTCTTCTTCAAGCGATATCAATGGTATCCTTATTGATTTTGAATTCACCTTTATGCTTCCGTCAAGCCCCACCACAAGAGTCCTTTGGAATGCGCTCGGGTCACTGCCGTCTATGACCCCTTTCCTCATAGGCTGCACCTCGTCTATAAGGCGCATGCCCATTGCGCTTGCAAGGGAGAGCGATATCGCCAGCGCCTCTTTGTTCATCTCATGCGGTGGCTCCTCATCGCAATCAACAAGGCAGGTGTTGCTGTTGAATACATTGTATACGAAGCTCCTGTGCCTCAACTGCTCGAATTCTGCCGATTTGTCTACCCTTCCCAGCTCGCCGGCTACGGCTCTCTGGTATCTCTCAATGTCAGCATCTGGCTTTATTGATTTATCAAGCACTCTTGCGGGGCAGGCGCAGAATAGCTTGTGCCTTGTGGCAAGGCGTTGGTGTATCTCAAGCCCGCACATGAACCCCAAGGCCTTGTATTTGTCATCAGCTTCTGCCTTAGCGATCCTTCCATCACTTTTCTCTGTTTTTGCTTTTGCGACCACAATCACACCTATACCAAGAACTCGCCGTACTCGCTTCTTGGCCCTATCTCACCGACAATGCTCTTGCCGAGCAGTTCCTTCGCCTCAGACTTGTCGTAATTGCCCAGAAGCCAACCCAGCTTCACGTAAGCTGTCTCGGGCATCATATCCTCACAATACACAACCCCAAGCCTGCTTATTATCCTGAGATTCCTGTAAACATTCTCGTTGACCCTTCCGTAGAGGCATTGTGATGTCATCCCGATAACGATTCCCTTGTCTGCAGCCCTCTTTATCCAGCCCGACCATAGGAATTTCTTGTGCGGAGTTGAGACTGCCACATGCCCGAGCCCCGTGCCTTCCAGTATTATGCCCTTGTAGCCCTTCTTTATGTAGAAGTCAAGAATTTCGGGGTCGCTGTTAGGGTGGAATTTTACAAGCGCCACCTTGCTCTCAAAGCCTGTTTTAACGTCTACTCTCTGTCCTATCTCCTTTGCCACCTTGTTGTAAACACCATTGTATGCAATGTTCAGTTTTCTGTCAACATATGCTATTGGCTTATTGTTTACAGCTCTGAATGCATCCCTTCTGGATGTATGCATCTTCCTTACTCTTGTCCCTCTTGTGAAGGCGCATCTCTGATCAGAGCTTGAGGCATGCATGCATATGCCTACCTCTGCTATGTCGGAATGGGCAGCGATCTGCACCGCGCTTACGAGATTCATGAATGCATCGCTCGAACCCCTGTCCGAGCTTCTTTGCGCACCGGTAACTACCACAGGCGCATTGAGGTTGCTCAGCATGAATGAAAGAGCGGCTGCGATGTAGTGCATTGTGTCAGTGCCTGTTGTTACTACAACGCCATCAGCGCCATCATCAAAGGCTTTCTTTACCTCCTTCGCTATTACCTGCCATTCAAGATAGATCATGTCCTCGCTTGCTATTGCAAATGGCTGCTTTACCCCTATATTTGCTATTTCGGATATCTCGGGAACCTCATAGAGCAGCTCGGCGGGCTCTATAAACCAGTGCACGCCGCCTGTCTTGTAATCCACCTTCGCGCCTATCGTTCCACCGGTATAAATCAACGTGACATTTGGAAGTCCCTTCCCCGATTTTATATCCGCTCTCGGGAATTCTATTTTGTTGCTGCCCTTCGAAATCTTTTTTAGCGATACATCCTTGCCGTATGCTATTCCAAGGTTGTAGCCGTTCTGCAGTTTAAGTATTATCACATGGTCCGCGCTCATCTCTGTCTTTGGCATAAGCTCGCCCTCAGTTGCTGCGCTTTTCGACTCTACCCTTATCGTATCTCCGATCTCTATGCCGTTTTTCTTGAAGAGCGCCATCAATTCATTAGAGTACACATGCACACCTACGCATACAGCACATTTGCGGATGCAGACTTTATAACCGCATCCATCTCCGAGCCAATGCTTACATCCGAGCTTTTCGGAAGCACCACAAGCTTGTATTCCTGGGTTCTTCCGTTGAAAGACTTCTCATTGGATTCGGTAATTATAAGATTAAGCCTCTTGCCTATAAACCTATCGTTTAGTTCATGCTGAACAGATCGTACTATCCTCGAAAGCTTTACACTCCTAAGGTTTATGGTCTCGCTTTCATGCTGCTCGAGCGCTGATGCTGGAGCGTGGGGCCTTGCCCCGAATCTTGATATGTTGGTCACATCGGGACGAGTCCTTTTTATGAACTCGGCAGTTTCCTCAAAATCGGAATCAGTCTCGGTTGGGAATCCGACTATTATATCAGTCTCCATTGTTATTCCAGGAATGCGCCTTCTCAATTCCTTTACATAGGCGTCGAATTCATCTATCTTACAGTTCCTTTTCATATCATGAAGAACTTTGTTGCTTCCAGATTGCACCGGAAGATGCACGAAGCTGTAGAACCTTCTAATGTTCCTTAATTGTTCAACGAGCGCATCAAAATATTTGTCAAGATGTTCCGGATTAAGCATGCCTATTCTTACCTTGAAATTCCCATCAATCTCTGCTATCCTTTCCATGAGCTCCGCAACATTGGTCTTTCTGTCAATGCCGTAGGCACCCATGTCCTGCGATGTCAATTGCACTTCCTTTGCCCCACTCCTTACACTGTTCCTTATCGCATTTAGTATAAGCTCCTCAGAGAAGCTGTTGAGCGGACCCCTTGCGAATTTTGTCTCGCAGAAGCCGCAGCTTGAAAGGCAGCCATCGCTCACACCTATCTTTGCTATTATGCTATTTGAGGGTTCAAGCAGCGCAAGCCTCTCCGATTTCTTGTATTTGTTTAATATTACTCTCTTACCCTTTGCAACATCAAGCGCCGCATCCGCAATCCTGTCCGCGTTTGCTATTGTTACAATGCTTGCATTTGGCGCATATTTCTCTATCAGATTCTGGTTTGCGCCTGCCATGCAGCCTGTCACTATGACCTTTCTTCCAGCGTTATCCAGATTATTTAGATTGTATAATATTTTCTGGGCTGTAGCTTTCTTCACGGTGCATGTGTTTACTATTACCACATCCGCATTCTCGATGCTCTCCGCAACGCCTATCCCTTCCCTCTCCATTATTGATGACATTATTTCGCTGTCAGCCTGGTTAAGCGTGCAGCCGTATGTCTTTACGAATGCCCTCATCGCAATCGTTAAGAATGTGTACTTAACAAATAAAAAGACAGAGATAATAAAGAGATAAAAACATACACATTCAGAATATGTACCGGTGGGGAAATGAGGGATGAAGATACAACCATTGCTCAGCTTAAGGAGATCGTGAAGAAGCACTGCGAGGAAAGGGACTGGGACCAGTACCATAACCCGAAGGAGCTTGCCATAGGCGCATCTGTCGAGGCATCGGAGCTGCTCGAGCATTTCATATACAAATCCGACACGGAAATGCGGGAGATGCTGAACAATCCCAAGAAGCGAAGGGAGATAAGCGAGGAGATGTCAGATACACTTTACTATATAGTAAGGCTAGCGCAGATGAACGACATAGACCTTGCAACAGCATTCAGCGAGAAGATGGAGCAGAATAGGAAGAAATATCCTATAGACAAGGCAAGGGGCTCAAACAAGAAATATAACGAACTCTAATCTTTGAGTTATCTTATCCGAACCAACAATATGGTAATGATTATGGAGGTCAACAGGATAGACAAGCTGGCTCTGATACACACTAAGGGCAAGCGACTTCTTGCGGCAAGGTCAAAGGGCAAGGACGTCTTCTATCTTCCAGGGGGAAAGCGCGAGCCCGGCGAAAGCGATAAAGAGGCCCTCTCACGAGAGATAAGGGAAGAGCTTGGCGTCGAGATCAAACCTGACACGCTGGAATATATGGACGCATTTGAACGCCAGGCGCATGGGAAACCGGAGGGGGTCATTGCAAGGCTTACCTGCTATTCAGCCGATCTGGAGGGCAATCCTGTTCCATGCTCGGAGATAGAGGAAATCGCATGGCTGGGCTCTGGCGATGGCCATAAGCTCCCTCCCGAATGGGTATTCCTCCTCCGCTGGCTGAAGGACAAGGGGCTTATCTACTAAGCCAATCCGCTATTTTGTAGGAAAGGCTTTTAATTCTCTAATACAGATAACAAATATCAAAGGTGTAATCATGACATTTCTGTGCGAAAGATGCAAGGACGAGATATACAGGGGCGAGACATGCAACTACTGCAGCAAGAAGATATGCAGCAACTGCATGAAGAGCTCAATGCGCGTTCAAAAGGTTACCAGGCTTGTTATATGCAAGGACTGCTGGAGCAACATAAAGAAGAGAACAGCATTCAAGAACAAGAAGGGGGACACAAAGCCGCAGCCGGAAGCCCGGGAGTAATGCTCTTGTTGGTTCCATGCTGGACATAAAAAGCAGGGAAGACGAGGTACTTAGGTATTGGACCGACAATGGCATCGATGACAAGGTAAGGAAGAGGAACTCTTCCGGAAAGAAATTCTATTTCCTTGACGGCCCTCCGTATGTTACGGGAGAGCTTGCAGCGCATCACATATGGGTAGAGACAATAAAGGACCTTGTCCTCCGCTACCGCCGATATAAAGGCTTGGCAGTACATGACAGGGCCGGTTTCGACGTCCACGGGCTTCCGATCGAGGTAAAGGTTGAGAAGCTGCTCGGCGTCACATCAAAACGGGACATAGAGGAACGCATAGGCGTAGACCAGTTCGTCACATCATGCAAAGAGTATGCGAGCGGACAGGCGAAGGGCGCAATCGCATCTTATATAAGATTCGGATCCTCATTGGATTTCAAGAACGTCTATCTCCCATACGAAAACTACTACATAAACGGCGGCTGGTTCATATTCAAGGAACTTTACGGCAAGAAGCTGATATACAAAGGTCTTGCTCCACTTGCATACTGTCCGAGATGCGAAACGGTGCTGTCGGCGCAGGGTCCCGAAGTCGAATACGAGGACACTACCGATTCATCAATATACATAAGGTTCAGGATCGACGCCCAGAGGAGCAAGGAGGCAAGGATAAAACTGCCCCCGAACAGCTATCTTGTTATATGGACAACCACACCATGGACGCTTCCATCAAACATGGCTATAGCTGTGAATCCGAAGGATCTCTATGTCATCGCGGGAACCGGTCATGAGCACTACATAGTCGCAAAGGAGAGGCTTGATTCCTTTGCCAGCGCAACAAATCTTAATCTTGCCATAAGCTCGGAATTCTACGGCAGTGATCTCAAGGATATTTATTTCGTAAGCCCTCTCGAGAAGGAGGTGCCGATACAGAAAAGCTTTGCAAAACATCACAGAGTAATACTAAGCGAGAGTTTTGTGAACGTGAATGAAGGAACCGGCCTTCTCCATGTTGCGCCAGGCCATGGTCCCGAGGACTTCAAGCTCGGCAAAGAGAACAAGATGCCCGCATTCTCGCCCATAGACACACACGCAGAATATACTGCCGATGCTGGGATATTCAGAGGACTTAAGGTTCCTGTAGAGGCAAACAGCAAGGTTCTGGAGAAATTAAGAGGGGAGGGCGCGCTCATGTTCGAAGGCACGCTAAGACACAGCTATCCGCACTGCTGGCGCTGCCACAGCAAGCTCATCTACAGGGCAACGGAGCAGTGGTTCATGAATGTGCAGAGGATAAAGGCAAAAATGCTCAAGGAGAACAGCAAGATAATATGGCATCCGAGCGCGGCAGTAGACTGGTTTGCGGATGCGGTTGCAAACTCCCCTGACTGGTGTTTATCTAGACAGAGGTACTGGGGCGCTCCGATACCGGTATGGGCGTGTGACAAATGTGAAACTCTTGAGGTAATAGGTTCATCAAAGGAGCTTACCGCACGTGCAGCACTTGCGAGCGAGCCTGCAAACCTTCACAGACCCTACGTAGACAAGATAGAATTCAAATGCACGAATTGCGACGGGAACATGAAACGCGTACAGGACATATTCGACGTATGGTACGATGCTGGCATATCGCACACCGCAAGTTTGCGGGATGGTGAATTCAAAAGATTATTCCCTGCTGATTGGATAACCGAGAGCAGGGATCAGATACGTGGGTGGTTCTCCGTTCTTCTCAGGACAAGCGTAGCGGTCTACGGCAAGACCTCATTCAAGCGTGTGAACATAGGCGGCATGATAAAGGACGAACTCGGCCAGCAGATGCACAGGCATCTTGGAAACACCGTATCTGTTACTGAGCTTCTCGAGATAGTCTCAGCGGACGGGTTCAGGCTGTGGTGCTCAAGCCATCCGAGGTGGCTGGAACTAAAGCTGAAGAAAGGGGAACTCACAGAGGCGGACAGCAACATAATGACGCTCTACAATGTTGCAAACCTGGTAAAGGAATTCGCACTGCTTTCTGGGAATGACATAAGAAAGAGGAAAAAGCCATCAATCTCAAAACTGGAGCTGGAGGAGAAATGGATACTCTCAAGGCTCAATACGCTCATAGAGGAAACCACATCGAACCTTGATAACTACTATGTTGATGTGGCTGTAAAGGACATTCGTGACTTCGTACTTGAGGACCTGAGCAGATTCTATCTCAAGTTCGCAAAGCAGCGCGCCGAAACAGCAACAAGATCCGAGCTTAGGCGAATATCAAACATAACTGCATACCTCCTCAACAGGATCCTTGTGCTTGCATCGATAGTGATTCCATTCGCCGCGGAAAGCATAAACAGGGAACTCTTCAGCGAACGGGATGAGAGCATATTCATGGACGCGTGGCCAAAGCCTGACAGGAAATTCGTAAACAAAACCCTTGAGGAAGATTTCGGAGTTCTGAAGGAATCTGCCAACGCGATACTATATCTCAGAGAGCAGCGAAACGCAAAGCTAAGATGGCCGTTGAAGGAGGCACTGGTGGAGACGAGCAGCGATGCTATTATCGCATCGCTTGAAAGGATCAGCAATCAGCTTGCAATGTACACCAATTCAAAATCGATAAAAATACTTAAGGGAAGCGCCGCATCGAAGGAGGTGAGGCCAGTCTTCCAGATGCTAGGCCCGGCATTCAAGGAGAATGCACAAGTTGTCGCAGAGGAGCTCAAGAAACAGGATGCGGATTCCATCGAAAGGGCAATCAACGCGGATGGCTACTACAGATTGCACACGAGCAAGGGTGCTTTCGACATAAAGACTGGGCAATTCAACGTGATGGAAAAGGCGCGGTCTGAAAAGGGCGCATCTGCAAGGTACAGCAACACTGACATCTATTTTGACATAGACTCAGAGCTCACCGAAGCGATAAAGGAGGAACTTGTCGCAAGGGAGTTCATACGAAGAGTACAAGTTATGAGGAAGGAGCTTGCGCTGACAAGGATGGATTCGATAGCGCTCTACATAACCGCCGATGAACTTACAAAGGCACTAATCCTGAAAGGGAAGGACCAGATTAAAAAGGTTGCAAAGGCAAAATCGATAGGCATAAACGGCAAGGTTCCCGATGGCGTGCAGATGAAGGGCTTCGACATACTAGGTGCAAAAGCTGAGATCGGAATAGGCAAGCTCTAAATACCTTCGCTTGATATACCTAACATGGTATTCACAGACAATCTTGCATACTCATTATTCTCGCTCAGCCTTGCCGGCTTCATGCTTCTTTATACAATATCATCGATGTATGGCGTCTACAAGAGGAAGCAGCGCAATTTCTCGGAATACCTGAAAAGCGCAAGCATACCTCTTGGCATAATAGGCATCTACATGTTCATAATGGGCATATGGGGACAGTTCACATGGCCTCTTCCCGGAAGCTACAACATCCTATTCTACGACCCGCTCATATCATTCGGGATACTTCTAATCGCATTCGCGCTTGCCGTAAAGTACGGTGCAAGGCTCGAATACGCCGGCTTCCTGGGCCTCATGGTGGGGCTTATGGTCATCGCCTATGGCATACAGGGATACAACCTCGGCCTCACGAGCGCGCCAATGGCACTGCTGCTGCTATACTTCCTCTACGGATTCTGCGGGATATTCGCGTATCCGGTATCGCTAATAGCGGACAGGCTTCCCGGACTCAAGAAAGGGAAGGTCTGGGTTGGCTGGAAGCTGACCCTTGCTGCATTCTGGATTCTCCTGCTGCTTTCAAGTCTGCTCTCAGCCTACGTAGCAACTTCCGCAATATCTGCACACCTCATCACTGCGCCATAGTGAAGGGAATCTTTATAGATTTTAGCACATATATTAGTGACGGCAATCCTTCTCCTTTGCCAATGGGGTGTTGAAACGAGCGCTGCACATTCTGATTTTGAGACAGGCCTGGCATTCGACGATGTGCTCCTCGTTCCGAAGTACTCCCCAATCTATTCGAGGAAGGACATAGACATAAGGAGCAGGCTTTCCAGAAACATCTCCATCGAGGTGCCGATAACTAGCTCCAACATGGATGTGGTAACCGAATCCCAGATGGCGATAGCTATCGCAAGACTGGGTGGCATAGGGTTCATACACAGGTTCCTTGCAATAGGGGAAGAGGCTGCAGAGGTCGCGAGGGTCAAACGCTCCGAAGGCATACTCATAGAGAATCCCATAACACTGACTGCCGGCAGAAGCGTGGGCGAGGCAGAGGCGCTAATCAACAGGCATGGCGTGGGCGGGATAATGGTCGTAGATGCAACAATGCACCTTCTGGGCATTGTGACAAAGAGGGACATGATATTTGAGGAAAGGCTTGACAGGACGATTTCGGAGGTCATGACGCCGCTAAATGAGCTTGTGACCGCACCGACAGGAACCGGAATAGGGGAGGCGAAAGTGCTTCTCCAGAAGAACAAGATAGAAAAACTACCGATAATCGACAAGGATGGAAGGATAACAGGGCTCATAACGGCGAAGGACATAACGAAGAGAAAGCAGTTTCCCAAGGCCACAAAGGACAGGAAGGGAAGGCTGATGGTAGTTGCCGCGATAGGCGTGCAGGATGACTGCATGGAAAGGGCCCAAAAACTTATCGATGCTGAGACGGACGCGATCGTTGTAGACATAGCGCACGGGCATTCTGTGCGCAGCATAGAGACCGTAAAGAAATTAAGGAAGGAATTCGGGAGAATAGAGATAATTGCCGGGAATGTCGCAACCGCGGATGGTACCCTTGACCTGATAAATGCGGGAGCCGACGCTGTAAAAGTTGGCGTAGGTCCGGGAAGCACATGTACAACGCGCATAGTTGCTGGCGCAGGCGTTCCGCAGCTTACTGCAATAATGAAGAGCTCAAAGGTAGCGATGGAGCATGGCATACCGATAATCGCGGATGGCGGCGTAAGGCATCCTGGCGATCTCTGCAAGGCGCTTGCGGCAGGCGCATCCACAATAATGATAGGCAGCCTCTTTGCAGGCACTGATGAAAGCCCAGGGCCGACGATAATGAGGAATGGGATACGATACAAGTTCACGCGGGGAATGGCATCAATCACCGCAACGGCAAGCAGAAGGATCAGCGCGGGCGCCAGCAATGCCAACCAAAAGGAAAAGGACATAATAGCCGAGGTGCTTGAAAATGAGGTTCCGGAAGGCGTCGAGGGTCTGATACCATACAAGGGCAGAGTCGAGGAGTCAGTAACGCAGCTTGTCGGGGGTTTGCGTTCCGGCATGAGCTACTGCGGCGCAAACAGCATCGCGGAACTACAAAAGAATGCGGAGTTCATAAGGATCACAGCGGCAGGACTACGTGAAAGCCACCCTCATGATGTTAACACGAGGATGTAACCAAATAGGTTGATGGATTGGCAGAAAAAAAGCTCAGGAAGCTTACGCCTGAAGAGGAAAGGGTCATAGTCAACAAGGGCACCGAGATGCCATTTAGCGGCGAGTATGAGCACAACTTCAGGAATGGCACATACGTGTGCAAGCGATGCGGCGCGGCACTCTACCGCTCGAAGGACAAGTTCGATGCAAGGTGCGGATGGCCGAGCTTTGATGATGAGATAAAAGGCGCAGTAAAGCGGATACCTGATGCAGACGGGGAGCGCACCGAGATAGAATGCGCAAACTGCAACGCGCACCTGGGCCATGTTTTTGTGGGAGAGGGATTCACGAAAAAGAATGTGCGCCACTGCGTGAATTCGATATCAATGCTATTCATTCCAGAAGATGATGCGAATGGGAAAGAAAAATGAGGTCATGGTATTCGGCGGCGGCTGTTTCTGGTGTACGCAGACGTAACGTTTGGCGGTTTCAGTCGGGGAATGGTTATTTATACCTGCACATTATGGCGAATTCGCCACATCTGCGCACACTTGCGTTCTGTTGCGTTGTGCCTGTCGTGCAGTATATTTGCCTAAGTGCCTGCGGATCGTTGCTGCGTGGCGTTCCTGTGCGCAGTTTTTCTGCGTGCTGTGGCAGGCTGACGCTGCAACTTGGATAATGCGTGTGTTTTAAATAATTCAATATGACATAAAGGTTGGGAACATGAACAGTAAAACGGAGATGATAGTTGTCGGTGGCGGTTGCTTCTGGTGTAGCGAGGCGATATTTAAGATGTTCGATGGCGTTGTTAAGACAACGCCTGGTTACGCAGGAGGGACTACGCCGAATCCGACATATGAACAAGTGTGCAGCGGTACTACTGGACATGCAGAAGTCATCAAGCTGGAATATGATCCAACCATTGCGCCATTAGAGAAGATCCTCGATATCTTCTTCAAGATGCATGATCCAACTTCGCTCAACAAGCAAGACGCCGACATAGGCTCGCAGTACCGTTCAATAATACTCTACACCTCTCACAAACAGAAGGAAACAATAGACACGTTCATGGACAAGATACGGAAGAATTACAACAAGCCGATAGTGACAGAGGTTAAGCCACTAGACACTTTCTATCCGTCTGAGGACTACCACAAGGACTATTACAAGAACAATCCGCTCCAGCCATACTGCATACTTGTGATAAGACCGAAGGTTGCTAAAATAAAAAAGGAGTTTAAACTCTAATCTTGTGCGTAAGTGTCCGCCTGGCTTGTTAAGTAATATACGCTCTATCCATGTCTATTGATCTCTTGAGTATCGAACAGAGATCGGCATACTTTATAACCAGAGGAAAGTTCCCATCAATTACTACCTTAACTTTAGTACCAGGATAGTATCTAGCATCGAAATGTGGGCTAAGTAGCACATCGAGAATTGCCAGGACAATAACATTAACCGATATCTTTATCTTCTGCAGTATGTATCTCTTTGCAGTATCTTCATCCATCGAAGTTATCAAGGATATGCTCTTTCCTAACGAGTCCATATCCACAGTTAAACCGCCCTGTATCGAATTGAAACTTTGAGAGAGTTCCTTTTCGTTAGAAGCTATATCTAACAGCATGTTGCACCCTTTTATGATTCCTTCAAGCTCAGGTAATGTGATACTAGGTTTACTATCTACTTGCTGTGCAGAGGATATCTTATCCTGAATTTGTGTGGTCATTGTGGGAGCGAGCATCGCAAACAATGGGCTGCCATAAATGTCCGAAAGTTTATCTAGAAACTCCACATGCCAATCGTGGCTGTAATCCTTCGGTGTCTTTTTATTCAAGCCTATTATTGAGTCAATAAGGTTTAACATCTGCGGTTGGTTACTGTTCATGGCTACCATGTGTATGCACGCTAATGTAGACTTCGCTGTCTTTTCTTCTGCTTGCTGTAGATGGAATACCACATAATGATACTTATTGTGGACTTTGGCATCCTCTACTTGATGCAACAAGTATTCTGAATCATCGAGCCAACTTAGTATATCTTTTTTCTCAGTATCCTCCATAAGCCCCCCTCATTTCTTTTTTAATAAGGCAGCCAGTACCGCCAATCCAACGATAATGAGTCCTCCAATAACCGCCTGTTCTTGACCTTCCTGACTTTCCTTCTCTTGCAGATGCTTTAACAGTTCCTCATACGATGTAAAACCGCTGGAAAATATGTATGAATTTAGACTATATGGAGCATTTGCCTGAATAATACTTAGAAATTCCCTTATCTCTGCAGAGCTTGCTGTCCTTGTACGTAGCTTGTTAAGTAGAAATTCAAGTCTAGTTACATCCATAAATATCACTTATCATTTAACCCGTCTCTCAGTTGTTTATAGACTCTTTTCAGTTTCTTACTATTAATTGATGTCTCAACAAATGCTTCCAACGCTATAACACGAGTTGTAAGTGTCTTGAGCTTGCTATCAAAGTACAATTTTATGTATGCCACAATGGCAGCTCCCACTACACCAACGATTGTAACAATCTCTGCAATTGTAGTGAGATCCAGGCTCATTCTCTTACCTATTCCTATTTAGTCTTTTATCTGTAAGGCATTCTGTTTGTCCTTCTGAAACGTGTTAAGTCCATTAGGAACTTCCCATAGCTCATTCAGGTTATCGGTGTATCTATAATCTGCCCTGAACTTGAGGATGTCATCGCTCTTCCTTATACTTGTAAGTCGCTTCTTAATGAGTTCCGCATTCTTCGGATCTATCTCTACCACAACACCCTTGCGTTTTAGTTGCTTAGCAACAACTAGCGTTGTGCCTGTTCCTGCGAATGGATCGAACACAACATCACCTGCCTTCGTAGAAGAGAGTATTATTCGCAATAATAGGGCTATTGGTGCTTGCTGCAGGTGCGCTCTGTCGCCATTATTTAGACGCAGTGGCTCATCTCCAGCGAAGTATCCCGATGTCAGTTCCCTTATATCATCCCACACATCAGTGACATAGACTCCGTTAACACGCTCTATTTTCTCATTCGGAAGGCGGGGTGGATCTATCTTCAGCTTATTGAAAGTTCGTGGCTTACCCTTAGCTGCGAAGGCTATTACCTGATAGTGCTTACCGTATCTCTCACCTTGAGGAACCGCTGAGGTTTTCTTCTTCCATATTATGAGATTCTCTAGATGCCAACCCGCATTCTTCAATACTTCTAGCACTTCACGTGTGTTCTTTTCTCGCTGCATGAAGTATATCACGCCACCATCGGAGGTGCGCTGGTATATGCTCTTACACACATCCTCCATCCATTTCCAGTACTCCTCTGCTGGCATACTGTCATCATGGTTATTATACTCCTTCCCTTGATTGAAGGGCGGATCTAAAAAAGATAAGTCGAACGTTCCCTTGTATTTCTTGAGGAAGTTTACGCAATCATCGTTTATAATATCATATTCTACTCTACCCATAAATATCACCTTATCAGTCTGTCTATGTTTATCTTGTAGAAGTCGCCTTCCTTAGTAATTAAGTTATTATCTGTAAGGAAGTCCAGTATTTCACTTGCCTTAACATCGCTGCTTAACTCCTGTACCTTCTTGGATATCTGGCTCGTTGTCTTCATGGACTCCGTAAGATAATTCAGGACAACTGCAGATACGAAGTCATTAATCTCTATAACATTCCTCTTGGCAAAGTTGCGTGCTATAAGATATGCATACCTGGCAATGGTGTATAACTCCCGCTTACTTCTAACCTTATTGTTGATAATCAGCCTAGCGAACATTCGCCTTACGTCCTTCCTTACTCTTATGTCCTTGTCGAATACCTCGAATATGCTTTTAGTCCCTCCTTCTTCCTTCTCAGCTAGGAACTCCAGCACATCTTTTGATTGATCGAATATCTTAATGTAGCTCTCCCTAGCCTTCTTTATTATAGAGCCATCTGTGCAGATCATCACTGTTTCAGTATTCGCTCTCCACAACTCCTTATTCTTTCTTGTGCCGAGGTTCATCTTATTCAAATTCACAGAGCCAACGAGCAATACACTGTCTGTGATTATAAGCTTGGCATGCAAGTCAGCATCAGGAATTCTAATTTTTACTCCACTCGATGCTGCTTCTGGATACAACTCCCTTATGCGTGTTTGGAAGTCCTGACTGACTCCTCCTGTCAAGACACGCACATCGACTCCGTTAAGCTGTGCCTTGATGAGTACCTTTATCATGTCTTCATCAGTGAAGCTTTCCGTTGAGATATAGGCAACCTTACTAGCACCCAGTATCAATTGTTCGTATAACTCTCTAGCTTTAAACTCGAAGGGAGTCAAGTAGATGCCATCGCTAATCTTAGTGTCACTCTTCAGGATTGATGTCGGGTAGTCTCGTATCCAATGCGCTCTTACCTCCTCTTCCTTTATTGCACTTGGTGCTTCTAGTAGCTCACGCCACTCCGAATAACCACTGCGCTCTATCATGCGCCTTACGTCTGCCTCCTTGCCCTTCGTATCTACAAAGAGCGTTTTCAGTGCCTCGAACTTAGCTGTGAACTCCTTAATCTTGTCTTTCTCTGTATATACGAGCACTGCGTCAAGTTCCTTCTGGTTCGTAAGGTTGGCGGATATAGCAATTGCACACCTGTCCGTTACGATGAACTTTCCATGAAAGGAGTACCATCTGCCAACAGCGGTTGTAGTTCGAGAAGGATCGCCAACGCCCCACTTGCAGAAGTGTAAGACCGCACCCTTCTTCTCTAATCCTTTTAGCTTCTGCTCGAACACTCTCTCTTACTTCTGGGTGTATGCTATCATAAGGCAGGGTTATTATCTCAACGCTGACTTTCCTGGAGAGTGCCGTGTTTAGAGCATCTATTATCTTGTCATTATGTATCTGAAATACCGCTATCTTGATGAATTCCTTAGCGTTGGCTACCTCTGCAGCTACTCGCTCCAACGCCGTATCATCGAAGGTGAACTCCATAGTCATATCCCATAATCTTTTAGTGAGGGGATGCATTTAAACTTATCTCCCATGCTCTGCTAACAAGAGCCGAATACTCACTACCTCACCCAGAAACAGCAGGCATCTTGTATAGCGTAGCCTTAACGCAATTGTGTAGTTTATTTATGGAAGTACATCTTTATATCTCTTTTTCCCTTAATTAGGGACTTGACATTTACATACAACCACCATCGTCAACACTCATGACCAATCACATCAGATAGGTCATGAGGTACGCAATCAGGCACGAATAGATGTGAATTGACACCTTTTTCAGTCCAATTACTCTGTTTTTTGCAAGGCCAAACATGCCCTTCAATCTTGAGAAAATCCTTTCGATTGCCCACCTTTTTCCATATTCTGGATCCTTTGGAACTTCGGATTTTCTGTGACCTCTCCCATTTCTTGAAATTACTGCCGTCATGTTGTTCTCATGAACTTCCTTGTATATTCTGGTGGCGTCATATCCTGAATCCGCAAGTAATTTGGCTCCGAACATGATACAGAATCGTTTCTTCACATCATCAAACAATTTATGGAAGAATACAGAATCATGTCTGTTCGCGGGCGCTATAAAGAATCCTACTGGAATGTCGGATTCTGCAGCTGCAATTGCATGCAATTTGTATCCAAAGAACATCTCGTTCGCATTGCCACCTGCCTCCTCCTGTTCTCGTTTTGATGGGGTTCTGTGGCCCCATCTCGCGTCTTTATCTCGGAGGGAATTTGCAGGCACATCTGTACTGTCTGGTGCAAGGAGACGTATCTGTTTTCCTTTCATCTGATCCTGAAGAATCCAATTATTCAAATCCTCAAAGATTGCGGGGTCTGCACGTGCTCTGACTTTAGAAAATGTTGAATCGGTCGGTATCTTTTTGTAGCCCAACATTTTCCCGATTTTATTTGTACCAACAAATTCTGCAAGATCTACATCTGTAAGATTCTTCAACTGTTTTATCACTAATGCAACGATGTGTTTGGCAAACTTCTTCGTATGCCTATAGTGCTGCACAATTACACGGGCCGCAGCACAAACCTCTGGTATTTTATTCTTCAATTCTTCTATATTCATGTTTTCGTTCTTCTGGCAAGGCGACCGATGCGCTCGTCGTATCGGTCTCCAGGAGACTCTGCACTACCGATTTCCGACGTCAAAAAAGAGAGAGAAAACCCCCAAAATCACTTGGATGTGAAGGTATTTAATTTGTCAAGTCCCTACCCTTAATAGTATGGTAGGGACTTGACATTTACATACAACCACCATCGTCAACACTCATGACCAATCACATCAGATAGGTCATGAGGTACGCAATCAGGCACGAATAGATGTGAATTGACACCTTTTTCAGTCCAATTACTCTGTTTTTTGCAAGGCCAAACATGCCCTTCAATCTTGAGAAAATCCTTTCGATTGCCCACCTTTTTCCATATTCTGGATCCTTTGGAACTTCGGATTTTCTGTGACCTCTCCCATTTCTTGAAATTACTGCCGTCATGTTGTTCTCATGAACTTCCTTGTATATTCTGGTGGCGTCATATCCTGAATCCGCAAGTAATTTGGCTCCGAACATGATACAGAATCGTTTCTTCACATCATCAAACAATTTATGGAAGAATACAGAATCATGTCTGTTCGCGGGCGCTATAAAGAATCCTACTGGAATGTCGGATTCTGCAGCTGCAATTGCATGCAATTTGTATCCAAAGAACATCTCGTTCGCATTGCCACCTGCCTCCTCCTGTTCTCGTTTTGATGGGGTTCTGTGGCCCCATCTCGCGTCTTTATCTCGGAGGGAATTTGCAGGCACATCTGTACTGTCTGGTGCAAGGAGACGTATCTGTTTTCCTTTCATCTGATCCTGAAGAATCCAATTATTCAAATCCTCAAAGATTGCGGGGTCTGCACGTGCTCTGACTTTAGAAAATGTTGAATCGGTCGGTATCTTTTTGTAGCCCAACATTTTCCCGATTTTATTTGTACCAACAAATTCTGCAAGATCTACATCTGTAAGATTCTTCAACTGTTTTATCACTAATGCAACGATGTGTTTGGCAAACTTCTTCGTATGCCTATAGTGCTGCACAATTACACGGGCCGCAGCACAAACCTCTGGTATTTTATTCTTCAATTCTTCTATATTCATGTTTTCGTTCTTCTGGCAAGGCGACCGATGCGCTCGTCGTATCGGTCTCCAGGAGACTCTGCACTACCGATTTCCGACGTCAAAAAAGAGAGAGAAAACCCCCAAAATCACTTGGATGTGAAGGTATTTAATTTGTCAAGTCCCTAATAGTATGGGAGATATCTAATGGCAGAAGCTGGCTTGCTGGAGCGTTTAAGCCTCAATAAATGGTACAAGTACCTGCTCTATCTTGCAGGAGTCATACTTGTTATAGGCATCTACTTTCAGATGCAGTACGCAGCAACGCAGCCCTCCGCATCGTTGCCTTCAGGCATAGCGAATGGCATATCCTTTGCAACGAACACTATAATTCTTGGCATCCTTGTCTGGTTGGCTGATGACATACTTGGAGTGATAGCAGATTACTACGACTATCTATCGAAGAAACACAACCATGAATATGATGATGAAGCCAAGATACTGATAACTGTTAGATACATAATCTGGATTGTAGCGTTCATCATATGGGCGTTGTTCATCATTTAAGTGATAGAAATGAAAGCACAAGCAACACTTACTGCAGAGCAGGCAGTGACGATCCTCTTCGCAATAGGTGGAATGCTCATCGGTTATTGGCAGGCATCTTACCTGGGCGCAGTTATAGGGTTAGTTATCGGAGCGATCACAGGCTTCGGTTTATACCAACTCTCACAGGATGAAGAGATAGGATGGGTTATAGTGGCAGCGTTGGTGGGTGCATTCTTCGGTAACGGTGCGGATGGAATAATAGGAGCAGTAGTTGGCGCAGTGATCGGAGGCATTATAGGCTTCGCAATATACGCACTGAAGAGCAGGTAGTACCTTAATACTTCATATCGGCTTGCCCTGTAGTGCCTTCTTCTTGGCTGCGAGTTCCTGTTCCTGCCTCTCTATCTGCGCAAGTGTCTCCAGGCGTTTCGGTTCCTCATCCTTCCAGTACTTGTAGCAGTATTTAAGGAACCTGCCTATCCCATCGGTATTGGCGAGCCACTCGTCTGCCATGCCGTGAGGCTTCTGCTTCTTAATCGGTATGCCCACCCTACGTTTACCTGCCTTTTCCGCATCCTTCGCTATCGCCGACAGATCCGCTTCGTTGAAGTAGATCGCAACTCGGAATAGTCCCTTACCCTTCGTTTTACCGTTCATAGTATACCCTTTTTATCATGTAGTATGCCCTTTTATCGCCGTTCATTTTACTTGCCTCGCACAAGCCACCTTACTCGCCTTTATTGCCCACCGTTGCCTCCACACGCTGATGAAGCCCTCCCAGCCAGTAGAATACTCCAAGTGCCAGGACAAACGCACCTGCGCCAACCACGCCGAAGAATCCGCCTATGATTGCACTCAGCCCGATCATGTAGAAATACATGCCGTATTCGGTGTAACCCTTCTTGATGGTGGTATGAAGTTTAAACAGCCTCACGTGCAGTTCCGATGTCATTACTTCGCCTCGTTTGAGTTTAACATATTCAGCTTATCCCTTACCTCGCCACATGATGACTGCCACTGACTAACGTACTGATCGTCAACGTGCAGCTTCGTTCCCCATATGTTTATCCGTATGGCTGAGGCAGGCACTCCATGCTCGATTGCGTTGGCACGTGCCAGTTGTATTGCCCTTACCTGTTTGCGAGATATCTTGTAGTCCATGTCTAACACCCAATATGATAATGACTGCACAGCGAAGGATTGCTGGTTGCGTTGATCGCATTCGCAGCAGGAGATAGTGCCTGGCTGACTCCGTTAAGGAAGTTGCTGATCCAAGTAGCTATCGGTGTGTAGAGTACCAAGCCTGCAATGAAGGCGAGTGCCAGAAGAATCAATATCGTTTTTAGTGATGCCATCGTCATAACCCTAGTAATGCCCACATGTTCACTCCGAATAACTGCAATGCGCCGAAGATTACCAAGCCTATCCCCAAGAAGAGTGCCACAGCCGATAC
The DNA here is from genome assembly GCA_963755385.1 of uncultured Microcaldota archaeon. GTDB lineage: Archaea > Micrarchaeota > Micrarchaeia > Micrarchaeales > Micrarchaeaceae > UBA12276. The sequence goes on along the minus strand of CAVWJC010000001.1, from coordinate 922,544 downwards.
GACCTTCCTGCCTGGGAACAGTAATATGAAGCCCACCACAATCAGTGCAAGCCCACTCAGGCTGCCTGCCCACTGCGTGAGTCCGTTCCATATCTGCGTTGCTAGCCACTGTAGTATGCCTGACACTAATCCGCCCGTGCTTATTTGTAGTATTGCGTACATTCAACTCACTTCCATCGTAACCTTGTCCAGTCTAATCGACACCACAGACTTCAGTGGCAGGCGCAGTTGCACATCCTGCGTGAAGTCCTCTATCTCCACGAAGGCAGACTGCACGCTTACTACTCGGCAATAGAAAGTCTCCCTGCGCCTCGTGCGGAGTACTACGAACTTGTCCTCAAAGGCAGATGCGGTTTTATAGTTCATTTCTATTACCTCGTCTGAGCGTTCTCCTTCAGTGCTTCCATACGCCTGCGATGCTCCTCATAGCTGAAGTGATGATGGAGTCGGAGGTTACCGCACACGGGGCATTCGATAGGCTGAACGTAAAGGAAGTCCTGCTATAGCTTGCGGATCAACTCGCCTGCCTGCGCCTTAGTAAGCGTGTCCATCACATCTTCAGCAACATGGTAGCGACGCAGCACGCCCATCTGCTTGCGTGTTGGCTTATTGCCTGTGCCTCCGTTCACACTCAGCATATCGTCATCGGCAGACTCGCCATACTCAAGGCAGGTGTTGAGATAGGTGACATCCTCCGCAGTCAGAGTGTCATAGTACAGGTACAACGTGTCCTCAAGTTGATCCAGCGGATTCTCTTGCCACTCCATAGCGAATCTGTAAGTCCTTGAAGAAGTCCTGCTTCCGTTTATCGAGTTCATCCTTTGGCACATAGCCAGGCTCGCACCACAGCGGATGCTGTAGTTGCACTTCAGTTTCTCGTATCGTTTCGGTCTCCATGTTTACACCTTTTTAGTATCAGGCTGAGTGGGAGGCTTGTACTTGTTGTATAGCTCCTCGATGGCACGTTCCTTCTCAGCATCAGGCATCTTCTCATAGCGAGTGCCTGGTAGTAGTGCAGCTATTTTCTCAAAGAAGTCAATCCACGTCGCAGACTCGGTAGCATATTTTATAACGAGAGCCTTATTCAGTCCGTGAACTGCAACCTGTGTTTGTTGTGTGCTTTCGGGCTGGGATTGTTGCGGTACGTTTAGTGGCTTGCCGTTTATGGTTACAGGCTCATAGCACTGGAAGTTGTACCTGCCCGTGACTAACTTGATCGTGATTATGTCTCCTGCCTTTATACCGAACTTGCGCAGGTTTGTATTGAAGAAGCCGTAGATCTGGTTGTCCTTTGCCTTCAGCAAATACAAGTCAGACTTCTTATGAAACTTTGAAGGGTTATCTAAGCGGATCTCTACAATGTGCAGGGATTTGCCGATAAGTTCCTTCACAGGCAGTATCCTGATGGGTTGCAACTGTGGCTGGTTTGTCGGCGTTGTTCCGTCGTCTAATTTGGGTATTTCCATTCTATTACCTCTGTGGCACTTACGCCTGTACACCCAAGCGGTAAGCTCCAAGTCGTTATCATGTGCGCAGGCAGGGAGGCGCACGGATAGGTGCGCCCCTCCTGCTCCGCCTTTGGCTCTGGAAGTGATCCTGCAAGCGTCATGCAGGCAGCGGAGGCGCACAGGGGATGCGCCCCCAGCCTGCCCTTACCCTGAGTGAGCTTGGTAAGCGTCATAGTTGTAACCCTCTCCGTGCGCACTCACGCTTGCACAGTATCCAGTTGCGCTGGTTGTCTGCGCTCTTGTCGCTCTCATAGATCCGCTTCCATTCTACTGCGACTTGCTGTAGCTGTGCATTGTCTAGCTTGCGGAGCTTCTGCTCCACAGTTTCGTTCCCTCCTTCGTTCTCTTCTTGGTTTTCCATAGGTATCACGCATCAATATCATAGTGAACAAGCCTCCATTCCATAGGCTTCGGATTGAGTATGATGCCATCACGGTGTAGCAAGTGCATGGCAGTGTCGATGTTGTCAGGCGAGTGCGCAGGCATGAAGTTATAGAGTAGTTCCCATCCCGCTGCCTGCGTACTTAGGAGCGCACCTCCATGTGCCTTCTTCAGTATTTCTATAATTGCATCCGCCGTATCTTTGATAGTGGGCTGCCCTGCCTGTGGAGGTGATCGGGCAGGCAGGGATGAGAAAACGGCACTCGCAGCCCCATCGCCGTTAGGCGACGCTTCACCGCCACTAGATGAGTGAGAACTCGAATCCGTAGCGAATGAAGTATAATCGGAGGGGATGGTCGGAATAACAGGTTTAACAGGTTTTATGGCGTTGTCTGCCATTTCTGAGATAACAGGGTTAACAGGATTAACGGCATTTTCCCTATACTCTTTTAATTTCTCTATATCAGTTTGTTTTCCGCATATTGTAAATAAGCTGTTAATGCTGTTAATGCCGTTATTTGATAGCTTTATACTCTGACGAGACAGGTAGTAGCACAAGAACTCCTGCGGATCGTCAGGTATCTGCGCAGGCTCAGGTTCATCGAAGTCTACAAGTTCATCCTCTCTCTTTACTCTGATGCCTTTCCAGTATCGGACTCCATCTACCTGCTTCTCTCCATATGGAATCGCAAGGCGATCAAGCGTTTGCTTGAAGCCCTTATCGCTGTCAAGCATGAGACCTTCCCTCTTAACGAAGGTCTCGTACTCCTTGCGCATGTCTGGTTTCGATATCATAGCCTCCGCATCGATCACAACTCTATCCTCGATGAATACCTGCACCGAGTCAGACTTCCGCTTGTAGAGATCAGCAATCTCTTCTACGGTCATCGAGAATGTGAAGTCATCCCTGTTCAGAAGGAACGGCAGGAAGCAGTCGACCACTACATTGAAGAGACCAGAGAGTTCCTCATCGGTCACAAGTTTCTCCTTGAGATGCGTGTCGATGTTCTTGCGCCCAGTGCTAAACTCGTTCTCGAACTTCTGAATAAGCCATGTCCTGTAGAAGCCCACAGTGTTGTCAGGTGACTTCGGGAACTTGTTAGCGTTGAAGAAGCACTTACCCTGCCACACCATTTGGAAGGGAGGCTTGCCCTTGAACTCAACCGTTATCGAACTCTCTCCCCTGAGTTGCTTGATAATGCCTGTGTTTACGAGAGGGCGAGAGTACTCAACCTCGCCTGCGGTGTTGAGCATTGATCCGAATAGCTGTGCTGGTGTGAAGCGAGCCTCCGTTATCTGATACAGGTTTACGCTTGAGCAGTTGTCGATTCCAACGATGTGTCGCAGCACGTGGTGGAATACATCCTTGCCGTTCAGCCCTCCTCCCCACATGAGTCCTATCTTCTGAAAGTTGTTCTCAGGCATCAGTATCCAGGCGACATCTTCGTATAGTTGAATGTACCTGTCCAGGTGCGGAGTCGCAGGCTGCCCGATGCCCTGCTTGGTACAGGAGATCTCATAAAAGAACTTCGGTATCAGCTTAGGCACTGCGGAGGGATTGTATGTGATCGGGATGCAGCGCATGAATCCCCTATCTGCATCATGTGGCAGCAGCTTCCTCTCCTTGACGCTGTAGATGCCGTTCCGCATGTTGATTAGGATGTTGTCTCCATCCTTCAGGATCGCCTCGAATGAGAACACAGCTATATGCACAGTGTTGTCCGCCTTTATCTTTGCGATAACCTTATTCGCAACCTGCGGCGTTATCCTTGCGTCATGCACGACTCTGTATAGCTCGGTGTTTATGAATTCCTCTGCGAACTTTGTCCATATTCCGAGTTCCTCATCGTATATCTCTAGAGTTTCCATCTCCAAGATGTACTTGAACTTGTAGTTGCTCTCCAACCACTCCGCCATCTTCGGCACGTTGAATGAAGTGCCTTCCGTGTTCCTGTTGCACTGCTTGCAACCATGAGGAATCCCCTCTGTCATATTGAAGCCGTAGTGCGCACCGCATAGGTTGCATGTGACCTCCAGCCAGTGCTTACGCAGGTACTTGGCTGCTACAGAGAAGTTGAAGTTCGGCAACTTCTCTGCCATCGCCTCACTCAGACGAGGCGATCCGAAATGCTCGATGTCATGTTTGAATTCGGGAGGAAGTGACTGGTAGTCCTTAGTTCCCTTGTCCATCTCCTTCTCGATTGCACCGAGAATCCCTAGCTCGGTTTCATTTAGATTCTCGTATGTCATCGTTCTCACTCCTGATTACCATAACACCAGCCTCCGCCTCCTGCGCCTGCATCTCCGCCACTGCCTCTTCTACAACTGACATAACGAATGATCGCTCAGGCTCAGGCAGCGTCTCAGGATGCTCTGCCAGGAGCAAGATCGCTTCTGCCGTCGTCATATCGTCGGTAACCTCAACCATTCTTCTCGCCCTCCTTGTTTCCGAATTCTACGCCGTAGCGCAGGGCTGCATTTATCATAAGCCTTAGCAACGCCGTGCGGCTGACTCCGAGTTCCTTCGCCTTGACGTCGACTTTCTTCTTCATTTCCGTCGTCAATTCGAGCAAGACTCTTTCCATCTCAATACCGAGATACATATAGAAAATGCGAATATTTATATAGTTTAGAACATACATATTATACCGATGATGAGATGCCAACAAACATGCATATCAATATCAGGGATGCCTCGCCCTCACGGATCTGCCTTGTGCTCATATCCCATCTAGGCGAGCCAATATCTCTAACGAGACTTACTGCTGAGGTATATGACAATGCCCCGAATGGGCGCAGAGGCATGCCTAATCGAGCGAAGGGGCGCAAAACAGAGTTTAAGATGTCGAACTATCGGGAAGTGCAGCAGACATGTAATGATCTCAAGAAATGTGGCATAGCCAAGACCAAGAAGGTAGGTAGAGAGTCATTAGTCAGCCTGGATATGAGAGGTTTCATTAGCGAGATCTTCAAGGCTAAGAAAGGCAAGAAACCACTAAAGAATGTAGTAAATAAGAAGAAGATAAACTGGGAGGGTTTAATTGCGCTTATGAATAGTGAGAGCGATTCAGATAAGCGAAGGCGATTGAAAGCTGATGCTGAAGAAGCCAGAGCATTCAGAGCAACATCAGCAGTAAGCCTGGATGAGCGTGAAATAAACTTCCTCATAAAACGGATCAATGTGGATAGGCTTAGAGCATTGTGTGGCATGCTTAGGAAGAGCAGTATGCTTGATTATATCGGTGGGCAGTCTAACATAGTCAACCTTTTTATAGCACTAATTAAAGGCAGTGAGAACAGCGACGCCTATGACGTAATACAGGATAACGGTACGCATAGTACGCTTGAGTTGTTAGGGTTAACGGGCATATATACAACGCCTATAACCGACACGGTCATCCAGTCTTTCATATGGAGGAGCGAATATCCTGAAGTTATCAACTTTTACAAGGAATATAGACCACGATACTAAGCGACTATCTACTTCTTGCCATACTTCTTCAGTAGCTCATCACGTTTATCCTTCGGCATTGCCTGGAGTGCCTGCATCGTTTCCACTACTACCTTCTTCGTATCCGTATCCTTGCTCTTGCTGCGGTTGATTGCTGCCTCCCTTTCTCTAACCTTCTCTAGGGCATTCACATCATTAACCATCGTGGCATAGTCTAGTGCCTGTCCGCAACGACTGCAATGAAGTGCCTGCGTCGAATACGGATTAGCCGTTCCGCATCGTGAGCAGGCGATCATAGCCTGCACATTCGGCTTCTCTTCGGGAGGAGTAATGCCAAGCATACGCAGTTGGGCATCCCTAACGTCTATATCTGAGATATGCGAGTATGTCTTTAGCATGCGTGTAGATCCGCCAGGAACCCAGCCCGCAATCTTTTCGAGAGTCCCATTACTGACGACAGAAGAGGCGTGTAGGAACGTTATCATGGTGTGACGCATTACATAAATATATTGCTTCGACTTCGGTAGTCCGATACGCTTGCACACTACTTTGAACATCTTATCGAAGCCGTTTACGGTCATACGCTTCCTGTGATGCGTCTCGCCTGACTCGCCCATGTAGCTCTCAAATAAGTAGTCGTCATTCTTGATATCAGCGTTGGCATTAAGGTACTGTCCTATTATGCTTGCTGCCTTTGGAATGTACAGCCTTCTTGCGCCTGTCTTCGTATCTTGTGGTACGGTGATATATGGCACAACATCATCATGGTAGTCGGATCGCTTCAGTTTTACGACCTCATGTGGTCGTAATGGCACTGAAGTGCAGAGGGCAAGCATCGACATGTTGCGTAGCGATCCTGCGTTGGCTACCAGCTTGTCGCACTCTTCCTGCGTTAAAATATCAGCTTCCCCTAATTGCCTCTTGACCTTTACAACAGTCTCCACATCCCTAACTACCTTTGGTGTCTCACCATCGTTGTTCCATCTGAATATCTGCTTGAGTGTGAAGCGGATGCCTGCCTTCGTGCCTTCCCCAAGCGTCTCCAGGGCATCGAGCCTGTTTACGAGTTGGTCGATTCCTCTTCTGTCCAGCTTCAGCAACTCCTGTCCATTAGGCAGACAGTTCAGGAGCTTCTCTACGAAATACAGTTGCCTAACTAGGGTGCGCAGCTTGCGCTTCTTTGTAGCCTTCAGGTGCATGCAGAAGTCATATACCATCTGCCTATTCGCAGAGCAGATTCCTGAATTCTCGTTTAGCCTGCCTATGATGCGTTGTGCCTCCTTTACCCAACGTGCCTCATCCTCATCAGCTGCCTTAAACTCGATCTTTATTGCGTATTCCATGCAATCATCCGCACAACCAGTTACGATAGAAAAGTATATATATCCCTCCCCTGACAGAAACAGCCTTCCCCACTATCTTCGGTGCACCGAGGCGGTATTCACGATGTTCAGGGGCGTAATAAAGACAATGCCTGGATATGCCGGCGGAACCACAAAAAACCCGACCTACGATGATGTCTGCAGCCACGATACCGGCCATGCAGAAGTGCTGGAGATAACCTACGATCCGGATGTGATACCAATAAATACGCTGCTGGAGATATTTTTCGCCATGCACGACCCTACAGAACATAATCGCCAGGGTGCGGATGTCGGCTCACAGTACAGGTCGATAATACTCTACACCACAGAAGAGCAGAAAAAGGCAGCTGAGAGCTTTATCAAGATCGCACAGAGGGACTTTTCCAAACCAATAGCGACAGAGATAAGGAAACTTGACAAATTTTACGACGCGGAATCATACCACAGGGACTATTTTGAGAGAAATCCAATCCAACCATACTGCATATTTGTGGTAGGGCCGAAGGTCAAGAAGATAAGGGAGAAGTTCAAGGATCTGCTGAAATGACTAGGGCACTATTGTTGTGCCTATCTTTCCCTCGACTGCCTTGAGTATGTTTCCCGGGTTGCTCCCGTCTATTATCCTTGTGGTTATCCTTGATCTGCTTATTATCTTTATCGCAACGTGGTCAAGCAGATCATACTCACCAGCACGTGCGCCCATCTTGTCGAGTATCCTTGCCACCTCCGCTATGCTTATCCTGTCGAACTTTTTAGCCTTTGGATTCTTTCTAGGGTCGCTTTCGTATATTCCGTCAACATTCGTTGTGTTTATCAGAAGCCTGGAGTTCGAGCGCTCAGCAAGCACCGCTGCTACTGCATTTGTCGACTGTCCCGGTTGGAGCCCGCCCATTACCACTATCTTATCGGTTGATATCGCCTCGTCAAGTTCGTTGAAGTCTGTCGGTATGAGCTGGCATGCTGCATCACCAAGCGCTCTCGCGAAGATCCTTGCGTTGATGTGAGTGGCCGCGATTCCCACCTGGTCGCATGATGATTCATCAAGGCCGTTCTCCCTTGCAATCCTTATATAATACCGTCCCGGCTCTCCTCCTCCAACAATAATGAAGAGCGAGTTTCCCGCCCTCTTGAGTTTCAGGATGCTCTCCACATAACCCTTGAATGCGGAAGAGGCATTCAGCGATGGGAAGAGGATGTGCCCGCTAAGCTTTATCGTTATGTTCATTGAACCGCCAGATAGAATTAAGAGCCAAGTTATATAAATCAGAATCAATCCCGAGCTTTTTTATATACTGGCTTCCGAATTATAGCGTGTTTAATTGGCAGAATTCAAATGCAGCGTATGCGGAGAGGTCTTTGACAACGGGGACGAACTTGCCGAGCATATAAGAGAGGCTCATGCGGGGACGACCGATGCCGAGAATTTCGAATGCAGCGTATGCGGAGATAGGTTTGAATCCAGTGGGGAGCTCACGGCGCACATGAGTGCGGCACACGGCGATTAGTGCACTATGTAACATTAACCTGAAGTGTAAGAACTCCTCCATTAAAGTCACTCTGCGGGCTTATTTCCATGCTTAACCGCATTGTGTTGTTCCTGAATACCTCATAGGGCAGCTTCGGGTTTACAGATTCGACCGCGAAGCCGCTGTTCAGAACGCTCGCATTGAGTATCTCGTGCGTTCCTGTGCAGCTGTCTGTAAGATTCACTGTGTAATTGAAGCTGCCTCCCCTCTGTGCGTAAAATCCCTGAAGCGGCTGTATCACATTACCGAAGCAGGATTCATTAGCCGGGCCGTTTATCTCAAGAGATACTCCTGTTATGTATACGCTGTCATTGCGGATGCCGAAGAACTTGCTCAGATAGCCATTCAACGGCTGGTAGGTTACCGCCACAAATGCTGCTGCTAGTATGATTATTACAACTATTGCGACAGCAACGCCTTTCGGGCCCATTGGATCATCTATAAAAGATAGTGGACATCCAGCATTTAATTACTTTTCGCTCCTGCTCTTTTTGTTCATCTCCTTATTGAAGGCATCAAGAGCCATGTCAAGCGCATTGTAGATCGGTCTCAATTCCTTTTCCAGCGTATTCAGGCTGAAAACCAGCTCGTTCAGGCAGTCCAGGCATACTCTCTTCTCGGGATGATCCGGGCTCACCACAAGTTCCCTTCCACCTTTCCCGCATATTATGCATTTCTCCATTATAACACAAAACAAGCAAAACAGAAAGAATGTTCCTAGCCATTCAGGCTAAGAACACAAAAATCAAAACAGTCACGGGCTACTTCCTTGCCTTTCTGGGCATATTCCTGGAAGCGCTGAATAATATTACCAAACCTATTATGGCAACGATTATTCCTGCAACCTCGGCGATGCCTGCATCATAGCAAGATTGCGCACCATTGCCCCCGAAAAGTGAGGTCAATGCTGTGGATACTTCGCCAGTAAGGCTGTGACAGCTGCTTACGGTCCTGTAGTTCTGCCAGAATACTCCTATACCGATTACCAGAATTATTATTCCGGTAATGACTTTCCATGTGTTCATCCATACACCTCAAACATCAAGATTGCAGAGCCTTGTGCACGTCATACCCGAGCATCTTTATGCCGAAGTAGACCAGAACGAAGCCGACGAAGGCAAGCAGAACTCCGACCAGATGGGTGACGATCAGTATTATCCCTATTATGACTATTATCGCACCGGCAAGCTTCTTGTAGTCAATGCCAGCCTTTGACATCTCCCTGTCAAGCTTCGCCTTCCCTGCGCTCATGTCGCTTGACATTTCGGACATCTCACGTCCTACAGCGCCTCTCTTAGCACTCTTCTTTGATCCAGATTTCCTCTTTTTCCTAGCCATATAATCGACCACTATGTGTCTATTTTATTCCATTATTCAATGGAGTTCCTTTTAATACTTTGCTTTTTGGGATTGGTAAAGCAAGCCGGATCATCAATCAATCATGTTTCTGTCAAAACCTATTTATATTAGGCCGAACCGATTCTACAATTAGTGGTGAATGCAGGCAGATGAAAGACACGAAGAAGCCTGATCTATATGTCGCAAACGCTAAAGCCACTCTGCAATGATCTATTGGACGTAAGGAGAGCGGAAGGCAGATTCAAGGTTCAGCTAGAGATACCAAGGACATCCACGCTCACCGAAGGGGAAATACAAAAGATATTGCGCATAAGCAGCTGGCAGGTGGATCCAAATACCTGCATAGGCGGACTTGAGGGTGTGCGTTCGGTGCTATTGCGAAGGGAACGCCCGATCTCGATTAAGGGGAAGGAGCTAACTGGTCTCCAGATCAGTGGCACCGGCCATAGGGGCATTGACTTTTCAGAAAGAATACCAATGGTGGAAGGATCATTCTGCCCGCCAAGCACGCAGAACTTTATCGACCTGATGCCAGGCACCCTAATGTCAACCGGCCACGCGGAAGGCACAAAATTAGTGACCATCAGGGCAAAGTACAGGCCTTTCGGCACCTATACGCGCACGGAGCTTGAGACAAAGATAAGAAATACCGAAGAGGTCTCGCAATTCCAGCTAACCAATTGCATAGTGCCTCATGTGGAAGCATGCGGGAGCTACCTTGACAGCGAGCTAAGCAACGAGGAAGGCCAGTTCGGTTTCGCAGTATTTCCGGCACCTGATCCGCAGAAAGAAAGGGCTGCAAACGAGTTCATGAAACGTTTTCTGAACGATGCGGTCGGGAGACTTTATTCAGAATCAATACTGCTTTTCTATAATGGTCTCTCTCCTGCCCTGGTGCTGCTCTCAAGGGCATTAAGGGAGATCCATGATGTGGGTAGGGTCGTGCATCTCCAGCCACATCTCCAAAACTTCTACCTAATCGGTGCAATGCCATACATTGTGGATTGGGGGACGATGAGAAAGCTTGGCAACAATGCGGAAGAGAACATATACAACAGGTCGATAGACCTAAAGAGGCCGGCTGACGGATACGATGACATGTTCTCGAAATGCTTTGCGGGCTATGAAATGCCAGAAAGCCTATTGCTGGAATCAAGCATACTCATGAAGGAACTTGTCATGGAAATATATTCTGGGAGGAAGGAAAGGGTCGATTTCAAGTCAATCGCGGACAGGACAACCGAAGACATAAATGAGTTCGAGGCGATAACGCTCTGGATGAAAGGCGAGGGTTTCGAGGCATATAAAAACTACGAGCACCGACAAGGCTGAAAAGTCGGGAGGAACGAACCGTGCATCTGCGGATCAGGTAAAAAGTACAAGAAATGCTGCGGCGCATAATCCGGAATGCCTGATATATCTTTTTATGCCTTTTTAGTGATATTATAGAAGCGATCGGTAAGCAAGATGGTAAAGAAAAGGGCAACAAAGAGGGTCAAGAAGATCAAGAAAACCAAGACTGTCAAGACAATCAAGAGAATAGCAAGAAGGGTTGTACACAGATCGGTTAAAAGGGCCGCACCACCTGAGCCTGCCGTAAACAGGGTTCTATCCCCTGACGACGCTGAGATATCACGATTCGTAGAATCAACAAAAACGAAGATTTATGTTATAGGCGTCGGCGGAAGCGGCTCGAACACAATGACAAGGATGTCCGAGCTTCACATAGACGGCGCCAATCTGATAGCCACGAACACCGACGCGCCGCATCTTGAGACAACCAAGGCGCACAGGAAGGTTCTTCTGGGCAAGACGGTTACAAAGGGTCTTGGGGCTGGCAGTGATCCAGTACTTGGGGAAAACGCTGCAACCGAGAATATCGAGGAACTTAAGAGACTTCTCGATGGCGCGCAGATGGTTTTCATAAACTGCGGGCTCGGCGGAGGCACGGGAACGGGGGCTGCGCCAGTCATTGCAGGAATCGCAAAGGAGGCTGGTGCACTTACTGTTGCACTGGTAACGCTTCCATTCACAAGTGAGGGCAAGTCAAGGATGAAGACAGCGCTGACCGGCCTTACGAGACTAAGAGCCAACACCGATACTACTATAGTGATACCTAACGACAAGTTGCTCAACCTTTCGAAGGATCTTGAGCTTGCTAACGCATTCAAGAAAATAGACGACATACTGGCGAACGCGACAAAAGGCATACTGGAAATGGTGACAAAGCCAGGCATGGTGAACCTTGACTTCGCAGATCTTAAGGGCGTACTGAAGGATTCCGGCTACGCGGTAATAGGCGTAGGAGAATCGCACGCATCCAACGAGGACAAAAGAATAGAGAATATTGTGAACGAAACTCTGGGAAGCCCGCTTCTTGACATAAACCTGTCGAAGGCGAAGAAGGCGCTTGTCAGTATAACTGGGGGAAGCGACCTCACTCTGAAGGCAGCAGAGAATGTCTTCCGTGCAGTGTCAAGCAGGATAAACGAAGATGCGAATATGAAATGGGGCGCTAGGTTAGATAATACGCTCCACAAGCGCACGCTCAAGGTCATGGTGGTCATGAGCGGACTGGAGCTTGCAAAGTACGTTGAAAGCAGCATCCAGCAAACGGAAGTCGCATTCAACATAGATGATCTTGGCATAGGTGAGATAGATTAAAGCTCATAGGCCCTAACGCGCCTTATGAAAACTATTTATATTATAAAGCCATAATTCTGATAACGGAATAGTGATGAATGTGCAGGTTACTGTGGACAGGAAAGGTTATTGGAATACCTTACTTAGGGAAGAAGAAAAGCGTAAGGCAAATTCATGGCGTAAACTATTTGACGCAGCAGAAAAAGGAGAATTAACAACCTTAAGCGATGACCCACTTATTAGGATAGCAACTATTTGGGGATTACACCATGCTAGGGACAAGAAACAATTCAATGCGGTGGCTAAGCAGGCAGTTTGGGATTGGGAAGTTTACGCAAGCATAGCTTGCAGCGACTTAGCTAGTCCTGAAATATTAGAGGGCATCCGTTCCTACTGCCAACCAGTACCAGAGCAAGGCTATATTTTACGCATAATTGGAAGAAATCCTAATGCTAGCGATGAAACAATCACCAAGATAGCAGAGGATAGCAGCCTAGGTATCTACTCAATAGTAGCTAAAAAGCGCCTTGCCGATGGGCTTGATGCTGCAATAAAGAGGTGCTCATGATATGAAGATAATGACATTTAATATCTGGCGTTATGATGGCGACTGGAATGCAAGAAAGAAGTGCATTATTGATGCAGTTATGACTGAAAAACCAGATATTCTTTTCATGCAAGAGGTATTTGATGACCAGAGGCATCAAGAAAAGGATGGGCCACACCAAGGTGAGCAACTAAATGAGCACTTTGGTTACAAGAAAATGATATATGACATAGTTGAGCAGACTTTAACAGAACATAAGCAAAACTTGGAACAGCTTGTGTTTGATGGGCTGTTATGTCTTACAAACTTACCAATATTGGAGCACAAGATTGTCCGCTTAAAAAGGGAATATGCTGATAAACATTATAGGGCAATACAGATTATCAAAGTGCTTTGGTCTGGAAAGGAAGTTTTATTTTACCATACCCACTATTCTAACACAAATGAATGGAGCAAAATACACTTGCAAGAGACAAAAGAATACTTTACAGAGAATAATGCCTCGCCAATTATTTTGGGAGACTTAAATATTTTACAACCACAGGTTATCAAAGATATTCTTGGAGATGAATATGAATACTCATATGATATTGAAAAATATGTTTCTTTCCCATCTAAAAACGAGGTTCTTGACTATATAGTTTTGCCAAAAGGTAGTTATAATTTCAAAACGATAAAGTGTTATTATGATAACTGCTCAGATCATCGGGCATTAATTGCAGAGATTGGCATTCTTGGATAATGTTTGTTGGGCCATGAACATTTACATAGTTTATTTTGTCGACTATTTATCGTCGAAATGGGCCTTAGCCGGGATTTTCGCAAACCTCTTTTTCTTGAAGTTTATGTCGAACCCGGTCTAAAGGATCCACAGTCCTCCGTGCGAGCCGTTACACCACTAAGGCCATTTATATTATATTTGCACGAACTCCTTTTAAGACCTTTGCAGCTATGCTATCTCGTAATACGCCTCTATCGGATTTGCCTTAAGACTTCCATCCCTTGCAATCCGCACAAGGAAATCTTTGCGCCTGTAAAGCTCCTTTAGCGCGAAACCCGTGCTTACAAGGTTTGATTTTGCATAACTTTCGATTACTTTTGAGGCATCTAGACTAATCTCGTTGAGTTTCTTCTCTGACATTATGCTTATGTTGTTGATGGCTTTTGGCGCAAAACCCTTTTCGATTACCTTTATCTCCGCCCTCTCAATCCATCTATATTCTGTTATGTGGCGTATGCTTGAATCGTCATCAAGCACTACTGAGATGTCTAAAGCACTAATCTCATTTGCGCCTATGCCGAAATGTCTTGACCTTAGCGATTTTACAATGCTTCTGTTATGGAAATCCCCAGTTACCGATGCAATGAACGAGGTCCCGTACTTTGAGCGGCTGAAGAGCAAACCGAGCGAATCCGCTGAGCGTTCTATTATCCTATCCGGCAGCACAGCATCTACCAAATTTCTAACTCTCTTTCTTCTTCCGTTAACAATTCCGATCTGATCTAGACAGGGGATTATACCGGCCGCATCTTCCTTATCAACCAGTTTCGAGAAGTTAATCCCTCTGCATACTTTATTATCCCTTGATATGTCCATGACTATGTGATACCTTGGGATGAACTGAATCAACTTATCCATCATTCGCCCGACATTCCCGGATCTGTGGAATGCAATAATATTGTAATTCAATTCTACGGCAAGCCAGAGATATGCAAGAGCAAGCGGGTCCGTTCCCCCTATGGCACCTACAAGATCACTTCCCGCAGCTGACTCTATCTTCTGTGCCATCAGGGCCCTCTCTATCCTACCCTGCTTATTCACCTGCAAAAACCCGCACATCTCATCACCACCCGTCCGTATTCATATGCCTAATACGGTATATTATAGTTTATTGTGATAAACATATTTATACTTTTATACTTATTTGATAATGTGGGGTTTTGGCAACATACATGGAGATTTGGAAAGCTATTTAAAGCTTTATTCACAATTATACATTATGGTGAAGAAGGAAAAGGACAAGGACGATGTTTGGGTTCTTAGGAAGGTGATGAGCCGGCCCAACTATGCAGTAATCGCACTGCTTCTACAGAAGTCGCCCCGCACCACAAGGGAACTCTACGCCATACTTGAGAAGAAGTTCACCCGAAAGACGCTGATCATAACGCTTAGGGAGCTTTCACTGGATCTGAATGTACTTCAGCCTACACATATAAGGACTGAGAAGGGATACGGGCTTGGCTACAGGCTAAACCCAAAGGTCAAGGAGATAGCAAAGAGCGTCCAGAAGTTCTCAAAGACGATAGAGAACATAAGAAAAGTCTAATTTTTCAGCAATATCCTCTAATATCTTTACATTAGCCATTGGCGTACCCAATACACTGGACAGTTCAGAAGCCTTTTATAGCATTATGCCATAATCCTTAGTGTGATAGGTGTGCATTACCAGTACATTCTTTTTGATTATGACGGTTGCATAAGCGATACTGTAAGTCCGTGGGCTCAGGCGATCAAGGAAGCTGCAGCGGAATTCGGATTAGTTCTAAATGGAGCCCAGATACGTGAACAGTTCGGTCAGCTTGGCAATGCAAAATATCATGGACTGAGTGAGGCTCTGGTGCCGGCATATTCTAAAAGAGTAAAGGAACTTGCCCGCGGGGGCGTTTTTGCAGCAAAGCTGCACGATGATGCATACGAACTCCTTAAGTACCTTAATGATGACAATAGGGCGGTTGCACTGGTAAGCACCAACAGCATAGGACTAACCGACATACTTGCCCAAAATGGCATACTCCAATTCTTCGAGATAATAATATCCGGGAATGATGTAAGGCAGAAGAAACCAGATCCTGAGGGAATAAATGCGGCGCTGAGGATTCTTCGCTGCGATGACAGATCCAGTGCTGTGATGATCGGAGATTCCGAGCACGATCTCGGCGCTGCAAAGAATGCCCGAATTGATTCAATATTATTCTATTCTGGCGGGACATCAAGCATCTACGGGCCGGAGGAGCTCAAGGAACTCGAAAGGTCGTTCTCTCCCAAGCATACTGTAAGAAGTCACGCAGAGCTGAAATCCATCCTGAGCCGTTCCAGGTGCTGATTATCCTTTTACGCCTACCTTCTTCTGCTGCCTGAACATTCCTATCACTTCCTCTGTTGTCGTAGCCTCTTCAGGGCCCTTGTCCTTTCTTATCGCGGTCGGCCCTACAAGCCTTGGGAATCTCAGTGCATATCCTGTCTCTATTCCCTCATCATTCTTTGACCTTCCGCATGTATGCATTGGCGACCTTGTTATCTCGTCGGCGTTTATCGTGACTACATATTTGGGCTGCACCCAGAAGTCCGGTTCTACTACGGAATCAACCCTTGCTGGCCTGTTCTTCGATTTTATCCTGTCAAGAGTTTCTTTAAGTTCCTGCATCTGTTGCTCAGTGAAGCCGGTGCCTATCCTCGATATGGTCTCGAACATGTCCCTCTTTTTGTTGTAAGCCGCGCATAGCAATCCCCCAAATTTGAATTCAGCCCTTCCTCCTCGTCCTAGGAAGTATCCTACTATGACAAGGTCAAGCGTGTCGGATAGCTCGCCCCTGTAGCTTCTCTTGAGCTTGATCCACGAGAATTTCCTCGCCCCTGCAATGTACGGTGCCTTGAGATCCTTTGCCATTATCCCCTCAAGCCCGTTCTCTACAGACTTCTCGAAGAATTCTTCCAGTTCTTTTGGCGAGCTGGTGAGTATCTTCGTTGTGGGCGTTATCATCTTCCCGTTCTTGAAGAGTTTCTCTATGCTCTCCCTTCTTTTCTCGTATGGTTCGCTAAGCGTGTCCTTGCTCTCAAGGTAAAGTATGTCAAATGCAAAGAGGTGCAGCGGCAGCTCCTCTGCCATCTTGGCAATGTCATGCTTCCTCTTCCTCTGTATTGTCTCCTGGAATGGCAGGTATTCGCTCGTCGATTCATTGTAGGCAAGCGCCTCCCCCTCAAATATTATCCTCTTTGCGCTTACCTCCTCCTTTACCGCCTTTGCTATGTCGGGAAACATCTCTGTTGTATCTTCCAGCCTCCTAGAGAAAAGCCTTACCGTGCTGCCATCCTTGTGCACCTGCACCCTGAAGCCGTCATACTTCTGCTCTATCGCTGCGGTTCCGTGCATGCGCTCCAGTATCTGCTCTGCTGTCGGCAGACGCTCCGCAAGCGCAGGCCTTACCGGCTTGAATAGCGTCACCTTGAAGCCTGATATTGCCTTTGGCCCTTTATCTGCAAGCTCCCTTGCCACAAGCCCCAGGTCGCTGCATATGTTGTACGCCCTCTCTATCTCATCTTTGAATTTCCTGTCGCCAGTGCCTATCACTGATAGTGCCTCCATTATTGTTGAATCCCCCACGCCCAGCCTCAACTGCCCTAGTATGTAACGGACTGTGTACTTCGCCTCTGTGGGCGTGGCCGAGCCCATCATGTCAGCTATCATTCCTATCTTCCTGTCCTTGCTCCCTTCCCCTCCTGTATCTGCTATCCTCCCAACGCGCTCATACGTCTCCGACACCGTGTACTTTTTGCTGTCAAGGCGCTTGAGCTTGCTCTTTAGCTTTATTGTCTGGACTGCAAGGCCCATGTCCCCGCTTCTCTTGTATTCCCTCTCGACCCCGTCCTTTGTGTAACCTGTTGATATCGCGATGCCCTCCTCAACGAGCTTCTCAGCAACTCCCAATTCCACGCCCTCAAATGGCGGGAGAAGAATGCCCTGCGTAATGTAGACAGCTTCCTGGAGCTCCTTCGGGCTTAGGGGCTTGAAGCTCTCGCTCAGTATCTCAACCATCTTGAGCCTTGAGGATACCGCCTCAAGTTTTTCATAGTATTCGGCAAGCTCCCTGAACAGCATCATATCAGGGATAATTGTCAGAACAAGATTAAAAGGTTTACATCACATGCTCAGCACGTGCTTGATGATGGGCTCTTCATCCAGTTGCAGTTCAGCACCGAGCTGCATTCATTCTGTCCGAGGTCACTATTGTTCGATGCGCCACCGCTGCTTCCTTCGCACTGCAATCCAAGAGTTCTTGAGAGGAACCTGTTGCTCCTGAAGGGATTGCCGGTAGAACCAACCAGGAGCAATCCGCCGCTGGTGTTGGTATACGCGGTATTGTTTGTCACGCCGAACCCTGAGACGTTCTGGAGCAGGTACGCTATTGCGGCGTTCGCAACAAAATTGTTGAGCAGCGATCCAGATGTCGAATTGGAGATCCTTATGCCGAATGCGCCGGCTCCCGAAATGTTGTTTGTCCGCACTATCGTGCCACTCTCCATGTTCGAGAGGTTTATCGCAAATCCGCTATTCTTAGGGCTAAGGTATACACTGTTGTTGAATATGTTGAGGCTTGAATTCACAGAAACTACCGGCGTCGTGAATCCCTTGAGGTAGCAGTTCTCAAGCTCGGATCCCTTTGAATTCATGAATGCGGCGAATGTCCCGCCATTCTGCGCGATGATCGTGTGCCCGTCGCAGTCGATGGTTGTGGCATTGCTATACACCGTAAGGCATGTGCTGCCATAAGTATATTCGGAATCCTGCGTGAACTCTATGAAGTTCGGTGCCGCGGAGAGCGAGCACTCAACAGATGGGTTGAACTTCGGCAATGCTGCCAGCCAGCGGCAGCCCGTCTTTGTGCTTCCGTAGTTTATGCCGCCAAGCGCGGCGCTGAGTGCGCCTGCGTTCTGAGAGCAGAGGAAGTCAGTGTAGGTGCTGCCTGATACTGTGTTGTTCTGCACAGTATTGTTCAGCGACCCGCCGTTGAACTCCATGCCTATATATTCGGATATCGCGCTGTTGTTTAGTATGGTATTGTTATATGAGCTGTTGGTAAATATCCCTACGCTCTGCATAAGCCCGTCAGTGGCCGTGTTGTTTATTACGTCTATGCTTCTGGTATTGGAGAGCAGTATGCTTGCATTCATCGTGCCATTGAACTGGCTGTTTGCCACAGAACCGTACAGGACCCTGCCCAGCCTTACACCGATAGTGCCTCCCTGCACATTTAACCCGTCCAAATTGACAACTGTTGAGTTGGTAACATTGACAGCATCCTTGAAGAGTGATATGCTGCAATTCGATATGGTAATATTCTTAAGGTTGGAGAACGAAATTCCCGCACCAACGTCAACCTCGCCCGATGCTATCGTGTGTCCGCCGCATGAGAGCTGCACATTGTTTGCCAGTATCTGCAAACACTGGGACTGGACATTCAGCAGGCTTGTTGTGAGAAGGTAGTTGCCAGGCGCGCCTATGGCTCCGCAGGAGCTTATCGGGACATAGGACAACGATGTGTATACGAAATGCCTGCATGTCGCCCACACCGCATTGGTGAGGTTGCATGTGGTTGACTGCATCAGATTTAGCGTAGCGTTGGCGGAGTCGGGAGTCGCATAGACGTCCACGCTGGAGCTGTTAAGTATTATGTCCTTGTTGAAGTTGTTTGAGAGCGAATCGCTCTGCAGGAATACTCCATAATTGTTGAGGCTGAAGTTGAGCCCCTGGAAGTTGTTGGCGTAGGACCCCGAGAGGTAAAGACCATAGAGGTTTCTAGATGCGCTTATGTTGGTGAATGTGCTGATGCTGCTGTTGTAAAGTTGCAGTCCAAGGCTGTCATTCACCAGCGTAAGATTTGAGATGTGCGCCTGCGTCACATTGTCAAGCATTATTCCGTCGACAAGCGCGTTCTCGAGTTTGCAGTTCATCACCGTCACGTTGCTCTTGCTGTTTACGTATATGGCGGTAGTTGCGCCCAGTATGCTGAAGCCGTTGCAGTTTATCACCACGTTCTTTGCCTTCACGTTTATGCACGGGTTCAGTATGGAGAGCGGGTTGGATGTGTTCACAAAGCTTCCCATGTTGAGATTTGAGGACATTGAGTAATATCCAGAGTCTGATATGGTGCCGCAGCTGTTGAGCTTGCTGGACAGAGTTATCTTGGATATATTTGCTGGTATGTTTATGCCCCTGCACTGCACGAATCCGCATCCGGTGTTGTTGTAGCACAGGTTCAGGTAAGCCTTGTTGCTTACCACAAAGCCGTTTGGTGCACTGCAGCTGAATGAGTATTGGGTTCCGTTGACAAGGTTGTTCCTGAATGTGTTGTTCGACGCATTCACCACAACGCCATAATACTGGTTGTACTGCACCGAGCTGTTTACCGTAAGGACTCCGGAAGTTCCATTGGTCAAGTAGAGCGAGCCATCGACGCTTGAGCTCTTGGACATGTAATCGTTGCTGAGCGTGCCGTTGTGCACGTTGCTTAGATAAATATTGGAAACGTAGTTGACAGACAGGTTGTCATTAGTCAGCCTAAGCGAGTTTGTTGAGGTTGCAAATATTCCATATGAGAAGTTCTTGAATATGCAACCATTCACCGATACGTTGCTGGCATTGCTTATCATCAGCGCGTAGCTGAATGGCGGCACGCCAACGAATGGTCCAGAACCTATGATCTGGTAGCTGTTGCATATTATGTCAACATTGCTGGCCGTGACATTCACGCATGCTCCATCCGTTGCCGCAGTCTTCACATTTGCCGTAAGGTAATAGGTGCCGCTCTTTGCTATTCCTGTGCACGATGAGAATGAAGTGATGTTGCCCTGCACAACCGTAGTCGTGAATGTGCTTGTTGTGCTGGACGAGAGTATTCCTTTCGATGCTATGAAGTAGAGAGAGACACCTATGATGACCACTATAATCAATGACAGCATTATCGTTTTTGGGCTAAGGCTTGGTCCCGAACTCTTTGGTACGTTCTTGAAAGGGAATGACGTAAGGGAGGCTGGCTGGTTCAGGGGCGGTTTGGCCGGCTGGGGCGCCTGTGCGGGTTGCGGCTGCTGCGCTGCAGGCTGTTGGGGTGGAGTTTGTGCCGGAGGCTCTGGTGTCGGTGCAGGCGTTGGTGTAGGTGCCGGAGTTGGCGCAGGTGCAGGAGCAGGCTGCGGTGGAAGAGTTGGCGCTGGAGCTGGTGTAGGGGCTGGTGCCGGCTGTGTGCTCGGCGTCTGGTCGCCAGCTGGCTGCTGATTACTTTGCTGAGAAGGATCCTGACTATCCATGAATATTCCCAAGACGGTGATGGATATATATGAAAGGCGGCTTATTAAAACTTTATCAAGCCTATTATTAATAAGGAAAAGGAGAAATCCTACATCATGCCTCAGTAACTCAGTGGTAGAGTGACTGCTTCGTAAGCAGTAAGCCGGGGGTTCAAATCCCTCCTGGGGCTCCTTTCTTTAGGGGTTATATTAAACGATCCATTTCACCCATTTTTAGGAAACTATAGTAACGATTTCACCCAATTTGAGGTATTATAGGATCGATTTCACCCAAGTTGGCAAACTATAGGGGTGATTTCACCCATCTGACTGATTAGAGCATTGGTTTCTTGGTCGCCTCTGTAAAACGCCATAAAAGTATGTGCTTCTCCGGAGTTGACCTTCAGCACTCCAGGAGATGCTATCTTATAGGCTCTTATCAATCCACTATAAGCCTTCTTTCCATATCCTGCTATGACCCCAACGAACCTCTTTTACTGCATCTTTTCCCAACATTTCCCTAATCTGCCATTTGATCTTCTGCTCTTTTCTACGTTCAGTGATTGCTGCCGGTACTGAATGCGCTAATTCATGAAGTGTCAGGCATACAAGTCGAGATTTTGTTGCTTTTAGCACAGTTGCTCGTTCGAATTGTATAATTCCCTCGTATCTTACAGAACGTCGCGTATAGAAAGTCTTGCCTTTTATGTAGGCTTCAGCATCGTATGGTATGCTTTTGACGATTCTGTACCTGATAATCTTATTGTTGGGTATGTTTCCAAATGTCTTGATAGTTTGGTCTATAAGCTCCGCTGCACTTGATAATCTCATAATATTACCACTTACGTTGGCTTGCTAAATTGTCTTATAGTTAGTCAGTATTTCCTTGCACCACAGCATACGTATTTAGTCTCTGCGTGCAGACGAATATGCCCCTTTTCTCGGCACACCTTTAATGCACGCCGTAGATCGCGGAAGCCTGAAACTTGTTGAGGAACTTGTAAAAGTAAAAGGGCTTGAAATAAATTACAATACACCATTAGGTTATAATGCTTTATTGCGTGCTGGATACAATCAGGATGGGCCGATGGTTCTTTTGCTATCGAAGAATGGCGGCCAGATTAATGAAGAAAAATTAAAGGACAATATTGTCTTAAAGGTAATGGCGGAGAACTGCAGGAAGTTAATGAGGGGATAAATTTCTTACGTATGATCCGGGCTAAGAATGACCTTTGAGTAGCCCGAAGAAAGCAATAAAAATACCCACAGTGCAACTAATCCATGGGTCTCTCTAAAGAACAGGGCGCGCAAAGCGCTACGGAATACCTAATCACCTACGGATGGGCCATATTAATAATAGCCGTGTCCTTAACTGCCCTCTTTGCACTTGGAATATTCAACCCCAGCAATTATGCCCCCATGGCAATCTCTGGAGGGTGCCAGGTATACCGACCCAACGGCCCTGCAACACAGCAGCAGCTTGCACTGATAGGCCTATGCGATTCATTATCACCGAAGAGCGTTGTATATTTCAACGGCAAAACAAGCTCCGTGAACTTTGTTAGGGCGCCACGGTTCACAAAGGCAGTAACGGTAAGCGCCTGGATAGACACGCAGAACCCACTTACCAATAATGGCGTCTACCAACAGATATTCAACAACAACCAGATCTTTCTGCTTCTTAACGGTGCACCTGGAAAGGAAAACACGGCCGAGTGCTCCATGACACTCGCATCAAGCCTGCCCGGACCTGTCGTGACCAGTAATGCGATCGCCGATCCAAACGGCTGGTACTATGTGGACTGCACATGGAATGGAAATACACTCAACCTTTATGTGAACGGCCTTCTTGTCGGCACCACGCCCGCCTCTGTAAGCATCTCACCCATAATAGCCCCAATCACCCAGATAGGCGAAGGGGAAGGAACAACCTCAAACGTACTCCCATTTGACGGATTTATGAGCAACATCCAGTTATACAACACATCGCTGTCCCCGAATGTGATAATGAGCATGTATACTGAGGGTATTGGCGGTGTGCCGATAAACGTTCGCAACATAGTCGCATGGTGGCAGCTCAATGGCGACATGAAAGATTACAGCGGAAACGGATATAATGGAACTCAAAACAGTTTGGTATTCCTGCCTACTGATAAGATCGGCAGTTACCAGAGCGGAACAGGGACAATAACATCGATAACAACCACACCTGCCACAACAACTTCTACCACCTCCATAACGAGCCTAACGACAACAAGCACCAGCCTAACCACGACATCAACATCATCAACTACCTCCACATCAACACTATCGACATCATCCAGCACCACATCCATAGGTACAATAACTACAACCTCCCTAACAACCACCTCGACCTCAACATCCACATCTCTCTCAACAACATCCACATCGCTTACTGTGAGCACAACCTCCACATCCGTATCAACCTCGACCTCAACAACGCTAACAACAACCTCCAGTTCAACATCAACCACATCCCTTTCAACGACCACATCCACAATAGTCGGCACATTATCGGCATCGTTGGGCGCATCGCCTAACGCAATAATTTCAGGCAGCAGCACAATGCTCACCGCAAGTTGGAGCGGCGGCGCTGCCCCATATTCCGTAACTCTATACACATCCACATCAAACTGCCAGAGCCTTGTGCAGATATCCACCCAATCAGGCATATATGGAACCACTTGGTCATTCACCGAATCGCCAACATCAAGCACCTACTACTGCGCCCACGTTACCGATTCGAGCTCGCAGCATGTATATACAAATGCGGTTCTGGTCACTGTCAACCAGCCGACAACCACATCGACAACGACGTCCACCTCGACATCAACATCAACCTCCTTGACAGTGAGCACAACATCAACCTCGTCCACATCTACCTCGTTATCCAGTTCCACATCACTTTCAACAACATCAACCTCACTGACAAGCAGCACAAGCTCGACATCCACATCCACCACCTCTACAATAGTCGGCACACTGTCCGCAACCCTTAGCGTGACTCCAAACCCAGTAACACAGTCACAGAACGCCGTATTCACGATACTCTGGAGCGGAGGCGCTGCGCCATACAGCGTAACGCTATACACATCCACAAACGCAAACTGCCAGGGACTCACAACAGTTGTCACCTACACGAACCTGCCGAATGGAGGCATAGCATTTGGCGAAACGCCATCTGTCAGCACATACTATTGCGCCTCCGTGAGCGACTCGAGCGCGCAGAGCGTATACACAAATACTGTTCTCGTCACAGTGAATCCAGGATCAACCACATCGACAACATCTACATCACTTTCCACAACGACATCCACAATAGTCGGCGCGCTTGCGGCTACGCTCAGGCTATATCCAAATCCCATAACACAGGGAAGCAACGCACTGCTTACAGTGACCTGGGCTGGAGGTATTGCCCCATACTATATTACCCTATACACATCCACGCCCAACTGTCAGGGACTTACTGAAGTATCCTACCAGCCCGGAGTTTACGGAAGCTCATGGCAATTTAGCGAGGGCCCTCCGGCAAGCGCCTATTATTGCGCCTATGTGCAGGATTCGAGCACGGAAAGCACATATACACCTGCGCAGCTGCTTACTGTCAATCCATCAACAACCACATCAATTACATCCACATCCACGACGCTCTCAACCACATCCAGCACAACCTCTCTCACTACGACCTCCACATCCGTATCAACAACTTCTACATCCGTATCCACCACATCCACCTCGGTGTCAACAACAACCTCTACGATAATAGGCACACTCTCGGCCTCGCTGAGCGGATCGCCAACCACGATAACCTCCGGGAGCAGCACAACACTGACCGTGAGCTGGTCTGGCGGAGTTGCACCTTATTCCGTTACGCTGTACACATCAACATCAAACTGCCAGAGCCTCGTGCAGATATCCACCCAATCGGGCATATACGGAACATCATGGCAGTTCACCGAATCCCCGACCCTGCCCACCAACTACTGCGCATATGTTGCTGACTCAAGCTCGCAGCATGTGTACACAAACGTAGCGATCATCACAGTCAATCCGCCAACAACCACTACAACTACCTCATCTTCCACATCAACATCCACCTCGACCTCAACATCCCTATCTACGACATCCACCTCAACCACTATAACCACCACATCGTCAACCACGACATCAATTGCTCCGATACTCTCGGCATCAATGAGCGCAAGTCCGAACCCGATACAGCAGAGCCAGAGCTCGACCCTTGATCTCTCCTGGACTGGAGGGTACTGGTCGTACAACGCATTCTTCTACTCAAGCCCGACATCAACCTGCAACACCGGCTCGACATTCCTTGGTGCAATAAACGGGATATGGTCTGCACAAAATTCGGGAAGCTGGAACTGGCCCGTAGCCCCTGCAAGTTCTACCTACTACTGCGGCTATGTAACCGATTCCTCCCTGCCCTCAGCGCAGTCTGCCCTCACCACGCCGGCCGTGCTTGTCACAGTGACGCAGGTGCCGCTCACGGCATCGCTAACCGCAACCCCGAGCACGATAACAAGCAGCCAGTCCTCGACGCTTAATGTCATATGGTCGGGAGGGGAGTGGCCGTACACGGTCAATTTCTACTCAAGCCCGAGCTCAGCATGCGGCACAAGCTCGACCCTTGTCCAAAGCCAATCCGGCATATGGCTCCAGGGAGGCGGCAGCTGGACGGCGGGCGTCTCACCGATGACCTCTACCTACTACTGCGCATATGTCGTTGATTCATCCGTACCCACGCCCCAATCCTTACTAACATCTCCGGCGCTTGTCACAGTAAGCCCGACATCTACAACATCAACCTCCACCACAACCAAAACCACCACTTCTACAACAACCACAATTGCCTCAGTGTTGATGGCGCAGCTCTCTGCAAGCTCCAACTCCGTGGCGCAGGGACAGAGCGTAACGCTCACTGCCTCGTGGTCCGGAGGCACGCCCACTTATACAGCAACAATATACGTGAGCTCGTCCGATACATGCAGCGGCAGCCCTTCGGTAACCAATCCCGGCCTTACAGTATTGTCGGAACAATACAGCTACATACCATCATCGCCGGGAACCTACTTCTGCCTTGGCGTAACGGATTCGGCGGGACACACCGCCATGTCCAGCCCGATATACGTCAGCGTCTCATCAAGCGGAACGCTCACATCCTCGCTCACCGCATCACCCACAACAGTGACAACCGGACAGAGCACCACGCTCACAGCCACATGGTCCGGGGGCACCGCGCCATACACCGCTACGCTTTATTCGAATCCCGCGGATTCCTGCTCAGGAACATCCTCCTCTGCCGCAGGCCTGACATCCAATTCAGAGGTATACTCGTCCACACCCTCCTCCCCAGGCGAATACTACTGCGAGATCATAACAGACTCCGCATCGCACAGCAGCCAGGCTGGGCCTATATACGTGAGCGTTTCAGGGGCATCCTCCAATACGTTCACGGCGACGCTCGGCATATTGCCCAACCCGGTAAATGCCGGAACCAATGCAACGGCGGCAATCAGCTGGACTGGCGGAAATGCGCCATACGCGGCAGCACTGTATTTCTCATCGGTACCGATAATATCACCCTGCACATCATATACACCATATTCATCGGCCGCCGGAATCTCCGGCAATTCCCACCAATTCAGCATAACACCCGAGAATTCATTCTACTATTGTGGCATTGTTACGGATTCGTCGCAGCCCAGCCCGATGATTGCCTACACAAACAGCGTGCTTGAGAATGCCAATGTGCCCTTCCCGACGCCCGAGAATGGCCTGGTGCAGCTGTACCTTATCCCGCCAGGCCTGTCTGTCACTCCGGGAAGCACCGTCAGCATTCCGATCACACTGACATCTTATAACAACTCACAGCCGGATGCATTGGGCATGACAATGAACTTTGATCCAGGCGATCTCACCTTAATCGGTGCAAGCAGTGGACCCAGCGCGAACACTGCAGGCAAGGGGATAGAATGCAGCAACCAAGTGCCAGGCAACCATCTCTATGAGGGCGTCCTCGTCTGCCTCGTATTCGGAATAAATTTCAATACAATACCAAGCGGGCAGATAGCAACGCTGGAGTTCTCCGTAAATCCGAATACAGCCAACTTGACAACCCCGCTTTCCTTCCTCATACCAAACAGCCTTACATTGACATGGTATTCGGCTGGGATATACACTGTGTACAATGCAATCTCCATCCCTATCGCCACCTCGTCAAGCGGAAACCCCTCAATAATCGATACGATATCTGGATTTGAACTTCCGTCGGCAGCAGCCATTGCGCCCAACGGTGCCTACGCCTACGTCACGAACGAGGGCAATGCACAGGTCTCTATAGTAAGCACGTCCACTAACACCATAACCGGTACTATATCAGGGTTTAACGATCCTGCCGGTGTTGCACTTGCACCAAACGGCGCATATGCCTATGTCACGAATTACAACTCAAACACCGTAAGCATAGTGGGCACATCCACAGGCACGATAACCGGAACAATATCGAGGTTCGATGGCCCACAAGGCGTCGCCATTGCGCCGAACGGCGCGTATGCCTATGTCACTGACGACCAAAGCCCTGGCTATAACACGATAAGCATAGTAAGCACATCTACAGGCACGATAACAGGCACCATATCGGGATTTTACGCTCCAACTGCAGTTGCAATTGCACCGAACGGCGCATATGCCTATGTCGTAAATGATGCCAACGACACGATAAGCATAATTAACACGGCCACAAATGCGAAAATGGGCACCATATCGGGATTCTACGGCCCTGATGGTGTTGCCTTCGCGCCCAGCGGCGCATATGCCTATGTCACGAATTATCTAAACAATGCGTTGCTGGATTGGGGCACGACGGTTAGCATAGTGAACACATCCACGGGCACAATAACCGGCACCATATCAGGGTTCTACGGCCCAACGGGGGTGGCCTTTGCGCCGAACGGGCACTACGCTTATGTTACTGGCGATGCAGGCGGGACTGACATTGTAAGCGTTGTAAATACAGGAAAATAAAAATTAGGCGAATGCTATCTGCTCTTTCCGCTCCTGAGCCCTATCCATATCCCGTTCGGATCCTTGACGTAGCCCATTGCGAAATTCTTTTCCTCCCACATGTCCATCGCAATCGGCGCACCATCCGCAACCATTTTGTCATAGAGCCTGCGCGCATCCTTTATATCGAACATCAGATGGTCTAATTCGGATCCTTCCTTGTAAGCGGTGTAGTGCATGCAGCTCTTGGCGAAGTGCATAAGGTTAAGGCGCTGGCCGCTATCCTTCGAAACTAGCATTACAACCCTCTCTCCTGGCACCCAGCTTCTTCTTCCGGCGATTTTCATTCCCAAATATTTCGTGTAGAAGTCAACCGACTTTTTAAGATCCTTGACCCTTACGCTAGTGTAGATCAATCCCATACAATCAATCATAATCGTAAGCCAAAATTTATCTAACTATGCCATCTCCGTTCTTTTTATCTTCTGGAGCAGGGGCTCCTCGGTCAATCTAAGGATAAAACTTCCATCTATATTTATGTCATGGGTTGTGTGATGCGGCCTCACCACTCTTTTGATCTCCATTCCCGAGTTTTGCAGCTCTAATATGGTGGAGCCATAACTGAAACTTACGGGATATGCCTCAAGATGATCAAAACCTTCACGGGTTGGGTTCTTCAGTTTCACATCGGAAAGCTCCAGGATGTTCACAGGGCCCAGGTAGGTCTCGATGCACTGCGCAAGGCCTACTATCGCAATCCTTCTTCCCGATATTATCGATTGGTACATCCATCTGCTGTTAAATTCGAAAAAGGCCTTCCGCCTCTCGAATGATTCGGTAGAGGCGCATTTGAATCCAATGTGGTCCGCCCTAAGAAGAATTCTGACGTCCTTGCAATTCTCTAATCTCCCTATCCCTCCTGCCGCATTCACCGCATCGGCGTAGAATTTCCTGATGTGCTCCATATTATCACAGTATAATATCTCGAAGAACTATAAAAATGTTGCCACTGGCATTCTAAGGATCTGCCCGGGAAAGTGCCGCGCACTAGATTGTTCTAAGCGTGGCGTCGGAAAGCTTGTTCTCGGTCTTGAATTCCTTGTACTCGTTCTGCATTCTGGTAACAGAATCATAAGCGAGCTTTACGGCGAGAAGCACCACAAGAACAACTGACCACAGCTTGAGCGAGATAACGGTTGGGTTTATGAATATGCTGTCTATCACAAGGCTAACACCAGCAAGGAGCGCGAGGAACCAGAGCGTAAAATAAAGGGCTAGCCTTCGCTTCAGCCTAACATAGGCGAATCTTATCGTCACGTCCATATTCCTTAATGCCATGTACCCGACCGATAAACTAATCACTGACAAGCTTTAAATACATATTGCAAGCGTCTTGACAGGTTCAGATCCTCAAGGAATACGCTTCCATTCTCAATAATTGTCTTATAATGTGGCTCATCATCAAGCTCCATCGGGAACTCGACAAGCTTCCCCGTAGTAACATCCCAGCGCGCCCCGTGCCATGGGCACGTTATCACATTGCCATCCAATTCTCCGTCGGCAAGCGGCCCTCCCTGATGGTTGCATGCGCCACGCATAGCATAGAAGCTCCCATTTACATTGGCCACAACCACATCATCCTTTCCTGGTACCTCTACCTTCCTCATGCTGCCCAGCCGCAATTCCTCCTGCTTACATACGAGTATCCTTGCCATATCCGCACCTAGATGTGATACATTGCAATGCAAGTATTTAAGTATTTTCCAAGCAAATCAGTAATGGATGTAATGGTAAAGGTGAATGACGTAATAGAGGTGCTCCACCAGTGCGTGGACCCGGAGCTTGGCGCAAACATAGTGGACATAGGGCTTATCTACGGCGTAAAGGTGAATGATGGCAGGGACGTCAAGCTTACGCTTACCATGACATCGCCTATGTGTCCGGTTACCAGCATAATTATGGCGGATGCGCAGCTCAGGATAGAGGCAATAAATGGCATAGGGAAGGTAGAACTCGAACTTGTATGGGATCCGTTGTGGAATCCAGAAATGATGAGCGAGGAACTTAAGTATACAACCTAATCGAATCTTTCGGATTAAGGATTGCGATGCTCCAATGTCCTTAAGAAATAGATAACATTATTCTCTCCAATATCTGATGCAGAAATCTGTCTATTTTCAGTTAATAGGAATTTTGCCTCTGTCTTTTTTTCCTCCGTTCTCAATGCTGCTGTCTTAACCATTGCCGAATGCGTAACTTCATGGATGAAATCCAATGTCTCAAAACGGGTGGCAAAATTATCTGCTATTTTACCCAAAACCGTATCTATATTCTTGTATTGTATTGCCATGTAGTGCAGTATGTTGGGATTGGTGTGCGTATCTCCAGCAATTGAGAGTATGTATTCCCTGCCCCGCCTGAAATCCATATAGCGCCTGATGGTGTTCTCGAAGTTAGATACCGTGCTTGCCATATTATCACCAATTAGTATATCGCGTTCTCGTCCACTCTTTTGTACTTTGCAAGCTCCTCCGGTTTGAACCATACTGGTATTTCCCTATCGGCGGTTTTCTTGTCCTCCGATGCATGTGCAAGGTTCTTTACCGCCCTTGCGAACTTGTCGGCAAGATCGTAGGAATCAGATGCATATGCGCCGCGTATGCTTGATGGGTCAGCCTTTCTCGGCTCTGTCGCACCAAGGATTTTCCTTGTTATGAATATGGCCTCATTGCCCTCAAGGATCATCGCCACTACCGGCCCGCTCGTCAGATAACCGGCAAGATAGCTGCGCACCCTCTGCCCTATCTGAAGCGCAGTCTCGGTTGTTGGCACGCCCTTATCCTTGAATGATGCAAGTGTCTTGTTGCCAACGCTTTCCATCCATTCCTTGTCCTCAATGTAATGCATACCTGCCAATTCGCTGGTCGGGAGCACCATCTTCATTGCAACAATCTTAAGTCCCGCGTCCTCCAGTTTCGATATTATCTTTCCGGTAAGCCCCCTGAACACCCCATCAGGTTTTATAACGACAAGTGTCTGCTCTATCATGAAATCACTTTTAATTGTACGATATATTGCAGTCCCTAATATATAATGATTTCTAGGGGCGCAGGTATGTCCTTATCAGGGCCAAGAGGGCTGTTTTGTTGTCTATGATTGCATCAAGATCCTTATTGCCGGAAAGCTGGACAAGGCTCACCCATCTGTACTCTGTGTTCTCCATGTTCAATCTTACCGTGTTTGTTTTAGAACGTAATACAAAAAGCCTGTTTTCCCATTTCAGTTTTCTGCCATCATCCTTAAGAAATATGCTTGCCGCACGGTTGAGCAAGCTTAAATATTTCGCCTCAATTCCCGTCTCCTCGAATATCTCCCTATACGCGGCATTGAGGTATCGCTCGTCTCTATCGCGTTTTCCGGTAACAAAAGACCACATGCCAGGGTGTGAGATGAAAGGGATCCCTATCCGCCTGACTATCAGCACCTTACTTCCATTTATCAGTACTGCGGCTATTCCGTCTCTCCTAACACTCCTGTATTTTTTCAAGGCAGGACGCACGCTGCGCATGTCAATCATTATTCTGTAATGGGCAATGTATTTATATCTAAAGGGAGAAGAATTGTTGATAGAATGCAGGAGATTCGAATAAACAAAGCCGAACTGATAAAAGTGATAAACAGCGGATCCAGGAGCAGGAGGCTTGAGCTCGCGAAAAGAATAGAGAACGGGGCTGGACTAACATTCGTCAGCCAAATATTGAGGGAACCGGCAGAGGAACCGCGTTATAATCTGATAAGGATACTGAGGGCCATTTCTGACGAATACTTTGAAGACAAATGCATAACAAGCGAATAAAACATGATGTGCTAATATGTGGGGATCAAGAACTATAACTACATCACGAACTGCCAGTGATGAACGGGCCGCTCTGTTTCTGCGGACTATCAAAGAACGTGGCTGGAATGCGTATGATTCGACAGGACAGTGGCCCATTGCTGGGGATGATGTGATAAAAAGTGGATTGGCGGACAAACTCGAACTGGATAGGAGATATATTCTGCGCCCACGAGCTAGCGATCCAAAAGATCCCACGCAAGTCAACGAAAAACTTGAGGTAATCACAGAATCATTATCGAGGAGAGATCCCTTAACAATCTCAATACGTGGCGGAAGGCATCCGCTGATTGGATTTATATTAAGGGAAGGCCAGGTTGCTGTATACACGCCTGAAGTCAATGTGGTCAGATACGAAAGTTTTTTGAGCGCATTAAGGGGCATAGTACAGGTACCCGAATAGCGTGCTCCCTACTCTCTATCAATCTTATGCTGCAAATGAAATGTATTTATATCTGAACAGAGAGATATCTACTGATAAAATGTGTCATTCGGACACGTGATAAGATGAGCGCGCCAAGACTAAAGATTAAACCCATTGCAGGGACTGGTGAATTGCTCAGGCGATCGGAGTTAACCGACGCGGCAAAGGAGACCTTGCAGTTTTTAAGCGTCCGGAATGTGATGCGAAGCCTTGGTTTTATCAAAACTGAGGAGGCCAAATCACAGATAGCCGCAAAGGTGTGCGCTGTCGATGCGTTTATGGAAGGGATTGAGGCGCACCTCTCAAACGATTCGGATTCCAAGATGGAAAATCTCCTTGTTGCAAACAGCCTGTACGTCAAGGCAATGGAACATATAAACAAGATCGGGACAGACAGAATTGACGAGGTAAAACGGCACGGGTTTGTGGAATATCTGGACAAGCACAGAAGAATGATAAGAGAAAACTACCTTGGCAAACTGGAAGACGCAAAGATCAAAGAGCTAACCATGGAGATTGAATCGGAAGGAAACAACCACAATGGCCATAACGGCCATACTACGACGATATCGAAGCATTTCATCAAGACCCAGGATCAGAAAGAAGAGAGTTGAGGGCCTGAAATTTATGCTGTTATCCGGCGGCGCATTGCTTATTGCTGGAATGAGCCTCTTTGCCGGGGCACATTATGAGAAGCTTGATGCATTCTTCGACGCGCTAAGTGGTATTGCAATGGGTGGCGGTACGCATGCATTCCTGAAGGCGCAGGCGCAGCAAAGGCATGCCAAGCTGCTAAGGACATTCCTTGAGGAGACGTACCCGGCAAGATGATTGCGCTGTATTTATATTATTAAGTTCATGATTAGGTGTGATGATATGGCAGAAAAAACAAAGGATTTGACAGAGGCACAGGCGATAAGGCGGGCTACGTTAATACCTGCAATAGCGGTTTGGACAATAGTTGGCGCAATCGGCATAGGTGTTTATAACAAACATCATTCCGATTTCGAATCAAAAACCCCTATTGCTAGCGCTTTGGCGACACGGCAAAAGGAGGCCGCAAAAGGTGCGCACCTAAAGGGCAACGAGGCAGGAATGTCAATCAATCCGTACACCGATACGTGCGATCTGCTTAAGCGCTCAATCGCATCTGACATAAACGCAGCAGCCGGCAAAGCCGACGGAGCGCAGATTGCGTTAGAACGAAAAACTGAAACTCTGCTCAGGGTATCTGAAGTACTGGGCTGCAAAGAAAATTAGTGCGTGGTAACTTGCGCGAGATGCAAAAAGTAGCCGATAAGGAAGACTGGAGAATGGATCAGAGGCGAAAGTATCTGAGAAATCAGCTGGAGCAAACCGACACGTACAAACAAAACCTGGAGGCCATATACCATAGGGCAGAAGCCGCAGCACTGTTCCGGAGTGTATCAGAGGCATTTATATTTGCCGCGCCTGTATTTTGGTCAATTAACATAATTGCGGATGTTGCCCATGATGTGGTTAATCTCAAAGTCAATGAACAATTTGTGGGATTATGTGCAACAGTTTTGGGCTGGGCTGTTGGCTATAAAATATTTAAACAGGCATTTCCCAGATGGTCAGAAAAACTACATTCGAAGTATGAGGATGCTTACGAAATGTATGAAAACAGTAGAATAGAGAAAATATTAAGAACGGAGTTCAATAATAGCGAAAAGACAGAAAACAAACAGTAATTCTAAGAATATTCTAGTGGGTCTGAATATATCTTAGAAAAACCATAACTGTATGTGATAATTTGGAAAAACCAGGAGATAAATCAAAATCGGATCAGGAGCCAAGCAAAGTCTGGACCAAGGGTATGCTGCGAGATGAACTGGCAGTAGTGCAGGATAAGTTCATGGAAAAAACCTTTGGGCATATCGGAACTAATACCATTCGTCTAAAGACCCATTTCAACAATAACCTTATACGGATCTATGTGCCCGCAGCTATCGGATGTTTGGCGTGCGGAAAGTTTACAGGTGAATATCCATGGGTACCGGCATTTGCTTTTGCAGTTGATGCCTTATTCGGTCATTATTTAGTTAATGCAGCAATTGAAAAAGCCATACTGCATAATGATGCAGTGAAAGATGAATATGTCGACGCGATGCTACCAACCCTAAAAGATGCGATAGTTTATGCCACTGAAACAGATAACGTTGCCCTTCAAGCGTATGCGATCAAGCGTTTAAGGCGCATTGTTCCGCTTGCCGGGAAATGATATTCTAAATCTCTTTTAGAAATTCTAGATATATTAAGTCAGATTAGAATTCCCCACATATCTGCTTTGTATAGCACGATTTGTCCTGCTGTATGAAATTACCATCGGCAGATTTCATAGTGTAAGGCGCTTAAACTAAGGCATAATTTTGTCGTCGGAGAACCATTTCTCCCGCACTTCCGGTATTCTATTTTCATTTTCCATTGCGATGGAATCATCTTTAAAAATTCCATGCCAATGAGCTAAAAAATGCCCTCCGAGGAAAAGCGATTCTTTCATTGCCAACCTTTCAAATAATACCGCCCCTTTCACTATTGGGCCCATAATTCCAAAAATGTGGAACTTAAGCTTTTCAAAGAATGTATTTTTGTTTCGTTAAAATGAAATTCGAAAGGGATAACACTTCTGCAAGTCAAATTCCATCCGTATGGATAACTCATATGTCATTGCTCCGCACCCTTGGCAAATAATACATAATCCGCGGAACCTCTAACGGCGCTCTAGCATCCGGTGTGTATATCTTATTTGCCTCATCGAATGATTGATTCACAAAAAATGAACCACCCGTACAGTACCTATTAGTTACACGCAATGGGTCTACGTCTGTTACCACGCCCATATGCGCAGTATAACCTATGCAGGCCCCACACTATTAGACAATCTTTGCTTGGAATTTGCGTTGGTTTTAGTTCCTTGAGATAAAGATCCTGAATGTCCAGATATGGGTGTACATATGAATCCTCTTTCTGTTCGCCA
Organism: uncultured Microcaldota archaeon; assembly: GCA_963755385.1. Taxonomy (GTDB): domain Archaea; phylum Micrarchaeota; class Micrarchaeia; order Micrarchaeales; family Micrarchaeaceae; genus UBA12276. The sequence goes on along the minus strand of CAVWJC010000001.1, from coordinate 887,345 downwards.
ATTATGTACAGAGCAGTGCCTATGCAGTTAGACCTCAACGTACCAGTGCATAATGCTATCCTTTCGCCGAATTGGCTCTTCACATCTTCAGTGCCGCTCCAACCAATGCGCCTTAGCAATCGTTGTGCAAGGTTAAGCCTGCTCTTTTGTGCATCAGACATTTTATCAAATAAATCTACTCAGGGAGATATTTAAGTCTTGCTTTGGGCTATTCCAAGAAACAACTGGTCATTCTAACAATGTCCTAGAAATTCTATATAAGTCTAGATTGATTTTACTGCTATGCCCTTCACTCTGCTGAAATGCTTATCGTTTGTTATTAGTAACTCTCTATTTGCTATTGCAGTACCTGCTATGAGTATATCAAGTTCGTCAATCATTTGGCCTTTTGCCTTAAGATCCGTATAAATTTTTGTGGACTCGTCTGCTTCCTTTTCTGCAAAATTGTATATTTTGAACATGCCAACCAACTCCGATATGGTTTCTGCCGGTAGTCTATCAATGCCTTTACTTAATTCATATTTGTTAAATATTGTAATCGCTGCAAGGCCTTTTTGTTTATGGGATTCTATCTCATACATAGCCTTCCTATTTCCGCTAAGTGCATCTATAAGGATATTTGTATCGATGATTGCCAAATAAAAACCTCAGCCGGGTCTGTTTCTTCCAAAATTCTTTCTACCTTCCTCAATCTCCTTTTTCCATTTATCCGCTTCCCCCTTTGTGATTATCCCAAAGAACCGCTCTAATTCTTTTGCGCTTCCTTTTTTGTCCGTCCTCTCGGCAAGCAATGATCTAATGACCTGCGTGAATGAGCGCCCCTCTTTGATATTATAGAGCTGCATATAAACCTCATCGGATATTGATATCACTCTGACCATGTAATCACTATATGTATATATACATGCATGTATATATGGCTTACCCCGAATCGGCTTTATGACAGGCCACATGTGACAAATTCCAATCTATATTTAGTTAGATAAACAAATATATACCTTACTACATGAGAGTACTATCCCATGGGTTGGATATATACTGTTAAACATTATCGAGCAAGCCATTGTATATATCCCCTAATATTCTGGGCAAATAGTAGGATACTCTTGATGGTCCATACACCAGATCCACTTCTGAAAATGGCTGCCGTTCGACAAAGGTGCCTTCAACTCCCCTTCTATGCGTCAATAAAAGGGGGTGCATTGAAACGACAAGAGCCATATGCCCTATAATTGTCATCTCCTCATAGTCGTTATGACGCATGCAGAGCCGGCTTATCGTTGTATCAGCTATGCATCGTTTGTGTAGATCTTCCCACGCGGCAAGGCAGCCCACAACAGGATCGTTGATGGCTATCATACGATCAGCATAGTCCTTTTTTGCATCTATTGTTGATACCAAGCTGTCAGTATTTATCTCTCCTGTGACATATAGCGCGGTGCCTATGCAGTTGGATCTCCAGGTACCTCTGCAAAGGCCTATCCGTTCACTAACCATCAGCGTATAGTTTTCATTCTCTATTTTAACCGATGCTGCCGGCCTTAAAAGGTTTTGCACTTTTTCATCTAATGTTCTCTGCTTATCTGCCATTTTATCAGTTAGATTATGGCGCAAGAATATTTAAGGTTTAGGATTATTGACAAAACAGCAGGATTAAATATCCCGATACCTAAATCCAATTGTGGTAATGTGCCAAATGCATCGGTATTCAATAGGCTTGACCTAAGCGGAGCCGGTGCCATGTACAATCCAGATCATTCCGGCATTTTGCTCATCAGGAATGCTCTTGAGAAGAGTTTCCATGCGGCGATAAGCAGGCAGGTACTGGAACTTGGCGACATGCTCAGGAAGGTCAAGCCTGTCGAAGGGAATGTGCGGCAGAATTTCTTCACCGTGTATCTCTTGGATGATGACAGCCACTCGAATGTGTTCTGCAAAAGACGCTCCATGTTCCCGGCCTGCGATCAGCTTGCGATGGCATACACAAAACATATCTACAACTTTGTTGCGAATGCCGCAGGTTTCATGCAGACCAGTTCGGTAAACTCCCTCAGTATAAACATGTACCCCAAAAATGTGGGCAGAATAGAATACCACAAGGATTTTTCCGCTGAAATAAATCTTATAGGTATCATATCGGTGATCGGCTCTGCCAGATTTTCCGTGGCAAAATCTAGGGACGGCACAGATGAGAAATCCCACGTCGTAAATGAAGGGGATCTCGTACTAATGCGCGCAAATAGAGACTTAGGGAAGGCCGCACTGCCAAGTTTAACTGCGTTAAAGAGAAGGGATGCGATAGAACGCTCGGTGGACCTAAGGCCGTATCATAGAGTAGAGGCGCTTGACGAGGACAGATACAGCATAGTACTAAGGAAGGATGTCCCGGATTAGCCTTTTTGGCGACGAGGCAACGTATTATATATTAGTGGCTTCAGAATAATATTAAATATATGTGATCTCATGAAAGGAACAGTGAAAATGTTCAATGCAGCACGTGGTTTTGGATTTATCACGGGAGAGGACGGAAAGGACGTATACGTGCACAGCACGGCAGTCGAAGGCGGCGCAACTCTTGCAGTTGGTGATAACGTCGAATACGAAGTAGAAGCCGGCGACCGCGGACCTCGCGCAAAGAATGTAAAGAAGCTCTAAATATTTAGCGGAATACTATTCCTGGCTGACACGAAAGCGTTGGCCTGATTAGGCATATCCAGGATAGCCTTGGCTTTTTTCAGGGCTTTTCTTTGGAAAACATTCCCGGAATTAGCTACTGCAATATTCTAAGCTGGGGCAGAATGTGGTGCCTTATCACATTCTTCTGCCCATGGCATCGATTACCTCCTTTGATGCTGGCATCATCGTAATCGTCTTTGTCTCTATGGATTTGCCCATTACAAGCCCCCAGTTCGCAAGAATCTCGGGATTGTCCAGCACAACAGGCGTCGGATAGGATTTCCCATCAACATTGAATACGTAAACTGCTTGGCCCTGCCAGCCATCCTGCGCCGCATGCGTCTGCGTGCCTGGCAATGGTATCCTGTTCGGTGCCATGCCAAGATATTTCTCACGTTCCGCCTGGCTCAATCCCTCTGTGGGCGTTGTTGGCGCAACGACAGTTCGTGCCCTCATTATGCGCTCGAATTCCTCCGAAGGCCTTATTTGTGTCACTACAATAACTGATCGTTCCCTTCCATCAACTACAAGGCACCAGTTCCAGAACTGCTGATTGTCCGCAAGATATGGCGTTGTGTATGGTTTTCCGTCGATTGCAAAGGCGTAGAAGCCATTGCCCTTCCAGTTCTCCTTTTCATTGAATGTCTGCGCTCCAAGCGGAGCCTCGTTGCCAAAGCCAAGGTAAATCCTTAGTGCCTCGGGACTCATCTGCCTGCTCAGGTTCGATATCCTTTCGGATGCGCCATTTGACATGGTTGTTGCAGCTCCAGTCTGTGATGGCGGAATCTGCACCGTCACAGGTATCTGACCAGTGTTTGGTATCTGGACCTGCGGAGGTGCGGGTGCCTCTACCTTTATCTGCGGCGGTGCTGGCGGATGTATTGCCGCCTCCGTTCTCTTCACTACATTGACCGGGGCATCCGCAAGCGTCTTGAATATGTTATGCTTCTTTGAACCGGCGGATTTCACGGCATCCTTTACCACTTTATCGGCGTGTACTGGATTGCTGTTCGCATCCTTCCAGTCGTCAGCCGCGGTTACTATGTCATTCCAGTTTGCTGCCTGCTGCTCTGTCTCAAGTTTCCATTTTACCATGTATTTGCTGCCGTCTTCCAGTATGAAGACATAGCTGCCCGGGCCTTGCCAGCCCTTCCCCATCAGATGGCCCTCATCTTTCTCTGTTGCGACGTCATTGCCTATTCCAAGGCACCTGAACTTATCGCTCTGGCTCTTGATCAGTTTTAAAACATTCTGGACCTGCATGTCAACTTCCCTTTCCGCATTTGTCTCTGACGCCCTCTGAGGCGTTGCCTGCGACTGCTGCTCACTCCTTAGATGCGGTAGTTGGTTGGCCACTAATCCGGCCGCAATTGCCGTAGTGGCAATACTGCGTTTTACCTTGTCTCTGTTGCTTGTCATAATATCACTAAATCTTACCTTTGATTACTGCTTCTTGCCGCTTAGCGCATCAACCAATTCCTTCGATGGTCGCTTTACCTCAATCGGGATCGGCTGCGCATCGAGTATCAACGCCCAGTTTGCAAGCTGCTCCTGTGTATTGACTATTACCGGAGTTGAATATGTTCTCCCGTCCATCATTGTCAGTTTATAGACGCCAGGACCCTGCCAGCCATCCTGTGATTCGTGTGTTACGGGACCTGGAAGCTGGGCATTTGGCTCTAGATTAAGGTATAACTTTATCTGTGCCGGTGTCAATTCGTTGGCAGGCGGCGATACCACACCAGGCCTTCTTGAATTTACTACCTTTTCAAATTCCTCAGATGGTTTCAACGTAATTGTCCTTGCCTTTCCCTGCAGCACATAGCACCAGTTCCAGAACTGCTGGCTATCGGTAAGGTTTGGGGTAAGATATGCAGTGTTGTCAATATGATCGAACATGTACGAACCCGGACCCTTCCAGTCCCCTTTTTCAGGCATAACCTTTAGATTTTGCACTGTCGGTGGGTACATCCCGAGATAAAGCGACAACGATTCCTTGGTCATATTCTTCACAAGCCAGTCTATCCTTTGCGCTGCAGTTGTTGTAGTCTGTGCTTCGGCTGGCTGAACCTTTGCGCGATCCTGCGTGGCTGAGCAGACTATCATTTGAGGCGGCACAGGACGTTGCAGATTAACATCCTTTTTATCATTCGCGTGCCTCTTGGTGTTTACCACGTGCACCACATTTCTTATTGCCTTGTCTGCTGGCATCTGTTTTCCCATTCCGTCAACCCATACCTCAGTTCCCGTAAGTACGTCAACCCAGTTTGCTAGCTGCTGTTCGTTCTTGAGCTTCCACGGCACAAGATATTTGTTCCCGTCTTGCAAGAGTAAGAAATAGCTTCCCTTTCCCTGCCACCCCCTGCCGAAAGAGATCGCATCCTCGTCAAGGGTTGCCGCTTCGTTGCCAACACTGAGGCACCTTAGTTTGTCCCATTTGCTGATTCTTTTCAAAACGTTTTTAACTTGCACATCCCTATCTTCCCGCAGACTCGTTTCTGTTTTCTTTTGCTGCGTGGTGTGTGGCATCTGTTCTGCCCTCAGCAGTGGCATAGTATTTGCGGTTAGGATCGTTGCTGCCATATAGGCTGCAATCGTTATCTTATTTTTGGTCATGAGATCACAATCGCAAATTCATTTTTTACGTCAAATAAATATTGGGATTCATGTCCCTTAGCCTGCTATTCAACAAGCCATTTTGCTATTATCGGATATTCTCTCTCCATCTTAAAAAGGTCGCCCACTTTTACGGTTCCAACAAGTACGGAGTTCAGGAATGCACGTGAGGCGCTCTGTCCCTTCTTGTTCTGGATTGACTTGTCTACTCCCTGTTCCAGTAGAAATGCCATAACCGACGCGTGCCCTTTTAATGACGCGGCTATGAAGGCAGTATTGCCGTTAGCATCGATGCCGTTTTTGTCAGCTCTGTTTTCTAAGGTATGCTTGACCAATTCCAGATCGCCGCGGCCCGCCGCGCTGATCAGTCTTGCGGTCTGGCGAGCATCATTTGTGTTTAGTTTTGTTTCCATTCGATCACAATAAATTATATATCTGGAGATATTTATGTCCTTTGCCATGCCTAAATGTCAGTCCTTGTAATAGCTTCTTGCCTTTCCGGACTTAACGCCTCTTAACAGGCTAAGCGAAAAACCTGTAAGCTCCTTGATCTCTTTCGCATTGTAAAAAGCACCAGAGGCGCGTGCAACTGCCCTGAAGTATTCCTTATTGCGTATATGTGTCTGCACCTCCACCGTGCGCCAGACCTTCTCTTCCGATCCAAGATGTGTCCTTAGCGGAGCTGGAGGTATTCCATCTAATTCATCGAAAATAGAGGTAGGTTTTTCGAAGGATTCGTCCTCGGATCTATCCGCATTGGTGCTTTGAGTAGCCATAGTTATCACTTTTACGAAATCCTGCACGCGGTGCTGGGGAGTTTACTTTATCTCAAGTGTCTTGACTTCTATCTTGTTGAGCGGCGCGATGTGCCTGAGCTTTGTTGCGAGCTCGGCCTGGAACTTTCCCTCTATGACAGCATTTATCGCCTCGTTTGAATCATTCTCCTTGAAGAAGTTTGCGACAAGCGTTGACATCTCCTGCCTTATGCCGACTATCCTGCTGTGCGTTGTCCTCGCCCTTGTTATGACGAGAAGCTTCACAACCATCGGGTTGCCGTCCTTTGTCCTTACCGGAAGCACAAGCGTTGCCACGCTCCTGTACCTTCTTACAAGGGAACGCGTGTAGCTGTACAACTGGGATATGGATATGAGCTTGGTGTGCGCGGCATTGCCGTTCACATCAGTTACTTTTAGCGTTACATTCGTGTATGCGTGCGATGGGTTCTTCGTAAGAGTGTCAAGCCCCACGACTATGTTCCTGCCCAGCACCGATGCCTCGTCATTTGCAGGCATCTCACCGACCATGTGGTCGTTGAATATCTTCGGCGCATAGACCGAGAACCATTTCTTGAGCTTCCATGTCTCTCCTTTCTTCTGCATTGCCATTCGATCACGCTGCCCTCTTTATTATAAGCTTAGCCTGCTGCGGGTCATATCTCCATCCTTGCGGGAGAGAGCCCTTGCGTATGTAATACTTAGTAAGCCTCCATATCTTGGATTCTATTCTCCTGAGCCTCATCCCGTTGTTCTTGTCTTGCTTGTTGTTTGCAAGATGTGCATTCAGGTTGACCGCCTTCTTCATGAGATCCATGAGATCGGCCGGCATCTGCCCTTTGAGATTCTTCTCTGTTAGTATGTCACCAAGCTTTCTTCCCATGTAATGCTTTATGTATGGAACATTATGCTCGTTCTTGAGCTTGAGTCCTATCATCGCGGGCTCCATGCCCTGCTTTGCGTATCCGACTATTATCTCCTCTATCTGCGCCTTGTCAACTTCAGGAGCGGGAAGCTCGCTGGCTATCGGCTTCCTTGATTTGGAGCGCCCGTGTCTTTTAGAATGCATTCTCGCCATTCAGATATCAACTTTTACAGAATATTCCCCCTTGCTTATTACTGCCGCCTTTGCCTTGCATATTCGCATAAGCTCCTCTTTAGAGGAGAAGGTTACGCTATAATATTCTTCAGGAACATTTATATTAATAGAGGATATTTCATAATTAAGCGCCTTCTTACCCTTTGCCTTCGCCTGCCTTACCTCGCTTATTATTGAATTCAGGAATGCGCCGGCGCTTTCGTAGCCTATTGCCACGCTCCCGCCTTTTGATATAACGCCATTTATCGCGTAGCCTGCGCCTGTTGGCGGCTCCGTATACTTCGGCCATTCCTCCTCGAAAAGGCTGCGGTTTGTGAAAAATCCCTCGTTCTCCTCCTCGCACAGGAATGGCATTATTGGCGCAAGGATCTTCAGCATGTTCGTACAGACGTATTTGAGGGTGAAGAGCGCAGCAACCTTGCTTTTGTCGTCGCTTGGATCGTCTGAGTATACCCTGTGCTTTACATTCTCTATGTAATAGTCTGCGAATTCGTGCCAGTAGAAATTCACCATTTTGCTCGCTGCCTCGTAGAGATTGTATTCACCGTATGATTCTGTGGCTTCCTTTACTACGCTGTTGAACCTATTTAGTATCCAGAGGTCGAAGACATTCAGGCTTTTTTCAGCATCTGCCTTCGGGAAGTGTCCTTTCTCAAGAGTGATCTGCACGAAGCGCACCGTATTGTGCAGTTTTGTCGCGAATGTCTTCGCATAGTCCATATCCTGATACGAGAAGGCCTTGTCTTTCACAATGCCGCCGCAAAGCGCCACCCAGAGCCGTATCTCGTCAGGGTCGTACTTCTCGAGCAGCTTGTCCGGATATACCCCGTTGCCCCAGCTCTTGTGCATCTCCCTTCCGTCAGTTCCGAGTATCATTGAATGCGCTATTATGCTCTCCCAGGGCTTGTTGCCCGTAAGCGCCCATGTCCTGAATATCGTGTAGAATGCCCATGTCCTGATTATGTCGGTTCCCTGTATCCTTATCGCGGCGGGGAATCCCATGCGCAGCTGCAGATTTCTGATCAGGCCATCCCGTTATGACAAGAGGTGTTATGGATGAATCGACCCATCCGTCAAGCACATTGACCTCGCCAATCAGCTTGCCTTTGCATTTCGGGCATTCATCAATATGCGCCTTCCCCATCGCCGGGTCTACGGGCAGCTTGGCCTTGTCGGCAGCAACTATCTCGCCGCACTTGCTGCAGTACCAGAAGGGTATGGGCGTTCCGAATATCCTGTTTCGCGATATCGCCCAATCCCACTCTATGAAATTGCTCCAATCATCAAGCCTCTGCCTAGCGAAATCAGGAACCCATTTTATCTCGCTGGCGCATTCCCTTATCTTTTCGGCATGATCCTTTATGCTGATGAACCACTGCATCGATGATATGAGTTCTATCCGGCGTGGAACACCTGTCATGAACCTTGACCATGTGCGTTATCTTTTCCTGCTTCCTTAGTTGATGGGATTCCTTAAGCGCCTCAATGACAGCCTTGCGTCCATCCTTCAGGTTCATGCCGTCAAATTTTCCGGCATTCTTTAGTTTTCCATGGTCGTCCATTGCCTCGATAAGCTCCAGCTTGTGCTTGTAGTATAATGATACGTCTTGCTTGTCCCCGAATGTGCAGACCATCTCCGCCCCTGTGCCGAAGGTCGGGTCGGCATTATCCTCGCCTATTATGGGAACGCTTCTTGTGGATAGTGGTACAAGCACATGCTTGCCGATAAATGATGCGAACCGTTCGTCCTTGGGGTTTACGGCTATTGCAACGCAGGCGTGTATAAGCTCCGGCCTGCTTGTCGCTATCTGTATGAATTCATTCTTCTTTCCTTTCAGTTCAAAATCAATATAATTAAGGAAGCTATCCTCCTCTTTCTCTATGGATTGCTCTCTTGATATGGTCGTGGCGCAGCTGATGCACCATTCGACAGGATGCAGTGTCCTATAGACAAGGCCCTTGTTGTACATCTCTAATATAGAGAGCTGTACCTTTGCCATGTAATCCTTTGATGTTGTAGTGTACTCGTAGCGCTCATCGAATGATGCGCCAAGGTTCAGCATCTGCTGCTTCATGGTAAAGATGTTCTCAACAGATTCTTCCATGCAGCGTTTCTGGAACTCCTGCCTGCTCAATGATTTTCCATATTTCTTCTCAACGGCAATCTCGGTAGGAAATCCGTGTGCATCCCATCCCTGCGGGTAAAGTACATTGAAACCGCACATGCGCTTATACCTCGCAATGGCATCTATGTACGATATCCAGAATACCTGTCCCATGTGCAGCGCGCCATTGGTGAATGGGGGTGGTGTATCGATTATGTATATCGGCTTGCCGGATTTCTCATCGAACAGGAAGAGTTTCTTGTCCCTCCAGACACCACGCCATTTCGATCCCATGTCATACTTGAACCTGCAGCTGATCAGTGGCGTCCCTATCTTTGGCGCATCCGCCTTTTCCTCAGGTGCAGGTCCGCTCATATTGACATCTTCATCGAAGCAAAGCTAACGTATATGAATAATAAATATTAAAAAGAAAAAATTAAAATTAGTTGCTGTGCTTAAGCGATTATCTCGCCGATTGCGAATCTAGCCTTCACGTCAGTGATCCTAACCTTTATTGTTTCGCCTTCCTTAGCGCCCTTGACAAAGATTACAAATCCGTCCTTCTTTGCTATTCCATCGCCCTTTGATGCGACAGCTTCTACCTTCACTTCTACTTCATCGCCGACCTTTACAGGTTTTGGCAAAAAGTAGTTTGGATTCATGTTCATGCCGCGTCTCTCTCCTCCGCCACGGCCACCGCCATGTCCGCCTCTCCTTTCTCCGAAGTCTCCTCCGCTTCCTTCTTCATTTCTCATTTCATCTTTCTCTCATACGTAGAATTAGCTGTTACGCCTTACTCCGTATATTTATAAACCTTTTGTATAAGCATATTTAAAAGCCTTTCCAAAGCTGGCACAAGCATTATATACAGGCCAAGGCGATTAACTAATGGTAATAAAATGCAAACCATGTCAATAGACAGAAAGGCCTTGAAAAGAGTTGCTGAGTTCGCAGGGAAATTTGACAGTGAGCGATCTTCTGTTATAAAGACCTACATTGGTAACCTGAGAGCGCGCCGCATGGACTGGAATGGCATACTCTCCGTAGTGGATCTTTCCGAAACGACATCTAATACAGGCATACCGGAGGTTTTCTTCGCCGCCACTAACATTGCGGAGAACGTCATAAAAAACAGGGACGACGAGAGAGGCAATAGGGCGGTGCGCAGATTCATGGAAATGGCCACATCTATTGCCCATAGGGCAGGACCTTCCGCAAACGATGCCCTGCACAAACAGGCTGCCATAGTGATGGGTATCGCGGAGTTTACGGAAAACCTTTACTGGCGCAGAACCATAGCGCATGATGACCTGCAGGGCATATTCGAATTGACAACTGGATTGCTGGAGACGTATGTCGGCCAGGGCAAATCGCAAAACGCGGCCTATATCGCCTCAAAATTTCTTCCGAAGATAGGTAAGACGCATTCGACCGAGGACATAAAGGATAACATCGTCATGCTCTGGTCACGGACAGAAGAGGATACTGATTTTTACAGGAGTGCGCTGAGATGTTAATTGGGGCAGAACATCCAGTTCATACCGCCTTGTTGAGCTCCTCTATGCTCCTGAAAAGGTAGTCTGGTTTTATGCTCCTGAGCTTGTGGTAGCTGTCGAATCCGTTCGCCACTGCGCATGACTTTACCTTTGCAAGCTTTGCGGTTATCATGTCATCCACCATGTCCCCTATGTAGACTGTCCTTTTCGGATCCGCATTGAATTCCTTCAGTATCGCCTTAAGTCCCGTCGGATTGGGCTTTATCTCATGTATGTGCCTACCGCTAACAACTGAGTCGAAATAGTCGCTTATTCCAAGGTACTGGAATTCCCTGATCAGGCGCTGGCTTCTCCCGTTTGACATTATCGCGATGCGCTTGTGCATTTTCTTGAGGCGCTTGAGCAGCACTATGGTGTCGTTGTGGAGCTTTGGGCGGCTGAGGTTGAGGAATATGTCGAATAGAAAGGTGAGCGTGTCAAGTTTTCTTTCCTCTCCCTTGAGCTGCTTCTTGAGATTGTAGTCCATTTTGCTGACATCCTTTATCTCGCTGTCCTTGTTCCATATGCCGAGCGCTCTCTTCACTGCCTCGTTTATGCGCATGGTGAGCCTCATGCTGTTCAGTGTTCCGTCCCAGTCGAATACGAATAGGTCTATGTCATTTGCCATTCCTTTTTTCGGAGCCATCTAATCCCAAAGTATGTCTATGCTTGGCTTGTCCGGAAGCGCGCGAGATGCCCTTGCAGATTTTGAATCTTTCTCACTCTCCACAATTATTTTTGCATCATCGAATTTATCTGAAATGTAACTGTCAGCCTCAACGAACGCCTTGAGCAGAAGCCCCGGTTCAAGGTTCTTCTTCTCGACCAGCATGTTGATGCGCTTCATGAACTGTGATAGGAACTTCGATAATGCTTCCCTGTCCACATCGGCGAAATCGGCGCTGTCCATCACTGCCCTGATGTCCTTCTTCGCAACAAGCATGTTATACGCCTTCAGCTTCCACGCGTTTGCGACTATTATCCTTATCTCTTTTGGTTTCTTGCACGCGTTTGCACCTATCTTTGCTGTGAGCTCTATGCTCTGCTTCATGTCGTCTATCGTCCTGTCAAGTATCTCCTCAACGGCTTCCTCTTCCGGATTTATCATGCTTGCATCCAGTTCAGGCCAGCTCTCTCTTGCAACAAGCGTGTTCCTACCCAGCAGGCTCCAGAATTCCTCTGATATGTGCGGCATTATTGGAGCGAGCATCAGAACTATCTTCTCCAGAAATTCCCTTACAACAAGCTCATTGTCCCCTCCCCTATCCGCATATCTTTTCAGCTCATTTATTGAATTGTAGTATATCTCCGTATAAGCGTTCTTCAGGTTTATACCGTCCATGAAGATGGTAGCATTCTTTATCTTTGAGTTGAGCTTTGAGTAGAGCCAGTAGTCTATATGGGAGAGCTCCTTGCTCTTTACTGCTGCAAGAGATCTTATCGACTCCAGAAGATAGGTATTCCTTGCATGCACGCTGCTAACTCCGTCTGCACTGAATTCGGTTGTAGTGTCAAGGTCGGCGCCGGCAATCTCCACGAACCTTAGTGGGTCCGCGCCGTATTTTGCAATGCCGTCGACTACCGGTATTATGTTACCGAGGCTCTTGCTCATCTTCTCACCCTCATAGTTGACGAAGCCGTTGACCACTATCTGCTTTGGCCAGTTCTCCTTTTTGAGTATCGCCGACATGGTTGAATATGTACATTATAAGATGGTTTGGAACAAGGTCCGGCGCAGAATGCCTGGACGTATTCCTGTACCAGTATTCAAACGATTCCCTGCACTGCGCTATGGTGCGCGTCTCAATGCCGGTTGATGCAGCTATTGAATCAGGATCGCCGTCGCCAAGTATAACATACTCAAAGAATTCGGGCTTCAGCTGTTCGGGTTTCAGCTTTGCGGATCTGATGATGTGCACGAACGTGTAGAAACACATGTAGATTGTTGAATCGGAAAGCGATTCGATTATGTGACCATCGCTGAATGGGAACTTTGTCCCAAGCCCTTGTGCACGCTCTGCGGCCCTCAGGTCTATCCATTCTATCAAATTGTCGAATGTGAGCCGCAGCTTCTCAGGATGTATCGCCATATCCGGGAACATGCCCTTTACCAGCTCCTTCCAGCCCTTGTCGCCATAGTTTATGAACCATTGGTCCACTATGTTGACAATTACCTTGTATCCGCACCTGCAGTATACCGGTTCATCGTTTGCTATCGTGTATATGTTAAATGCATTGCCTTCTTTTATCAGCTTTGCCTTCATCAACTCCCTCGCTTCTGGTTCCTTCATTCCCTTGTATTCACCTACATCATTATACCCCAGTGCGATTCCTCCCTGTACAGCAGCTTTGTTGCGAACTCGACAACATCGTCTATCGCGTCATCGTTGGCATGAAGTATCTCAAGATAGGCAAGCGCCGGCATCTCAGGATGCTCGGCCTTTGCCTGGCCGGTGCCAACGTCGCTGAGCGACCTCCCGAGGCTGATGCCATTGCTCTTCTCGATCTCGACCACCTTCCTGTATTCCATTTTTGGCATCGGATAGCCAACTTTTATGAGCCGCTGCAGCGCCACATAGTCGAAAGGCGCATGCGCAGGAACGCTCATCACCACACCAGTTCCGGTATCGTCCTTCACAAAAAAGCCGGGAAGTATCGGTATCTCGGAATTGTCTATCGGGTTTATTGCCTTCTTGGAAAGCAGCTCGATTCCATCAAACTCCTTTTCTATAGTTAGGCTGAACTGGAGGGCAAGCGTCTCTGCAGTCTTTTTGGTCAGGTAGTATTTGCTCCCATCAAGACTTGCGACCACGTACTTTGCCTTCTCATTCACGAATATGTTTGTGACGCCGTATAGCGTTTCGGGCCTGTAAGTTGCACATCCGAAGAAGATCTCACTTGCAGTGTCCTTGAACTTGATGACAGTGACCTGCTGTATCTCTGGCTGGACATCGTGCTTTGTGTCATGCTGCCCGACAGCATTGTTTTCGTTGGTGCACCACCCTATCGGATGCTTTCCTTTTGTAATGTAACCCCTTTCCTTCAACTTCTGAAACTGCCATTCCACGAACTTGCTGAATATCGGCTCTATCGATATGAACTTCCTGCGCCAGTCTATGCTGTATCCTGCCGCGCGCATACCCCCCTCCATCTCCTTTGCGAAATAGTTCGCTATGTACTCAGCATCGGTCATGCGCATTATGTCCTCATCGGCAACATGGAATACCTTGAGCTCCTCTATGAGCTCCTTGTCCCTGTTCGCTATGCGCTTAGCGAATGCGAGGACCGGCGTTCCAGTGGCATGCAGTGCCATGGGGTATAAGACATTGAATCCGCGCATGCGTTTGTATCTTGCATAGGTGTCAGTCGTGCCATAGGTGCGTATGTGGCCTATGTGTTGCGGCGCGTTGACATAAGGGAACGCTGCGGTTATGAGGAATGGCTCCCTGTCATCAGGCTCGGGATCAAACACGTTGGCCTCGTCCCAGGCCTTCTGCCATTTCTCTTCTATCTCTTTGTAATTTATCATGAGCCCACGCCCTACGGCCGGTAATTATGATTAGAATGTGAGATGAGTATTTTAATAGTTTGTCTGCTAAATCTATTAGGGGGTATTATGACAAACATGGATGCAAACCACAAAGTAAAGGATATGAAAGTAGCGCATGACAAGGTAAGCAGCGTCATGGATGAGGAGACATACAAATGGCACCACGACACCCATTATGCTGGTTATGTCAACAAAAGGAATGAGATCGAGAGTGAACTCAAGCTTGTGGACAAATCAAAGGCCAACGCCAACTACAGCCTCTTCAGATCGCTCAAGCTGGAGGAGACATGGAATGGGAACGGCATGGTCCTTCACGAGGTTTACTGGGACACCATGGGAGGGGACGGCAAATATGACGAGAGCATGGAAGTGATAAAGAAGATAAACGAGGATTTCGGATCCTTTGACAAATGGAAGGAAGGCTTCATTGCAACGGGAAAGGCAAGCAGGGGATGGGTTGTCTTCTCAGTTGACATGCTGACCGATGGAAAGACAAGGAACTTCATCTACGACGTGCACAACCAGGGAGGCATGGTTCGGGTCAATGCCGCTTATCGCGGCGGACACATTCGAGCATGCCTATTACCACAAGTTCGGTCCCGATAGGGCAGCATACCTTAATGCGCTTGTGGAAAACATAGACTGGAAGAGTGTCGAGGCAAAATTCAGGATGCTTAAGAAGTGATGGCGTGGCGACTAGCAAGGCACAACGGCTTAATGCCGCCGCGGCAATTGCCGCTGCGGGTTTATTCTTTGGCTGCCCAAATGAAGGACTGCCTCAGCTCAGAAGGCACAGCATAGTTGATGTGCAAAAATCCCCAGATGAGCTGTTTGAACCCATATGTAAGGATGTGATGTCACCTGCATCGGTTAAAGATATTATAAGGAGTTTGGGCGCGGAGGAATCATTCTCCTACGAGATCAAGGTTCCTAAAAATGGCTGGACAATCGGAATCTGCGCGTGCAAGCATACAAGCGGGCCAGTCTATTACTTCAATCCAAAAACAGCAGAAATGGAGAGTATAAATTACATAGTAAAGGTTGATGGGAAGGGACCGGGAATGGACTATTCCGCCATCCCGCTTGAAAATTATTACGCTGTCACGGAGAATTGGACAACGGTGCGCTACGGACATGGTAAGGAATCTGACCGTAAATCCAGTTTACCTTCGCAGAAATTCTTTTCCACCATCTATAGTGCCATCATGAAAAAAGTCGACCTGAGAAGGGACTCTGGCAGCTTGATACTGTTGTCGGAGAACAGGATGGTTGACCTCAATCTTAGCGATTGGATCGTATATGGTACTTTGAAGGTATCATATTACTCTGATGCCGGAACCCTAATATTTGGATCTGCAGATAACAGCAATCGTATTAATGTGGAGCGTAAACCTGATCTTGTCATGAATTACGCGGTAATGCCAAACAAAGGGCTTGTTGTTATCGTGCCTACGGATATACAGAGAAATAGGTAGAAGCGCATAAGGGGGAATAACTTTATATAAGTTCAATGCTTCTCTTATCTGATTAGATGCAGCTTTACATTCTAAGAATAGTGAGCGTAGTCGCGATTGCGCTTGTTTACATGCTTTTTGATGTCCTCAACAAGAGGAATGTCCCATCCCTGTTCGCCTATGCAACGCTTGCCTATGGAATCCTGCTCACGATACTTTATCTTGATGCCACTACAATACTGGTGAGCACCGGAATAGCTCTGGTCGTTCTTGGAGTCGGTTATCTTATCTACAGGATAGGACAGCTTGGCGCTGCGGATGTGATAGAGTTTGCTGCGCTCTCGCTTATAATGCCGATACAGCTGACCCCTCTCATTGCATCGGGAGTAAACCAGTTCCAGCTCCCATTCATGCTCTCCCTTCTGCTCAACACAGGGATAGTCGCCCTGATACTTGTGCCTATTTACTACCTGCCAAAGGCGATGCAGTCCCTTAAAAAGCCGCTGACATCCTTTATAGACAGGCAGGGGTTAATCAAGGCCGGCATACTTACGGTAGCTTATCTTGCGTTCATAGTCTTCGCGGTAAGGTTCACGGGGATGGGTCTTGTCGGCATAGCCGTTCTTCTGCTTTTGCTGATATGCTCATGTGCGGTAATGCTGTTCTCAATTCCGATAACAGAGACGATGATAAAGTACGTATCGCCAAACGAGTTTGATGAGGGCGACATAATAGCATTCAACCTCATGGACCAGAAAAGCATAGAAAGAATGAGGACGAGGGTGAAGGGCTTCGACAGGCTGCTAACAAATGACCTGATAAATGAGATTAAGAAGAAAAAAATAAGGGAGAAACTGCCGGTATACAAGGAGGCATTGCCATTTGCTCTGCCCATACTCATTGGAGTGTTGATAGCAATAGCGTTGGGCAACATACTCTTCTTCATCATTGTAGCATAGTGTCATGTTTGGGAAGTTGCAACAGAAAGACTTTTTAATCTTCTTTGAGTCTAGTTATCATGGATTACGTAAGGGAGCACATAAAGCGCTACTGGGGCATGACCTACAGAAGGACGCTTGGAGTCTCTCTTGTAACATTCTCTGTAGTCATAGCAATAGGACTCAGCTTCACCATACTTACGCAAAGCCTTGCAGTGACAAACTACCTAAGCTATCTCATATTCTGGATGATACTAATACTGGCGGCGGTTCTTGTTTTCCTTGCCAACTTCTTCGGATCGCATACATCTTCGGTAATGTATATGCGAGAGGAGGAGCACAAGGCGCATTCGAGGCAGATGGGAGCCTGGATGATATTCATGGTAGTTGGCATAATCGCATTCTTCACGCCGCTGCTCTTTGTAGGCTCATACATGGAGCCGGTGATGCTACTCTTCACGCTTGGAGGTGCATTCCTTGTGCTGTATGGCAGCATAACCATACTCTTCAAGCACAGCTACAAGGAGCTCGCAATAGGCGGCCTTGCATTCTGGGTGATGTTCCTATTCGCGAACATGGAGCTCAACAACGCCGCAATAAGCATGGCCTCCAAGAGCTATTTTAGCCTATATGTGGCAGTGATGTCCATAACCATAATAACAGGGTTCGTTGGATTGGCCCTCATTTTCAACTCTGCGAACGAGGCAATGAGGGAATTCAAAGGGGATATGGATAGAATAGCCTCTGATGAGGTAAGGCCAAGCGCAAGGAAAGCCAGGAGGAGAAAAAGAAAGTGATAAAAAACCGAATTGGGAATATTTTGAGAATGGCCTCTGTCGAGGAGTTTGATAAGCCATTTGTGCGGTAGGCTTTTAAACCTTCGCTGAACATACGAACATATATATATGATTAATGCGCTATATTGATGTAATGTTAATAGTGTGATAGATATGACAACAAAAGAAACTGAAGGCCAAGGAAAGAGCAGACACAACACTTTCCTTAGGAAGGCGGGAGTTGTTAGTATGAGTCTTGTATTGAGCACAGTAATGGTTGCACAGGAAAGGTCGGCAGCAGTCGTAACTACGCAAGAAAAGCAGCCAAGTACAGATGTAAGCCATTATTTGTACAAGGATCCACTCTTTACTCTAATAGAAAGCCGCTTAAATTCATTAAGAAAAGACCAATTAAGCACCAGGACGCCTCCTGTGGCTATCCCAGCAGGATCCGATAAGACAGTAGCAACTGACGAGGGTGCAAAGAAAGCCCCAGAAGCACGAGAGGATATTAGAAGCGGACCAACAAAGAAAAGAAGGGCTCTCGAGATCCTAGGCTTTGCGGCAGTTTCAGCAGCAACTGTAGTTTTGGGCACATGGAATGGCAATAGGTCATTGGTGGTTAGCACAAACCCATGCCAGGCTACATACAGCCCAACTCTGGGTTATAATATTCTGTCTGGTACTTCCACTGGCACTTCATGTGTAGTGGGAAGCGTAAATTCAACAAGTTCTTCAGCTGGGCATGGATCTGTCAATAGCGGTGGGCATGGCAAGTAGCTCCCATAATATTCGTTGGCGGAGCTGGCATAAGCATCGCCTCGAAGAGCTATTTCAGTGTGTATGTTTCGGCAATGTCGATAACCATAATAACCGGCTTTGTAGGATTAGCGCTCCTTTTTAATTCCTCAAACGAATCAATGCGCGAGTTCAAGAACGCGATAGACAGGATAGCCGCTGATGAGGGAGTATCGGCAAGGAGGAAGAGAGCCAAACGCACAGGAAAGTAATTTAAGAGTGTACTTCAACCAGGCTTGCAACTGCAAGGCTGGTATCAAGCCAGTAGCCAGCAATTACCACTTTTGGGCCGAATCCGCGGACAACCGCGCCTACATAAGGACCCTGCGTAAACCACCCGCTCCTTGCGTCTTGGCTGCCTTCCGAATCCAGAGACAATATTTGGTTATCGTTTGTTACGAGCCCGGTATCCTTGTCAGGTATGTTAAATTCCCCGGATTTGGGGCGGGAAAGGTTTTTTATCACGGCATTGCTTATCCGGATTACTCTGGAATCGCTGTGAGAACTGCGTGAGTTATTGCCTGTTACAACAGCGTTAAAATCATGCCTAAGAAGCAGCTGCCTGTCTTTCTGCCCCCAAAGACGCTCACCGCCAAGGAATTCTGGCACATCCACAACTACATATGTCCCGTTTTCCGAATGGTGTACTATATTCGGGCCCAGCGGCACTCCGTATTCCTCAAATGCAACGACTGTCTTGGGACACCAGCAGGGATAGAGACATGACTGGGGGAATGGATTGGTATTTAGATCCATATCCGCAAAAAGGTTATCGTGCCCTCTTACCCTTGTCTCTTTCCTTATGAGTAGATCAATGCCCGAAACCTTGTTTATGCTCCCTATTACTACTTGCGTGCATTCTTTTCGCTTTGTTAGGCCGGACATTTTAGCACTATATTTTATTGTTCGCATAATATTTATAGGCATCGGCGCGCTGACAGTGCCAACCCTGCCAATGTCCTGCCCGAGAGGGCCATATGGAAATGCATAAATACCAGATCGCCGCACTTCTTGTAATAAGATAGCTTTAAATATCTTGCAACAGTATCAATAATTGGGATTTATGGAGAAAGTAACAGCCAGACGGCAAGCCCAAGAGACAGCGCATGCGCATCTACTTAGAGAGGATGATAAACAACAGAGCAAAGGTCCCGGATTTCTTGCGATTGGGCTCGCATTGGCCGCATCTGCAATAAACCTAGGCGCCCAGCAGCGTTTTGACCTTGCGGCTGCAGCTCCGAATGATAATAATACCAAAGTAGAGGTACGCAACACCAAAGGTGCGACAAAGGCACAAACGCACTGGGAGAGGTGGCACGTGCAGGCAGCCGCGTCGATATGCAATTTCACTAAAGACGAGGCAGTGAGATCTCTCGAGGCAGTGATAACTGTGCCCGGTGCAGGCAAAACGTTAGACGACAATGGTAATGCATACGGTGTGGCTAATCTCCTTAATGCGATAGTGGCAAATGAGGATGGAAAGAAGGTGCAATGGGTTCAGATAGGCCTCTCACGCAACTGGACTGAAAACGGCGCAAAATCTAAGAATGGATTTGAATTAGTGTACTTTACGTTTGACGAAAAGGGAAACTCCACGCGCGTTGGTGATGGCCCTTTCAACGCGGCAGAGGGCGACAGGATACAACTTAGGGTATACTTCCCGCCAACGCATCCGGAACTGCTTTTTGCGGAGGCGAAAAATCTTAGCAGTAATGAACTTCCTTACACCGTGCAGATCAATCCGAAGGGCGCTACAAGAATCATTGCCACCGGAGAGGTTAAATCCGACAAGGCTGGAGAATTTACCGGCGTAATGACGGAATCGTGGCACAACACCGAAACGAGCGGCAAATATTCAATGTATAATGGAGAACAGTCAAGGTATGAGCTTTCCGATCGTGGAATGGACATCATAACTTGGTTTGACCAGTACAGAGTAAAGGACGGGACTACAATAATATCGGATTCGATGAGGGCAATGAACCAGATCAAGTACATACCAAAGGGGAAAGAGGGCAGCCTTTCGATCCAGAACCTTGGCATAAACCTAAGGAGGGGCGAGAACTTGATGACAGTCTCGACTAGCTCCAGCAAGGCTGACTTACTGCTTGATTCTGCAGTCGACCAGACAAAGACAACACCCGCAGCAGTCACTGCACTGCCGGCAGAGAGCGACCAGGTTGACAAAAACAGGCTGGAAAAGGACAAGTGATAGATTAGTCTGCAGCCGGCCAGCGCTGATTACCCAAAGCACTTAATTAATTTAGCATAGCCATACGTTTATGCGGAGCACTTTCTTCTTTTTTTATATAGGAACACAGAGCCACAGCTGATGCGCTACTCTTACTTTTACGATTAGCCATTACTGGCATTCGTAGTCCACTTCAACGGAATGGGTTGTTGTCATTGTGCAGTCCGCATACATGTCGTCCTGCGCGTAGGTGCCATACACGCTGCAATCTGTGCTGATGCCCTGCAGAACCTCGAACTCCGGACCAGGACAGTCATAATGGCCACATGAGTCGGGTGCAGATACCTGAACGTCACTGCCGTAGTCATCAAGGTAAGATCCAGGAGCGGGATTTGTGCACCCAGGAATGCCTCCCTGGTCTATGTCAACATCGTACACATATAAGTACTGGCCTGGCATCGATATGGTGGTGCTGGTTGTTGAAACGGATGTTGAGGTTGTGGATGTTGTAGAAGTGACAGATGTCGATGTTGTAGATGTTGTTGATGTGATTGACGTAGATGTTGTTGACGTTGTAGAGGTGACTGATGTCGAGGTTGTGGATGTTGTTGATGTGACTGATGAGGTGGAAGTTGTAGTTGGTGGAGGTGTACCACACTGGTAACAGTCATTGCCTGGTGGGAAACCGCCATAATTGCAGGCAATTACACAGGAGACACCAGTACTCGTCCCGCCACACGTGTAATACCCGAGACCCGCATCATAGCAGCAGGTGCACACATATGCTCCGCTATTTATGTTGCACAGGTCGTAGCAGCTAGCTATTGTAGATGTTGTGGATGTGACTGATGTCGATGTTGTTGAAGTCGTAGAAGTGACAGATGTCGATGTTGTTGAAGTCGAAGTTGTTGATGTGGTTGTTGTCGGGCTTACGGTGACCAATACTGGACTTGTGAGCGATGTCTTTGGTGTCGGTGTGGAGGAATCCACCACGTAGGCACAGTAATAGGTTGATGCTGCTGGTGAATTGGTGTCGATCCAGTTGCCGCCTCCCATGTACCATAGGCCTGACTGGCTACCAATCAGTGTCGAACCGGTATTGCATGTCGAGGTTGGACTTGAGTAAAGGCTAATAGTATATGGCCAGTATCCCCCAGACCATGTTACTGTCAGAGTGGTTGACTGACCGGTACTTATCGTTGTCGGGTTTGCGCCTATTGATGCCGTGAGTGTCACCGGCGTTACAGTTACCTGCGCCGGAGTTGTAAGTATGGACTGCGATATCGGGAGCGATGAATCGGTCACCAATGCGCAATAGTATGTTGTGAACTGGGGCACAATATTCGGCCATCCCCAGCTGCCCGAACTGGGTGCAGACCATATTCCGTTGATGGAACCCATGAATGTTGATCCTGTGTTGCACGTTGAAGTTGGACTTGAATAGAAGAATACATTGTACGACCAAGAACCGCCTGTCCAGATTACATTAAGGGAGGTTTCCTGTCCTTCGTTTATTGAGCCAGGTATTGCAGTTTCGTATGCGGTCAGCGTCGGTGCTACTGTTGTTGAGGTTGACGATACGGATGTGGAAGTTGTGGATGTTGAAGTCGATGTTGATGAGGTAGAAGTAGAGGTGGATGATGTTGATGTGGTTGATATGGAGGTTGTCGTTATGGTGCCGATCGAGGTTGATGTTGATGACGTTGATGTGGATGTTGAGGTGGTTGATGTGGTTGAGATGGTTGTAGATGTCGAGGTAGAGGTTGTCGTGGTTGTTGTTACCGGGTTGACGGTAACTGTCGCGACATTCGTCCATGTGCTAACTGGTTCGGAATCCTGGACATATGCACAATAGCTTGTAGTTGATGATGGCGATTCAGTGAACTGCAATGTGCTGCCGTATACGTTTGTCAAGGTACTTACCTGGGAGGTAGCCTGGCAGGTAGAACTTGAGGATGAGGTGTATAGTATAATTTCATATGGCGCTATGCCGCCTGCCCAACTCACTGTCAATACTGTGTTGCTGCCCTGAACTATAGTATTTGGCGATGCGCTAAGCGACGCAGATACGGTTCCGGCTATTGTGGTGGAAGTTGTTGATAGGGTTGTCGATGAAGTTGTGCTTGTTGAAGAGGATGATGAAGATGAGGACGATGTTGATGTGGTGGAAGCGGTAATCGAAGAGGATGTTGATGAGGTAGATGTGGAGGTTGATGTCGAACCTACCTGTGTGAAGCTTGCGGTTTCGGATATCGGATTAGTCATACTTAACTGAACGCTTGCCTGGTTTCCGCTATAGCAACCCAAACCTGAACATGACCATGAATTGAAGGTGTATCCACCCGCAGGCGTCTCAGAGAGAGTTATTGATGCAAGCGCATTATACCACCCGCTTCCCGGTTGAAGTGTTCCTCCGCCTGCAGGATTTGATGCCTGCGTCAGGAAATACTGTGCATAGTATCTGAATGGTACGGTGATGTTGGAGTTGACTGTCAGGGTTCCAGAAGATGCGGTGTAAGGTATTCCGTTTATTATGACGTTCTTGAAAACTTCCTGGGTGTTGGATGGTATTGGCACGTTTGTTGCAAACTGATATGTGTGTGTTGTTCCTTTTGAATATGCGAACTGCTTTCCCAGAAGTTGGGAACAGGTATATGACACACTGTCAACGGTTACGACTGTCGGACTTGTTGAGCAGTAGGTGTAGTTCATAGGCGTGAATACAAGAATGACGGGAGC
This sequence comes from uncultured Microcaldota archaeon, assembly GCA_963755385.1. Classification (GTDB taxonomy): domain Archaea; phylum Micrarchaeota; class Micrarchaeia; order Micrarchaeales; family Micrarchaeaceae; genus UBA12276. Next base: position 864,095 of record CAVWJC010000001.1, on the reverse strand, counting down.
GTTGAATGTTATTGTCACGCTGTTGCTTATTCCCGCGTAGATCGCATTGATTGTTACAGTACCGACAGAATTGCCGGATACTGAACTGAGTGCAATGCCAGATGGATTTGTTGTTGTGAGATTAGGTGCAACGGGATAGACCACATTGCTTGTGGTGAAATTTACTGTTGCGCCTCTTAGCGGATAACCAAGAAGCCTTACCATCGCACTTAGCTGGTCTGGATTACCATTTGCGGCTTGAGTATAGTTAACAGCTGTAAGAATAAGACTGGACTGGGTTGATACGAGCGGTTGTGCATGGCCTGCGAAGCTGCCAGAATATGTTTCTTTTACGCCTGTGCTGCAGTTATGCGCGCTCGCGTATGTTGATGATGTTAGCCCGCAGTAGGTAGCATTCAAATATATGCTACCAGCCATAAACGTGCCTATGCTGCTAGTTACAGGAATCGTTACAGTACATATGATCGAACCCCCAACAGACACGAAATTTGGCGTGCAGGGAAATTGTGTTGTATTTTTACTGCTGTTTAAAGATACGAAAAGCTCTGGGTTCTTGATCGGCGCTTTTTGCGTGTTGGTCAGGAAGAGGCCTATGGTTGTCGCATGCGTTACCGTATTTGTTCCTATTATCATGTCATTGCAGTAGGCGCCGTTGACAAAGTTGCAGGTGTTTGATACAAGTTGGGCTGGAGCCGAGACGTAGAAGTACAGTATCCCGATTATCACGGCAATTATGAGTATAGCCCAGCCGTAGGTCGTCATGTATTCCATGGCAGACTGCGCCTTCTGCTGTTTGCCGCTCTGATTACCTGATTCTCCCCTCAAGTTATTACCTAAAGCTATTACAATATAGTAGACAAGCTCTTAAAGCCTTTGGTGTCCCAGAAAGGACAAGTGACCGCAGCTGTTGCCAAATCCGATTATTCAAAAGTTTTAGCGCGGTATGGCCTTATCGCATCATTAGCTGATCAGCCCTCTTCGCAGCCGTATAGCAGACCGTCAGATATGTCATAGGTGGCCGTCTCCGAGATTGCGCCATTCATCGTGACTGTTGCACTGCTTGAACTGCCAGTATAACTGCCGCTTCCTGAACCTTCCCAGCCGGCAAAATAGCCCTGGCCTCCCGGGGTGCCTCCACTGCACTGGCAGCCGCTATCCGCGCCTATGTCCTGTTGCGAACCAGCAGCATATGTCCCGTCCCCGCTTGTGCAGCCATTCATGTTGACTCCCTCGTCCGTAGAGGTGTCATACCCTACCGTGTATGTGGAAAGCGCATAGTATTGGATGGTTGAGGTCGTGACAGTCGTAGATGTGGACGTGCTGGTTGTTGAAAGGGATGTTGATGTGGTTGAGACTGATGTGCTGGTTGTTGAAAGGGATGTTGACGTGCTAGTAGTAGAGATAGATGTAGAGGTTGATGTAGACGAGGTGGAGGTGGATGTGGATGTGGAGCTGGTCGAGGTTGTTGTTACTGATGTTGTTGTTATTGTGCCGATGGATGTAGAGGTTGATGAGGTTGAGGTGGATGTGGATGTGGTGGATACGCTGGTTGTTGAAACGGAGGTTGAGGTGGATGTGGATGAGGTAGACGATGTTGATGTGGTTGTTGTGGGGCTGACTGTTACTAGTACTGGGCTAGTCAGTACAGACTGCGGTGTTGGTGTTGAGGAATCGACAACATAAGCGCAGTAGTACGTTGAGGTTGCCGGTGAGGCGCTGGCGGTCCAGCTGCCGCCTCCCTGCAGCCATATGCCGGACTGGGTTTCAATAGATGCCGAGCCGGTGTTGCATGTGGAGGTCGGGCTTGAGTAGAAGGTTACTGTGTACGGCCATTCCCCTCCGGCCCATATGACGTTCAATGTCGTCGATTGGCCGGAAGTTATCGTACTCGGGTTCGCGGTAATGTATGCGGTTAGCTGCACTTGGGCTACAGTGACCAGCACAGGACTTGTAAGTGCGGATTGCGGTATTGGGAGCGAGGAATCGGCCACATAGCCGCAGTAGTATGTGGAGCTTGCTGGTGATACTGGCCAGGTCCAGCTGCCCGAATTTGGTGCAGAGTATATGCCATTTATCGCTCCTAAAAATGTCGAGCCGGTATTGCATGTTGATGTAGGGCTTGAATAGAGGAATGCATTGTATGGCCAGTACCCTCCAGTCCATACAAGGTCGAGTGTTGAGCTCTGGCTCTGCGCTATCGGGTCTGGGCTTGCCGATATTGATGCGGAGAGTATTGGCGCTATTGAGGTGGATGTCGAGGATACGGATGTTGAAGTTGTGGATGTCGTAGACACTGTTGATGAGGTAGAGGTGGAGGTAGATGATGTTGATGTGGTCGATATGGAGGTTGTTGTTATGGTGCCGATCGATGTTGATGTTGAGGATGTTGATGTAGATGTTGTGGACAGTGAAGTCGAGGTTGTGGAGATTGTTGTAGAGGTCGATGTGGAGGTTGTTGTTACCGGATTAACGGTGACTGTCGCTACATTCGTCCATGTGCTGATTGGTTCTGAATCCTGGACATACGCGCAATAGCTGGTAGTGGATGTCGGCGATTCCGTGAACTGCAATGTGCTGCCGTATACATTCGTGTCCGAGTTTACCTGTGAAACTGGTTGGCAGGAGGAACTCGAACTTGATGTGTATAATAGGATTTCATATGGTGCTACGCCTCCAGCCCAGTTTACGACCAACATCGTGCTGTCGCCAACCGTTATTGTATTTGGTGATGCACTAAGCGACGCTGATAATGTGCCGGCTATGGTTGTTGAACTGGTAGAAATGGATGTGGACGAGGTTGAACTGGTCGAGGATGAGGATGTCGAGGAGCTTGATGTAGAGGTTGTGGATGCGGTAACCGTAGACGAGGTCGATGAAGTGGAAGTGGATGTCGAGGTAGATCCTATTTGTGTGAAGCTTGCCGTTTCTGTCATCGGGTTTGTCATGCTTATCTGTGCGGCAGACTGGCTGCCGCTGTAGCAGCCCGAACCGGTGCAGGACCATGTGTTGAACACATAGCCGCCGGATGGCGTCTCTGATATTGTTACCGGAGCTAGTGCGTTGTACCATCCACTTCCAGGCTGTAATGCACCTGCGCCAAACGGACTTGAGGTTTCGGTAAGATAATATTGGGCCGTGTACCTGAATGGAACCGTGATGTTCGAGTTTACTGTTATTATACCTGATGGAGAAAGGTAGGGTATTTCGTTTATTACGATGTTCTTGAAAACTTCCTGCGTGTTTGAGGGTATTGGTACATTGGTTACGAACTGATAGGTATGGGTTGTACCTTTCGAATACGCGAACTGTTTTCCTAGAAGTTGTGAGCAGGCATACTGCACGCCATCGACTGTTACGATGAACGGGCTGCTAGAGCAGTAGGTGTAGTTTACCGGTATGAGGACCATGGTTACCGGAGCCGCAAAATTTATCACTATGCTATTGCCCAGCCCTGCATACATTGCATTAACAGTTACAGTGCCCACCACATTTCCAGATACGGAACTAAGTGCTGTACCTGCAGGACTTGTTGTTGTAAGGTTTGGGGATACTGGATAAACGGCGTTGCTGGTTGTGAAGTTCACAGTTGCGCCCCTTAGTGGATAACCCAGGAGCTTCACCGTTGCGGTTAGCGGATCGGGATTGCCGTTTGCCGCTTGCGTGTAGTTGGCTGCGGTCAGAACAAGAGTTGACTGCGGCGCGATGAGAGGTTGTGCATGCCCCGCAAAGTTGCCCAGATAGGTCTCTTTTACTCCAGAGCTGCAGTTATGCGAGCTCGAATAGGATGATACTGACAGTCCGCAATATGTTGCATTAAGATATATGGTTCCTGAAAGGAATGAGCCTATGCTGCTTGTCATCGGAAGCATGGCATTGCATAGAATGGACCCTCCAGAAGGTACGAAATTAGGCGTGCATCGGAACTGGGTGGTGTTGGCGCCGTTTAGCGAGACAAAGAGCTCGGGATTCATGATCGGGGCCTTTTGCGTATTGGTAAGGAAAAGCCCCACTGTCGTAGCATGCGACACGGTATTTGTCCCTATTATCATATCGTTGCAGTAGGCACCGTTGACAAAGTTGCACAGGTTCGGCACCACCTGACTCGGCGCTGAGGTGTATAGGTACAATACTGCGGTTATTACTACTATGATTAGTATAGCCCAGCCGTAGGTCGTCATGTATTCCATGGCAGACTGCGCCTTCTGCTGTTTGCCGCTCTGATTACCTGATTCTCCCCTCAAGTTATTACCTAAAGCTTTTACAATATAGAAACCAGTCTTTTAAAGCCTTTGGTACTCTTGAATTTCCAAATCGGGGCGCATCTTGGCAGAGTTAAATAAGTAAACTGCCAAAAAAAGAATCGGTATAGTTAGGTTGGTGCCAAAATGGCAGATGCCCGAAGACTGAGCATTTGCCGCATTGTGCCGCTTGGGCTTATATCTTTATCTCCTTCGAGTTTATCTTGCTTATTACCAGCCTTGGATCCTCTCCATCGCATGTCACTCCCATGCTCTTGCATGTGCCAAGTATCTGGTTGATTCTGCTGCCCACGCTCTTTCCGTACAGCGATCCTTCCTTCGACTTGGCTATCTGCTTGACCTTCTCGAGGGTTATGTTGCCAACTACTTCGTCCTTGGCCTTTGCGCCTGCTGAAAGCCCCAGCTCCTTGAGTATCATCGCGCTTGTTGTTGGAGCACCTATTTCTACCCTGAATGCCTTTGTCGCGCTGTCCACAAACACCTTGACGGGTATCTTTATGCCCGCAAACTGCTTTGTCTTATCGTTTATCTCAGCAACTATCGCATTTATGTTTACGCCTAGAGGGCCCAGTGCTGGGCCCGAAGGGTGGTCCTGATGTTGCCTTGCCTCCCTCAACTAATCCTTGTACAGTTGTTTCTGCCATATTCACGCCTTGTTAGATTTTTGTATTACCTTTGCAGTGTTCATCTTTGTCGTTATAGGTATCGGCACAACTACGTCCATGAGCTCTACAGTTATGTCATCCTTTGTCTCGTCCATCTTGAGGACGCGCGCCTTGTAGCCCTTGAATGGACCAGTAGTGAATTCCACTATGTCATTCTTCTCTATGCCTATGGCGCGGCTCTTCGATTCGATGAGCTTCTTTACCTCATCCTCGCTCAGCTCTTTCGGAAGTACACCGCGTATGCTCCTTCCCTTAGTGACGAACTGCCTCGCCGAAACCTCGTCTTCCGCCTCCATTATTATGTAGCCGCGCATGCCCTCCACCACTATGACGGAATATATGGGCAGGTCGGATTTGGCTATCTTGTTCTGGAGCACATTGACTGCAATGCGCTCCTGGCCTGATGTTACCTTAACAACAAAGTACAATTGAATCACTCGTTCTTTATTCTTTAATCACAAACATATATTATCCTTTATGACCTTTCATTTCTTGCTGATTGCATGGAATTCCTGAAGGTTGAGCGCAAGAATGCGGAAAGGGCGCGAGTTCTTGTAATGCGCCTTGGCTTGCTTGACAGCTCCAGACAGGTACAGCATAGCCGCAGCTATGTGTATTTTCCAATACATAATATAAGGGGAGCAAAGGCTAAAAAGCCTTTTGATAGGCCCGAATTCAGCATAGTATCAAGAAGGGAGGGCAAAAGGAAGGAAGGGAACACATACATGCAGCAGATAGAGAGTGTGCTCACCAAGAGAGAGCAGTCGCTTCTTGCAAGGGGCTATGACCAGCTCGGCGAAATCGTAATAATAGAATTCGATGGCAGCAAAGGCAAGGAGAGGGAGATTGCGCGCATATTGATGGATTCGAACAATAGTATAAAGACAGTTCTTGCAAAAGAAGGTGCGGTAAAGGGAAAATACAGGGTAAGGAAGCTGAGATTCGTGGCTGGAAAGAAAAACTTCATTGCAACTTACCGTGAAAACGGATGCATATTCAGGTTTGACACGAGAAAGGTATTCTTCTCGAACAGGCTTTCCTACGAGCGTAGCAGGATAATAGGTCTTGTAAAAAACAGGGAGAATGTGATGGTGATGTTCGCAGGCATTGGCCCGTTTGCAATAGAGATAGCAAAGGCAAAGAAGAATACGAACATAGTAGCGGTTGAATTGAACAAATTCGGATACAGATACATGGTAGACAACATTAAGCTGAACAAGACGGATAATGTAAAGCCTGTGCTTGGAGACATGAAGAAAGTGTCCAAAAAATACAAAAACTTCGCTGACAGGATAATAATGCCGCTACCAATGTCGAGCACAGATTTCCTTGATGAGGCTTACTCTATAGCAAGGAAAAAGGCAACTGTGCACATTTACTCATTCGCAACGGATTCGGATGCGTTGAAGGATGTGATAGCCGCGCATGCGAGGGCAAAAGGGTATGGCGTAAGGTTTCTAGCCTGGAGGGAGGTGAGGCCCTACTCCGCGATGGAATCGGAGTATGCAGTAGATTACCAGATTAAGAAATAATCCCTCCTTAAAGACAGCATTGTTGCACAACGATATAAATAAATATATGGGCTTCCTAGTATCCTCGATGACCAGCGGCACGGAAGCAATAACCCAGAGCAAGCAACAGCAGCTAAACCTTCAGGAATTCGTCAGAAATGCAACCTGGAGAGAGCTTCTTGTGGAGCTTGTTGACAGCAATCAGCTCGATCCGTGGAACATAGACATCGTCAAGGTCGTTGACAGTTATATAGCAGTGGTAAAGAAGATGCAGGTAATGGATCTTCACATACCGGCAAACATAGTTCTTGCCGCATCAATACTATTGCGCATGAAGAGCGAGACCATAAACATATTTCCTGTCGAAGAAGTTGCCCTTGCTGAAGAGGATGCTGAAATGCAGGGAGGCAGGATACTTCCAGACGTCCCGCCACTCATCTCAAAGCTGAGGCTGCAGCCTAAGAGGAAGATAACCCTCGAAGAGCTGATGAGCGCGCTTGGTGATGCGATAAAGCTCAACGAGAAACGCGAGCGAGTCGTGATAGAAAAGGCAGAACCGCTAAACTTCGTTGTGGAGAAGGATGACATAGACGAGAAGATGGAAAGAGCTTTCAAATTAGTAAAGGCCAATGTTGACCGTGATGGCATGACCACATTCGGGCACCTCTCAAAGAGCTTCAGTTCGATAGAGAACATGCTGCTGGGCCTTTTTGTGCCGCTTCTGTTCCTTGCGCACAACAGGCAGCTTATACTCATGCAGGATGAATTCTTCAATGAGATATTCGTAAAGCTCGGTGATGAAAATGGCGACAAACCAGGCAAATAGCCGCGACTACAAGAAGGTCATGGAATCCGCGCTGTTCGTATCAGGAAGGGCGTTGGACCTTGACGAGATGGCAAAGATTGCGGGCATAGGATCGATAGGGCATGCCAGGAAGGTGCTTGCTGAGCTTATAAAGGATTACGATGAAAGGGACACCGCGCTAAGGATATCCGAGGCTGGTGGCAAATACTCGCTGGGGGTAAGGAATGAGTATGCTGAAATGGTGGGATCGCTTGCCGGCGCTCCCGAGATATCGAAGAGCTCGCTCAGGATACTCGCATACATAAGCAAGAACGAGCCTGTGATGCAGAGCAGCGTAGTCAAGGCATTCGGCAGCTCCACCTACGAGCACATGAAGGAGCTTCAGGAGAAGGAGTTCGTCAGGACGATGAGAGTGGGACGCACCAAGCGCATAGAAACAACCGACAAGTTCAGGGAGTATTTCAACCTCCAAGGATAATCTATTTAAGCACAAATTGCCAATACTATTCATGGACTTTACAAAAAAGAAGTGCAAGCCATGTGAGGGCGGCACCAAGCCAATGAACGCGAAAGAGGCGAGGAAAAACCTAAGGTTCGCAAGTGGCTGGAAGCTCGAGGGAAAAAGCATATACACCGAGCTGAAGTTCAAGGACTTCAAGCATGCGATGGGGTTCGTCAACAAGGTTGCCGACATAGCAGAAAGCGAAGGCCATCACCCTGACATATTAGTATATTCGTGGAACAAAGTAAGGCTGACAAGCAGCACCCATGCAATAAAAGGGCTTTCGATAAATGATTTCATACTTGCAGCAAAGATAAACCAGATAAAATGATTCGGGCTCGTAGTCGAATGGTAAGACGTCTCCCTCACACGGAGAAGATCCGGAGTTCGATTCTCCGCGGGCCCATTGCTGACGTGTAACGTCGATAAATTATGTTCGGTTCTCCTACATACACTTAAAGACCAAATCAAAGTAGTAGGAACCTTTAATAATATATATTAACATAATATTAACATGGTGTTAATATGGTAAAGGCCATAGTTACAATCAACGATGAGGCAAACAGAGTACTAAACATAATAAAGGCAGAATATGGTTTGAAGGATAAATCGCAAGCAATAAACAAATTGGCAAAAGAATACGAAGAACTCGTTTTTGAGCCTAAGATCAAAGACTCTTATCTTAAGAAGCTAAAGAAAATAAGTAAGGAGAAAACTACATATATTGGAAGTCTAGAAGACTTCAAGAAAAGATATCCGATCTGATGGTGTTAGTTTGGGTATTTACTCATTCACCCAAAAAGAGCATTTAGACAAGATATTTGATAGGTTGGGGAAAAAGAATCCAAAGCAGATGGGGATAATATACAAGAAACTGGAACATATCCTGGAAAATCCTTACAGATTCAAGCCTTTACGTAATGATAAATTTGGTGAAAGGGCGGTCCACATAGACAAACATTTTGTATTATTGTATTCAATAGATGAAAATAGAAAAATAGTAATCCTAGAGGACTATGATCATCATGAAGCTATCTTCGGTAAATAAGTAATAGAATCGAACTCTGAAACTTATTCTATAAAGAAGAACTGAACTCTAACTCGCCAGAACCGCGGGCCCACTACTAGTACCATTATATTTCAGCATAGAGTATATCGTCAGATAAGTTTATATATTTATTATACATATATTATGTAGTGATTATATGGTATATACTACCATACAGATAACCAAAACAACAAGAGAAAATCTTAACAAGCTCAAGCCTTATAAGCGTGCAACATACGATGAAGTGATAGATGCACTCATGGCGCTTATACCAGCAGGCGATGAAGAAGGAGAATATACTGACGAATTTAGAACATCGTTAGTTCGTGGTCTACTCGATATAAAGCACGGCAGGACTTACACTACAGCAGAAGTAAAGAAACATTTAGGGATATAGTGACCACTTTCAAAGTAGAATATTCTGAAGAGTCTCTTTCGCAGTTAAAACGGCTTAATAAAAACATAATCAAAAGAGCAATTAAAAAAGTTGAGGACGCAAGATCCGGCCCGTATAAATTCTTCAAGAGATTAACAGGAAGACCTGAATACAAGTTGAGGGTTGGTGATTATAGAATTATAGCCGACATAGAACAAGATAACGGAACTGTTTTTGTCAGATCCATTGGGCATAGAAAAGAGATTTATAAGAAATATTGATTGGCCCTTGAACTCAGATTCATCAGGGTCTATATAGAATCGGACTCTGACTAGGCAGAACCGCTGGCCCGAATCGTTTGATATTGGGATACCTAAAATCAGACCAAAGCAGCACTGCCACTAATTGCAAATGGGTACTGCCCTTTTTAACCTTTGCATGTGGAATGGCATTGTTGATGATGCGTAACAGACCAGTTTGCACCACTCAACCAAAATAGCCTTAGGTGTAACTATGAGTATAAACGACGCCCGGATTCATCTGAACCCAGAGCATAAGGCATTCGTAAAGGATCTGGCTACTGTGCTAGTCAGCTATACCCCAGTCTCAGGCGTATTCGACACGGTAAAATTCAGCCATAAATGGTTCGGGAAGAGAAGGGTAGGCCAGCGTATGGCAAAAAGGATAAGAAAGAGCAACAGAAGGAGCTACATAAAGGCCCGCGGCAGAAGAGCTGCGAACAGGCACGCCAGAAGAATAGAGGATTAGCCAGTAAGCAGGATCCTATGCAGCAGGCAGGTATTAGGTGTTTTGTGAGCGCCAGCAAATATTAATAATCTGGGATGCACTAAAGTATTAGCTACTGGTGATTCAGATAAAAAAGATAGATCCAAAGAAGTCTCTTTTCAGGAAGAGCGTAGAGCTTGGCACTGGCAAGGTGAAGGGCTACGATTTCGAAAAGGCCTTTGATGCCAAAAGCTTTTTTGAATCCTACAAGGACACGGGCTTTCAGGCAACCAACCTCGCAAGGGCGATAGCTCTTGTAAAGGAGATGAGAAAGCAGAAGGCCACAATCTTTTTGGGATTCACATCGAACATCACGAGCAGCGGATTGCGCGATATCATCACCTATCTCGTAAGGAACAGGCTTGTCCATTTCCTCGTAACGACAACCGGAGGGCTTGAGGAGGACATAATAAAGACGCACGGAGATTTCCTGCATGGTTCGTTCGATGCTGATGGCGCCGAACTGAGGAAGAAGGGCGTAAACAGGACTGGAAACATATTCATACCCAATGAGCGGTACATATGGTTTGAGAAATACATGAAAGAGCTCATCACAAAGGTCTATGCGAAGCAGAAAGAGACCGGGAGGCTTGTGGACAGCGTTGAATTCGTAAAAGAGATGGGAAAGGCGCTTGAGGGCTCGAAAGGCTGCAGGGAGAGCTTCACCTATTGGGCCTACAAGAACAATATACCGTTGCTTTGCGTGCCGCTTGCCGATGGAGCGATAGGCGATCACCTTTATTTCTTCAAGAAGGACCACAAGGATTTTGGGGTTGAGCTCTCGAAGGAAGTTGAACTGCTTTACGATACCGTTCTCAACGCCGATAGAACCGGTGCCATAATACTTGGCGGGTCGGTCCCGAAGCACCACATAATGAATGCATTCATGCTTAGGAAGGGCGGCGATTACACTGTTTATATAAACACGGCCTACGAGCAGGATGGGAGCAACGCTGGGGCAAACCCTGACGAGGCAAAAAGCTGGGGCAAGGCAACCCCTGACGCCAACAACGTAAAGGTATGGGGAGAGGCAAGCATAATATTCCCGATACTGGTAGCAGCAGCATTCAAGCTGGACTGATCAAATGGATGTGTGGGAGAGAATATACAAGGAGAGGGGCACATTTTTCCTGGAACCTGACGAGCGCATGCCGGAAATTGCAGGCACTTTTAAGAAGAAAGGAGTGAAGAGGGTTTTGGACCTTGGCTGCGGCTCAGGAAGGCATCTTGTTTATCTTTCAAGGAAAGGATTTGACGTTTACGGCATCGATTCATCATTAACAGGAATTGGACTTGCCAGAAAATGGCTTAAAAAAGAGCGCCTAAAGGCACATCTGAAGAACCAGGACATATATCAAAAGCTGCCGTACAAAAACAGATCCTTTGATGCGATAATCTCGACTCAAGTTCTGCACCACAACTATTCGCACAACATCAAGAGACTGATAACGGAAATGGAACGCGTATTGGACGATAATGGCATCTTATTTTTCACTGTCCCGAAGTTCAGACGCAAGCGCCTAAGCATAGGGCAGAGCAAAACGCTGAAAAAATCGCTGATAGGACGTACATGCCAATGGACGGCATCGAGAAAGGGCTGCCCCATTTTTATTTTGATAAACGAACAATACAAGCACATTTCCACAATTTCAAAATCCTTTTGATCAGGTCGGGAAAGCGCGGCCATTATGAGGTTTTGGCGGTAAAGAGATCACCATAGCATGCGTCAATCGTAGCGTATGTTCTTCTTCAGCCACGGCAAGACAAACAAATAAAAATAAGACATTACCAGATATATCGTGGTTTCATGGCAGACAAGATAAGATGCGCGCACATACTTGTTGCAAAGGAATCTGTCGCAAAAGAAGTCCTAGAAAAGCTCTCAAATGGCGAGAGCTTCGGAAAGCTTGCTGAACAGTATTCTATAGATGGCTCAAGGAAACATGGTGGGGATCTGGGCACATTCGGGCATGGCGTCATGGTAAAGGATTTCGAGAAGGCTGCCTTTGCGCTCCAGAAAGGACAGACATCTGGCATCGTAAAGACGCAATTCGGATACCATATAATAAAGAGGCTTGAATAGCTTCTAGTAACAAATAGGTTTTGATAAGTTAATGGAAAGCCTTTTATATATAGTGTATTATATATTAACTATAGGTGATATATAATGACCCAGGAAGGTGTAACCACCGTACAGCTGAATAAATCAGTAGTAAAGGCTTTGAAGCACATTAAGAAATATCCGAGAGAGACTTATAATGAGGTAATCATGAATCTCATAAAAACTACAAAAGAGATAAAAGAGTTTGACAAATTTGTCCAAGAGGCCCAAAAAACCAAGATGAAAGAGTTATGGGGCGATGGCGACTATACTGCGTGGGAGAATGCCTAAAGCTGGAGATGTAGTACTAACAAGGATGCAGTTTATAGACAGCCAGGGATCTGAAAGTAAGACCAGCATTAGTACTATTTGAGGAGTTAGGGAACATAGTTATAGCTGGAATAACGACAAATCTGCAGATGAAAGGAATACGCATTTATACAAAGGAAGGTGCTGCTCAAGATAGTATAATAAAATTGAATTATATATTCACAATTACGGACGAGGCTATTTTAAAAACAGTCTTTCATTTGAGCACAGAGAAAAAGCGCCTTGTTTTAGATGAACTTGAGGAGAGACTAAAGGGGCTAAAGGCCTAGTTGATGCAATAATTAGATTAAACTCCAGTTCATTACATCAAGCAAGTCTTAATTCAAGATGATGGATAATCGGATTATGCAGAGCGCATTCGCTATCGAAGAGCGATACGTATTCTATTGCATCAACACCCAGATTCACCTTTATGCGCAGCAGCTTGCTCACGTTTATCCCGCTGATTGCATATTTGCCATCTTTTGAGGCATCCAATACGGGTTGGCTTTCTGGATTTGGTATCCCGTCCTTGTAATTTATTATGGCTTCAACGGTTTGATGGCTTTCATTCGCGCCTTTGGACGATTTGCCATTCATGGTCGATACGTCTTTTACAACTACAGAATTTACCGAGGTAAAGTAACCGATATCATCACATAGCGAGGTAGCAGATGCTTTGGCTGAGTCCGATGATTCTGCTCTGACGTCCATTCTTATTAATTTACCAACCCTGATGCTATGTATGTCAGTATATCCGCTCCTATGCGCCAGCTGTTCGACTATCGTATTGCCTTCTGGATCATAGCATGAGTCTCTTGTAGTTACTGCAACCTCTATCTTGAAGCTTTTCTCGCTCTGCTTTTTATTGTTTTTAGATGTCAAATTATCCCCACTTTATCGCTTTACAAATATTTATGCGCGAATAGATTATTAAAACCGTCGCAGCTAATTCTCGAGCTTCCTGAAAAGTGATGTGTAGAATGCGTTTGCCCCAGACACGGAATAGACTGCTAATCCTTCCTTGTTCTTTAGGTATTTGGTTTTGTCCGAACTGTTCACCACTTCGGCTATCGTGTCGGGTATGCTTATCTCATCCTTCACTATGCACATCTTTTTTACCTCATCAGGTATTGGCGAATAGTCCGGAATCAGAACAGGCGTGCCTAATGCAAGGCTCTCTAACACTATTATGCTTAACCCTTCACGCTCCGACATCTGGAGCAGCAATTTTGAGCTTTTTATTTTCTCGTAAAGCTCCTTTTTGTCTGCGGTGCGATAGAAGTCCCTGAGTTCAACAACATTCTTGAGCTGCATGCTGCTTATCTCCTTTGATATGCTCGACCTCTCCGGACCCGTACCTATTATCAATGCCCGCATCCCCTTTACCCTTTTCGCCGCTGATTTCACAGCTATGAGCCATTTGTCGATTCGCTTCTCCTTTATGAGACGGCCGGAGAATATAACACGTTTTTCCTCTCCCGTCACTCCTATTTCTTCCAACAATTTGTCGTCTATAATAGGTGAGAATATATGTATCCTGCCTTTATCTATTCCAAGCGCTTCGAGCTTTTGCGCAGTTGTACTTGAATTTGATATGTAAGCGTCCGACCCTCTTATCGCCCAAGAGGCAAATGCTCCGGCAAGCCTTCCCGAAAACCTCCCAAGGTAGCTTGTCCAATACTCATTGCCCCACACCTCATGCATGTCAAGTATCAGCTTGCACCCTGTCAGTTTGCAGTAGAATTTCAATACTGGTATGTGCAGTATCGGGAACTCGTTAGCCTGGATGTAATCGAATTTATAGAAGAATATCCTTACAAGCCCTACTGTGTACGCTATCGCCTCTCTTATGGAACGCCTACCGTGCCTGTAGAATTTCTCTGTTGTTATGTCATGCAAGGTATGGTACATGATGTTGTCTTTCCTGAAATCCTTCTCCATGCCCGGCCATCTTAGGGAGAAGAAGTGAACATCATGCTTTTTTGCTAGCTCCTTCGCTTCCGTGCTCTCCAGGGTCTCCAACCCGCCCACATTCCATGGGTATACTGCATCTGAGACGAAGCCTATTTTCATGTATTCATCTTTTAATCAAATAACATATAGAGTATTAAAATATAGCAGGTATTAGTAATAAAAGGGGTTTGTCCTATGAAAAAGGAAACGCGGAAAACGCTTGGCAAAAATGCTGTTCCTAAAAACTATAAGCTATTACTAGAGCCGAATCTGAAGACATTCAAATACAAGGGAAGCGAGACGGTAGAGACAATTGTCAAGGAATCTTGCAAAGCGATAAGATTAAACGCGGCGGAGCTTGAGGTTGCGGATGCAACCATCGAATCCGGTGGTGTTACGCAAAAGGCGCGCATAAAATTTAACAAAGAGGATGAGGAACTCGCGCTCACTTTTGGAAAAAGCGTAAAAGGAAATGTCAAGATACACATAACGTTCACAGGCACAAATAACTATGGAATGTACGGTTTTTACAGGAGCAAATATTCCCTTAAGGGAAAAGAGGCGTATATGCTCACGTCGCAATTTGAGGCTGCTGACGCGAGAAAGGCATTCCCATGCTTTGACGAACCCTCATTCAAGGCCACATTTGAACTCTCATTCCTTGTAGACAAGGAACTTAACTGCATCTCTAATATGCCAGTAAAGAGCGAGAAGAGCTCAGGAAATTCAAAGAAGCTTGTAACATTCCACAGAACACCAAAGATGTCTTCTTATCTTCTCTATCTGGGAGTTGGAAAATTCGAGAGAAAATCAAGCAGATACAAGAAAATAGATTTCGGGGTTGTCACTGTTCCAGGAAAGAGCAAGGATGCGGTAATGGCGCTTGAATTCGGAAAGAAATTCCTCGCATTCTACGAATCTTACTTTGGTGTTGATTTCCCGTTGCCAAAGATGGACCTTATCGCTGTGCCTGACTTCGCTGCCGGTGCAATGGAGAACTGGGGCGCCATAACATTCAGAGAAATAGAGCTTCTTGGAGATGAGAAATCGACATCTGTTTCGAGGAAGCAACGAATAGCGGAGGTCATAGCACACGAGCTTGCACACCAATGGTTTGGTGACCTTGTTACTATGGAATGGTGGGACGACCTTTGGCTCAACGAGAGCTTCGCCACATTCATGGCGACAAAAGCTGTTGACAGCGTATTCCCGAAATGGGAATTCGGATTGCAGGATTCAATTGATACAATTTCAACTGCATTATCTGCGGATCAGTACATCTCGACACATCCGATAAACGTGACCGTGAACGAGCCAAAGGAAATAGTTGAAATATTCGACAGGATAAGCTACGAGAAAGGTGGTAGCCTTCTTGCGATGCTTGAGGATTATGCCGGCAAGGAGATTTTTAGGAAGGGCCTGCACAGTTACCTGAAGAAGCACTCCTATTCCAACGCCACAAAATACGATCTCTGGAACGCTATAGAGGAAGTTGTAAGCAAGGGCGGTGACAAGAAGCAGACAAAATTTGCCGAAGTCGCGAAGGGCTGGATAGACAAGACCGGTTATCCAATAGTAGAGGTACAGGAAGAGGCTGGCGGATTCAGATTGTTGCAAAGCCGCTATCTGCTTTTAAATGACAAAAAAATCGACGAGATATGGCAAATACCGGTGCATTACACCACAAAAGGCAGCGGTGACAACTTCATGCTTTTCGGCACAAGGGATGCAAAACTTGGAGTCGATTCTGCTTATCTGAAATTGAACCACGCGCAGAAAGGAATCTATAGAGTACGATATCCGGACCGCCTGTTGAATGAACTTGGCCACTCCATAAAATCTGGACTGATGGAAAATGTTGACGCATGGGGAGTTGAGAATGACCTTTACGCAATGGCAAGATCTTCGAGGATAGATGTCTCTAGATATATGGATTTTGCGGAAAGGTATTGCTTCGGTGGTGATTACCCATTGAGTTTCAGCGTTTCAGGACACCTCAACGGATTGGAGATACTTTTCTCGGACAATGAGAAGATGTCTAAGAGAGTGCGGGATCTTAGCATAAGGTACCACAAGAATCTCTTGGATAGAGTGGGCCTTAAGGAATCTGCTGATGAGCGCAATATCACAACGCTTTCAAGGAGCATGGCAATATCAAGCCTGGGACTTAACGGGCATGAGGATGTTCTGAATATGGCCCGGAAAATGTTCAATGATTATCTTGCAACTGGTAAGCAGGTGCCGAAGAACATAAGAAGCGCAGTGTACAACACAGTCGCATGGCATGGAGATGAGAAAACCTATGCTATACTGGTAGGGCTTTACAAAAAGGAGGATGCGCAGGAGGAGAAGCGCAGGCTTCTTGTGGCGCTCTCAAATTCTAGCAAGCCCGAGCTTGTGAAAAGGGCTCTGGAATTCTCGCTCTCCAAAGAGGTGCGACCGCAGGACGCGTTTGTAGTTAGCGGAGTTGCGTCGTCCAATGAGGTCGGCAAGAAGCTTGTATGGGATTGGACAAGAAAGAACTGGAAGAAATTCATGAAAATGTACGATGGCGGCACGCACATGCTTTCCGGTTTTGTCGGCAACCTTGGACTTATAGACGATGAGAGCAAAAAGAAAGAGATTGAGGCCTTCTTTGCGCAGAAGGGGAACATGAGAAAGGACATGGAAAGAACGCTGAAGCAGACATTGGAGCTGATAGAGGCCAACATACGTTTCAAGGAGTTCAATGCAAGGTAAGGGATGAAATTATGAGAAGCGTTTCAGAGCAGATGAAAAAGCTCTTCAAGAATACTGATGCGGATGTGGTATTCATCATGAATACCGGCATAGAAGACAGCAACTTTCTTTATCTTACCGGATTCACTGGCGGGGTCTTCGAATACAATACGCTTATCGCAACAAAGAGGGAGCTTATACTCCCGATCTCTGTGCTTGAATACGAGATCGCAAAGGCGCAGCGCCCCAAGGAGATGAAAGTGATCAAGATAGAGAGCAGAAAGGAAGTTGATGCAATACTCAGGAGGTACATGAAGGGAAAGGTTGTCGGTGTCAACGCATCGTTCCTGCCGTACAACTACTACAAGGCACTAAGGAAGAGGGCAAAGCCGAAAAAGATAATAGACGTATCAAAGGCATTCTGGAATGCGCGCTCCGTGAAGGGCAAGGACGAGCTTGATAACATAAGGATTGCCAATAAGATAGCAAAAGGGGCGCTGTTTGCAGTTAAGGCTGAACTCAAGACAGGAATGACTGAGAAGGAGGTAGCTGGCAGGCTTGAGTACCTGATGATGCGTGCCGGTGCTGATGGATCATCCTTCAAGAGCATAGTCTCGTTCAACGAGAATGCTGCACTTCCGCATCACATGCCAGTTGACAAGAGGCTTTCACCGAACAGCATAGTCCTGATAGACATGGGTGCAAAGTACCGTAACTACTGCTCTGACATAACGCGCACATTCATGTTCAAGCCGGACAAGAGCTCGGCCAGATACAAGAGGTTCGCTGAAATTTACAGAATAGTTGCTGATGCGCAACGCATAGGCAACATGATGATAAGGGAGGGAATACAGGGCCGGAAGGTGCATAATGCCGCTGCTGAGCACATAGACAGGGCCCAGGATGGGAAGTACAAGGGGCTTTTCATCCACTCCCTCGGACATGCGATAGGCATAGATGTCCATGATGCAGGACCTGGCCTTTACAGCAATGAGACCGCAAAGCTCAAGGCAGGCATGGTAGTCAGCAATGAGCCGGGAATCTATGTAGTAGGCTTTGGGGGAGTCAGGATTGAGGATGATGTCATAGTGGGAAGGAAGAGTTGCCTGGTCCTTTAGAGGCTTTCTGGCAAGCCACCTTTGCGACTTTTTTGGGGGCATAGGGAAAGCTTATAAGCATTAGCTGACATTATAGTAATGTTAAAATAGTCATACTAATGCATTAGGTGTGTTTGATAGAGATTTATAATTTAATTCCAGTAACTTTGTCGCTGACAGAAGGCGCTCTATCTGAAAGGGGCAAAGGCGCATCATAGCGCAGCATTGCCTGACTAATGTTATTCCTTTGACTGTTCTAGCACAAACCAAAATAGGTGTTCGAATGGCAAAAACTTACATTGACATAGTAAAGTACATGGTAGAGGCAAGATTCGAGATATCAGGGCCTTGCGGAAAAGCCTGACATAATAGGCGCTGTTTTCGGCCAGACCGAAGGGCTTCTTGGCGGCGGACTTGACTTACGAGAGCTGCAGAAGAACGGCAAGATAGGCAGAATAGAGATAGAGGCTGCCACAACAGGGCAACAAGACATACGGAAAGCTGTTCCTGCCTAGCTCGCTTGGAAGAGTGGAAACATGCATACTCGGAGCAACAATCGAATCGGTTGATAGGGTAGGGCCTTTCGAGACCTCCTTCAAGGTAAACAAGATAGAGGATACCAGGAGCGAGAAGAGCAGGAAGATAGTGGCAAGGGCAAAGGATCTGCTCAAGACAATGCTTACAACCGAGATGCCTGACAGCAAGGAGATAAGCGAGCTTGTCGAAACGGACGTAAAGTCAAGCGTTGTTACAACATACGGGCCGGAGAATCTGCCTGCAGGGCCTGAGATAGCGAACAGCCAGGAGGTGATATTCGTCGAGGGGCAGGGCGGATGTGATAAACCTGCTCAAGAATGACATAGACAACTGCATAGCTGTTGGAGGCGCGACAGGCAAGATACCGAAGACAATAATAGACCTCTCGAAGTCAAAGGAGACAACATTATTCCTTGACGGGGATAGGGGAGGCGACATGATACTGAGAGGGCTGCTAAATGTGTGCGACATAGACTTCGTGGTAAGGGCCCCTGACGGAAAGGAGGTAGAGGAGCTGACCAGGAAGGACATAATAAAGGCGCTTAGGACAAAGGTGCCGATAGAGCAGGTGCTCCCAAGGCTGAACAGGAATGGCAACGAGCACAGGTTCAACAATTTCAAGAACCCGGACCAATCGCCACCGCAGGCGATGCAGCCGCAGCATTCTATGCCGGCAAGGCAGCAGATGCCAGAGCAGCGCCAGCAGGAATCTCGTCCAGGGCCAATGCAAAGAACGCCCGAACGGCCTATGGAACGATCAACGCCAGCACAGAGGCAGGCTGAGAGCGACAGGAACCAGATACTCAGCCCTACCGAGATATCAAGAAAACTTCTCAGCAGGGACAGGGATCAGTGACAGGCCACAGCTCAAGCCCTTGGTAGTGGAGGACGATCCGCGCTCGGTATAAAGGACATACGCGGAAATGCTCCCGAAGGACTTGACACAATACCGATGCTTAAGAACAAGGAGAGCACCGCACCAGAGCCGGACCAGAATTACATAAGCTCTCTTGATGAGCTGCACAACACATTGCGCGGAAGGCTCTACGGAGAGGACGGAAAGCTTGTCTCCGAGATACCTATAAGGGAACTGATAGAGACTGTGCAGGATTCCGACGGCATAAGCACCATAGTATTCGACGGGATAATAACACAGAGGCTGATCGAGCTCGCGAAGAAGAGAGGAGTAAGCGCGATATACGGCATTAGAGGCGGGCAGGTCTCAAGAACATTCGATGACATGCTGCTCTACACAAAGGAGAACGGAAAGCTCTGATCTTATTTTAGGCGCGGTGCCCGCCAGGGCATTGCGCGCCGATGTTGCAGCAATCAGACAGTGGAGAAGAGAAGGGAATATCTGGCGCGCAGCAGCATGATATATAAAGCTTATCAGTCCATATAAAAAATAATTAGAGTGGTTTTGTATGGGATACGGCAGAACTCTTGGTATGTTTTTGGTGCTTTCGGCACTTCTCGTCACATTCCTGCAGCTTGGCGTTGTGCAGGCAGGCGCGCAGAGCGTAACAGGCACTGCTGCAGTCATTTTGCAGAAGGGCAGTGTTACATTATATCCGGACAACAGCATCTCAATACCGGTAAGCGTGAGCATGATATCAGGAACCGCCGGAAAGACAACGTTATCGATCGGCAACTGGCAGATCCTGACAAACAAGGGCTTCTCACTTGCGATAAACAACGCATCGGGGACTCCGCCATACACAGCAACAATACTGGTCGTATCTGACGGCCCGTCAAGCATAACTCCAGGAACCTATGTGCTTTACATCACGACAAGCGGTGCTGACCAGAGCACAGGCGCAGCAAACCTTACAATAAACGTAATGAATTCATTTCCGTTGACGTCAACTACACCGCAGACAGGGGCAAGCACGGTGCAGCAGTCAACGATAGCAGCAACCGGCGCTGCGTCGGCAGGGCTGTCTGGCACGACAATAATAGTTGCGATTATCATCCTGATAGTGCTGGTCGTAGTAATAGTTCTGGCAATAAAGCTAAGGAAAAGATATTAGCAGGTTAGTTATTTCCTGCTAGTT
This sequence comes from uncultured Microcaldota archaeon, assembly GCA_963755385.1. GTDB lineage: Archaea > Micrarchaeota > Micrarchaeia > Micrarchaeales > Micrarchaeaceae > UBA12276. Next base: position 843,371 of record CAVWJC010000001.1, on the reverse strand, counting down.
ATTCTGTTTATGGAAGATTAGCCAGCGGCTTCTGATAATGCGCATTCTAAAATCAAATTAGGAGTGGCTGCACAGTATCATGGATTTCGATATGCGCAGCATTAGGTGTATTCCAATACTCGGCTGTTGCTCGTATCAACCACCCAGATGTCGCCCGAGGAGTCTGCGTCGGCGGCCGTGGGAATCGACAGAGTAGAAGCTGTGATGCTGCCTCCCTGGTTGGATAAGCCGCTGACAAAATTTGTCTGGCCCAGCACCAGTCCGGCTTGTCCGTTCGTGACAAGGTTTGCCGGGAGGAATTCCAGCACACGGCTGTTGTCTGCGTCGATCACCCAGAGGTTGCCCGATGGATCGAAGGTCACACCAAGAGGTTCGTTAAGGAAATTGGCCGTGGTTCCCTCATCATAACATGAGAGGCATGTGGCCCCGAGAACGATAGCCGCGTGGCCGTTCGTGACAAGGTTTGCCGTAGGGAATTCCAGCACCCTGTTATTCCCCTGGTCTGCGACCCAGAGGTTGCCATGCGAATCGAATGCAACGCTATAGGGAGAGCTAAGGGTGTTTGCGCTGTCGCCCGATAAGCCGTATATGAGGCTTGTCTGGCCGAGCACAGCTGCGGCAGCGCCTCCAGTGACAAGGTTTGCCGGGAGGAATTCCAATACTCGGTTGTTGGTGATGTCGGCCACCCAGAGGTCGCCGGAAGGGTCGAAGGCAAGGCTCCACGGATTCCAGAACGTTGTGGAAGATAAGCTACCAGGCTGTGCTGCAGTAAGGCTTGTCTGGCCGAGCACAACTGCCGCAGCGCCGCCAGTGACAAGGTTTGCAGGCAGGAATTTGAGGACCCTCTGGTCTCCGGTATCGACAACCCAGAGGTCGCCATGCGAATCGAACGCGATGCCTGTTGGAGTATCAAAGGTTGTTGGAGTTGGGGAGGACACCCCGAAACAGGTAAAGCAGGTCTGCCCTATGACCACTGATGCCACCTCATTCGTCGAGAATGGCGGTTTGAATTCCAGTATGCGGTCATTAGATAGGTCGGAGACCCAGAGGTCGCCCGAAGAGTCGAATGCTGTAGAATATGGATTTGCCAGGCTATTTGCGGCTGTGCTGCCTCCCTGGTTTGGGCTGCCTGAATTTGCATTCGCCTGGCCTATGACTATTGATGCGGACATGCCGCTGCTGAATGTGACACTTATGGTGGAAGTGGTAGATGAGGATGTCGATGTGGTGGTCATGCTCGAGGAGGTGCTGGACGTGGATGATACCGATGAGGATGTTGAGCTTGTGGATGTGGAGCTGGATGTTGTTACTGCGACATAGGCGGCGGTGACCAGTGCATTGGATGTGAGCGTGAGTATTGTATTCGGAGATGTGGTGGAGGAGAGCACCGATGATGGCGAGGCTATTGACCATGTCAATGTGGAATAGCCGTGAGGGGCGGTGCTGAATAGCACATAGTTGCCGGTGGGGAGATATGTGGATATGCCATTGTAGTAGGTCACGCCGTTGAGTATTATTGTCGCAGTAGAAGGCACCGTGAGGAATGTGACGTTGTTGAGCGTTACTGTTGACGGTGACACAGTCTCTGTTGAGAAGCCGGTTGATTTGTATATTCCCGGGGAGCAGGAGCTTTTCGTGCCCGAGCTGCACAGGCTGTAGCTCAGCGTGAAGCTGAGCTGGGACTCGCTGCCGGATTTGGGCTTTGTTGCGGTTAGTATGTTTGCGGAGCATATTATGGACGAGCCCTTGCTCGCATAGGTAGGCTGGCAGTTCCCATACTGGTAGTTTGGATTTCCGCCTATGCTCGATGTACTAAGGTTGATTGAATTGGGAGGAAAGTACATTGTTGTGCCAAGCTCATTGGTAAACACGATGAAATACTCGACCGGCGTAACGGAATTGTAGGTGATCAACGCCTCGGTGCATGGAAGGAGAGGCTGTATGCTGCATGATGAGCCAAGATAAACAGTAGGAGGCCTCGCATCGGAGATCAGCACAACCGTCACTATGAACAGCGCGATTATGATGAATACCCATGAGTATGTCATTATGAATTCAATGGCAGACTGTGCCTTATTTCCCATAAGGCACATTAGGTAGAGTATTTATAAATGCATTGCCTAGGTATCTGCATGGGCAGGATAAAAGAGGTACTGAAGCTCACAAGGATAGAGCACAGCATAATCCTGGTATTTGCAGTTATAGCGGCAGAGATAATAGCAGGACATATCCCGGGCGCTGCCATACGCGCCCTCAGCCTCATAACGCCCATATTCGTAAGCATGGGCTCATTCGCAATAAATGATTACAGGGACGTGAATGCTGACAGAGCAAACAAGAGATACGACAGGCCGCTGGTAAAGGGTACCATAACAAGAAGGAGCGCCTTCAACATATCGATAGCCTGCTTTGTTATCGGCATACTCGCAAGCATTTTCATAAATGCATACGCGTTCATCATAGCGCTCATCTTTGCGGGGCTGGCAATACTCTACAGCTACAGGCTCAAGGACATGCCACTCATAGGAAATGTTTACATCGCATTCTCGATGGTGATACCATTCATCTTCGGTAGTTATGTGGTAACGACAAATCTGCCAGCAAGCATAATCCTGATATCGATAACAATATTCCTCGCTGGCATGGCAAGGGAGATACACGGAATGATAAGGGATTACAAAGGCGATGCAAAGGGAAGAGGCTCAAAGAATCTTTTGTACCATGTATCACCGGAGAGGGCATCTCAGATATCGGCAATACTCTATGCTGAGGCTGTGCTGGTCAGCATATACATGTTCTTCTTTTATATGCCATTCCGGTTCAACCTTGTTTACATAGTACCGATAGCCGTTGCGGACCTGACACTCCTATACATAGCATACGGTTATCTTGTCCAGAAAAAGTCGGACAAGTTCTACAGATTCTCGAGGAACGCAAGCCTGGCAGTGATGGCGCTTTCTGTGCTAGCATTCCTCGCTGCGGCTCTTGTTCAGGTAATGATATAATGAGGATACGCTGTGCCGGCTATCTTTTCATGGCCTTTACGATGATGCTGAATTTAGTGTCGTCGGTGTCCATGTAGCAATAGCGCTGATGCATATCCATGGGCCTTTCACTGTTCCTCAGAACATTTGCACCGAGCAGTTCCATGTCCGCAGTCCTTATTATGTCGCCGATGTTCTGCTCCCTGCAGCTTAGGATATCCAGACCCTTAATGGGGTGCGATGTACCAAATTTTACCGCGCTGCCAGAAACATCAGAATAATCTGTGTGGAAAACATCAAACTGGAGTGTTCCGCCACTCCTTAGCACACGTTTCGCTTCCATTATGGGATCCAATATGCCTTCGCCGAAGAGATAGAATGTCTGAAGCCCGAACACAAAATCGAATGAATCCGACTTGAATGGCAGTTCCAAAGCATCAGCAACAGCAAGCGATGAGTTATTGGTTAGCGTTTGCATGCCTAGGGTACTCTCCAGAAGGCTTTTGCCATTCTTTACGGAACCAAAAGATATGTCGATGCCCACATAAGATATGCCATTTGAGAGGAACAATGGTGAATAGATCATGTTCTGGCAGCCTATCTCAAGAACGGACTTGAACCTCAGGGATTTCAAATCTATGGATCGCTCGAACAGCATGGCGATGCTGCTGTATCCCACGTTGAGGTCGTTTCGCTGTTTCCATTCATTATCCCAGAACGTTTTCCTCTGCGCCCTGCTCATCTGTGACATCTGCATTTTATCAACTAAGTATGTTTATGTTTGGGAAATATAAGAACATTTCGAAAGGCCCGTAGGATAGATATGCAGACGATGGCAAACAGTAAGAAGTGGGAAAGCTATTGCTGCATGCGCTTGGTCTGCTGCTTCATGTCCATCTTTGCCTCGAAGTCGCTTATGTTGTAGTTGAATTCCTCGTTGGTGCTTATCTTGCCCCTTGCCTTGAGAACCTCTCTTGAAAGAAGATAGTAGACGAATGCAAGTGATCTCCTTCCACGGTTGTTGCTGGGTATGATAAGGTCGATGAACTTTGTTGAATTGTCGGTATCGCTGAGCGCTATTATAGGCATGTTTATGTTGCTTACCTCCTTTATCGCCTGTTTCTCGTTCCTTGAATCGCTGACCATTATGAGCTTGGGCTCCATGAAGTTCTCCCTGTTCGGGTTTGTGAATGTGCCGGGAGTTACTCGCCCCTTTATGAACTTTGCCTCGATTATCTCTGCGAACTTCTGTGCTGCCACTATTGCATATATTCTTGATGCGGTTACGACCACGTCCTTTGGCTCGTACCTTGCTATCATAAGTGCGGCAACGCGTATGCGCGTGTCTATTGTTTTAAGATCAAGAAGATAGAGTCCATCTTCCCTTACCTTGTATATGAATTTCTTCATGCCCGGGCTTCTTGTCTTTGTGGCTATATGTATGCCGGCCTCTAGGTAATCGTTCTGAGCAGCCAATAGTTCCTCTTCGGTCATATTAAACACAGCATTAAAATTATTTGTTATATTATATCAGTATTATCTATGTATTCTTTCAAGAAGGTGATCTGTCGCTTTAAGCAAGCCTTATTTAGTAAGTATTTTATGGGCAAGACTATAAAAGACTTTCTTTGGTGATGTGGGATGCGAATATCAGGCGATGGATAGGTATAAAAATCTCAACAGCAATAATATAGTGATTGTCATGAAGACTAGTTTAGTGCAGTTACAGAGGGAAAAAGTCATAAAGTTGGACATATACGGCTATGCAGCAAAGATATACTGGGATGGGCAACGGTTCATTGGTAGGATAGATGAACTTCACGTAACTGATGCTGCAAAAAGCATAAAGGAGCTCGAAGAGGATTTAAAAATGCCACTAGCGGCTTGCTTGAATCTGCCCTAACTTCAAAGAAGCGAGGTAGGGTATCTAATGGGAAAGTATAGACCAGTAAGGGTAAATAGCTTCCTGAAAACGCTCAGAAAGTTCTACAACTGTGAATTCATCTCAATAAGGGGAAGTCACCTTAAAATCGTAAAAGGAACTCTTCATTCTACCATAATAATAAATGAGAAAGAGCTGAGACCGGATCAAGTTATGTATGTGTTAAGAGATCTTGGCATAGGATGGAATGAATTTGAGCGGCATCTCTGACAAAATGGGGCTGTGGTGTAACCTGGCAGCATTTCTGGATGGGGTCCAGAAGGAACGAGTTCAAATCTCGACAGCCCCGTATTTATTGAATTTGCAGCAAATCCGCTCCTTGTTCAAAAATTAACAATGATGGCTATCCGCTACTTCCTTCCGAACTGTATGAATTCGTCGATGAGCTCCACGTTGCTTATAAACATTCTTCTGCAGCAGTATCTCTTCATGCCAAGGTCGTCAAGAACCTTGTCCGCCTGCTCATGCTCCTTGTTTACCCGTCTATCATAGTCCTCCCACCTGTCGGCGACTACCGCACCGCAGCTAAAACATCTAACTGGCATCATCATTGTATCATTTTTTTCTATAGGATTTCTGGAACCTTGCCCTTGCCTTCGGTCCCTTGAACTTCTTTGGCTCTACCCTTCTTGAATCATCTATAAGCATGAACCTGTCATAGCGTATGTACTCCTTTCGCATGGTATCGCTTCCCGAAGATTTTTCAATGCTCTTTGCTATTGCGCCTCTTACCGCCTGAGCCTGTGAGCTCTGCCCGCCGCCGTACACATTTATCTTTATATCCATGCGCCTTTGCCATCTCCTGTTATGCGATTGATACATTATTGGCTCAAGCATCATGCCTCCTGAGCTCGATCGGCTCGTATACGTTTATGTCAAATCCATTCACCCTTATCTTTCCGGTTCCGCGCTTTGAGGATGCCCTTGCTATTGCGCTTTTTCTCTTGCTCTTCACAAATATTACCTTTGTAGCTTTCTTGTGCTCTTCTTGCGTGGCGCAGCTAGCGCTTCTTGTTGCCTGCTGTGCTGCATCCTTTGCAGTCTGCCTGGCGCTCTTTCCGCTTCAACGCTCTTTGTTCTGCTTCTGCCATCTTGGATTCACTTGTGTTATTATCGTAACCTAGCAATTTTGAGAGTTCGTCAATATAAACATAACCCACGTACATGCTTTTCGGCGTCCTTGTCTTTACCTCTATTGCCTTTATGCCATTTAGCTCTTTTGGCATGCCTACAAATACCCGAAGTCTCTTGTATGCGGCCTTTCCCGAAGGTTTCTTGTGGTACGGGAGCATGCCTCGTATTATCCTTCTTACAAGCATGTCAGGCCTTCTTGGCCAGTATGGCGAGTGCTCCGGATTTTCCTTCTCCTGAAGATTGAGCCTCACCCTGTATCTTTTGCTATTACTCGCTTGTCGCCGCTTATGAATGCCTTCTCGCATTTATTACTGCAACCTTCTTACCGTTGAGTAGCTCCTTTGCGACTGTGCTTGCAAGCCTTCCAAGCACCTTGTCCTTCGCATCGTAAACAATATAATCCTTGTAAGTCTCTTTTTCTTTCTCCATGTGCATCATTTTTCTATTACGGGTTCCAGCTTTATGCTGCTTCCCGAGGTTATCTTCAGTGTATTATCGTAACGCAGCTCGAAGCACTTAATACTCATCATTGCAACTTCATGCTGCCCGTTCACAGCACCTGTGACTCTGATCTCCTTTCCTTTCCTGAAGAAGAGGCGCGCTGCCTGGTATGCGACCTCTCCGACATCCTCCCTCACCAATTCCATTAGGATTGGCGCATAATCGCCTTCCTTCTGCACATCTAGAGGGGAATGTAGGGTGCCCCTTATTGTGCTGTCATTGCCCTTGGTAATTCCGAGTATGCCGTCAAGTTCGCAGGTCTTCCCGTCAAAATAGCGCGGAAATTTTGCGACATAGTCTAGGCTTGTCGATTTGACACTGTTTGCCGCAATTGCTTTGCTTGTTGCTTGCATTCTATCAGCGCTATACTATTACTCTTATATTCTTTGATGCGATCATGTCCTTTATATTGACAATCTTGCAATTGGCTTCCTTGAGGCTCTTGAGCGCAGGCTCTGAGAACTCTATCGCAGCAATTGTTATCTTGTGATCGATATCGCCTGTTGATAGGACCTTTCCCGGTACTATGACATTGTCGCCTTCTTTTGTGTATTTGCCTATCTTGTACAGATTGACGGATGCACGTCTCCTTGCCGGAACCGCGACGAGCGAATGCACCCTCTTCCATAGCTTCGGGTAGTGCTCCTTCCGCGATGCGGCGCTGAGCGCCTCCATCCATTCTTTTACGCTTGCTTTCTCAACATTAATCTTTCTCATATTCCAAACCTTATTTTGATTGTACCTTCAGATCTGTTGGCGCAGTTCCCGTGCTCATTTTCCTCAGCGCGACGCACATGATCTCTAAATCGGTCTTTGGCGCAATCTCGACCGGTTCGGATGCACGCATGCACCCCATATCAGGGATTACGATCTCATCCTTTGACTTTTCCATAATCGGTTCACTTTTTATTTGCTTTCCTAAGCATTGCTCCTATTGTGAGGGTCTTTTCCCTCATTGACTTCTGAAGAGCCAGAATCTGCTCGTCAGACAGGCTTGCGAATTGGGCATTTCTGCCGGCAAGCCTCGTGGCCAACTCGTCCGCATATGCTTTTGTTGCTGTTTTTCTCATCATTACACCATCATGCGGGGGACGAGATTCGAACTCGCGCAGTCTCTAAGACACAGGACACCTCAATCCTGCGCATTTGGCCAGGCTCTGCCACCCCCGCATAAACATCATATCTTCTTTACTTCCTTCCCTATCTCCTTAAGCTCATCCTTAATTGAGCCGAGAGCCTTATTAATTATTTCCCTGGGCGGCATCTGGCCAAACGACTCAACAGAGAAATTGAATATGCCTTCCTTTTCCTCATCATAGCTTATTATGCCCGGCTGGAATTTGGCGTGCTTTGCGCCATTCCCGAAGACGGCCTTGCAGTCTATCCTCAGCTTCTGCTCATTTGCGAGCTTGATTATGGGTATCGCCTCGTTTGCAACCTTTACCTCCTTGTCCTTCGATTCCAGCTCGCTGTGAATAGACGATCTTGGGGCCGGTCGCATCGAGCGTGAACAGTATCTCATCCTTCTCATCGTAGCCTGATGCTGGTGTCTTTATAGGTATAAGACCAATGCGGTGGGCTATGTACTCGTCGAACATTGCGCTTGAATTCTCGTAGAAGGTTACGGTGTCTATCGCAAAGCACTGGACATGGTTTATCGCCATTCTCCTAAGTGCGTTGGCCTGCCCGTGCCTCGCATCCTTGAGCGTGAAGCTGAGTGTGCCCCCCTTCTCGCTCATGTTTTCCATTTTCATTTATTCAACTCAAAAAGTTAGCAAACCGCTAAATAGGGATTGGTAAATATATATCGGTAGAGTATTGTATAATTAAGCTTATAAATCTTTATGGTGAGGGGTTGGGCTTTGAGAGCATCTTCAAAAGCAGCATGAAGGGCAGTGTGAACAGGTCTGAGTTCAATCTGAGCTCGAAAGAGAGGCCGCACATATCAAAGGCTAAGATAGACGCGAACGCCAATGCGAAGTACATAGAGATAGGCACGCTGGAATATGCGAGATACACGAGCGAGCTTGACGAGAGGTACATGGCCGCAACGAACATAACCTATGACATGCTCCTGAGCCTGCATGGCGTCAACACAAGGAGAAGCCTGATCTACAGAACATTCCAGGAGGCGGATCTGCTTGGCACTGCGATAAAGGGCAAGATAGCCGCGCTGGGAAAGAGGGACAAGATAGAGGCCAGGATAATAGGATTGCAGAACGGGCAGGAACTGGGAGCGCTAATAGAGATGGCCGAGTTCATAACAGCAAACGGCATAAAGCTGGTAGAGGTGGATATATTCGGGGCAAACACAAGGCATGTCGCCATAGACACCAAGCTTGGCATGAGCCTGAACATACTGATGGAGAACAGGATATACAGGCCGGGGGAGCTCTCGAACCAGATGACGATAGAGAATCTGGAGGCGAGCATAGCCGCAAAAAGCGCAGCGCAGAAGAACGAGCCAAAGCGTAGGGGCTTGCTTAAACTGTAGGGATATGCGCAAAGATGCCAGCCATTATTCAAGCATCCGTGTGTAAATGTCCGAATATGCCGGACCATCGCTTTTGAGAATGCTGCTCTTTATTTTTACAGAACTGCAGAGGAATCTCCCGAATTCTGTTGTTGAGTTCCTTCCCACAAAGTCGAAGATTCTGCTTTTTGTCACACCTATGGCGAGCTCTTGCTATTGTGATGTGCGGATGATATTCCCTGGTGTCAATATCCGCGCCTGTTGCCTTGAACCTCTTGAGAAGTGCGACATAGACAGATTTTATCTCTGCCTTACCTTCGTCCACATTCGCGAATATCACGCTGGGATCCTTTTGGGAGAAGGTTCCGATACCCTTTACGGAAATGTAGAATTTGGAATGCTTGATTTCCGCAAGTATCTTTTTGATTTTCTCCAGCATTACGGTGTCCGTGTACCCGAGGAAGAAGAGCGTTATGTGCAGGTTTTCTTTCGCCACCGGCTTGGCGCCATATTGGTCGAGCTGTCCTGCAAGTGCCGTTATCTTTTCCCTAATCTCTTCGGTTAGCTCGATTGAGATAAAGGTCCTGTCCTTTTCCTCTTGGACTTCGTCCATATTAGAAGATACGGCACATCATTAATATTCCTTTGCGTTGAATAAATGGTGAGGATGCAATGGACTATTCCGATACAACAGTGATGATACCTGTGAAGGACGAACCGGCAGTCGCAGCGGTAGCGAAAGGTGTGCTGAAGAACCTCCCGGGCTGCAGGGTTGTTATAATATACAAGGGATATGAGAACGGCTTCAGGCTCGGCTTTTCTGACAAGCGCGTAACGACCATGAAGCAGAAAGGGTCCGGAAAGGGCATCGGCGTCGTGCAGGCCGCAAAGCACATACACACCGAGATAATGTGCCTGATAGACGGCGATGCAACCTACGAGGTCAGGGATCTGAAGAAAGTGATAGCGCTGGTCAGGGCCGGAGCAGATATGGCACTGGGCAACAGGCTCTACAGGATAAATCCGAAAGCTATGCCGGGACACATACAGTTCGGGAACAAGGTTATAACTGTTATAGCGGACGTGCTTTACGGAATGAACATAAACGACTCGCAGACAGGGTTGCGTGCGATAAGGAAGAGCGCTTTCGATACACTCGTGTTGAAAGAGCCTTATTTCGGAATAGAGTCTGAGATGAACATAAAGAGCAGGAAGAAAGGCTTCAAGATAGTGGAGACGCCCATACGCTACTACAAACGCGTCGGAGCGGTGCAGCACGAGATGAAGCTGGTTGACGGATTGAACCTTGCGCTGCTGAATTTCAAGTGGCTGAGCGAGAAATGATTTGTATTGTGCTTGTATAAAAAAAAGGTAAATGAAATTGGCAGAAACCTTTTAAATGGGATGCCAAGATAAATACATACTGTGCGACCTAGTTATATTGTTGTGTTAGGATCCCTTCTGAGCGGAATAGGCAAGGGAATAGTTTCATCATCAATAGCCAAGACACTATCTGCTTATGACATAAACACCATGCCCCTCAAGTTCGATGGCTATCTTAACTTCGATTGCGGAACTATGAACCCGTTAAAGCACGGGGAGGTCTTTGTTCTTGATGACAAGAGCGAGGTGGACATGGACTTCGGAACCTATGAGAGGTTCATGAACAAGGATCTGAATGGATCGTTCTCGCTCACTGGCGGGAGGCTATTCAGCGAGATAATAGCAAAGGAGAGGAAAGGAGAGTTCCTTGGCAGTGACGTGCAGATAATACCACATCTGACAAACCTGATACTAACCAAGATAAAGAACACCGCGGAGGAAAACAACCTTGAGACAATGCTGATAGAGGTGGGCGGAACGGTTGGAGACATAGAGAACAGCTATTTCATAGAGGCAATGAGGGAGCTCGCGCTGAAGAACAAGGTAGTGTTCATAGTTCTGGTGTATGTGCCAGAGCTTGATGTTGTCGGTGAGCAGAAGACCAAGCCTACACAGCTTGCGCTGAGGTCGCTCATGCAGACTGGTATACAGCCAGACTTCATAGTGACAAGATCAACGAATCCGTTGAACAGAAAGGCAAAGGAGAAGATAGCCCTTTTCGCGAATCTTCCGGTTGAGCACATAATAGACAATCACGACACCAAAAACATATACAGCGTCCCGGTAAACATGATGGAATCCGGATTTGGCAAACAATTGCTAAAGGAGCTCGGCTATGAGGACAGGCAGCTGAACGCCAAGAAGGTAGCTGACTGGAACAATTATCTTAAGAATTCTGATGAGGGCAAACCGATAAAGATAGCGGTTGTTGGCAAGTATGTAGATTTCCATGACTCTTATGTCAGCGTTAACGAGGCAATAATGCATGCGAGCGCCGCTGTTGGCGCAAAGGCCAAGGTAAGGTGGATAGAATCCGAGACATTTGAGGACATAGAGGGCGAGACAGAACGCATGCTTGGCGATGTGAATGGGATACTGGTTCCGGGAGGGTTCGGCTCAAGGGGCATACTCGGGATGATCAAGGCAATAGAATATTCAAGGGTTAACAAGAGGCCGTATCTCGGTATATGCCTGGGCATGCAGCTCATGGCGATAGAGTTCGCGAGGAACGTTGCAAAGCTCGCTGATGCGGATTCGACAGAGTTCAACCCGTCAACACAGAACAAGATAATACACATAATGGAGGACCAGAAGGCCGTAAGCGATAAGGGAGGCACGATGCGCCTAGGCTCCTGGCCAGCCAAGGTAAAGAGCGGAACATACGCCTTCGATGCCTACGGCAGCGAGCTCATACACGAGAGGCACAGGCACAGGTATGAGTTCAATAATATTTACAGGGAGAGCTTTGAGAGGCTTGGATTGAACATAAGCGCCACAACACTTGATGACAGGCTTGTTGAGATAATAGAGTGGAAGGACTCATTTGGGATAGCAACGCAGGCGCATCCAGAGCTCAAGTCAAGGCCGGAGAGGCCGGCGCCTCTTTTTGTCGAATTCATAAAGAATGCGATGAAGTAATACTACTTCAATACAGATCTGAGAACCTTTGGGGCCTGATGTATGCCCATCATCTTGAGTTTTGATCTCCCATGGCGGCGATCTTGGAATGTTTTGTAGTGCACCTCTGCCACTCGTGCCGATTTGTCAGATACCCTCAATATATCGAGAAGCACCTTGTAGCCCTTTCCAGTAAACTCGTCACTGTTCTTTGTTATTAGATGCTTGAAGAGCGCGCTTCTTATCCCGAAGAAGCCGGACATCATGTCCTTTGTCGTATGCCTTCCGCGCAGCTTGAATGTTCCGTAGGCTAGTGCGTTAATGGACTTTGAGACTATGCGCCTGTGCAGGTCCCAGTTCTTTATTGCGCTGCGAACACCCACCACTATATCATTGTGGTCGAGCGCCTTTGCTATGCCGCCAACCTTGTTTGGGGGATGCTGCATGTCACCGTCCATTACCACTATTTTAGGTGTCTTAGCTATCATTGCCGCATCGACGACGCTTGCGGTAAGCCCGTGGATGTGCATCTTGCTCCTGTCCAGGAATATCACATTCCTGCTTCGCTTGCTTATTCTTTCCACTGCCCTTTTTGTCCCGTCGGTAGAACCATCGTCAGATATTATGACATGCACGCCTTTGTAGCTGCGTTGCAGTATCCCAATCAGTTTTGGGACGTCCTCCCGCTCATTAAGCGTTGGTATTATTACAGTAAGATCCGAGAAGTCATTCACCGCAGCACCTAATCGACAATTTAGAATTTGAAAGCATTAATATAAAAGCTGATTCAAATACTTAAATGAGGATGTGATAATGCATGGAAGAGAGGCAGATACGGATAATAATAGACAACCGCGAACGGAACCTGGACCTCATAGATGCGATAACCGCAAAGGGCATAGACATTGAATTCAAGACCGCGCACATAGGTGATTACCTCATATCGGAAAGAGTGTGCATAGAGAGGAAGACGGTTTCGGATTTTGAGAGCTCGCTAATAAGCGGAAGGCTTTTTGATCAGGCAAAACGCCTAAAGGAGAATTATGAGTTTCCGGTACTGATACTCGAAGGGGATATGGAAGAGTTTAGGCTGAGCAATAATGTGATAAATGGGACTCTTGCTGCGCTTTACATAGATTATGGGGTTATGGTGCTGCACACTAGCGATGCGCAGAACACCGCTGAGATGATATCAGATATTGCAAAGCATGAGAATGATGATGAGATAAGGGCTCCATCGCTCAAGGGAGGTGCAAGGGCGCATACCATAGACCAGTTCCAGGAATTCATAATAGGCAACATACCAGGAATAGGGCCGAAGCTTGCCAAATCATTGCTCTCACATTTCAAGAGCGTAAGGAACATAGCAAACGCGGAAGTGGAGGAGCTTACAAAAATAGAGAAGATAGGCAAGGTAAAGGCTGAACTGATACACAGAACGCTCAATGATGACTACAAATCCTAAAATTGTTGTAAGGATTTATATACCTATTCGCAACATATAATCTGTACGGGGGTATAATTGGAGGAGACAGCAGCTTCTAACGAGACTACTAATGCTGAGCACCATAGTGTCCACACTCATCATTCTGAGCCTGCACACCATGCAGAGCATGCAAATCAGCAGAAGGGCATAGGAAAATACAGGAAGCATGTAATCGTTACGCTGCTCTTTCTTGCTGTTGCGCTTGTAATGTTTTATCAGATAACACTGCACATGTCCACCATTGCACCGGGAACCGGTGCTGACACATATCAGAACTTATGGGACATATGGTGGGTAAAGTATGCGGTGCTTAACCTTCATACCAGTGTATTCTACACAAAGCTGCTATTCTATCCGCTAGGTGCCGGGCTTGCATTCCAGACGCTTGCGCCACTTCTTGGATTAATATCAGCGCCGTTCCAGGCGCTCTTCGGGACTGTCTTTGCGTATAATGCAATGTTCTTCATGGGCTTCGCGCTTACAGGACTTTGCATGTTCATACTCGCAGACCATCTTACCAAGAATACCTATGCGTCAGTAGTAGCCGGATTCATATACGCATTCAGCGCATTCCATATAGCACAATCATATACGCATATACACTTCATGAACATCGAGTTCGTGCCTCTTTTCATATACTTTCTTCTCAAGGTGATGGAGAGCGAGAGGATAAGCTACCCTAACATAATAGGCATGTCAGTATCATTTGCGCTCACAACCCTGATAGGAAACATAGAGCAGACAATGATGCTCTTCCTGGCCGCGCTCTTCATAATAGTTGTTTATCTTTTCTACAAGGAGAGGCGCGCCAAGATGCTGAGCAAACGCTTCATCATATCATTGGTTCTCTTTGTGGTGCTCGCGTTCATCATAGGCGCGTGGAATTTCCTGCCGCTCATCAGCGCGATACGACAACCAGGCGGGCTTGCAACGGCCAATTACTTAAACACCGCACAGGCGAGCGCGGAATGGAGCACATCCATAGGCGCGCTCTTCATACCAAGCTACTACAACGGCATAATCTTCGGCGCAGGGCCTCCCAAGGCATTGTCATCGCTCATCTATCTGGACCCGGCAGAGAATGTTGGATACATAGGCTATCTGGTGTTTGCACTTATGTTATATGGAGTATACAAGTACAGGAAGGAGATGCTCCCATGGACAGTTGGAGCATTGATATTCACATGGCTTGCGTTGGGGCCGAACCTTGGGCTTTATCTTGCATACCACGCAATACCAGCAATAAACATAGTGAGGGAGCCCGGCAGATTCCAACTCATAGCCACAATGTTCTTTGCCATACTTGCTGCATACGGATCAAAGGCACTCTTTGAAAAGATAGGGAAGAGCGATGCGAATAGCAAGACGAATGCGTACAGAGCACTCATAGTATTGGCGGTGATACTCGCAATAATGTTCATCGAGAACAACGGCACGCCCCTTTCCAGCATATGGGGCAGTTATTCCACAACACGTGTAAGCGTGCCAAGCTTATACCAAACAATAGGGAACACGCCAGGAAACTTCTCTGTGCTTGAACTTCCCGCGCTCCCGAGCGGCAGCGGTGATTTCTATCTTTACCCAGGCATGGACACATTTTACACCTCAGTAACCAAGAAGCCATTGGTTGGAGGTTATCTTGGAAGGACATCAAACGAATCGAGCACGCTTCTTCTCTATAATATTCCATTGGTTATTCAGTCCACACTGTTAATAGACAACCGAACGGCATCGTACCCAACGCCCATAAACGAGAATTTCACGAACGAGACACTGTTTCGCCCTGTACAACTATCAGACAGGAGTGGTAATAGTCCATTATCCCGCGTTTACAAATGCGGAGCTTGAGCCTCTGCTTTCCTATATGGTGAGTGTTTTCGGGAGGCCATTCGCGAATGACAGCACATCGGCCGCATTCGTTACGGCAAATGCGATAAACCACACCATATACAGGAGTTTTGTGTCGTATCCGGTTGTCACGGACTGGAATGAGACAAGCATATTCCTGAACGGCAGCTACCAGGATTACTGGGTACCGATAGCTTCAGGAGCGGTAGTGGTTTACGCGCCGTACAACAGCAGCCTGAACCAGACAGAGGTCAACCTTTACACCCAGCAGATAACAGCAAAAGTTAGCTTCACCGCATTCTCAAGCATTGACCAGACGCTCTACATTGATGAGCCAATAGCGAACGGGACAAGGACAGTAGCAAGTGTAGGAGTGACAACACTGCCAGAGGCATACACATTCAATGTTCCGATGGTATCGGGCCCGCAGGGAAATCCGCTCTTCTTCCTTTACAGGTCGAACAGCACGCCGGTGTTAATCCAGAACATAAGCTTCTCTAGATAGGAATAGTTAATAGGGATTGACAGATTTACTTACTTTACCTTGTCCTCCCTTTTTGCCTTTCTTATGACAACACTGAAGGCTATCGCTTTGGGATTGTAAAGCTTCATCCTGAACTTCCCATATTCTATCTCGACAACATGTGAGGAAGGGATAACAGTGCTCTTGTTCTCGTTCATAGGTTTCACCCGATTAAATATCCATGACATGATTAATATAACTTTTGTATTGGCAGATCGTAATGGTTTTCAGTTCACGAATTTTTTGATCTGGGTTCCGAACATCAGCATTGTCAACCAAAATCCCAACAGCAGCGCGATTAGCGAATAGCCACTGTATAGATTGAGGTATATGACCCCTGCAGAGATTATCGTCGCAAGAAAGAGGTTAGATAAGCCCCAGAGCACATTGACCCTCGGCTTCGATTTCTGGCCGAATGGACTTCTGAAGACCTTTCCTACAGCGCCGAATACAAAATGGGGCACGCCGTTGCCGAGCAGGGATCCGATTATGAAGTACCATATCAAAAATAGTTGCAATGCCATTCTTCCACCATATAGCGTTATACTTTAAATTCACGCAAATCTTTTATTAGTTGTGTGGATTTGGGACTGGCATGGATGTACATACCAAATAGTATGATGCCGGTGCGAGTTTGGCCACCGCATCATAAAAAGCGGACAATATGTATAAATAGTATCAGTTGCATAGTAGTTAGTGATTAAATGTCGATAACAACAAGTAAAAAGCGGACGGTAGAGAAGTTAGAGTCAATGCTCGGTAAAGAATCATTGGTTGATGGAATTACCTTCTTGCGTGATACGGTAAAGATGTAACGTTCAGAGCCAAAAGAAGCCTGACTGGATCGGAGATATCAGAAATCTTAAAAGATTTCCAGATACGTTATATGGGCGACTCCAAGGCACCAAGACGTGAAGGTGTTCCGACCGCAGTTAGAGTATTGCTGGAATTTAGACAATAATAAGAAGTGTCAACAGAGTAGGACTTCCAAGAGCCTGGGGAGAGTACGTTTTAGAATTCGCCCCTCTTACCCGCATATCGGGTTTATCTAAGGGAGGACATATCTATGACAAAACGGTACTTAACGTCTCCCTTGATTATGCGTGTGTAGGCTTCATTGACTCTTTGAATCGGTATTAACTCTATGTCACTTACTATATTATGTTTTGCACAGTAATCAAGCATCTCCTGCGTTTCCTTTATTCCCCCAAGACCCGATCCTGCAAGAATGTGGTGCCCGCCGACCAGCGAGAATGGCTGGACCTCAAGCGGCTGGCTTGGCAGTCCCACCAGCACAAGCTTCCCGTTCAGCTTGAGTAACCGGAGAAATGCGCCCATATCGTGCCTTGCTGATGCGGTATCGATTATAAGGTCGAAGCTTCTGGAATATTTCTGCATCTCATTGTTGGCAGTGATCACTATCGCCTTGTTTGCGCCCAAACGCAGCGCATCCTTTACTTTGCCGCTGGATGTTGTAAGGACTATAACCTCTGCGCCCATTGAATGCGCAAGCTTCACGGCTATGTGTCCTAGTCCGCCCAACCAAAGCACGCCTACCCGCTGGCCTGCTCCTACTTTCCAATACCTTAATGGAGTATATGTCGTTGTTCCAGCACATAGTAATGGAGCAGTAGCAGCAAGATTCGCCTTTGGAGATATCTTAAGCACGAATGCCTCATCGACTATTATATTGTTGGAATAGCCCCCGTACGTCTTTCCGCCTATCCGTTTCTCATCAGAGCCGTACGTCCAGACCGGTCCGCCCTTCTCGCAGTCGTACTCTGCCCCAGATTTGCACGATTCGCACTTGCGGCATGAATCAACCATGCACCCAACGCCAACAGTATCACCGACTTTAAACTTCTTTACGGATGAACCGATACGCACTACCTTTCCGGCAATTTCATGACCCGGAACAATGGGATACTCGCGGTCGCCCCATTCCGATCTCACAGTGTGTATGTCAGAATGACATATCCCGCAGTATAGTATCTTTATTAGCACATCCTTTGACCCGACAGGCCTGCGTTCAAACTTGAACGGTACGAGCTTGCCCTTTGCGTCCCTAGCCGCGTAACCATTTGATTGTATCTTTTCACTAGTCGATTTTGATCCCATCCAATCACAGATATGATTAATTATTAAGGAGCTAAAGATATTTAAGAATGTTCAAAATGGGCTCGAGGTTATTGCGAGACTGAGTACATTTATCAGTTAGAGAATAAGTTTAAGAGTTTATTTCTTCTACATAATTAGAATCCTTGTTTATACCATTTTTCATAATCTTTATGAGTACCAACGAAATAGAATCTAACCGTTTTTGTGTCTTCAAAAATCATGTAAACTAATCTATACTGCCCTAATTCATCCACAAAAAATGAGCTTTGCTTAAGGTGCCGTTTGACTGGATATCCTAGGATTTTCCTTATTTTCTTTGCAATTCTTTCCTTAATTGTTTTGTCTAGAACTTGAAAATATTTAGGCCATTCCTCATAGTATTTGGCTTCGTACGTGCTATCACTTTACATATTTTGCATAAGCTCCCAAAGCCTGTTTTGAATTCAACAATTTACGTTTCCCTTCTTTTATTTCGTTATTAATTCTATTTAACTTCTCACTCACCATAGCTTCTTCAGTAACATGTTCTCCAAAATTTAGTATTGCCAATCTTATAGCCTCTGATTTTGTGTTAGCATATCCAGCAGTTATCATGTCATTTAATATCTGACTTACTTTTCCTCTTAATGTAACGTTCATTCTGATCACAACAATATTATGAAGTTTATGATTTAAATATGTTCCGTTTATGACCTATTTTAAAGCCTCAAATGGGCCCGAGGAGAATCGAACTCCTTGTCTTCACGTTGTCAACGTGACGTCTTACCATTCGACTACGAGCCCTAA
Organism: uncultured Microcaldota archaeon; assembly: GCA_963755385.1. Taxonomy (GTDB): domain Archaea; phylum Micrarchaeota; class Micrarchaeia; order Micrarchaeales; family Micrarchaeaceae; genus UBA12276. The sequence goes on along the minus strand of CAVWJC010000001.1, from coordinate 824,576 downwards.
ATATTTATCACAAATCCGTCCTTCGCCACATCAGTGTTCTGGAATATCTTCTTTGCCTCTTTTGATATTTGGTCTGCTGTCCTGTACCTTGCGCTCAGATGGACAAGAACCAGCCTCCTTGCCTTTGCCCTTTTCGCTATCGTAGCAGCTTCCATCGCTGTCGAGTGATGGCGTTCCTTTGCAAGCGTCTTTTCCGCATCAGCGTACGTGGACTCATGTATTAGTATATCTGCACCGTTTGCGGCGGTTACTGTTGAGTTTGAGGGCCTTGTATCTGTCGCATAGGCGATCTTTAGGCCCTTCTCGTTAAATGTTATGTCCTTAAGCCTTATTGTTCTTTTCCCTATTTTTATGCTCTTTTTCTTCAGCAGCTCCTTGAACATGTCGCCCTTTATCCCCAACGCCTTTACTTTCTGCTTTATGAATCTCGTCTTGTCATCCTCTTTGAATACAAAACCGTATGTCGGTACTGTGTGTGAGAGCTTGAATGCAGATATCTGGAATCTGTCCCCTTTGTATATCGTCCCTGATTGTATTGGTTTTATTATCAACTTGTACGGTATCAGCGCCATGTCGAATCCTATAAGCGCTATGAGGTGCCTTTCGTAGCCTTTTGGTATGTATATGTAGATCGGCTCAGTCCTTTTGTTCAGGGCAAGAGTCCTCAGCAATCCTGCCAATCCTATGGTGTGGTCGCCGTGTATGTGGCTCAGGAATATCGCCTTTATCCTTGATATGTTAACCGAATAGTACATGCACTGCCTTTGCGTTCCCTCCCCGCAATCGAAGAGAAATACGCTGCCATTGTAATCCAGCGCTGTAGCTGGGAGATTCCTGAATTTTGTTGGGGTCGAACCAGCAGTTCCTAGGAATGTTAGCTTTAGCATCGTATCAATCGTTTGTCTTTATCCTTGCTCTTTTATTTTTCCAATCTATGCTTAATATCTCTATGCTTTGCTGGATTTTTACCGCTTCCTTGCTCTTCTTTGAGGCATCTATTGATTGTATTACCCTATTCATCTCGTGCATGTGCCTCATCAGGTAATCGCCGGAGCTTTTGCATTCCGCTATCTCGTTGTCTATGCCATCAAGTATCTCGTTTTGCTTCTTTATGCTCGCCCTTATGCTTTTCCGCCTCCTTGTTGGCCTCATTGCCGTGTTTGTATTCGCTGTTGTATAGAAGATCAAGGCAGCTTTCAAGCGATTCGAATTCCCTTCTTTCCAGATCCTTGTACTTGCTTATCACGCACAGCGCAAAATCCGCAACGGCGCCGTTTGGCTTCATGTATGCCATTGCCTTCCCGTTTTCGCACTCCTTTACAAGTGATATCAGACTCTCGGTTATCGATATTGTCTGCTCCTCTGTTATCTCTGCCGGCTTTGTGGACGGGTTGACATCCACTCTTTCCAATGCCTCATCTATGTACATCAGGCCTATGCCCAGCCTTTTTGTAAGAGCATGAAGTATGTCTGTTCCGCCTTTTGCTTCCTTTACCGATTTGATTGCTGCCTCTATTTCCTTCCGTTCCAGGCTTCCTATGGACTGGTTCTTCGGCGGAATGTATGCCACATTAGGTCGTACCGCCCTGTCCTTGAACATGTGGGTCTGGTATGCGAGCATCGTTTTCATTGCCCTGTCCGCAAGCACCAGATTTCCCCTTCCGAACATCTCGAAGATTAGGTTCGCCTCCCTTTCCTCTGTTCCCACTTTTATTAATATTATGCGGTCGTTGTTAAATTGCTCTATTGATGTTATCGGAAGGCCGTCAATCCTTCTTCTGATTCCCATGGAGAAGTTCGTCGCCTCATCACTCAGTTCTATGTATTCAGTCCTGTTTATTGTCTCGGGCAGTATGCACCTAAGGTTGAGCTTTTCGCCCTTTTTGCTTATCTTTATCCTGAAACGTCCCTTTTCCAGTTCGTAGAATTGCTCTATGTAGAAGCCTTCCAGGGATTTGAGCTCGCCTACAAGCCTGACAAGCTCAATCGTGTAGAGTTCGCGCATCCTATCGCGTCGACTTCAGTTTCTTTGCGCCTTCCTCCTTTGCTATCTTGGAGAAAAGCTGCACTGTCTTGTAGGCCTTTGCAGGATCCTCGAATGCCGTTCCTATCTGCGCTATATCGCCGCCGCTTGAGTAGACATCCCTTAATTCCTGCACCGTCATTATGCCGCCCGCGACTATGTATGGAGACTGTTATTACGGACTTTACAGCCCTTATCATTGCTTTTGGCACTGGACCCGAATTCTGAAGCCTTGGGTTTGATCCGGTATCCGTTATTATTATCCTGTTACCGAGAAACTCTCCCGCCATTGCAAGCGCCGCCGCTATCTTCGGCTTCTCCCTTGGCACAAAATTCGCATCGCCTACCCATCCTACCGTTCCTCCGGGATGAACTATTATGTAACCTACCGGAAGCGGCTCAACGCCATAACCCTTTCAGAACAGGCGCCGCAAGCATCTGCGCCTGCGTTATCCAGTATGGGTTCCTTGCATTTAGCAAGGACATGAAGTATATCGCATCCGCATGCCTTGTTATTGTTGCTATGTTTCCAGGGAATAATACAAGGGGAATGTCTATCGATTCCTTTATGCTCTTCGCCACGTGGTCGAGCATCTCTCCCTGTGCGCCAGTGCTTCCGCCGAGGAGTATTATGTCCGCGCCTCCCTGCGCCAATTGCTTTGCGGTCTTTATGGCGTGGTCCTCGCTCTTGAAATCCACCGGGTCTATAAGGCTGAAGAGCATCGCGCCCTTTGCCTCAAGCATCTCGTGTATATAAAGTTCAACCTTTCCTATTTTCATAAGCTCACTAATAATTGGTTAATATTATTTTTCACTTTGGTTTGTAGTGCATCAGGAATTCCTTTGCCAGCTCCTTTCCCGCCTTGTCTATACTTACTGATGGTTTGAATCCCAATTCCTTTCTTATTCTTTCTATGCTCACTATCCTGTCGCTGACCAGGAAGCTGAATTGGTCTATGTTTATTCCTCTCGACCTCGCACCTATCCTTGCAAGGAGCGGATGGATGCTTTTGCTCGGTTCCTTTGTGTTGAGGAACTTTGCAGCCTTCCTGAAGAGCTCCTTTTGTGTATATGGAACTCCATCGGTAAGATTGTAGATCCTGTTGGGGCTCTTCTTGCTGTCGAATGCCAGGAACATGCCCTTTATGACATCATCTATGTTCACAAGAGTAAGATGGTTCATGCCATCTCCTACGTATACCAGCTTGCCCTCCTTTAGAAGCCTGAATATCCTCATGAAATTGCGCTCGTATCCCTTGCCGTATATGACCCCTATGCGCAGAATTGCATAATTTATGCAGCCGTTCCTTTCCGCAAATTCCCTGATTATGTGCTCTGCCATGTATTTGCTGTCAGAGTATGCGCTCTTCGGCATCGGCTCCGATTCCTCTGTGAGCGTTTCCCCCTTCCTTTTGTAGCCATAGACAGTAACACTGCTTGGATAGATTACCTTTAGAGCTCTTGCCCTTGCTGTTGGGTTTGCATCGACATATGCCTGCAGTATATTCTCAGTGCCGACCACATTGGTGCTTATCATGTCCTTGTATTTGCTGATGGCGTTTGCGGTCAATGCAGCAAGATGGAATATCGCCGTAACTCCGCTGCATGCGGCGCGAAGAGTTGCACGAGCTGCCTCGTCATCAGCTGCGATGTCCGCTGCGTATACCCTGACGCCGGTTGGCAGCTGCCTCCATTCTGATGTTGAATCAGGATGCGTCTTCAGCACGGCCCTTACCTCGTACTTTCTTTTGAGAAGTTCTTCTACCACAAGCCTGCCCATGCGGCTTGTTGCGCCAGTTACGAGCGCTATCCCCTTTTTATCAGCCTTTCCCTTGCTTTTTCCTTGCATTCGAATCAACAACCTTTTTTTGTCCGTCAAGCAGTGTAACAGCTATGTTCCTTACCCTTCCCTCGGCAAGCCTGTTTATGAAATAGGGAATCCAATCCTTTCCATAGGGCACATACACACTCATGTTTAGCTTGCCCTTCGCCGATTTGCTTACCTTGCCGTTGTACCCTAATGGTATCTCAAATATTAAATTCTTTTTGTAGTCCTTGCTTGATGATACTAATTTCCCTATTAGCTTCTGGTCATGCTCGAGTATTGTGAGATTGGCCCTCTTGGCCATGAGTATGTCTATGTAGTTCCTGTACAGCTTCAGCTTGTCAACCTTCTTGGGATGCGCCTTCCTCTCATCCACATGGCATCTCAGCTTCACGACATCCTTGTTGGAGAATAGCTTTGAGACAGAATCGCCGTCCTCGTCGTCATAGTCGGGGCGCACCTCCACACCTAGGGAGTCGCATTTTGGCCTGAACTTCCTGTACAGGCGCACGATCTCGCCCATTCCTGATGCTTCCTCTTCCAGCCAAAGCCTATGGTTTCCCGAATTGACAGCGTTGACTATCTCGTTCATGTTCCATTCAAGAAGATTTGAATCGACAAGGCTGCCTATCTGGCTCGGCCGCAGCGAAACGTCAGAATCAAGCTGCAGTCTTGATAGCTGCTTTATGAACTGGATGTAGGCATTGGCGTTGTAGCGCGCCTTCGTCTGGTCATCGACATGGTCGTTTAGAAGCGTCACCGTAGTGTGCATACCCTTGTCGTTCAGGTCGCGGACCACATTCAGCACAGCACTACTTGTTGACCCGGCGATATGCTTCTTGACAAGCCTGAATACAAGCTTGCCTATTAGGTTGTTATCCTTCTTTTCCAAATACACCACTCGGAATGATGGAAACGCAGAACAGGCTGCAGCCAACCGGTGATATACTGATTTCCGATTAGGGATTTAATAACTTATCGCTTGAAGATATTAGCAGCGGATTGATGCGATGAAGGACATAAAGGACCTATCCCTTGACAGCCTGTTCAGCAGGCTGCACCAGCTCATGGTGAACCTTGTGAGCGACATAGACAGCGTCATCCAGGACAACAAGGAACTGAGCATGGATGAGATAAGGAACTTGCGCACCCACATAAACTACAAGCTTGGCAAAAAGGAGGAGATGCACGACAACCAGGAACTTCTGAAAGTGCTTAACCTATTCTCTGAGGACAGGGCGGTGCTTGAGATAATACGCGAGGATGCAGAAGAGTGGCTCGAGCTGCTTAACGCGATAGAGTCGAACATCACCGGGGATGGAAGTAAAAAGCTTACACCGAGCCAAAGGAAAGAGGTAAAGCAGATAGGGGAGCTAACACAGCAGATAAAGAGCCTTATAAGAAAGGGTTAGGACTTCGTTTCCTCGTTTCCAGATACATCATCGTCTGTTATGCCGAAAACATCTCTTATGAGTCGCACTGTGGTCTCATCAGAGGCGCCCGTCATGTTTTCTATTTCTTTTATGATCCGTTTCTTGAAAGGTGCCAGTTCATCCTGAGTCAGGTGGAATGCGATTGCAACATCGGCTGCAGAAAATGGTGAGTACTTTTGTATGAGTTCGCTAACCGCATTTATTGCGCCATCCTTAAATTTGGCAGTATCATGTTCGGTCAGTGCAAATGCCCTTGCGGCATATGCAGCCCACTCCCAATGGTAGGTAACAACGAAAGTGCCGTCAGGTTCCAGTGTTGCCTCAAGTGCGGAGATTACGTGGGGTTTTAGTCTATCAAGCACTTCCGGGGATCTTATAAATGCATTTCCTGCGCGGGCCATGCCCAACAAATCATTATTGGTGGATGATTCTACCGCCTCTGCGGCAAGCTGCTCCTGTTCCGTGCGGTTCAGCTTGTGCGGCAATGCCGCCAACTTTTCATAAGCGGCCGAAATCTGGCCATTCCTTAGATCATCTCTTATTTCCTCTATGCTTTGCGCGGAGTTTGTCTCCTGCGATGTTCCTGTTCCCTGTGTTTGCCCATTTTCTACAGTATAGTCAGCATCAACGATTTTTGGCTCCGCTTTTTGCTCTTCCTGCTGCGTTTGGGGGTGGGATTCAGTTGTTTCCCCCACTATGTAGACATCGTTGTCGTAGCAGTCTATCTTGCCAATCATCTCATCTGACCCCAGTACTTCCGTCTCAGAGCCCGGCGCGGTCAACGGAGCTATCCTCGTGCCCATTTCGGGATGTTCCCGAGGCATCTCTGGCCTGCCAAACTGATAATGTTTGTAAGCGTCATATGTTATCAGGTACATGTATTTCCAGGCGACGGTGTCCCTCCATTTCAGGAATGCCCTATCAGCCTCGCCGCTGTTCTGCAGCGCGTCCTCAAGCGATAGCTTTTCCAGTATTCCCTCGCTTTCGGATAGATTGGCGTTCAGCCTGGTAAAGATGCCCTCGAATTTGCTCTGCGTGCCTATGGATTTTGGGTTGTTTCTCTGCTGCACGTCATATTTCTCTATCACCTTCACGTAGTCGATTATCTCGTTGCGGTAGAAGTTCGCATACCTTATGAGAAGCTCCCTTGATATGGCGCTCGCCTCGTCCTCGGTGCTGACGTTGTCTATGCGTGCAGTTAGGCGCATGGTTATGCGTTCGTGCTCGGAATGATCCCCCTCGCTGAATACCACATAATTCGTATTGAGCAGGCTTTTGTTTATCTCGGCCCACAATTTGATTGCGGAGCTCATAGACCAGTTGTCACTAATATCGTTGTAAAGAGCGTCAAGCCTTGCCCTCTCCATCAATATTTTCTCATCGCTTGTTGGCTGGTCAAGACCTGCCCAGCTGAGGTATCTTGGATAGTAATCATCAAGATGCCACTTCCAGGAAGCGGTTACTCTTCCCGTCATCTGCCTCTTCGGAGCCACGAACCTGGTCTCGCCGCCAGTGGGTGGCACGCCACCTTCGCCTCTGTCAGGATGCCTGTTGACCCTGCGTGTTGTTGAATGATCCCGCTCTTGGGTTCCGCCGAAAGCATCGGCATTGAACCTGTGTGCCTCCCTGACCGCCTGTATTGTGGAGGGCTGTGGCACACATTGCGGCATGTCCCTCGCGGACTCGTGCATCAGCCGCAGTTCCTCCAAAAGTGTTTTGTCGGAGTAATAACTCAGGGCTGGTGCGGTATCTTCCAGGATGTCGACCTTCGCCAATTCGTTGCATGCGTTATCAAGCACGTATAAAGATAGGGTCAGTGCCTTGAGGTTAAAGTAGGTATCTTTTGCTGTTTTTATTGCTTCGTCGAGCCGCTTCTTGGCCTCCGTGTCTTTGCGATAGCCGTTACTATAACCCCCAGCTTCTTGAATATCATTTTTTGCCGAATAGATTGCCCCTTGGATATCATTGAAGATGTTATCCTGGATAGCACTTTTAGCCTCTGCAATGGTGGCGCTAAGCGAGTTTGATATGTCCATGCCATCCTTTATCCGGATCGGGATGCCCCTATTTGTCTCGACCTGACCAAGATAATTTGCCCTGGCCCTGGGTATTATCACGTCAGATTGGTCCACATGGTTAAAATCCGAGAGAAATGCCGATAGCAGAGGGCTCTTTAGTTCTGCCTCCACATCCAATAGCGTTCTGGATATCGCATTGGCTGCTATGTTGGCGGTTGCCTCCAGCTCCCTTGCCTCCATGCTTCTTTTGCTGTTGTTGTCACGTGTAGTGCTGGCCATATCTTCAACGATATCATTATGGGTTTTATAATATTTATAGCTGACGGGTGCGGCGTTTGCGGGTTGGTTTTTGCGAAACGCACAATCTCGGAACGCTTAAATACTTTATCAAAGCAATATAGTTTAGTTTTAAACCATGTGGGGACATGAAGGCGCATACTGACGACTATAGCAATCCGTACATGACAAAGGACATGTCGCGAATAGTGCTCAAGCTCATAATGCTGAGGCGCATAAAGAAGCGGCCTGTCTATTCGTACGCGCTGCTCAAGGAGATGAACGACAATGTGCACATATCCCATTTCATAAAGAAGCACGGCGGCAGCATAAAGAATGACGTCTACAATACGGTTAAGGCGCTGGAGAAGTCCGGCTACATAAGGACAAATGGGAAGATAGAGAAAGGCAGATTCAAGAAATATTATACGATAACAAGGCAGGGCACCTCCGCGCTTGACGAATCGCGTAAGCTTTTCCATAAGAGCATGGACGAGCTCGTGAGTATAATTGGTTAGTTGGTGACCATATGCCAGAGAAGATTATCAGGATAGAAAAGGTTGTAAGATTATGAGGTAGTGGCGATGAGCGAATACGCAATCGAGATACAAAATCTAGTCAAAAAGTTCGACAAGCTGACCGCTGTCAACGACCTCAGCCTTAACATAAAGAGAGGCGAGATCTTCGGTCTTCTCGGCCCGAACGGGGCAGGCAAGAGCACAACGATAAACATGATTCTGGGCCTGATAGACCCGACCTCCGGGAGGGTGCTGGTAAATGGCAGTAGACATGCAGAAAGAACCCACAAAGGCCAGGAATGAGATGGGCATCGTGACACAGGAAACTGTTGTCGAATCGGAGCTGACCGCTGAGCAGAACCTGATGATATTCGGCAAGCTCTACCACATTCCCCCATCAGAACTCAAGAAGGGCATAGACTTCGCGCTCGATCTTGCCGATTTGACCAGCTTCAGGAATGCATATGCCGGCACATTCTCCGGCGGAATGAAAAGGAGGCTGGAGACCGCCAAGTCGCTGATGCACGCGCCAAAGGTGCTGCTGCTCGACGAACCCACCACAGGACTTGATATCCAGAACAGGACGAAGATCTGGAACCTGCTTCGAAAGATAAACAAGGAGCAGAACATAACCATATTGCTTACAACCCAGTATCTCGAGGAATCCGACCAGCTCTGCAACAGGATCGGCATAATCGACCACGGAAAGCTGATAGCGCTCGGCACGCCCAGCGAGCTGAGGCAGAAGATAGGGATGAGCAACATAATCGAGGTATCCGCCGATAAGGACGACCTGCAGAAGGTCGCCGCCGTATTCAAGAAGGTCGGGCTTGAGCCGCAGGTTCTTACCAACAAGGTCACGGCCCCGGGAGGAAGCAACGCCACCGAGAAGATAGAGAAGCTAATCAAGGCGATAACCGCCAACAAGATAAAGATATCCAACATAAGCATGCACGAGCCGACAATAGACGACGTCTTCCTCAAGCTGACTGGCTCAGAGGTGAGGGATACGGAGGGCGACGTTCACGAGCGCAAGAGGGAATATGATGGTGGGGCGAAGATGACATGAGCCTGTTCGGAGACACATCAACGCTCTTCCTCAGGGAGCTGCTCATATTCAAGAAGAACCTGAGAGTCAACCTAATCAGGTCGCTGATATTCCCAATCATATTCATACTCCTGCTTGGAAGCTTCGGCAGCACGCCGAAGAACGTCCCGATAGCGGTAGTGAACTATGACAACGGCGCAGGCGCGCTGAATTTCATAAACCTACTCCAGAGCGGCGGCTCAGTCGCAATAGTCAGCCAGACCACGCAGCAGGAGGCCACGACCCTTCTCTCTGAGGGCAAGATCGCGGCAATTGTGGTGATACCTACCGGATTCTCAAGCGGCATAGATAAGAACGTATACGTTTACCTTGACAACTCGCAGCCACAGTCCTCAGAAGTCGCCGCCTCAACGGTCAATTCGGCCGCGGCGCAGATGGGCGCAACTGCAGCGGCCTCATCAGTTCCCGGAGGAAGCCGCAGCCTTGTGTCTGTAGTGTCCAACTATGTATACGGAGCCAGCAGCAACTATCTCAGCTTCGTAGTGGGCGGCATTCTTGTCATGGTGGCCTCATTTGGTGCGGTGTTCACTTCCGGCTTCACGCTGCTTAGCGATAGGGAACTGGGCAACCTCAAGGCCTTCCTTACCACTCCGATAAACAAGTTTTCAATTCTGCTTAGCAAGATAGCATACGGTACCTTCCAATCCATACTCTCTGCCTACATAGGCCTTGCGATAGGCCTGCTGTACGGCGCAACCATAGCGGCCGGGGTCATAGGATTCCTGGAGCTTATCTGGATAGTCTTCCTTGTCGGGCTGGGCTTTAGCGCACTCGCCATAGCTCTTGCCGCGCGAATGAAGCAGCTCCAGACATACGCGCTGGTCGCGCAGACCCTGACCCTTCCGCTCTCATTCCTGGCCGGAGCATTCGTCCCGGTTACATTGCTGCCCAGCTTCCTGCAGCCGGTTGTTGCCGTAAATCCACTCTACTACGCCGTAAACGCGGTCAGGGACATAATGATAAAGGGCTCCCTTCCGATAAGCACGCTGGTCTCAACCACTGCGATACTGCTCTCCTTCACTGGAGTGATGATAGTGCTGGCATATTTCCTATTCAATAACTCCAGCAAGAAACTATGATGTATAATGATTATTGGTGAATAAATGAAGACAAAAAATTTCCTTCTGGCGTTTGCCGCCGTTGTGATACTTAGCGGCATGGCCGTCGCGCAGTACGACGGATCGCTATCTCGATGGCCAACCTGTCGGTCTCGCCCAATCCGGTCATTGCAGGCGGCAATGCCACGATAAAGTTCCAGCTGTACAATGCCTACGATAGCTGGCTCTACGGAACAAGCCTGCAGCCTAGCAGCGGCTACCCGATTCTCAATGTATCCCCGCTAAGCAGCAACATCGTAGGGACAGCTGGACCCGGGCGTAAATGCGGCATATTACAATTACACGATAATGATACCGAACACTACACCATCTGGGGTCTACACCGTCAACTTCACTGCCAAATACTTCGTGTATGCGGCTACGGGAACCCTTGTTGCGTCATCGTCAATGCCAGTCAGCTTCTACGTGAATAACAAGCCGGAGATAAAGGTCGTGGTATCAAGCCCGCAGCCCGGCGCCTTATACACTGGATACAACCAGACACTTGACATCATGATAGAGAACATAGGCTATGGCACCGCCAGGAACGTGACCGTTACGATAAACGGTGGCCAGGATATCAACGTCCTCAGCTCTGTAAACACATTCTTCATATCCAACCTGACCCGTGGCTCATCAGTGACCGAGCCGCTCCTGGTTTCCGCCAAGAACATTACCAACACATACCTGGTCAGCCAGACATAACATACTATTCGTCCAAGTTCCAGCAGCAATTCAACAGTTCCCAGAATATTGACCTCTCAGTCGCACCATCCGCGCAGTTCACCATAGGCATCGTCGGACTCCGGAGTAAACGTCGGGGCAACAGATGTGCCGGTGCAGTTCAGAGTCACCAACAACGGAACCTCCGCTGCAGAACAGCTGCAGCTGAGCCTGCAGACCACATACCCGATAACACCCATCGCGAGCACGGCCTATGTAAGCGACCTGCAGCCAGGCGCCTCCACGAACGTGACATTCCTTGTCAGCGTTGACAATGCAGGAGTGCCGGGCAACTATCCTGTAACCCTCTACGAGCAGTGGAAGCAGCCCAACGGCGCAACCAACCAGCAGTTCTCCGGATCGAACAACTACTTCGTCACAGTTGCAAGTGGCGGTGGCGGAAATTCCACCCTGGAAATAGAGGCAGCTGTCGTGGTGATCGCCATAATCCTCGTAGTGATAGTCGGAAGGAGAATAGCGAGCGCTTCGAAGAAAAACAAGGCGGCACCTAAAGGCAAGGATGCGAAGGGAAAGGAATAAATGCGAAACCAGGCATAAAGTTTAGGGGATAGGTGTGGTATTGAAGATGCCGCTTGACAGGCTTGTAGATTCCGCGATGGCAAAGTACAACGTGCCGGAGTGGGTCCGCCCCTACGCCTACAAGTACGTCAAGAACAACCCGATACAATCGGTGAAGTTCGCGATAAGTCTTGTTGACATCAAGAGGAGAAAGGGCGAGGTAACAAAGGAGAGCGTGAGGCTCCCCAACGGCAAGGTCTTCAAGGTAGGATCCCATACTGAAAGTGCTGAGCCTCTTCTTCTACGGCGAGGACATGACAGCGCACATAGAGCGCACCTGGTCAGAAAAGTCTGTCATAAAGAATGCGGAATACGGGCGCAGGTTCATGGACATGTCGGAGATCGATGCGAAATATGCGAGGGCGATAAAGAACCTCGCGGAGGGCCTTGGAGGTAAGGTGGGCGAAAGGCATGAATCGCTTGCCAGGACATTCGATTACATAGCATCGATAGAGGACTGGAACTCGCGCGTTTTTGTGACAGGACTTGTGCTCAGGTATGCATATGCTAGGACATTCGGGTCAATATTTTATAGGGTATTCTACCCAGTAGCTCCTGAATTCATGAGGTCGTTCGGCAAGGCATTCAGCAGCAAGAACAGGAGCGCGAACTGGGACACTGAAGAGGCGGAGAGGCTTGTCAGAAGCGGCGAAATGGAAAGGGAAGAGGTTCTTGAATTGGCAAGGGAGACGCTTGCCAGGATATTGTGGTCCATAGATGCGAATTCGAAGCTGGCAAAGGAACTAAGCATAGAGAAGGAGGTTGCACTTCTCTCTGAGATATCGGTAGCATACCCCTTCCACAGGCTATCGGAGCTGGGAGTGGAGCTTGACGTGAAGGAAGAGGTTGAAAGGGTCAGGGCAAGGTTCGCAAAGCTGAAATCCGGGAAGTAGGAAGCACATATAAGCCTGCGTTTTGATATTATAATGGTGATAGTGTGGATGCAAACATGCAACTCAATGGAGATACTACAAAGAGTTCGGCAAGCTCAGGAAGAAGGATCGGAAGCATGAAGAATAAGCAGATTATTGATGTGTTTCTGAGGATGGGTTTCACGCAGGGCATAGGGAGCAGGCACCAGGTTGTTCTGACAGACGGCAAAAGGGTGGCGCAGGTGCAGAACCATACAAGGGAAAGCGGCCCCATAGATATCAAGATCATATTGAGGAAGGCCAAGGTATCGGAGAAGGAATTTCTCGCGCACCTGAAATAATTGGTCATGTTTTCAGCGTGGTCTGAATGTGGCACGAACTGATAGGTAAGCTATATATACTTTAATTTGCAAATGCTAACAACTGCAACATCGGTTATTGCAAGACGATAATGTTAACCCAGATAAAGACGTGATACCATGACAAACGAGGAAATAAGAATGAGTGAGACTGGAGAGGAAAGGATGGAGAACATTGTGTACATAGGCAGGAAGCCAACAATGAACTACGTGCTTGCTGTGGTCACCCAGTTCAACAACGGAATGCGCGAGGTGACGATAAAGGCGAGGGGCAACTCCATATCCAGGGCGGTAGACGTGAAGGAGATAGTTGTCAACAGGTTCCTTCCAGACCTAAAGGAGAAGGGCATAAGAACATCTTCCGAGGAGCTTACGAACGAGGACGGCACCAAATCAAAGGTCAGTGCAATACAGATAGTCCTTGCAAGATAGTCTATTTCTTCTTTTTTTCTTTTTGGGAGCTTTTATATTAAAAGAGGCAGCAAAAGCCCGCCCGGAACTATCCGAAGCCAAGTTCTAGGATAAATATCCAAGTATATCCTTACCGGATAAATCGGAATTATGGAAGATGAACTTTTAAGGATATGCTGATATGGTAAGCTGATATGATGAGGATGGGTAGCAGATTGACACTGGTACTGTTCGCTTGTTTGTTACTTTTCGGTGTTACTTTTGCGGGCAGCGCTTCCAATTTCAACAGGAGTTTTCTGGTTGGTAGCTCTGGAATAAGCATAATGCCACAAAACTTCAGCTTTGAATTTACAAATGCGAGCCCAGGCGCCATAAATGATGCCGCTAATTATATCGCCAACAGGCTTGGCAAAGGTTATTATGATTCTTATATAGAAAATGGTTTTCTCTCAATTTATAATGCCAGATACTACCCAAGCTTAAATTTGAGTTATGTTTATTTTAGTTATGATCCCGCTCTTTCAAATGGGACAAAGATTACGGATTTTAATTTGACAGAGGGATGCTGCAGTATATTCCCTTCATCGCCGCTTTTTGCTGCAGTGGTTTTGGCCAATAACGGTTCCGTTTTATATTATGCAGGTCCGTCAAAACCTTATTCGATAAATATATCGTATAATGATGCGCTAAATATTACAGAGGGGGCGGGTTTAAATGCTAGTCACGGCGCATCTTTGGTTGCTGGTTCCTTTAATCCGTATAACAGCTCATCCGGCTATCTGATTGCATGGGCTGTTCGTGCCAATCAAAGTCCCAAAACTCCAGGAACCGGTATAGGTGTTTATATAAATGCAGAAACCGGCAATGTTTTAGGTGAGTTTTATTGGGGGTCGTCGCCTGGAGGAACACTACCTGGTTCACCCGAACCAACAATGTATACGTTAGGCAATTATTCGATTTTTCCAATTAACAATTCAAACTCCTATGTAAAATCGGATAATGTTTTTCTAATCTCCTTACTCATTATTGCAATTATGCTAATAGCAATAACCGTGTTTGCGTACAAACTAATTAAGGCTAAAAAATAGATAAAGCGGGTGTTTCCTTCTGAGGTTTTGCGCCACGACGATTATTTCGGACTCTCTATCCCGTGTTCCTTCCGCAGTTCCGGATTCTTGAGGTATAATTCCACTAACCCTTTTTTGCTGTGTACGCCAAGCCTGATGAATATCCGGTTTATCTGCGTGTTCATGCTGCTTAGGCCCACCACAAGCCGCTCTGCCAGCTCCCCTGCCGTGATTTTTTCGTCACGCATTATAATGTTGATGATTTTTACCTGCTGTTCAGAAGGAGCCATTATTGTTATTATTCGGGCACTGAAGGTTCTTGTGGCATTTGTCGCGTCAGCTTTGTCTATCAAATGCTGCGCGTGCTTTGATATTGGCGGCTGCATTGTTTTTTCTGTCATGGCATAACCTATTTTGAGCCGGGATGCGTGACTATCTGGCCGTAGCCGGTAAGGCGCCACCTGTGCCCTATGTTTCTCATGACCGCTACTTTTATGCTCCGCTCCACGCTTATCGGATGCTTGAGCTCTATGTTGAGGTTGTCCTTCTTGGATTTCTTGATGTAGCCAAGAACTGTTGCGGTGCCGAGCCCCAGTATCAGAGGCTCGTTCTCCTGCATGTGCTGTTCTGGGATGTCGTCACGCTTCAGCTTGAAGTATTTCATTGAGAATTCGCTTATCACTGCTGGAAGCTTTCCCGTATGGCCAACAAGATTGCCTACCAGACCATCAGTCTTTGTGAATGTGGGGTCTATCTCTGTCGATATGCCTATAAGCCCTCCAGGTATGGCCTCGTCTATCTTTTCCGATCCGTTTGTCATCCCCTTTATCACTGTGACTATAGGTTCGTAGGTTTCCTTCTTCGATTTGCCTCCCAGCCTCATGCCGGGCCTTATCTCTATCTCGTCGCCTATCTTGAAGCGACCCTTCACAACCGCACAGCCTATTACGCCACCAGAGAGCTTTGTCGCATCTGCCCCTGGTTTGTTGACGTCGAATGACCTTACCACGTACATGACCGGCTCTGATTCCAGGTCCCGTTTTGGGAACTGCATCTTCGCTATCATCTCAAGAACAACATCAACATTCACACCAAGGTTTGGCATTACCGGGACTATCGGCGCATTCTCGATTATGCTTCCCTTTATGAATTTCCTTATCTGCGCCTCATGCGCAAGCGCAGCCTCCTTGCCGACGATGTCTATTTTGGTCTGTATTATTATGACATTCTTTATTCCGAGTATGTTTATTATCATCAAGTGTTCCCTTGTCTGCGGCATCGGCGCTGGCTCGTTTGCGGCTATGACAAAGAGTATCGCGTCTATGACGCTTGATCCGGCTATTGCTGTTGCCATGAGGGTTTCGTGGCCGGGCGCGTCAAGCATCGATATCCTCATCAGAGGCTTCGGCGTGCCCTCGCAGTCCGCGCATTTGTCGGATGTGGTGTATGCGGCAGGGCCCTCGCACTTCTCGCATTTCTTTATTATCGCATCAGCATAACCGAGCTTTATTGTCATGTTTCTCTTTATGCTTTCGCTGTGGCTGTCAGTCCAGGTGTTGGTTATAGCCCTTGTAAGGGAGGTCTTGCCATGGTCGATATGTCCGAGTGTTCCTATGTTAAGTGCACTGTGTTTCGTTACATCTTCCAATTGTTACACCTTATCCGAAAATATCGGTGGCTGTTCTCCTGATCTTTGCAATCGTCATCACCTTGGCGAATTCCAATGCGGCATTCAAAACCTGAATTGCTGTCGTATCCGCTGAAATGTTCATGATTGATGCAGAGGTTTTGCCATCGGTTAGGGTGGGAGCAAATTCGGGATGCTCATCGGGGAATACGATCTCGGTATTCTTGAAGGTCAGCTTATACCCTATCATTGATATATCGCAGTTCATCCTTGCAAGATTATTTGCAGTAATCCCGTTCAATTCATGAGACCCGAGTATCATGCCGTTCCTCTTTACAGTTATGCCGTCTTTCAGGGTTGTGTCAGGCGAACCTAATGAATCAAGTACACCCTTCACAGTCCGCTGGGGCAATCCCCTGGGTTCTGGATAGTTTCTTGTTCCGTATAATAGTGGCATTATTTCACCTAATTTGAGTATTATTTCTTCTTCTGCCCTTTCTCTTCCTTGGGCTTCTTCTCAGTCCCTGGGAAGAGCTCGGCCACTGGCTTGCTGCCGTATTCGACTATCACCGTGTTGACCAGCTCGGTGTCGTTTGCGATCATGCTGCCGCGCACCGTGCTTCTCTTCTTCTGGCCTTTGTTCTTTCCAGATCTCGCCACTACTTTTAGCACCTTCGTCTTTATCGGGCCCACTATGCTCTTGTTCATCGGGAAGCCGCTCTTGTCGCTGCCCCCTGTTATCTTCAGCTTGTAGCCATCAAGGCCTAGTATGTTCCCGTCTATGACGTCATTTATCTTGTGGTTCAGTAGCATCGCAGACCTGTCGTTGTCAAGCTGCATCTGCCCGCTCTTTCCTGACTTTGGGTCAGAGTAAACAATTTTCATATATTCACCGCTAGCATTAAGTTATAGCAATATATCATTGGGATAGCATACTTATTAATTTTTGCTTTAATCTCAATACAGCTCATGGTTCTCCAAACGTATGAGAGCGGTGCGCACGGCCTCCTTTACATACTCCTTCCTGTTCAGCCTGCCCTTCGTAAGATCGCTTATTATGCCCTCATGGTAACCGACCCTTTTGTTCTGGGTGAGGCCAGCCTTGTAGTAAGCCTCGTCCAGCGCCATATTCTGCTCAACGATCATACGCGTAACGGCAGTGGGGCATTCGAATGCTGAAGAGAAGCCGACATAGTACTCAGTGCCGTCGTGTATTGCGCATACGGTTATGTTCATGAAGCCGGTTTTGGTATGCGAGACCGCCATAAGCCCAGCCTCTATACCAAAGCTGTAGTCGCAACCATTGTTGTGTACGCCGTTTGCTCTATTAATTGCACCCAGAACAGTCTCATCAATTGATTTTGGCTGGCTCGATACATGAGAAGGGGATTCGTAGCCAGTGACTACAGGATTTCGCAGAAACTCGTAATACCTCACTAGCTCCTTAACCGCATCAATTTTTACTGGGTTCTTCGAACCTACATTAAGTTGCATTTTAATCACTGCATAACCTTTATTTTAATAGTATATATACCGTTGGGAAAAAGTTTTGGATTGCGACTGTTTGGATGTGGCATTGGCAATCATGCGGATGCTCTCTTCCCTCAAAATATTCCATATGCTACCGTCCTTTATGGAGTCAGTTATGCCGTGCACCTGGCTAGCAAGCACTTCAGGCTTGTACTCATTGAACAGGCGCATGCCGAATGGAAGCACCAACGCGTCGCCCTCGCTTTTGTTGTTCAACTCCTCAACAGACGGATAGTGGCCGTATGTCCTTTTGTACACCCCCATCCTGTGATTCTCATCAGTATCAACCCGCACAATGATGAAGTCGTTGAAATTCTGTTCGAAAATATCCACATCGTGCTGGAATCTCAGACCGTCAACGGCGAACGGGAACTGCCCCTCCTTCCTTATCAACCTCGCAACGTATTTTGTCCATACGTGCGGGTCTACCTGGCGCATCGCAAGACCTATCTGGCCGAGCAGTACCCTGTCCTTGCCCTCCATATCGAAGAGATCCTTTGCGATGTCCATTATCTTTGAGGAGAATGATGGCCGGTAAACTGGTTTTCCGAATTCATCATGTATTGTCGCCCTTAGCTTGTCTGCGTATGTGCTCTTGCCGCTCGCCATGCCACCTATAAATCCGAATGATGGTATCCTTACCTCTGGATTAGATGTCATTATATGTTTGGAAAATTCTGCCATAGTACCACATGATGCTTTTGCAGCACAATAAATTTAAAATTGATGCTGGTTCTTTGTGACATCAATTACAGGAATTGGCGCAGTTTGCTATCTGTACATGTTCTCCGGCTCATCCTTGAAGCGCTTTATGCGCTCGGCAAGCTCCTTTGGTATTGTCGGCTTTACCTCCTTAAGTGCCTGCTCGAAATCCTGTCTTTGTGACTATGTCCCTGTTGCGCCCTTATCGCACCCATTCCCGCCTCCCTTACTATGTTCTCTATCTCTGCGCCTGTGTAGTTGTCAGTCTGCGCTGCAAGCTCTTCAAGTGAGACATCCTTTGCAAGCGGCATGCGCTTTGTGTGTACTGCAAATATCGCCTGCCTTGTCGCTATCGTCAGGCATCGGTATCTCTATTATCTTGTCGAATCTTCCGGGCCTGAGAAGCGCCGGATCTATTATCTCCGGACGGTTTGTTGCCGCAAGCACTAAAACGTTCTTCATTTCGGAGAGTCCGTCCATCTCAGTAAGAAGTGTGTCTACAACGCGCTCTGTTACAAGCGAGTCGTTGTAGTCGCCATTCCGCTGCGTATGCTATCGAATCTATCTCATCTATGAATATTATGCATGGCGCTGCCATCTTTGCCTTTCTGAATATCTCTCTTACTGCCTTCTCGCTCTCACCAACATATTTGCTCAGATCTCAGGCCCCTTTATTGATATGAAGTTTGATTCGCGCTCTGTTGCAACCGCCTTTGCAAGCAGTGTCTTGCCAGTTCCTGGCGCGCCTACAAGAAGTATTCCCTTTACTGGCCTTATGCCCATCTGCTCGAATGCCTCAGGATTCTTGACAGGAAGTTCTATGCCTCCTTTAGCTCCGCCTTCACATCCTCAAGCCCGCCGACATCAGTCCAATGCACGTTCGGCCGTCTCTACGAATACCTCTCTGAGTGCGCTTGGCTGTATTGATGCTAAGTGCCTCCTGAAATCCTGCATTGTGACACTGAGGCTCATAAGTATCTCGTTTGGTATTGATTTCTTGTTAAGTATCTTTGGCAGTATGTGCCTCAGTTCCGCCATTGCCGCCTCCCTTGCAAGCGCAGCTATGTCCGCACCAGTATATCCGTGTGTCATGTCTGCAAGCTCGTCCATCTTTACATCCTTTGCAAGCGGCATGTTCCTTGTGTGTATTTGCAGTATCTCCTTTCTTGCATTCCTGTCAGGGACCCCTATCTCTACCTCCCTGTCAAATCTTCCCGGCCTTCTAAGCGCAGGATCTATCGCATTGGGCCTGTTTGTCGCCCCGACGACTATTACATGGCCTCTTGTGCCCATTCCGTCCATGAGCGTGAGCAGCTGCGAGACCATTCTTCGCTCGACCTCGTTTGTCGCCTCTTCCCTCTTTGGCGCTATCGCATCTATCTCGTCCATGAATATTATTGTTGGTGCCTTCTCCTTTGCCTCGTTGAATATCTCCCTGAGCCTCTCCTCGCTCTCTCCAACGAACTTGCTCACAAGCTCAGGTCCTGATATGTATATGAAATGCGCATCGCTCTCGTTTGCCACCGCCTTTGCAAGAAGCGTCTTTCCGGTTCCTGGAGAGCCGTAAAGCAGAACTCCTTTCGGTGGCTCTATCCCAAGTCGCTCAAAGAGTTCAGGATATCTTATTGGCAGCTCTACCATCTCCCTTATCTTCTCTATCTCGTTCTTGAGTCCGCCTATGTCCTCATAGTGGACCTCTCCTATCTTTACCATTGATTCGGATACCGGCTCGCTCTTTACCAGTAACCTCCGTGTCCTTTGTGACCCTTACCACTCCGTGAGGCGATACCTGAACCACTATGAAATTGAATACATATCCGAACATCGGCTATCGGGACTACGTCCCCCTTTACAAGCGGCTTGTCCTCAAGCCTGTTCTTTGCATATTCTGAAAAGTCAGGCGATATCGGCGTTCTGCTGGTTTGGCGGAGGGGCAAGCACTATCTTCTCGGCGTTCTTGACATCTGCCTTTGTTACGAATACCCTGTCGCCTATTCCGACGCCTATGTTCTGCCTTATGTATCCGTCTATTCGTATGAAGTCCAAGCCCCTCGTCCTGCTGGTGCGCCTGCCAGACTATAGCTGCAGTGGACTTGCGCTTGCCCTTTATCTCAATCACGTCGCCAGATATCAGGTTCAGCATCTTCCTTGCCTTGGAGTCTATCCTTGCTATGCCTCTTCCGTCATCAGTTACAAGCGCAGCCAGCAACAGTAAGTTCTATACCATCGGACAATATAACACCCTTGTAATCAGTCTAAAGCATGCAAACTTAGAACAAACAATAATATATTATAATAAAAAAATCCTTTATACCTTTCTATTGGAAGAGGAGAAGCAAGGATATGAAAAAGATGGGCAACAAGGGTTAGCAGTCTTCGTCCTCCTCGTCGCCGTCCTCGTCCTCATCATCATCGTCGTCGTCATCGTCCTCATCGTCATCGTCTTCTTCGTCCTCTTTTGCTATTAGATAGTATGGGATCTTCATATGATCACTCTTTAAGCATATTCAACTGATTATAAACAATAGTATTTAAATACTTTTGCATTTTGGTTTAGGTGGCGCAACTTGCCAAAATATTTGGCAAAATGCACCCTCTCCTTAACGTAAAGGGAGAAGAGGCATAGTTTTTTATATGTTATATAATAGAAGTATAATGTTTTAACTCGGTATTCCAAGCGTTTTAGCTGGGGGGCTAATTTTAGTCTCGTCTACAAGACACATGAGTTAATGCTAAAAATGGTGAATTAGATGGCAGATAAACCACATCTGAATTTGATCTTTATAGGACACGTTGACCACGGAAAGTCAACCACAGTAGGAAGACTGCTCTACGAGACAGGAGCCATAACTGACAGAGATATAGCAAGATACAAGGAACTCACCCAGCAGTTCAACAGGCCTACATTCGAGTTCGCATTCGTCATGGACCAGCCTCAAGGAGGAGAGAGAGAGAGGAATCACAATAGACATAGCGCACAAGGACTTCCAGACGCCAAAGTACTTCTTCACAATAATAGACGCACCTGGACACAGGGACTTCGTAAAGAACATGATTACAGGAGCAAGCCAGGCTGACGCAGCTGTGCTCGTAATAAGCGCAGAGGAAGGAATAAAGCCGCAGACAAGGGAGCACGCAATACTGATAAACGTACTTGGAGTTCCGCAGCTAATAGTCGGAGTAAACAAGATGGACGCTGCAGACTACAGCCAGCAAAAGTTCGAGGCCATAAAGGCAGAGGCAACAGCGCTTCTCAAGCAGCTCGGATTCAAGACTAGACAAGATACTCTTCGTACCTTATTCGGCACTTGAGGGAGACAAATGCAGGCAAGAAAGTCAGACAAGATGCCATGGTACACAGGACCAACGCTTCTTGAGGCACTCGACACGCTTACAGTGCCGCACAAAGCCAACAGAGAAGCCGCTAAGGCTTCCGATACAGGACGTATTTAGCATCTCAGGATTCGGAACAGTGCCGGTAGGAAGAGTAGAGACAGGAATACTAAAGGTAGGAGAGCCGATAATAATAATGCCAAGCGGCGTAAAGACAGAGGTAAAGAGCATTGAGATGCACCACCAGCAGCTGCAGCAGGCAGAGCCTGGAGACAACATAGGCTTCAACATAAAGAACGTCGACAGAAAGGACATAAAGAGAGGAGACGTAATAGGACCTACAAGCAACCCACCGACAGTTGCAACCGAGTTCACGGCGCAGATAATAGTGCTTCACCACCAGAACGTGATAGCACGGGCTACACCCCTGTGTTCCACATACACACGGCGCAGCTCGCATGCACGATAACCGACATACTCGAAAAGAAGGATCCAAAGACAGGGCAGACTGCAGAGAAGAATCCTGAGACACTAAAGACAGGAGACGTTGCAATAGTCAAGATAAAGCCGACAAAGCCAATCTGCATAGAGAAGTACAGCGACTTCCCGCAGCTGGGAAGATTCGCGATAAGGGACATGGGAGAAACTGTCGGCGCAGGAATAATCCTTGACATAGTCCCAAGAAAGTGATTGACTGGGAGACACAAAAACAATATCTCGCAAGGATAGGGATATAAATGGCGTACTTGGAGAGCTATTAAGAGAGGCTCCGTATCTGCAAAAGGATAGCGACAAAATAAAGAACGCAATAGAAAGCGCTTATATGGTAGGGGCGGCTTGTGCACTGGAGCAGACAAACCGCACCATGCAGGCGATGCATACAACTCTGTCTAGCATTTGGCCAGTCTCTGGTATACGAAGGTGAACACATGCCATCAGGACCAAGCGCAATAATAAAGCTCGTGAGTACCAATCCGGAGGACATAGATGCGATAGCCAGCCAGATAAAAACAATAGCTACTTCCATAAGCGTAAAGGCAAGAGGCCCGATACCTCTGCCTACGCACACCCTTCAACTTACGACAAGGAAGACCCCGTGCGGTGACGGAAGCCACACATACGAGCGATGGGAGATGCGCGTACACAAACGTCTTATAATAATAGAGGGCAGCGAGCAGGCGCTCAGGCAGATAATGCGCATACGCGTCCCCGATACCGTTCAGATAGAGATAAGCCTCGCTGGCTGATCTCTTTATTTTTCTACTTGATGGTAGGATGATGCAATCAGTACATCACAAGCAGTCCGATGCAGTGAGTGATAAGTCAGTACTTAGTGACAGGCAGAAGGAGATCATCCAGCTCATTATTGATATAAGAAGAGGAAAAACTGACCTGATCGTAAAAGAACTGGATAACATAAGGGAGCATCTTGTAAGGAGGAATGGTTCAACAGATGACCAGATTGCGCGAAGTCTTATGGATACTGCAAAGCTCACAAAGGGGCGTGAAGCAACAAATGAGGAGATTGCTGATATATTAGGATGCGAGGCAGGCACCATAAGGGCCCACCTCGTGAAAATTAATAACAGGATATCAATCAATACAAAGGAGGAGCTGGCTAATTGGGGAGCGGAACATCCCGAGATGCTGGTGATAGGGGATCCTGCCAAAACTTAGGCAGATTAACCGCTCTTTTTCAGATGATTTTAAGGCTAGCACAGGCTTTGCGTAGCTATCTGCTGGAGTAATGGAATACTACGCTTACACTCTCGGTGACCTGGCTGATTCCCTCATAGAATTGGGGGTTTGCGCTGGTGTTCGCTTCAAGGCTTGCTATCGATGCCCCGGAGCTTGCGGCCCCCGCAATGGAGTATGGGTAATAATAATAGTTGTTAACGCTTACGTTCTTGGAGTAGATTACCGCGCCCAGACCCATCAGCGCCTCTGCCTGCGAGGTCGCATTTGCAATCGCAGCTGCCAGCGCAGTAGACCTCAGAGATGCGGTTTGGTTATCGGAGAGCGCCGGGCTTACGGATGTTACATAGATATTAGGTGCGGATGCCATTGCGCCAAGGAATGAGCTAACGTTGTCTATGTTCGGGAGCGTTACGAGTATATCTTCAACGGCAGTGTAGCCCTTGTTTGCAGTACATGAGGGTATCGGATATGCAGGGATGCCCGAGCTTGAGGCATTTGTGACTGGAATCGCTACAGGGCAGTACTGGTATGGCTTGTAGACCGAGTAGTATGTCGTCTCGACAAGGCTGGTGTTGCCGTTGATGAATCCGTATATTGTTGAATTGAATAGGCTTAGCGTCGCGGAGAGGTTCTGAACAGCAAGACTTGTTGTAGGGCCTGTTCCGTTTATCGTGATTGAGATCTGAGCCTGTGATGGCTTTGCATGGGAGGTGCCAGTTGCACTTAGAGATATGACGCTTGTGGACTGGTTTGTATTTATTGGTAAAATGCGTCCGGATCTGTATGATCCGAAGCTGAAGAATATCAGAGCTACGAATACAAGGACAGCGAAAAGCACTATCAGGTAAAGAAGGTATCTCTCTTCCATGAAATCACAATTAAATCCCAACCAAGTTTATTAATGCTTGGCTTTTATTTAGTGTTCTGGGCGTTGGAAGTTCGTTATTCGGTCTGCAGTTCGTCGCCCCTAGGACGTGCAAACTTTACTGTGCCGCATTTACGTCCGGCTAGGTGGTAAACCTCAAAGCTCCCTATGTTATTAGCCATGCAAAAATAGGCAAGTCCCGAGCTTTAACAAATGCACTTTCCAAAATTTCTTTGCGGTCCGGAGCAAGCCCTTTTCTCAACAGTTCAGCATGAGCAGCCTGCGCAATTCTAGTCTTCGTGTATCTTTTGGCATAGTATCACATAAAAGTATGGAATTTCGGATTTATAAGCTTATCTGAGAGCACAATAAATCTGCGGCAAACTTCACATGAGCTAGCGCTTGGGTGCCACACATGCGCCCAGACCTTCCAAATAAAAGAGGATAAGCTGTACCTATTTACCAAGTGCTGCGCCGCACTTGCTGCAGAACTTTGCCGATGCGACATTCTTTGCGCCGCAGCTTGTGCAGTAGATGTATGAGCCGCCGTTGCTGTCGACCTGAGCATCAACCTGCTTCTCTATGTTGCTCTGCACGTCAAGCCTTTCCTCGAGCTTCTTGTTCACGAAGTCGGCGAACTCCACCGCATCCTTGTTGCGAAGCCCGTCTATCTCGCCCTCCTGCTTGCCGCCGGCAAGAAGCCCCTTGTCATTCTCGTATCCCTGAACTCTTATGAATACGGTAGAGGATATTATCCCATGCTCAAGCCGCACGCTCACTATGGCTGTGAATGGAATTACCTCATAATCCTGACGAAGGCCCATGCTCGCCCTGTTCACTATTATGATTCGTTTGTTGGTAAGCACGACGGTTGTCGGGGTGATGGCAGACCCTCCGGGACCTATGCGCCTCTGCTTAACCGTGCCGACGACATCCTCGTCCGGCCAGAGAACCTTCTGTACAAGCTTAAGTTCGCCCGGATCCACATTCATGGATAAACCCATAGTTATTTAGCATAAAAGTTATAAAAGGATATACAGCTGTCCGTGCAATAATGCGGTCCGGAATCCGCAAGGGAAGGGACACTGAATGACGAGAAAATTTTTGATAAACCAGGTAAATCCAGAGATGGATATGATAAGGGAAGCTGCCGCCATAATAAGGGATGGTGGCATAGTCGTATTCCCGACAGAGACTGTCTATGGCATAGGCGCGGACGCGCTCAATGCTGATGCGTGTGCACGCATCTTTGCGGTGAAGAGCAGGCCGGCTGACAATCCCCTAATTGTCCACATATCAAAGCTCGACCAGCTTGGCAATGTCGCCGCTGGTTTTGATGCGAAGTTCCGTGAGGCAGCCAGGATACTCTGGCCTGGGCCGGTGACGTTCATACTCAAGAGGAGCGAGAGCATACCCAATGCGGTAACTGCGGGGCTTGATACCGTTGCGGTAAGAATGCCGGCCCATCCGATAGCGCTGAGGCTCATCGATGCTAGCGGCACTGCAATCGCAGCCCCGAGCGCCAACATATCCACGAGGCCGAGCGCCACAACCGCAGAGCATGTGATGGAGGACTTCGACGGGAAGGTGGATGCGATAATAGACGGTGGGCATTCCGCATTTGGGCTTGAGTCGACAATAATAGACATGAGCAGGGAGAGGCCCGTGCTGCTAAGGCCTGGAGCCTTCACTGTTGAGGAACTTGAGAAGTACCTAGGCAAAATAACAATACCGGAATCGATAGACAGGGAATCGGATTCGGCGATCGCGCCCGGAATGAGGTACAGGCATTATGCCCCGAACAAGATGCTTGTTGTGGTAAGAGACAACAATATGTTGCTAAAGCTTGATGGCATCACGAAGAAGATAATAGTCCTGTGCAGCAATGAGAGGGCCGATATGATCGGCAGCAAAGTAAGGACAATGAGGCTTGGGAGCGAGGCCAATCTGTACGAGATAGCCAAGAACCTTTTCAGCTCATTCAGGAAGCTCGACGGCATGGATGTGGATCTTGCGATAATACAGAGCTTTCCTAGAAGAGGAATAGGCCTTGCGATAATGAACAGGATAGTAAAGGCATCGGATTCAAAGGAGGTAGGCTCGCTGGAGGAATTGAGAGGGTACATTTAGAGATTTCTGTCTACGTAATTTTTGAACCACGCGCCTTCTTTTTCCAATTCCGGAGAGTAAAGGGCCAGGATTATTTCCTCCATCTTGATATGACCTGCTTTGCCAAGTGCTTCAGTAAACGCGTCCATGCTTTCGCATTTGGTCAGTCCGCCCTTTCGTGTGCACATCACGGGTACCGCGATTACCCGGCAATTCATATTGTTTGCAATAGCGAAACTCTTTGATAGGGAATCTTTCACCGAATCGGAAGTTGCTGGGACGGTATGGAAATTCTGCCCGTCGAAGGTATAGCCCATCCCGACAGCATGGACCACGTGGCTTGCCCTTGATGGAGTTTGGGAGAGGTTTCCCGTTGCTGTGATAACAGCATCGCCCAACGCCAACCCGTTTGGCATGTTTTTTCTTACCATGTAGCTAAGGCACTCCCTTTGCAC
The DNA here is from genome assembly GCA_963755385.1 of uncultured Microcaldota archaeon. Taxonomy (GTDB): domain Archaea; phylum Micrarchaeota; class Micrarchaeia; order Micrarchaeales; family Micrarchaeaceae; genus UBA12276. The sequence goes on along the minus strand of CAVWJC010000001.1, from coordinate 797,948 downwards.
GATAGAGGGCCGAGGATTTTTGCTGTGGAAATATTCAAGCGATGCCCTTAATTGGCCTTCAGTCCGATCCACCATCCTCAAGTAGTTAGAGATTTCCCTTCCGGACCGAATAATGCCCCCAGCATTTCGTATTTGTTTGGCTGTGCCGCCCCCAAGAATCAGGTACCAGTTGGAGGAATTTATAATCAGATCCACATTATGACTTGTAATATCCCCGGTTTTTACTGTTATGGTCACTCGTCCCATAAGAACACCGTATTGCTTATTTAGAGGGAACTTTGCTGCAGCCCTAATCGCTCTTTATTGCCTTGGGAAGCTTTATACCACGCTGCCCAGAATAGGAGCCGGTTGCATAGGATCTCTCCACCCTGCTTGTTGCCTTTATGAATACAATGTGTGCGAACCTTGTGCTTGACCTAAGGCAAATTGCATTTGGCGCATTGTTTATCACTTCGAGCGTCACTGTCCCCTTGAAGCCGGCATCGATTATGGTTGGTGGCATTGAGAGGCCGTGCCTTGCCCAGGTGCTCCTGAGCTCCACTATCCCAACTATGTCATCAGGTATCTCAACATATTCTATTGTAGAAAGAAGAACCTGCTCGTGAGGTTTTATTATGAGTTTATCCTGCCCTTTCTGGACATCATAGGAGCTTGCTATCATTGCCTCGTCAGAAGGATCCATAACGAAATCAGGGCCCAGGTCCCTATGATGGGCTATCTCGTCAGCAAGCCTGAAGTCTATGCCGTTCTCCCGCACTATGTCTGCGGCAAAGGGCTCTATCTTGAGCCTCTTGCTGTTTATGAAATTAAGCAGGTCGAAATCTGAAAGTATCATCTAAAACCCCCACATGTATTTTTATGGCAAGATTAATATATTGTCCGCAATCGTTTCAGGCTTTCTGGTCTGCTGCAGCCTTTGCGGCAAGCCCGGTCTTTTTCATCGCTATCCTGACCTCGGAATCGAGTCTGCCAAGAGTCTTGTCGCTCATGTCAAGATACCTCATATGCTCGATTATTGTCGGATGGACGCTCTTCACTTTTAGAGCCATCTGCTGCACTATCTTCCTGTAATCGGGATGGCCCTGCTGCGATGAGCGAAGTTCGCAGAAGTGGTACATCTGGCGTGCGTTAAGCCTGTAGTACCATCTAGCATTGAATCCGAATGTGACAACATACTGCGCCTGGTATGGCAGGGATTCCTTGAGTTTGGAGTACAGGTCGATAACCTCTGTCATCTTTGCCCTGTAATCATCGCCTATGCCGATCTCGTTGAATTCATTCCTTGTCTCGTAGCCCAGTTCGGTGCCGAAGTTCTGCCTTTCCTGCGTCCCTATCCTGTGGCGCTGGAGGTCACGGTATATGCCTATGCGGCCCCTGAGGTCGAATAGGTATTCGGCATTCTCGAATGCCCTTCCGGGTTTGTGGCGCCTGTTGCTCCTGCCGCCAACATAATTGGCTATTAGTTCCTTTCTTTCGGCCTCGCTCATCGATTCTGCCTTTTTGATGATCTGGAGCATGCTTGCGCCGTTGGAATATTTGTAAAGTATTGCCGCTGCAAGCGAAACCTGAAGTGCTTTGTCGGGATCATTAGATCCTTGACCTTTATATTCGATAAGCTCGACGTTCTCGCCGCGCTCCGCGGTATCGCCAACAATGCCTTTTGCAATCTTTGAGGCGTTGACATCCCGTTCCTTCAGGAATTTCTGGAATGTGGTGCCGTGGATCTCGTTGAGCCTCTTCACTATCGAGGGCACGACCTTCCCGAGCTCAGTGTTAAGGCGTTTTGCTATGAACCGTGATTCGCTGAGCGGAGAGGCAAGCATCTTGTTTAGCATGTTCTCGTAGGATCGCCCATCCATTGATATGCCAAGATGGGTAAGGGTGGACATGGGAAGATAATCTCTCAGGAAATCGAGCGCGTTTGCTTTTATGGAGTTCTCGTAGGCCTTCAGAAGATCGCTCTCAGTTATGCCGGTCTGCTCCTCGATGGCTTTGTTGAGCTCCGTTATCTTTATGACACGGTCGGTTATCTTGAAATTTATATTCTCAAGAGGATTCTGCTTCTTCATATAATCTGACATCTTCCCAATGTTGCCAGAGTAGGAATCAAAAAGTCCTCTCATAAGAGAGAGGTAGGCATCGCCGTGCCTTGAGTTCAGTATCTCAGGGTCCTTGAAGAACATGAATTCGTTGTTTGGAAGCTTCTTGTCAAATGCAACATATCGTGTAGATTTTTCTATGTAGGAGCCAAGTCTGCAGTCCTCGATTTCTTTGACAGCAAGGTTGGATACGAATTCGCATGCTGTTGGCAGCCCGCCAACCATCTCTTGTATAGAATCGTCGCCATAATCGACAAGCCATGAGTCAAAGAACTCCCTGCCACGGTCCTTGTTAGGATAGAATTCCTTAAGGAATAGCCTTCGGCCGGTAAATGTTGTTCGGCTGTATCTTGATAACAATGCACCTATCTGCTCAAGGTTCACGTCATCGGACGTCTTCCATGCGAAGACATTGCTGGTGGTATTAGTGACAGAGGGATCAAGCAACCCGCGCTCCTCATCGGTGAACTCATCAACCGCAACACCAGGATCGCCTTCGTATGATTGGAATAGATATTCTGACATAAAAACCCCCTTAACAATTAATATATAGGCAGATATTAATATTATACACACATAAAATTGAAATATTGCTCCTATCGTCCAGCTCGGCCAAGGACACTGGGCTTTCAACCCAGGAACTCGGGTTCAAATCCCGATGGGAGCATATAATATGCGATGTTAAGGGAAAGCTTTAATTGCTTATTGTTTTGATCTCTTTTTTACAGCAAGATAAGCTATGCCGCTTGTAACCCAAGCAATTACCAATCCTATCCCAACTCCACGAATATAGGGATTGTTTGTAAGATGTCCTATTGCGAAGAGTACCACGCTCAAGATTAACTCTAACAGTATGAGTGATAGCATAAGCTTCGGATACGTATCTATTTGTTTTATATTTGTCTTTATTTTATCCATATCATTCACCTACCATTATAGTGTTCTGCCACTTCTTAAATACCCATAGCTTAGGGTGCGGTTCTTTATCGGTTGGGTTGACAATGTTAAAGTGGAGGATTTGCCCAAAGAAATCGGAAAGTGTTTATGTGTTGATGTGGATTAATAATAAGTACACAGAAATCATTAAAACTAAAATTAGAACACAAACTTTGATGATGGCGCATGCATACTTTAGAATTAAAAGGGGTAGATTCCGGCTATAACGGGAAAGCGGTACTTCATGGGATTAGCTTTACCGCAAAGGAATCATCCGTATATGTTGTACTAGGGCCCAACGGCGCTGGAAAGACTACGCTTTTCAGGACGATAGCTGGCATACTGGAACCCCTAACTGGCAAGATACTTCTTGATGGGAAGGACATACGATCTCCTCGAACGAGTTCAGAAGCAACATAAACTACCTCTCGCACTACAACGCGCTTCCGGAGGAGATGACGGTATACAATGCGCTTAGGTTCTATGCAGGAATGGAGGGAGGGGACCCGGAAAAGGCAATCGAGCTGCTAGGCCTCAAGGAACTGCAGGATAAGAAGGTGTCGGATCTTTCGCAGGGCCAGAAGAAGAGAGTCTCGATAGCAAAGGTCTTCCTCAAGGACAGGGATGTCTACCTGCTTGACGAACCTACCGCAAACCTCGATCCTGGCCTTTCCAAGGAGATAAGGGACCTCATACTGAAGCTAAGCAAGGATAAGCTGGTGCTTTACTCTTCGCACAATCTTTACGAAGCCACTGACATAGGCATGAACCTCATACTGATAAAGGACGGCAAGCTGGCGCTGTTCGACAAGATCGCGAATGTCCGATCAAAGAGCTACAGAGTAGGGATAAAGGCTTCCAAGGACATCACGAAGATCGTTGATGCCAAGAAGGACAGCAACGGCTACTATGTGCTCAACGTATCGAAGCCGGAGGAGGCTGGCCTTGCGCTGAGAAAGATAGTCGAGAAGGGCATACTAGTTACGGAGATGAAGGAGCTTGACAATCCGCTCCAGGAACTGTTCGGTGATGGTGGTAAGTAATGGCAAAACCACAAAAGGAGAGCAAAGACGCAGGAGTCAGGGAAAACCAGGTAATAGTTACCGCAAAGAGGGCCCTGGGCATCAATAAACTCTACATTGCAATAGCGATAATCATAGGGCTAGGAGTGCTCTTTTTGCTCAACCCCACTTACGTCAACCTTTCAAAATCCACAAATCAGCGTAGTAAATATCGGCTCGATTGCGAGCGCCAAGGCAGGAGCCAATAGCAAGCAGGGTCTACCGCTGCTCGCAGTCCCGTTTAGCGTCCTGCCGATGATGATGCTCACAACCCCGATGGTCATCCTGTTCGTTTATGACAAGAACAATGGCGTCCTTGAGTATCTCATATCATTGGGAATGACCCAGCGCGACATATATACACGATACCTGAAGGCAGCTCTCTTGATAGGAGCATCATATTTGCTGATTTTCGGAGCGCTGAACATGATGTATTCCTTTGTGCTCTTCGGAACGACCTACTTGTCAACAATGTTGATTATTCTGAGCATTGGTGCGCTCATAGCAGTATCGACGGTAGCTTTCATGATGACAATGATGATGATCTTCAGCTCGCTGCAGAAGTCAAGGAATGGGGGAAACCAGCCGCTTGCGATTACTCTTGGCATTGTTGGATTCTTACCCGGCTATTTTATACCTTTTATCTTTTCGTACAACACTGCGTTGGCTGTGGAGATCCTTCAGGGAGCAATAATAGGTGGAGTTGCCATTCTTCTCATAGTCATGTCATCAAGCATGATAAACAGGGAGAAGTTCCTGCCGTAAATCAGAGTATTTCCACAGAAAGTATTTTATACTTATTATGACCTAAATAGTCAAGTGGTGATTTAGGTACATACATTTGGTCTGGTAGACCTAGGAGCGCAGCTTCTGGCTTACTCTGCCAAATGCTCGGCAATCTTGGACTTGCATTGCATTGGTAATATTTGGGTGTATTAATGGGATCTAAAGAGACAAACGGTAAGGGGAGCTGCAGTGCCAGGCGCATAGGCAACAGGCCATACAAGTTCTACTTTGTAGAACCGGCGGAGAATGCCGATGCTGACAGCTTTGCTGAGAGATTGATGGGCCTGAAGAATGTGGAGGAGGTCTTTGTGACTGATGGGGACTACGGATTTGTAGTAAAGGCACGCGTATCCGATAGCACTGGTAAGGATAGCACAGGCGCCAGCATATCAAAGATGCTCTGAAGCGGCTTCGGCAAGGCAACAAGCTATTATCAATACAAAAGATAACCGTAGCTAATTTATTAGCCTGCAGGCCTTTACCAATGGGTATAATACGCAATATAACCGTAAGATTTATAGATGTTTATATGGCTAATAATGCTATGGTAAAAACAACCATAATACTTGAGGACCAGCTTTATAGAATGCTGGTGAATGAGGCGGTAGCCGAGTATGGCAGCACGAGAAAGCTTTCACTTCTAATAAATAGGAAATTGAGGGAGGCCGGAAAGGTCAAAAAGGAAACTAAAACCAAAAAGATAAGGGTAAAACTCAATCACTGGCTTACTGAGAAGGAACTGGAAGAAAGAATAGAGGAAGGATGGGACGAGGCTGTTAAATGGAGTGTGTAATCGATACTAACGTGCTCGTTTACGAAATGGTGGAAAATTCAGACTTTCATAAAAAGGCAGAGGAACTCCTCGACTCTGTGGACAGATGCCTCATACCAACCACGGTAATAGAGGAATTCGTAAGGGTAACAAACGGAATGAACATCAAAGGGAGTGTAATACATGAAAGACTTGAAGAATTGTTAAATGCTGCAAACATGGAGATAATACCAATCTCTCATTCAAATATATCGGAGGCCGCCAAATCAATACTAAAGCACAAACTCTCATTCAAGAGGTTTAATGATGAGCTGATCCTTTCCGTAGCAAAAAGCGAAAAGTTGCCCATGTTGACCTTTGATAGTGTATTTATCGCCTCGTGTGAAAGAGAGGGGGTTAAAAGTATCGTCTGAGGTTACGGGATAATATTAGAAGATGTTGAGTGCCCACCAGCGTATCATTTTCTTGAACCTTATGCGCACATTGTTGGTGTTCTTCTTTATGTCGCCGACCATTGCCTTGTATAGTATCTTCTCCTGCGGGTCGAGCTTGCCTTCCTTTACGATTTCCTGCTTCTTGCCGTCCACTACCTGCGTCTCGGTCTTTGTTATTACATCCTTCTTTACCATCGAGTACCATTCGTCAAGAGAGCTTCCGCTGTAGTCCTTGTCCTTCAGTATGGAGAGCACGTCCTTCATCGTGTATTCGCGGCTCGTGTGGTGCTCATATTCATGAAGAAGCGGCAGCATTGCCGCCTTGTCCGCTATCCTTTCGATATCAGCTGGAGAATAGCCCATCGTGGCCCGTGCGAGCCTTCCGAAGTCAAGCTTGGACACGGGCTTGTTGCGCGTGTAGTACTTGAATAGCTCCTTTCTGGATTTGTATTCAGGGGGCTTTAGATAGACGCTGTCGCCGAACCTTCCGCTCCTCTTGAGCGCCGGGTCTATGTCCCATGGATTGTTTGTCGCGCCTATTACATAGATGCCTTCGGGATTTGCCTCCACGCCGCTCATCTCTACAAGGAACTGGTTTACAGCCAACCTCAATGCTGAGCTGTTCCCGCCTCCCGGCTCGTCTCCGCCTCTTTTCACGCCAAGCGCGTCAAGCTCGTCAAAGAATATTATGCAAGGGGTGTTCTTCCTTGCCTGCTCGAATATCGCATGGAGGTTCTTTTCGGTGTTTCCGGTATACATGTCCACTATCTGGTTTACCCTTGCGATTATAACATTCGCACCCGCCTCACCTGCAACAGCCCTGACTATGTGCGTCTTTCCTACACCCGGCGGACCGTATAGCAAAAGACCTACGCCGAGCTTCTTCCCGTATTTCTTGAACAGCTCCGGCTTCTTTATTGCAAGAACAACATTGTCCGCGAGATAGCGCTTGACCTTGTCAAGGCCAACCACATCATTGAACTTCACGTCCGACTTGAAGAATGCAACGCTCTTTATCTGGCCCTCCTGGATGACCTCCTTCTGCTCAGCAGGCTTGCTCATCTCCATCTGCTGGGCGGTTCCAGCCTTTCCCCCGAAGCTTGAATCAACATGTATGAGCGAGTCTATGTGCTCTAGTCTATTCTTAGCCTCGGTGTAATCGGGATTGTTTGCAAGCGATTTCTCGTACCAGTATCTTGCGCCAAGAAGGTCGTTGGCGCTCTCCACTATGTCCCCTATCAGCAGCGGCGCATCGGCGCTCTTTGGCTGAAGTGATATCACAACCTCAAGATCGTGTTTCGCACCGTCGAAATTGTTCATGACGCGCTCCGTTAGGGCGCGGTTGAAGTATGCATCGGCGTATTTCTCGTCTATCTTCAGTGCCTCGTTGTACTCCGCTATTGCCTCGTCGAACTTGCTTTCCTCGAAAAATGAGTTTCCCTTCTTCCAGTGCTCCTTCGCGGCCATGTCGACCACATGCTCGGTGGCTGGCTGCTTCCCTGAATCGCTTGGGTTCTTCTCTGGCATCGGTTAGGCACCTTGTCGCATATTAAATATACAGTTAAGGATATAAATATAACACTTTAGTGCAAAGCGCGGAGCGCAGGAAGGCATATATATTATATGACGGTAAAGGAGTAGATGTGATGAGATGGTAACTGCGGTTAAGCATGTCCTGTCCACTGAAAAAGGTATGATATACGCCGTCAATATGGTCAGAGCCATAGGCAGCAAGCAGCTGTTCATAGCGGTAAACGGATTAGTGGCAACGAATCAAGGAACTTGGGGAAAGTACCCTGTCTGCATTATGGAGCATTCGTTGGTCGGAAGGAACAGAACCGACACGTACCACTTGCACGAGAATCCGCGCAAGGTAATAAACGATATATTTATGCACATGCCTGAAAAGGCTGTTGAGGAGGAACTAAATCGTTTCCTAAGGGAAAGGTACGTCGACACATTTTGGGGCAGATTTCTAAGAACGCGCATGGGCGAGGTTCTTGCTGCGAGGGAGCTGAGGCTTCCTAAAGAGGACCAGTAGAAGATAGACGGTACCTATTCGGTCTGTTTTTCCATCTTATCAAGAAGGGCGTTCAGACCTTTATCCACTGCACTGATATTCCTGTCTTCACGCCTCAGATTATTGAATCTTACAGCCTTGAACTTCCTTGCAAGTTTCCTTACTTCGGTTGCGATAAGCATCAACGACTCTGATTTTGTTCTATACTCGCCTTTCAACTGCTTGATGACAAGCTCGCTATCGGAGTAGAGGCTTATCGTCCTGTCATGCGAATCCTCAAGATTGAAGCCGCACCAGATAAGGGCAAGAAGCACAGCCCTGTATTCGGCGTAGTTATTGGTGGTTTTGCCGTTGTATTCCGAATGTTTGTAAAGCAGTTTGTCCCCGTCGAATACAGAGAATCCGGATGCACTGGCTCCGGGGTTGCCCCTGGCCGCGCCATCCGTATAAATTTTTATCCCTGACATAGGCACCATTCGTTTAACCTACTACTCAAATATTATTTAAATATACACTGCCAATCTAAAGCTATGCAGGATTCGGAGGGTGGAGGTGCGAATATGCACATCTACAGCTTAGAGCATGGGCGCCAGCTTGTCAAGGCGGCAAGGAACTGCGTTGAGCTCTCGCTTATGGACATGCACTTTGACAGGAAGATAGTGCTTGACACACTAAGCGAATTCGAACGTCCACATGGAATTTTCGTTACGCTGAAACATTACCCAACAATGGAACTTAGAGGGTGCATAGGATTCCCAAGGGCAATTGGTCCGCTAAATGAGGCACTGGTAGACTCGGCCATTGCTGCAGCATTTGAGGATTCCAGGTTTGTCTCAGTGTCGAAGAAGGAGATCGATGAGCTGCTTGTGGAGATAAGCATACTCTCCAGTCCGGTACTGGTAAGCGGAAATGAGAAGGCACGGCTTGGCGCGATAAATGTGCCAGGAGACGGCCTAATGATAGAGTACGGGCACTACAGCGGGCTTCTTCTCCCAATAGTTGCGGTAGAGCAGAAATGGGACAAGAGAAAGTTCCTGGACGAGACATGCATTAAGGCCGGTCTGCATACTGATTATTGGAAACAGCAAAACGTGAGGCTCTACAGGTTCGAGACCCAGGTATTTAGGGAGGAATCTCCCAACGGTAACGTTATAGAGGAAAAGTATTAAACACAGAGTGCGATATATTATTGAAGGGCTCGTAGCTTAGCATGGTTAGTAGCACCCGACTGATAGGAAACTGATGTTTTAGTTCAGAAATCGGGAGGTCGGGAGTTCAAATCTCCCCGGGCCCACTTTTTGCGATAAGCTCTAAGCTTGTGAAGCCGGGGAGTGTATTTGTCTGAATTAGAAAGGTTACTTAGATGAGAATAAGTTTGGGTTAAAAACACTTGAGAAATGCCTGTGCCAATCATAGTTTATCTTCAATAGCTGCGCCATCTAGATTTATTATTGATAAGTTTGATTTCTCTTTTTTGATAGTTATTATGGTGCAATCATTTAATTCTGTCAATTCTCCAGCCTTTAGCATTTCTCTGATTATACACCTTATCGGACCGCCATGCGTTATTATTGCAATTGTTTGGTATTTGCTTTTGTTTGTGATTTCCTTAAATGTTTTTGCAATTCGTTTTTTGAAATGTGTGTAACTTTCAGAATTTTTAACTTGATGATTAATACCTTTTTCTAATTCTTTTACCTCTTTAGGGTGCAGTCGTTTTGCCTCTGATTTTATTAGGCCAGTAAGGATTCCATAATTATTTCGTTCGCTCAGATTATTGACAATTTTTAGTTGGATATGTAAGGATTTATTCACTATGCTTGCTGTTTCTATCGCCCTTATCCTGGGACTTACGTAGATTATTTGGATGCCCTTGCCCTTAAGCTTTTTGGCGAGTAGTGAACTTTCCCGTATTCCCTTCGGAGATAGGTTATCGTCGTAGTCGCCGCCATATCTATCTTCGACATCTCCAGTCGTTTCGCCGTGTCTTATCAGATAAATTTTCATACCAACATCAATACATAGATTGTGTCAAACAATTAACTCTATTGTTTTTATTCCTGCTTTTCGGATCTCGTTCTCTATCCGGTTTTGCATATTCTTTGCATCATTAAAATCCACATTGCGAAGCTTCGTGCGTTCACGCAGTATATTGTCATTTATTCTTAAATATATGATAAGATCACAGTCTAAAACCACTGTGCTGAATACGGGTTTTCCAGCTTCGACCATGATTTTTTCTCTTGCCAATCTTCTCATTGTCCTCCCAATCTCTACTGTCCATGGTTCACTGCAAACATAATCAGATTCCACTTTGGTTAGTTTTGGGAACAAAAGCTCGTCCATATCTTCTGCGCCCTTTATCTTGCTTAGGATGGTGGATTTACCAGCGCAAGTGGTTCCCACAACAATTATCCTTTTGTTATGGTTAGCCTTTAATATTCCGGATACTTGTGCGTATAAATGTCCTTGCTTTGAGCCTTCTTTTTGTACCATCATCAAATCGTAAAGTTTAATTTTTTAAACAACAGAATAAAGAGTGTTAGATTATTTAGGGTTTTCTATCTTGATTGGCACTTTCATCAGGTGCTTTTCGAATAGCGCCTTTAGCGCCGTGTCATTGGACCATTCTTCTATTACCGCATCCTCCGATGCGTCTGTCGAGACGAACATCACGTTGTGTATGTTGAGCTTCTCAACTGCAAGCTTCACGGCAGGGCGTATCTCCCCTATGTGGTTCGCCTGCACGAAATAGACGTGTGCGAGCTCCAGGTTATACTTCCTTGCCATATCCGAGTATTTGCCGTCGTATGCCATCCCGATTATCAGAGTATGCTCCCCTTCCACTTTTGGTATGTTGAGCTTCTCGATCTCGATAAGATCGCACGTAACCTTTAGCTCCGGGTGCGTCATCTTGATATGATTCAGAGTTTCGCTTTGGATGGTGGTGTTTCTCTTCTCTATTGCCAGCGCATTTTCATACGTTCCGCCCAGGAAAGGCCTTATGCCGGTGTCGTAGACATCCTGGCTGGCCTCGACATCGTCGAGATGCCCTCCCGAACTTACCTTCGAGCATGCTGCCAATGCAACCTTCATCGCGCCGCAGTTGGTATGGGTATAATCGTGGATCTCCCTTGCGTTAAGCTCGTAGAGGCTCTTCTCTATTGCGTCAATCCCACCGCCTGCGTCCCTTATTATGTAAACTTTCTCTGAGGGATTTTCACTTATGGTTTTGTCCCTTAGCTCCTCGAAGAAGAGATTGAGCCTTCTGTCCATGCACCCTACTATTGCTATTGTCATATGCTCGCCGGAAGGTCGTATTATTTTAACATGTATCTCGGGTAACCCTCAAAAGGCTTATGTTTTTATCCGCGATTAGGGCCAGCTGCCTTATCGCAGGTTCAAAATCCCTTATTTTCGGGTTTTCTATGTAGTCCCTCGCATATTGCCTTTCGGTATCCTTGAATATTATTATCTTCTGGACGCCTACTGGATTTGCCGCAACCATTAGGTCTGATACTAGCCTCTCCGGCTCCAGAGCATTAAGGAAGTATGTCTGTGCAGGATTCAAACCTGTCTGCCATGCGATCCAGCCGAATCTTCTTGATGTGGGCAGCCCAACAACAAGAGACCTTCCATTATGCGCCACGCTTGTGCTTGATGTATCAACGATGTCGCAGTTCTTGTGCCAGAGCCTTTTTCCAGTTACGCTTTTTCCAATGAGTATCTTTTGCATATCGGTCATTACGCTGATTACTTCTCGTACGGTTGGCTTCTCTGAGAATTGGTTATTGAGGAACGGCTTTACAAGCCCGCGATAAACAGGATCTTCCACACTTGTGCTTCCGCCAACAACTGCAGCTATTACCTTTGCCGCGCCGCAGTCCGTATGCGTAAAGATTGTCAGGTCGGTTATGTCTCTTGTCCTAAGCATGTGCTCTATCTCCAGCCTCACATTTGCGAAATTTGCGCCTGCCGTCCTCCATACTATCGCCTTGCCGTCCTGGTTCTGATCGAAATGCTTGTTGAGTCTTGCGTCCATGCAGCCTACTTTTATTCGTCTATTTGGCATTCACTCGCACCTTTTATCACTAGTTAATACTTAATTCTCCAGATATTTATTGTTTTGCATGGCAAACCGGGAGTTTTGGAACGACACGGCATTATGGCCCTGCCTGCTCAGGTTCTTCGCAAATGTTTCCGCATTAGACCCATAAGTCACTACCTCCTTTGCGCCGGTATCATCTATGTACTGCATGCTCTGGGCAAAATCAGCATGGTCGCTGAGCGGGAACTGCGCATCGGTATTGAACCTGAACACCTTCGCGAAGCCTGTCGCTACCGCGGTAAATACAATCTTGCTGTGTGCCATGCCAAGGCCCGCTCTCATCGTCTGGAGATCTCTCGCCTCTGATATGCCGACAAAATTGCCCTTTATGAGGTCATCATAATCGCCATCGCATTCTTCTGGGGATGAATACTCTAGAGGTATTCCGTTGCTCTTGTAGACGTTTGATGCCCTTCCAATCTTGTTGCTGACAACCGGCTTTATGCCCACATCGTTGAATATGGCTATAAGCTCCTGCGCCTTCCCTACCGCATAGGCGCCGAATATGACTATACCCTCTTCCAGTCTTTTCTGCACCCATTCTTGCATGCTGGATTCCACCTCGTATTTGTCATCAAATCTTATGGACGGGTTATCGTAGGTTGAATCCATTATCAGGATATCTGTATTCAGCACCTCTATGGGCTTCGAGGTCTTTGAGCTTACTGTCTGGAAGTCCCCGGTGTATATTATCCGCTTTTCCCTTCCATCTATGCAGAGCTGCCTTGAACCAAGCATGTGCCCCGCCTCGAGAAGCCTGAAGCCCTCCGGAGCGTCGCCTCCGTTCGCTATCGCAATATCCTGCGCCTGCTCGATGAGCTGCACGGTTGCCATGCTTGCTAGAACCCTCTTTGATGATTTCGCTGCTGCAAGATGGTCGGTGTGCGCATGGGAGATGAAGTCGATATCCGAGCCTTGTTCTTTTCTGTCTAGGGATATCCTAAGGTTGTTCGAATTTATCAACTGGTCACCGGCACTGAATCGTCAGGTATACATCAATGAAAATATATTTATAGCCATCCAATAATCGCATTGAGCCGTGGTTAATGCTTCTGGGATTGAATTTGGCTCAGGAAGAACCGAAGCACCTAGAAAGCCTTAAATATTTCCTTGCCCGTAATAATATTGTGGTAAATTTATAGGGACTGGAAGAGATAAAAGCGCGACAATCAGGGAATTCTGCCCAGACTGACAGAATCGGTTTACGGGCATTAACAGAACTTCCGCTATCTAAAACATTATGCCGCCTTTTTATTCATTTCCATCGAACTAGAAATGCGACCATTGAAAGTATACGATCGATGTGGTACACATGAGAACAAAAACGAGAGAAATTGTGAATAAAATAACGACAGGAGCGGTGGGTCTTGCAGTAGGTGGCGGGATGGCAGCATATTTAAGGTACAGCGAACCTATGGGAGGCTTGGAAAAATTAGTCGGAGCCGCGTTCGTTGCAGGAACTGCGATGATTATTGCAAATGTGGAGCTGGAGCACGCCTCGGCAAAGCTAAGGACCAGAGAGCTCCTAAGAGTAGAGAAAGAGGACATAGCAAACGAAAGCTAAAGAAGGCCGTGGGATGGGATAAACCCCATTCCAGCATCTTTTAATATCTTTGATTTCATAAACCTATAATGGAAAAGATAGAGGATCTGGTTATAATAGGATCCGGCCCGGCTGGCTACACTGCGGCGATATACGCAGCAAGGGAGGACTTCAAGCCTCTTATGATAAGCGGGATAACAGCCGGAGGTCAGCTCATGCTCACCAGCATGGTTGAGAATTATCCGGGCTTTGTCGATGGGGTTATGGGTCCGGATCTTATGGAGACCTTTAGGAAGCAGGCAGAGAAATTCGGGACACGCTTCGTCAATGACAACGTCACTGATGTCGACCTTGGCTCGCACCCATTCAAGATAATGACTGGCGATGCCACGTACCTTGCAAACAGCATAATAATATCAACAGGTGCCTCCGCCAAATGGCTTGGGATAGAGTCTGAGAAAAAGTTCATAGGAAAGGGGATAAGCAGCTGCGCAACCTGCGATGGCTTCTTCTACAAGAACAAGAATGTTATAGTGGTCGGCGGAGGCGATACCGCGATGGAAGATTCCCTCTTCCTGACAAGGTTTGCAAACAGCGTCACGATAGTGCACAGAAGGGACCAGTTCAGGGCAAGCGGCATAATGCAGCAGCGCGTGAAGGCAAATCCAAAGATAAAGGTGATGCTCAATACGGTCGTTGAGGAGATAACGGGGAATGAGAAGGTCTCGGGTGTTAAACTGAAAGATGTCCTGACAGGCAAGATAACGGATATGCAAATAGACGGGGTCTTTGTTGCAATAGGCTATACGCCCAACACAGCCTTCCTGAAGGGCAAGCTTGCGACTGATGAGCAGGGTTATCTTATCACAAAGGATGAGGTCAGGACAGCAATAGACGGGGTCTTTGTTGCTGGAGACGTCGCCGATAGAGTATACAGGCAGGCAGTTACCGCCGCGGGAAGCGGAGCTAAGGCTGCGCTTGAGGCAAGAGCCTACCTAGAAACCTTGCATTTGGGATGAGGCCATGTATAACTATGGGACAATAGTAAATGCTGGGCTCAGATTCACTATTGATAACATCAAAGAGCTGCTTCCGGAGGATAGGGTAGATATGCTCCGCAAACATCTGAGAAGGGTCGGAAGCATACCATATTTTAACCCCACAAAGCGATTGGAGGAGGCGCCAAACCTCAGGGTAATCCACTCCAATACATACAGCGATGCATTAAGATTGGCCAGAAATGAGATGAAAAATTATCGTGAGCTTCCGGAAGTGAGGGACATTGTTACAAAGTATGTTGAGGCCATAAGGCAGAAGGGGCCAAAATCAACGCTGAACGTCGCGCTCGGTGTGGCTTGCGCGGCGACATCACGAATCATGCGAGGTGCGATATACGTGGCAGCGCGTACCGAATTGCAGGGCATGGTAATAAACGACGGGATAGAGATGGCCAGGGCTATTGTCCTGTGGGGCCATGACCTTAAGAACATAAATATAAGGGTAAGGGAGAATGCGCTTATGATATGGGAGGCGGGTTACGGCTCGGCGGGCTTTGTGCATGACGGCAAGCGCATAGTGCACTATGCTTTCGCCGCAGATTTCGTTGATGGGAAGCAACAGGCTCCACCAGAATCATCATAGTAATTTTCTCTGCCCCTTCCTATTCTCAAGAAGGTAGGCCCTTACACCGACCTTCCTGACGTATTTTTTGTCGACAAGTTCCTTCATCAGAAGCACTGAAGTACTGTACAATGTGTCAAGCGAATCGGTGTGGTTGTTCAGTTTCCTGTTCTTTATGCGCTCGGTGAAGTCGGAATACCTTGCTTTTACTGATATGCCTGAGAACCATAGTCCCTGCTTTGCAAGCTCCTTTGATACCTCTTTTGAGAGCCCCATGAGCATGTGCTCGATGTCTTTCATGCTCTTCGATTCCTTCTCGAGCGTTCTCTCCCTCCCAACAGACAGCACGCCCGAGCTTTGCACCACCTTGCTGTTGTCGATGCCCTTTGATAGAAGGTAGAGCTCCTTCCCGAAGCTGCCAAGCTTTTCGACAAGCATGTTGGGATCCGCCTTTGAGATATCTCCTATCTTTTCTATGTGCATCGCTGCAAGCCTTTCCGCCGTTTTCTGGCCCACGCCGAGCATCTTCTCCACCTTCTTTCCCTTGAGGTACGCGACAACATCCTCTCCCCTAAGTATTCCAATCCCGTCAGGCTTAGAGTCATCGCAGACCATCTTCGCGTAGTTCTTTCCTGTGCTTACGCCGATGGTGCAGGGAAGCCCTATCTTTTCCCCTATGTCCTTCTTTACCCTATTGGCAAGCTCCTCGGCGGGCTCGTAGTCTATATCGCCGATGTCGAGCGCTGCCTCGTCTATGCTCACTATCTCTGTCGTGAATCCGTAACCCTTAAGCAGAACCATGACCTTTTCCGATACCGTGGAGTAATATTCATCGTCAGATTCCAGGTACACAAGGTCTTGCGTCAGCTTCAACGCCCGCGCCGTCGGCATCGCACTGTGAACGCCGAATTTCCTTGCCTCGTAGTTGCACGTTTGCACAACGCCCCGCTCCTTCTTGGCGATGGTGGATGTGCCGACTACGAATGCCTTCGACTTTAGCTCCGGGTGCCTCAGCTCCTCGCATGCTGCAAAGAAGTAATCCATGTCTATGAAGAGCACAAGACTCAGGATAATCACCTAATAGAATCCTAACTGTTATATTATTTAGGAAGGTAATTAATTATTCGGTGGTTCAATGAGGAAGAGCAGATTTGCCGGAAGCTTTTATCCTTCAGATAAGGCCGCAATACTGGAATTCGTGGATACGGCGCTTAGGGAGGCGAAGGTTGAGAGCAAGCCAAACGAGCACATTGCCTATGTGGCGCCGCATGCGGGCTATGCCTACTCGGGGAAATGTGCTGCTTATACCTACAGGGCGCTGGAGCTCAATATGAGAATGCCAGAAATGGACACGGTAATAATCATAGGCCCGAACCATACTGGCATGGGAAAAGCGATAGCAGTCTCGCTTGATGATTGGGAGACACCGGTTGGCACATCAATTAACGACAGTGAGCTATCGGGGCGCATTACAGAAAGTTCCAATGATATAACAATCGACGAGACTGCCCATGCGGAAGAGCATTCGATAGAGGTGCAGCTGCCCTTTCTACAGCGCCTCTTCCCCGACAAGAAGATTGTGCCCGTATGCATGGGCGACCAGAGCCTGGAGGCATGCGAGCTCCTTTCTGACGCGATAGTGAAATCCGTAGAGTCACTGAAAAGGAAGGCGATAATCATCGCAAGCTCTGATCTCGACCATTATGAATCGGCGAAGGTTGCTGAGCGGAAGGATTCCGCACTTCTCGAGGCGGCAAAGACGCTAGACCATGAACGCTTCCGATCGCTTGTCTATGAGCTTGAGGACAGCGCATGCGGATTAGGCCCCATAACAGTTGCGATGATCTTCGCGGCGCATATGGGAGCCAAAAACGGGAGAGTTTTGAGGTACACGAACTCCGGAGAGAGCACCGGAGATTATTCAAGCGTCGTTGGCTACTCATCCATAGCATTTTTATAGTATGCCTTATAATAAAATTCAGCTAAATGGGGGATAGATGTCTGTATTAGGCATAGGGGACTCGCACGACTCCGGGGCTGCGCTTTTCGATAATGGGATACCGGAAGGTGCGGTGAACGAGGAGCGCTTCACGAAGAGGAAGAATGAGGTGGGCTTCCCGAACCATTCGATACGATACCTCCAGAATAGGGGCAGCGGTGATGTGCAGGCTATCGCGCTTGCCTGGATAGGCGGCAATGCGCTAATATCAAGGGTATTCCCAGCATGGGACCAGAGAAGGCGCATGGCATGGCGCAAGGAAACGCCCAAGCAGTCAAGGCTGAGCATGCATGCGACAAATCTCGTTTACAAGCTTATACAGAACCAGAGGCCACGCCCGCTATGGAAGCTGGTTGGGGACGGCATAAGCAAGAGCATTACAAGGAAAAGGCTCAGGCACATCAGCGCAACGCTTGCACGAAAGGATATCTACGTTGTCGAACACCATCTTGCGCATGCATCATCGGCATATTACCCATCGGGATTCAAGGAGGCGCTTATCATAACGCTTGATGGAGCTGGAGATGGGCTCAGCGGAACGGTATCAATCGGTGATAATGGGCACATAGAGAGGCTGGCCGCATTCGATGCAAGCGCGAGCCTTGGCATACTTTATGGCGCTGCGACTGTCGCATGCGACATGCGCTACAGCGAGGATGAGGGCAAGCTCATGAGCCTTGCGGCATATTCGTATCCGAAAAAGATACGGGAGCTTGCCGATATATGCAGTTACGATATGGAGAGGAAAACGCTGGTCTCAAGGATTGGCACGCGCAATGAACTTCTTCTTGGTGAGTACATACACGACCACATACTCTCAAAGAATGACCGTGAGTCCTTTGCCTATGCCGTGCAGGAGCATGTGAGTGCGCAGGTTGTTGCCATAGTCAGGCAATGGGTAAAAGAGATGGGCATACATAACGTGGCCGTATCTGGAGGGTTCTTCTCCAACGTCATAACAAACATGCTGATAGAGCAGATGCCAGAGGTGAAGAAGCTTTTCGTCTTCCCGCAGATGGGGGATGGCGGCATACCATACGGAGCTGCTGCCTATGTCGACTTCATGCTCAACGGCAGATTCAACAGGGATCAGATAAAGGACATTTACACAGGCCCGTCATACGATGATGGTGAGATACTCCAATCGCTTAAGGCGATGCGAAACAGAAAATTGTCATACGAGCACATAAGGGATCCGGCAAAGCATGGCGCAGAGCTCATTGCAGACAACAAGATACTCCTCTGGTTCCAGGGCGCGATGGAATACGGACCGAGGGCATTAGGCAACAGGAGCGTTCTTGCACTGCCATCAGATGCCGACAATAGGAAGAGGATAAACCTTGCGATAAAAGAAAGGCCATATTACCAGCCATTTGCGAGCAGCGTGCTTGTCGGCGAGGCGAAGAGGCTTTTCAGCGATTACATGTCACAGAACAAATTTATGACAGGCGCGAACCATGTAAGAGACGAGCACTTCGACGAGATGGTTGCCGCGTCGCATGTGGATCATACCACAAGGCCGCAGATCCTTGGCGATGAGAATATGTTATACAAGGAGCTCATAACCAATGTCAGGAAAAAGACAGGTACCGGGGCGCTGCTGAACACAAGCCTGAACAAGCACGGCAAGCCAATGGCGATGAGCCCTGATGACGCGATATGGACGCTTGAGAATACCGGCGCTGACACACTTGTCATGGGCAATTATGTAATCAGAAAGAGATAAAAATGGGGAGCAAGAAAGCTTTAGCGATGGGGGAGGAAAAGCGGCCTAGGGAGAGGGCTCAATCATGGAAGGCCAGCGCTAAAAAGCGGGGGTACGACAAGGCAAAGATAATAATTGCGATCTTCTTCTGCCTCATAATAGTAAATGCGCTCTATTACGCATTCACACATGTTGAGGGCATAAGCGAATATGGGGACGATCCCACCTACACAAACCTTGCAGGAGCGCTCCTGCAGGGAAACTACAAGGTAAGCCCTACATACATATTCTCGCTTAGGCTTACGGAAGTATTCGCCATAGGATTCTTCTACAAGATTTTTGGGATCACGGACTTTACATCCGCGCTCTGGAACATGACATCCTACATAGGCATAATCATGGTCACATTCCTGGTCGTGAAGCTGTTCTACGACGATAAGGCGGCGCTGATCAGCGCGTTCCTTGTGAGCATATTCCCGCTTGTTGCGAAGTTTGCTGTCAATATCGGAGAGGACATCCCGCTCACATTTCTGACATCTCTTGCAATCCTCTTGTTCCTATACGCGGAAAGGAATGACAAAAAGATTTACTATTTCTCGAGCGGGGTCGTCCTTGTGCTGTCCTGGCTCACAAGCTATGAGGCAGGACTAGTCATATTCTTTGTGCTCGTGTATGCACTCATAGAACTGCTCAGGAAGCGCATACGGATAAGCAAGACCACGCTTTGCTTCCTGCTCGGCATAGCGGTTATGTTCGGCATCGTGTTTACGTATACATACTTCAATTCTGGAGCCTTCTTTACTACAGTAATAGCCAATTCCAATTTCTACAGCGCGGTTGGGGGAAGCGTTAATGGCGTCTCGACAATCCCGAGCACCAACACCGACCTCAACTTCTACATAAATGCGATGTTCCAGTACCAGTTCCTCAATGCATTAAAGCACTCCAGCAGCATCTGGCAGGCGCTGCAGTTCATATCCGGGGAGCTATTCGGAACAATACTGAACTACGAGTACGGGCTATACTTCTACATGCTCATACCCATAGCAGTTCTTCTGATCATATTCAGGGAGAAGAGGGCCTACTTCCTGATGTTCTGGGTCGCCTTCCTTTGGCTTGGGCTTGAGATAGGGCCGATGCACATTGGGCTTACGCTCAATCCGCTCGCCATAAACTATCTGCTGGCCTACAGGCTCACAAGATTCATGCTCATAATATCAGTCCCGCTTGTCGGGGTCATCGGCATAGGCCTGGCAAAGCTTCTTGAGCCGGAGAACACGGTGCTGCTGGTCATAGGCGCTGTTGCATTGTTGCTAATACTTGCGGTGCTTTATCTGAACAACTATTATACGTCAAACTTCTGGTACTACTGGCAGCATTATCCGAATACGCTCATAGGGCAGGCGGCAACATATCTGAGAGGTGTGAATCCCAACGCCCCGATCTATCTTGAGGCATATTACAACAATGCCTATGTCGGGTATAGCGAGGGTCCGATATCAACACTGTTGGGCGCACCGTCATCAGGACGCGTGGATTATAACATAGGCCCCAACACAAACTGCACCACATTCTCCAATGGCAGCTATGTGATATGGGCAGGGCCAGCGCACTGCGCTGGCTGGACGAATGTGCTCAACATAACTGTGCCTAGCAGCATACCAAGCTACATGATACAGAACGAGAATCCCAACATGGGCTATATAATAACGAACGTCTACTACGTGAATTCCACTTATTCCTCGTAAAAAGCGGGATTTGTTGTTCTTGTTTTATCAGGGCTTAGAGATAGCGAAAACATTAGCCATGCAAAAGTTATTTATTCTTATGCGTATATATGGTATATACGTGGTTGCATGGCGTACGAAGATGCGATTCTTGTAAAGATAGACAAGGATACCAAAAGGAGAATGAAGAATGTAAATGTCAATTGGTCGGAACGAATAAGGGAGTTTATAAAAAAGGAGATCAGCAATAGGCGAAATGTTGCCAAAGCTGAAAGACTAAGGGCAGACTTGTTCAGGAGCGTAAGTGGCGTTGAGAGTACGGAGATCATAAGGAAAATGAGGGATTCGCGGTATGGTCCAGGTAGTGCTTGATACAAGCGTGATGGCAAAATTATTCCTGAAGGAAGAGGGCTCGGGAGTAGCAATTGCATTTAAAGATGGGCATATCAGAGGAGATATAGACATTGTCATGCCATCGCTTGTCAAATATGAGCTAATGAACACCCTAAAGTACAAGGGATTTACAAAGCGCGAGATAGTCGAAGCTCTTGAAGTGGTAGGGGATTATGGATTCCTGGTATTGGAATTGGAGGATATAGTAATCGACAAAGCTGCAGAGATTTCGGTAGATTACGACATTTCCGCCTATGACGCCACTTTCATAGCCCTTGCACATGATCTTGGAGCGGTATTGTACACAGCAGATAAAAAAATGCTGGCAGAGGTGAAAGGCATTAAGTATGTTAAGCACTTTAGTGAATTCCTAAAGTGATATGAGAGCTATTCCTTTTTTGATTTTCCGAGCCTGCCAGGAACTCTTGGAGGCTTGAGGTCGGGGAATATCTTCGACATCATGGTCTGGTTTATCTCCGTGTCGAAGCCGATGGTGCTTACCATCCTTCCGAGAAGGTATGCCTCGGCTATCGGCATTAGCTGTTTGCTTGATGCGCTTTCGAGAACCCTTTTGGTCTCAGGATTAGACATCTTCCCTATTGTGCTTGAAAGAGAATTGTAGTTCTTCTTCATTCCGGAGCATAGGGACTTTGCATGCTCATCAAGAATTTCAGTCTTTATGCCGAGAAACGTATAGCTCTTGCGCTCTATGGTTGACCTTATCGCGGCGAGATGGTGCACGACCTCTTCCGGCTTTGTATCAGAGTGTATGCCCAGTCTCTTTATCGATATCCAGTCCCTGTACTTTGCCATGAAGTCTATATACTCCTCGGGCTCGTCCAAGAATCACACCTGCTTATTATATAGTATCCTGCCGCCTTCTCCCTTGCAACTCTCTTTATCACGCCCTTCTGCATGAGCGTTACAAGAGCATTTGTGACAAGCCCCTTGGGCCTGTTCGACTTCTTTGTTATGTCGTCCGCAGTCTTTATGACTGTGTCCTTTGTAGCGCCAAGCTCCTGCATTGCCTGTATTACTGCCTGTTCTATTGGTGTAAGCTCTACCATTTAATTCACCTTTTAGCATCTATTGATCAGTGCCTGCTGCCTTCTTGGCCTTTATGGTCTTTCTTCTTCGGGCCTCAGGAACTTGCATCCGCACTTCCTGCACTTCTTTGCGCCGGCATGGTTCCTAGCCTTGCAGCTCTTGCATATCCATATCTTGGTTATCTCTGCATCTGCAATCGGAAACTTTCCCATACTAACACCTTTTATTTAATTATAATGTATAATATTGTAAATGAATCACTGACTTAGATAAAAGAATGAACAAAAAATTAGAAAGATAGCCAATAGCTATCTTCTTGACAGACAGATCAGACATTTCCGCCGCGCCTCCAGTGTCTGCCTGGTTGCCGCTTGGGCTCTGGCTTGGTGCAGCAACAAGTACCACATCGCCTATGTTTCTTACATTCTTGAATAGAACGCTCTTGTTCTGAAGGAGTCTCTTCGTCTCTGTCCTGTCAGCAGTTTCTCCATTCTTCCATAAGCAGTCTGCTTACCTCTCCCTTTTCAAGGTCTACTATCGCATCTCGTACCTCTCCAAGATACTGGCCGTTGTCTCCATATACATCCATGTTGTATATTTCACTGATCCTCATATGAGCACCTTCTTCTTTCTAATATATCCTTAATAAACTTTAAATAGCTTGCTATGGATGCCGGTATAGCATGACAGTGCCGCTATGGCAAGGTATATATTCGCATTTTCCTTATTATGTGCATAAATTATGGTGCATTCTTGGACATAATCGAGGCAAAAGGGATCCAGAAGAGATTCAGAAAGATAACGGCTCTGGATGGGATTGAATTCAGGCTTGGTGCGGGAGAGGTGCTGATACTGCTTGGGCCCAACGGCGCTGGCAAGAGCACGCTTCTCAAGATACTTGCAAGCCTTTACAGGCCTAGCAACGGGAGCGTGAGGCTCTTCGGACAGGATCCGGCAAGGAAGCAGAACAGCATAAGGAGCATGAGCTCATTCTTGGGAGAAAACTATGCACTTTATGATGACCTTACTGTTAGGAAGAACCTCCAGTTCTTCGGAAGGCTCTACGACCTAAGCGATGAGGAATACGCACAAGAATGGAGTACTGGCTAAAACAAGTTCGATGCGATGCAATATATAGACAGGGATGTGGGCGAGCTCAGCCGCGGAACAAAGCAGAAGATAGCCCTCTGCAGGGCGCTCATCAATGAGCCTAAGCTTCTTCTTCTGGACGAGCCCAGCGCATTCCTGGATCCTGTTGCGTCGAGGATGCTGCACAACGAGCTTAATGCGCTTTCAAGGTCGGGAGTGTCGATAGTATATGCCACGCAAAGGCTTGACGAACTTTACAGGATAGGCGACAACGTTCTTCTGCTAAAGAAGGGCAGGATGATAGCTCTTGGCAGCGTCGAGAAGATACTTAACGGGCTCGGGGAGATAGAGGTGGAGATAATAACATCGAAGCCTATGCAAAAAGCGCGCTTGCAACGCTGTGAGGAGATGGAAGCTACGGCAGGCGAATCTGAAAAATCACTTATATTCAGTTTGAAACGCATAAACGAGATACCAAACGTTGTAAGGGATGTTGTCAAGAACAATGGCGAGATAATAAGCGTGCTCTACCTTAAGGAGAGCATAGACAGACTGCTTGAGGTGATGACAATGAAATACTCGCATGTTGCCGCAATAGCCATGAAGGACATGAAGGAAGCTTTCAGCAGCCTCTCCATATACGGGCCGATGATAGGGATACCGCTCTTCTTCGCCATAGCGCTTCCGATATTCACCATTTACATATCGCAGTATGCTGGCGCTGCGCTCTTCACAAAGGTACTGGGCATATCAGTCAGCATCAGTATCGGCATATGCGGCGCAGGGAACAATTCATATTCGTCAGCTTCTTCTCCATAGACATACTCGGGCCGATCTTCCTCACCATGCCGATAATAACGGCAACGGTAATAGCCGCAGACAGCTTTGCTGGCGAGAAGGAGAGGAAGACGGCTGAATCGCTGCTTTCGACGCCAGCAACTGACATGGAGCTTCTTGCAGGAAAGACTCTCGCCTCGCTCATCCCGGCTGTCGCGCTGACTGTTGTCGTATATGTAATCTACGCGCTTGTTACAAATTACATGACGATTGCAAGCTTCGGGATGGCGGTATTCCCGAACATACTCTGGTACATGATGCTTGCTAATGCACCATTCCTTGCACTTACAACAATAGGTATGATAGTGCTCGTCTCATCGAGGGTCAAGAACATAAAGGAGGCGCAGCAGATAAGCTCGCTTCTAGTGCTGCCAATATTGATAATACCATTCATATCCGTATTCAACGTGGCAACGCTCAACTTCTGGTTCCTCTTCGAGATGATGATAGCGCTGATAATAACAAGCGCGATAGTGCTCTACCTCAGCATAAGGCTCTTTGACAGGGAGCGTTTTGTAGTGGCGTGATTCTTATTCGGTTGTCCGGCCGTCGAATTCCTTGTCGTTGGCCATCGCCTCTGCCCTCGTCCTGTGCACAATCTTGTCCTTGTGGTCTGGAGGCGAGTATATGGTGTAGAACCTTAGCCCGACTCGCGGCGATGTGTTGATCACATTATGCCTTGCCCCTGCAGGCACTATGAATGCGCTTCCATCCCTTATCGCATGCCTTACCCCATTGAGCACAACAACGCCATTCCCCTGCTCGAACCTGAAGAACTGGTCTATTCCCTTGTGCACCTCCTCGCCTATCTCTTCCTTCGGCTTGAGGCTCATCAGCACCAGCTGGCTGTTTCTTGCCGTGTACAGGACGCGCCTGAAGTAGCTGTTTTTCTTTGTCGCCTTCTCGAGGTCTACTTTGTATCCCCTTTTGTTTTCCATGCATATCCCCCATAGGCTATGAGCGGCATAAATCTTTATCCCTTCTTGTAGGAATCGAAATAATGCTTTTAGCTTGTATGAATTTACTTGGGCTTCTTCATGAGCATTAGGTTCCTTTTCGCTATCAGCACCACCCAAAGAAGAGCTTCCAGTATGCCCACGAAAACCAGTGCCACAAGAACTATGCCTATCTTCTGGAAGATGCCATAGCCCCTTGCAAAGAGCTCGACGTAGATTAGCGAGCCGGCAAGAAGGACTATCGGTATAAGCACCGCAATTATCGATATTCGCAGTACGTCTCCGCTTGATTTGTTACCTTTTGGCATGATATCTAATCAATTTGGCGTAATTTATAGGTTTTGTTTTCCGTGAGAATAAGCGAACCCATATATATTAGGGGCGTCATATACATACATGGGTGGTAATGTGTCTAATGCTGTAAATGAAGTCCAGATAAAGTTCAAAGACGATGGCCGGTATATATCCGTGCTTAAGGGAGCGAAGCTCACCAGGAGCGACATAACTACCCTTATAAACGAGGCTCAGAAGCGCAACAGAATCGTTGACCTGAGCAAGAAGGATCTCAGCAGACTTGATCTCAACAAGTTCACATTCGGAAGAGCAAATCTTTCCTGTGCGAACCTCTCAAGGTCAAACCTTTCGGGAACCGTATTTTTCAATGCGGACCTTTCTGGTGCCGATTTAACCGATGCGGATCTTACATTCACGGACTTCTCCTACGCGAACCTTTCGAATGCTAAGACGCTTGGCGCGAATCTCGCCAATGCGATACTGCTAAAGACGGTATTGCCCATAAAGTAGATTAACGTCCTGCTTTTTCCATTTTGTGAAAATGGAATTCTTTTTATTCAGCAACTTCGGGATGCTCCTCTATCGATATTATGTATGCGATGTTGATTAGTACCGTTGTTTTGCCGGCTACGCCTGCCCCTGAAACGAACTTTCTGAAATCGTATTCCAGTTTTATGAATGTGCCATCGTAGCCCAACAGTATGCCCTTGTAGTCCCCGGGCTTCATGTCAACGCTTGTGGCTGTGCCGTAGTGGGTCTTTACCAGTATCATCTTGCCCACCAGTTCTGCTAGGAAAGATTTGTCCTGCTCCATGATATCTAGTCTCTGTGCCTTAATTTATAACTCATGCTATTTTTCGTATAATCAGCTATACTGCGCGGTCTGGCATCATATTATGGACTTGGGCGCGGCGGCGCTGATGTACTGCGATGGTATCACCATATCCTGGCTTGTCACGTTTGTTGATACGGCAGTTGCAGTGATGGCGAATGAGCTCGGAATTCCGTAGCTCACATCCGTTTCGTTGAAGTAGAGTGGTATGCCGTACTGCCTGTCAACGCATATGTTGAATACGCTGTAGTTTGATTCGAGGTTTGCGCCTGTCGCATTGGATATTATGAAATCGTCGCAGCTCCTCCCTATCACGGACTTGGTGCCTACGTAGCTGACGGATGTGTTGAAGATAAGATAGCTGAGCGAGCTAACGTTGACTGCGGTGTAGGGCGTCTGTTCCATGAAGCTGAGCCCCTGGTCTCCTGAGCCGCACTGCAGGCTTGAATTTGTCACCAGAACGGATGAATAGCTGGTGTCATTGAAGCATATGAGTGTAGTATTGGTGTTGTAGTAGTATGTGCCGGTCACGTTCTTCGCCAGAACGTCACCATTCCTTGCATTGGTGTATGCTATGATGCCGGTCACTGCAGTCCTGTTCTCATTGCCCAGCTTGTAGGAATTGATTGTGGTGTTGCTGCCTATCGCTATGGTGAGGTTGCCCGATTGGGTTATGTACTGGGTGGCGTTGTTGGAATAGTAAGATACATAGAGATTGCTCACGTTCTCGGAAAGCTCAAGGTCGTTGATGAAGAGCCTCTGCGTCTGGTTCAGGCTCATGTTTGACACATTGCTGAATATCTGCTTTGAGCTCAGGCTCTGCCCGTTGCCCAGATTTCCGGAGAGCACGAGGTATGCCACGGCTATGATTATGATTACTATAACCGCCGCCGCTATATACATCACTGGGCTTCTCTTCGTAGTGCCCGTTGGCGTGGCGGCACCAGAGCCTGAATTGCCCTGGCCGCTCGTGTTGTTTGTATTGCTAGTCTGTGTATTCCTGGCCATCGTATCATCCTTGCATCGTTTTCCCTTCTTTTAGCATAATGGGCTTAGCCAGGACCCTTAGGATCCTGGCATCGGCCCGGAGGTGCATACCGTTGTTACATATTCAGCGTCACAGTTGCGGCAGAGCCTTGGCTGCTTTTCACATGCATTGTATTGGTATTGGTCTTCCCCATTGCCATGCTCTCCACCCGCATTGCGATAAATACCTGCCTCCAGAGTCAATACTACTTTGAATGTTTAACGCTATCTTAATGCGCAGGAAATATATAAAAAGAATAGGGTTGAAATTCGGTTTTCTGAAGCACGAATTGCAATGCTTAACGGGATTGCGCTAGTTCTCGCGCCATCTGCTTTTCTTTATCGAGAGCAGGAATAGCGCTATGGCGACAGCTATTATGACGATCCAGTCGACCGCAAGCGTGAGAGGCGATAGTTGAAGGTATCCGATCGCCGACTGTATGATCTCCGCGGCGTAGGTAGTTGGCGAGAGGTAGGCGATGTACCTCCACGGGATCGGTATGTATGTTATGGGATAGTATACCGGCGGTATGGTGGTCAGGAATATTGAGAGTATGCCTATGAAGGCATAGTTCTGCACTATGTCTGTGCTGTAAGTGGAAAGGAAAAAGCCCAGTGCTATGGAGAATGAGAACATCAGCGCCATTACCGCAAATATTATGGCTGCGCCTATGAGCGTGGTCTTTATGAAGAGCACCGCAAGTATCGTAAGTATTATTATCGCAGGAAGGGAGAATATTATCTCGGAGATTGCCATGCCCAGCATGTAGACGAATGCGCTGGTGGGAGAGCTCACCACCATGTCCTGGACCTTGAAATCATTCTTCAGATGGGAGAGATCCGCCTGAAGGCTGATACCGCTTGTAACCATCGTCATGACAAGCCCGCCAGCCACTGCGACGCTGAGCAGCGTGCCATGGCTTATAAGCGTTATTATTATCATTATTGAGAGCGGCGCCATGAATGTGTTGACCAGCGTTATCGGATAGTTCTCCATTGAGTATATCGCATTTATGAGCACAGAGGCATAGAGCTGACTTAGCTTGCTTCTTTTCATCACCAATCACCCTCATCCTGCGCCTCATCTGTCTCTATGGGCTTCTTTACAAGATAGTAGAATATGTCCTCAAGGGATATCGGGTTCATTGAGAATTTTGTGCCCTCCAGTATGAACCTCTTCGCTAGCTTGTCCGCCTCCTTTTCGGTTGTTATTATCTGCTTGAAGCCATTCTCGCCAACTATCACCTTGCCCTGCCTGGCCTTTACGGAGACGCCCTTCTGGAGTATCTTGACGCTGTAGCCGTATTTCACTATCTTCCTGAGCTGATCGAGCGTCCCCATCGCTATGAGCTTGCCCTCATCGATTATGCCTATCATGTCGGCAAGCCGTTCCGCCTCTTCCAGATAGTGCGTTGTCAGGAATATGAACCTCTCTTTCTTGAGCTTGTTGAGCACTGTCCAGAGCTCAGATCTGGAGATGGGGTCAAGCCCCGTTGTGGGCTCATCGACGAATAGTATCCTGGATCCGCTGGCGAGCACTGTAGCTATCAGGACCTTCCTCTTGATGCCGCCGGAAAGCGTGCGGTTGAGCTTGTTCTCGTATTTCTTTATGCCAAGAAGTTGGAGCGTGCTTGCGACCCGTGAATTTGCGTCCCTGACACTGAAGCCGCAGTAGAGCAGATAGGATATTATGCTCTGGCGCGGAGTGAGCCACTGGATTGCGCGTGCCTCCTGTGGAAGTATTGCTATCTGCTCCCTCAGCTTGTTAGTGTCATTGACAACATCCATCCCGTTTATTGTTGCTGATCCGGAGGTTGGCAGCAGTTCGGTAGCCAGGATCCTTGTGAGTGTTGTCTTTCCCGCCCCATTCCTTCCGATGAGCGCGAATATGCCTTTTGAGGGTATTGAAAAATTTATTCCATCAAGGGCGGTTGGGCCCTTTGAGTATTTCTTTGTGAGGCCCTTGCAAACAAGTTCTGCTTTCATCGTATCCCAGATATCTACTCGTTGCATCCTTTAATGATTTTCCCTAGCAAGCAATATAAATTAGCTTTGCGGATACTACCTATGCTGTGATAAAATGGCAAGCAGGGAAAAAGGATTTGATGGCACAAGAAGGCTGGAGAGCCGTGGATTTTTTGACAACCATTTCGGTCTCTATGAATCAAGGATAAGGATCGATGGACTGGCTGCCTATGCACTGAGCTACGTATGGCCGGAGCACAGTAACCGAATGCGCGATATAAGGAGCCTGATACGCGTAGATCGTTCCGAGATAGGGGATTATAAGGTCGATGTCGTCCTCTACAGATCCGAATTGGAGTATGACCGCATGAGTTTAGAACGCAAGCTGCACGTCTTTGCGGGTTCGCATGTGAACCTGGACGGGTTCGAGTCGAAGATCAAGCATGATCCCATGAAGACCATAGGGCAGGAGATCGAGGAGCTGCTACTCAATACTATCCTAAAGGGCCGTAATCTCACCGGCGGCGTACCTAACGATTAGCCAAGATTTAAATAATTTTGTTGCGGAATATTGGGGTGAGAATATGGGAAAATACCTATTGTTGATGTACAACAAGGAAATGCGGATGCCTAAAAATCCGACAAAGAAGCAGATGGAAGAGGGCATGAGGCCGTGGAATGAATATCTTGGCCCGCTCATGAAAAGAGGGGTTGTAGAAACGGCGCAGCCTGTGCAATGGAAAGGCAAGATGGTCACGAAGACCGGAGCCAAGGATTACAAGCCGCAGAAAGTGGATCTTGGAGGCTACATGATAATAAAGGCAAAGAACATGGCAGAGGCAGTGAAGATAGCAAGGAATTCGCCTCATGCAAAAGCAGGAATGGGAGCCACAACCATAAGGGAATGCGTGGAAATGCAGAGATAATCTGCATTCCTTCCAGAGGCCATGCTTCTTGAAACTGTCCGAAAATCAATCGTTTACAAATTGGACTTTGAACTCTTGAAAATATTTTTTGATTTCAAGGAAGTCCTTATCTTTTGTATATAATCTTAGCCTGTTTGCTAATGCGGTTGCAGCAATATATATGTCATTTTCACCCACTTTTATCCCGTTCTCCTTTAATCTTACAAATATCTCGGAGGCTTTCAAAAGCACGGGATTGTTAATAGGCATTATGTCGAAAGAATTTTCCAGAAGTAGCTTATTTTCCAGCGGTTTCTTTTTATACCTTATAAACTCGTATATACTGATTACCGATATACTATTGTCGTTAAGAAGCTCGGAATACCTCCCGTAATCTATGGCTTCAATCAGGATTGTTGTGTCTAATATAGATTTCTCGGCCATCCATACTTACCCCTATCTTCAAGCAATTCTTTTACATTAATTTTTGCCTCTTTTTTATTAAGTTCGAATAATTTTTTAAGTGAGATCTTCTTAAGTAGTGTTTTATAGTTCTCCAAGAGTCTTTCAAGCGCATCATCCATGTTTGCAGTGTCAAACTCTTTTTTCAACTCTGATAGTTTTTTGTAAGTCTCCACAGATACGGCTATAGTTTTCATAGAATCACAGTGTATTTATAAATCTATAAATTTATAAATGTTTGCTTCGAATGTTAAAAGTTGTATGTCCGTAGGTATCGGGAAGGCTTTGCAATAGTTAATAGCTCCCGGAGGTGCAACAAGGACATTATAGATTGTCCTTGTAGAACTTGAGAAGCATTCCCCAAGACTCATCTGCCGCTGCCTTGTTGTAGGTTGACGGCCTTGTGCTGTTGAAGAATGCGTGGTATGCACCAGGAAAGACTTTTATCGTGAATGGCTTTTTGTACTCGACGAGTGCCTTGACCAGCTCGTCAAGCTTCGAATTTATGCGCGTGTCCTCGCCCCCATAGAGGCCCGTCACCGCTCCCTTTACGCTCTTTATCTTTTCTATCGGTGTGGGTTCTCGCCGTAGAATATCACTGCCGCATCGACCTTTCCTGTGCAGGCAAGGCTTATTGACATCCCACCGCCAAAGCAGAAGCCCGCGCTGCCTATCTTGCCATTTACATTTTCCATGGAGTTGAGATGGTCAACGGCATAAGAGAGATACTCGGTGAAGAGCGCTGTTGGCATGTTGATGAAGAGTGTAGTGTACACGCCCATTATCGCCTTTCGCTTATCCTCATCAAGCTTTGCGAGCTCAGCTGCACGGTAGTTTTCATCGCGTTGCTTGTCAACGGGTATGGACATCATGAATTTCATTGTCTCACCTATACTCTCGGGAGTTAGAATGGAGGATAGCTGCTTGCTGGAGAAGAGATGAGGCGCAAGAACAACATAGCCCTCAGCCGCTAGCCTGTCAGCAACATCTCTTGTATGAGCATCAAGGCCGAAGATCTCATGTATAAGCACGATTCCAGGATATTTGCCAGCATTTTCAGGCGATGCGATATGGCAGGAGATCTCGTCTCCATTGATTTTGTATTTTGTTTCCTCTGATTTGACGTTCACTCTTCCACCAGTATTAATTATATCACAAAATAGATAATTACTGCTATGATTATGCTCGATGCAACCGAATAGATGTGTATCTGCCTTGCCTTAAGCATGTCTGTCTTGTGCGATTTGGAATCGGTTACCTTTCCCTCCTTGCCACCAGACCCGGTAAGGTCATATTTGCCAGCTGCGGCAAAACCCGCACAGAATCTGAAATATCCTTGATACAATCCCTCGAAGGCCATGGCAAGTGGTATGAATAAGACAAGAAGAACAAGTCTAGGCCAGTTGAATAGTATAATCGCGGCCGCAAGAATGGCAGAGATCACAAAGGCAACTGCGGCTAGCGCATACCTCTTCCTTATCTCCGCTTTCCCGATGTTGCAAACCCCTGGCATGTATTCAGGCATTGGTAACACAGCTCTCAATTCCTGTGATCCTGCTGTTCGCTTTGATTGTTGGAGTTCTCACTGCGATACGGGCTGCTCAGCTCGTAGTACTTCCATTTCCGTGGCCTTCCATCAACAAGCCTTATGCTACCATGCACCATCAATTCCTGTAAGTGCTGGCTTATGGTTGATGGGGAAAGCCCAAGCCTGTTGCTTATGTCGGTAAGAGTCTTGCTCTTCTGCCCAAGAAGTTCCATTATTCTGCTTTTTGTATCTCCCAATTTGCTCATGAACCCACCTTAACATGATTTGTCATACCATCTTACCTCGTCTTATCGAATGTGTAACTGCAATCGCTACCATTATTATCGCTGATATCGCCACAGCAAGAAGGTCTGTCCATCAAATTCATACACCAATTGTATAGTAGCAAAGTAGTTTAAATTTAAACTATATTAATATGAAACCACACATATTTAAATCCTTCTTTTAGTGAGGCTTTGCACGAATATATGCTTTGCTAGATTAGGACTAGTGCCAAGACTGGAAACGCGCAAAACCCATCAGGCTTTGCGTATCTACTTCCTGGCTTGTTTAGACGGCTTTTGGGATTTTTGGTAGAGCACGTACCCGAATATCGCTACCACAACAACGATTACAAGCAGCAATAGTGCCGTGTCGCTGGTGCCGGATGATGCCTGCTGTGCGGATGTCTGTGCCACCGCAGCTATGCCCGTAGTTGCTGGTATTGATGTGGTTGGCAGTATAGTTGTAGTTGCAGGTGCCTTCTGGACAGATACGTTCTGGGTTGATGGAGGTGCTGGTGGCTGCGCAGTCACATTTGGCTGTGCAAGAGCCGCAGGCTGATTTTGCTGTCCGTAGACAAGCAGCGTAAAGCCATCAACTATGGGCAGGTTCTTAAGTTCAGCATAGTAGGTGTAATTATTTGGATCCACTAGCGCAACAGGGTTGCCCGATGTGAGATTGTAGGTCCTGCCGTTTGCCGTTATGCCTACGCTTGTAGGCGTTATGAAGTTTACTGTTATATGGATTATCTTTGTGTTGTTGCTGAAGTTCAGATTCTCGAAATCGTCAACCGTAAGGTTTGTTATGGTGTAGCCGGTCTGCGTCCCATTTAGGTATACCGTAATTGAGGGCAGGTACGAGCCGCCTCCGCCGACCCCGGTGCCGCCTCCGCCGCTGCTTACTCCGCCGCCACCATTTGGTATTGTAGTGGTAGTTGCCAGTGCAGGGCTTGGCGTTACCTCCGTGTAGGCTTCGTATCTAGTATTATTTAAGTCGCCCGAATACATTGCGCTTATGGTGCCTGTTTCGGTGCTGTTGTCAGTTTCGGTGTAAGTGGCCGAACAAGTGCCAGAAGAGAGCGTGCACGGGCTTCCGCTAAATGAACCTGTCTGCCCTACAGGCGGGCCTATAAGAGGGTCAGGCTGCATAAATGTTACCGTACCCATCGGATCGTGCCCTGTTACCGTTGCGGTGCATGTTGTGCTTGACTCTACTATCAGCGGTGCGCAGGACAGAATGACATTAGATTGCACCTGATTCACGTTTAGTTCTATTTCTGTTGAATTGAAGATATACGGAGTGGTAGTACCGTCCGTAACTATTAAGTTATACGCGAAGGAACCCACAGAATTGCCTGCGGTAATATTGAATGTTGCAGGCACTGTATCTATTGGCGGGCTGTTGAACACGTATGCCGCTGCAGAGACTGCGATTTGGCCTATTTGATAGCCCTGAGCATACGATATTGGCACGCCATGCTCACCGACAGCGCCAGGACCTGAATTCTGATTGCTGCATAATGCTATGTAAACGCTCTCCAACTGGTCGGTATTGTTTGAGAGCAGGACCTGTGAGCATCCGCTTGGCAATGCTACAGATGCAATAGCCGGCGCGAAGTCGCCATCTCCTGCAGATGCCGCAATCATTATCACAGTAAATTCGCCAGCGTTCGGTGTATAGTATACGAGTTGAGGTGCATACGTGTCTGTCTGGAGGAATGAATTATAGACGGTGTATGAGTTTAACGGTTCATTGATAGCTATCCCGGCCATTGCAATCCCGGGAGCCTCTGCGCCATTGGTGCTCGCGGCACAGATATTGTCTGATTGGTGTCCTATTGATGAGGCACCGGGACCGGGGGTATCTGGTGATGAATAGTATGTATCGTTTGTATCGTTGACCCATGAAATTGCAGAAGTTCCAAAAGTCATGTTTGCGGCTGCTTCGCATAGATAAGTACCATAACCTTGCGGCAGACTAACTGTCTGGTCTGGTGTATAGCCTATAGTCTCATTAATCTGGTAGCTTTGGGTGCCTGCGCTTACAACAAACACGTTGCCCTGCTGCGCGCCGCCGAATCCGCCTCCCGCGCCGCTGCCAGTTGTATTAAATAGTTCAACCTGGAATGGCCCAGCTCCGCCGCCGATGCTTACAGAATATGTTTGAGTCTGACCTAGAGGTATGGCAGAATTTAGAGGGCTTACAGTGATGGTTGGCGGAGTATATACAGTTATGGCAACTGGGTTGGATGAAAATGTTATGGGACTTATGACGTTGGAATCGACAACGCTCACATTCGCAAAAAGGGCGGTGGTCATGTTCCCTGCATCCACAGTCGGAAATGAGACCACGGGATTGCCAGTGGTGATTGTGGAGTTGAGGACCTGATTTGTTGCAGCGTCGAATATTGCAAAGCTATACGTATATGGCGGCGTTCCGTCCAATACAGTCGCGTAAAGTGTTACCGACTGGCCGGCTTCCAGTGTCGTGTTTGATGCGGACAGTGTTACTGTTGGCACAACCTGTGCGTGCATAATACCCTGCATAGCAAACAATGCTACGACTGCCACTAGCAAAAAGACATAGTTGTTTCTCATTTCCCCACTTATTTATCAATTGAATGTGAATGTTGTTACTATCTAGCAAAATATGCAATATAGTATAGGTTTGATATCAATAAATATATAAAAGCTTTATCTTGAGCTCGAATTGCACATTAGGTTCATCACTTAACAAAATCATTGTGCAATCAGATATAAATACTTATCAGAGTGGTTGTATTGTTGGGAACAATATCGACAATAACGCTTTTAAATTAGACTTGTCAATATGATGTGAAGTGGTTGTATGGAAAAGAGTGTACCTTCCAGGCATTCTGCCTTTACTGCGAAATTGGTACTCGCGGGACTCATGTTAACATCGGCCAGCACGCCGGTCGGAGATTCTCTTGAAAAATTCGATGCAGTATCTATAGCACATGTAGAGAGGGTGCGTAGTAGAGCTGTACCGGTAAAGATGATGCTCAGGGACGACGCCGAACGCCCATTCGCGCCGACCATTAGTAAAATCGTTGTAGATACGGCACCTAAGGTAAATAGAGAGTATGCAAATAGATCTCCAGACACACAGGTTTTGGGAACAGACCTGCACAACAGTCTGAGGCATACAGAAACTAACCAGACAGTAGGGGCTAAACTTTTCAAGGAGGCGTTCAGTACATTCAAACCCGCGTTCTTCCTTCCAGAACCCCCGCAAGGATGTACATTGACATCCACACCACCTAGCGTCATCGACTTCAGTTACGTTGCCGCTGGTACGAAAAGCATTCAGACTCCGCAATTGACTGCAAATGGATGCACAATAACAATAAGCGGGAAGACGGTCTCCGGTACTGGATACAGTGTTGCAAACATGCCGGGTAGCATTGCTGAGGGCATCACTTCGTCCTACAAGGTCCAGTTCGCACCGGCTGCAGCTGGGATCACCTATCCAGGTTCGCTGAGTATAACAAACAACGGCACAGATAACCCACTCATGATTAATCTGGAGGGTACGGGAATGATACAACACAAAGTGCTAATTAGCTGGACAGCCGGGTGCAATACCAATGGAGAGACATCAAACGGTGTTACGGTTTTCCGCTCTAATCAAAACGGTGGTCCATACAGCCAGCAGAATGCGACACTGGTGTCAGATACGGCGCAGCCATATATCGATGCCACTGTGCTGTCAAACAATACATATTATTTTGTGCTTACCTGCACCACATCAACAGGCCAGGCAAGCGGATATTCCACGCAGATGATCGCGGTTATACCATTCCCATAGAACATTGCAGACAGCTATTGTTGGAAAAGAAGCCAACGATAATGTTTTTAAATTCGACCAGTCAATAGGTGTGAAGTGGTTGTATGGAAAAGAATGTACCTTCCAGGCATTCTGCCTTTGCAGCAAAGCTGGTATTAACAGGTCTTGCGCTCACAGCAACAAACACTACATATTACTATGTGCTTCTTTGCACTACTACAACTGGTGTGGTAAGTCCTTACTCTGTTCAGTTGCCTGAAACGATACCATTTCCATGAATCGCTGCTGCAATTCAAATTTGTGCACGAGCCCGTGAGATATTACCCAAACTCCCTGAGCGGCTTGTCCTCGATGTTCCCGTCTTGCGCATCCGGTTTCTTTGAAGAGCCGGGGGCTTGCGGCTTTGAATTCTCCGGTTTCCGTGTTTCCAGATCACCCAGGCCAGGCCATTTTGGCATTCCTCTTTGCTTTATGTAGAGCCATATCACAAATGTCACCGCAATGGCAGCCAATGCCGCCAGGTAAAGCGGCACATATGGCGATTGCCCCTGTTCCGTTACCGGACTGGATGCGGATATGGTCGTAGTTGCGGTCGTTGATGGCACCGACGTGGTTACTGTTGTAGCAGATGGATTAAATTCCATCACCGCCACAACCGGATCAGCAGGAGCCGCAAATGATACTGAACATGATGTGGAATTCGCTGCGTATGGGCTTATGGGCGTCCAGTTCTCATTGTCGAGTATGAATGGCTTTATATCCGTGGCCATGATCGTGCAGGGGTATCCGATATCAAGGTCAATGAGAGTCCCTGGCGTAAGATTAATGGTTATGGTTATGTTTATCACTGTCAATTTGGTGTAGTTCTCGGGTGCCGCTGGCGTGCTGTTGATCGCATTCTTGATGGATACGAACCTGGAGAGGTTTTTCGGCGTTATGTTTAGCGCATTGAGGTTCAGTGACGATATGTTTATGTTTAGCAGAGTCTTGCCGGTATTATTTGCAGTTTTCGTGACTGGCGTGGAATTGGTGTATATGCTTATGGTCACGGTCTTCTCTATCGGCAGATAGGAGACATTGACCAATTGCAGGTATATCCCCACTCCTTCAGTCTCCGCCACAAGGACGCTGCTGCCAACAGTGAGTGTGTATTGCTGGCCGTTAACAACCACCCCGGTATCATTGGGCGCTATGAAGTTATCGGTCACGTTTATGGTCAGATTGTTGAATGTGACATTGAAGGTATTCAGCTTGGCGATGTTTGTTATCACGTAGCCGTTTGAGCTGGTTTCTATGAGCGGTTTTGATGGTCCGCCGCCCCCGCCGCCGCCACCGCCGCCTCCGCCACCGCCGCCTCCCCCTCCGCCGCCTGAGGAGCTTACGGTTATGGTGCTGGGTGCGGAATTGAAGGTGTATGGCGTCGTTGCGCTATCATCGGTCACTATCGCATTGTATATGAAGGTGCCGGCCGGTGTTGTGACAAAGGCTATGCTGTTTGACCCTCCAGGGGATGGTATGATGACATCGGTGCCCTGCTGGGTGAGCCCTGAGACATTGTAGAGCTGCGCGTCGAACTGGCCGGTTCCCCCGCTTATCTGTATTGTGTACGTCTCCGTCTGGCCTGATGTCAGCAAGGTGCTGCTAGGTGTGAGCGTAACTGATGGTGTTGAGCTGTAGCCTATCGGTTGGTATATCGAATTGGCCGTAATTGGAAGCGCATTGGACACTATGACATTTGCCTCGATCGTATTGCCAAGGTCCGATGCGGATGGCGTCCACAGGAATGTATTGGTGGTGAGCGTGCACCCTACAAAGAGCTGGTTCGCCACGATTGCCCCGCTTACGGTATTGACTATAAGATAATTGTAGGTGAATGGCCCGTTACCTATGCCGAATTCGGATGCGCTGAAGAGTATGCTCTGCCCCTGGTCGATTACGGTGTTGGAGAGAAGAAGCACTGGCAGTGTCGGCGTCTCTATCATCACTGCAGCCGATTCTACAGAATTGGCAATTGCCTTGGTTGCAGCATTATCCGTAACAAACACATTAGCAGCAATGGTATTGCCCATAGCCGCAAGAGGTATATGCCAATTGAATGTGGACGAGCTTCCGAGCTGGTTCGCCAGAAGAACATTTGTCACCGAATTGAACACCTGGAAGTTATACGTGTATGGCAATGCGCCCCCAGAGGCGCTTGCGGTGAGGACCTCGTACTGGCTTGCCTCGATCGTAGGCGTGTTTGACAGCATCAGTGTTGGAGTTTCAAGCGCCACATTT
This sequence comes from uncultured Microcaldota archaeon, assembly GCA_963755385.1. Classification (GTDB taxonomy): domain Archaea; phylum Micrarchaeota; class Micrarchaeia; order Micrarchaeales; family Micrarchaeaceae; genus UBA12276. The sequence goes on along the minus strand of CAVWJC010000001.1, from coordinate 759,438 downwards.
GCTGTGATCGCATTGGAAGATATGATGTTTGAGATCCGGGAGTGAACGGGGTGCTGTCGATCACGTTCCCCTTTATGGTTAGGGAGCTGATGGCGTTTGCCGCATAGCCGCCAGCGGATGGGAGTACGAAGCTGAAACTGTTTGAAGTTGTTGCGACGCTGGTATAGACCTGGTTTGCGATTACGTTGCCGGTAGCGGTGTTGGTCACTAGGAAATTATAGGTGTAAGGTCCGGATCCGCCAGATATCTTGTAGGTTATCGTCTCCGTCTGGCCCTGGTCTATCAGCGCATTGGATGAGGTGAGCGATAGTGACGACATTGCGGAGTTCGCGGCGATGATGGTTGAGGATATGATGTTTGATATCCCGGAAGTGAATGGGGTGCTGTCCAGGACATTAGCCTTAACTGTTAATGAGCCGAGGGCGTTTGAGGCATAGCCACCGGTTGAGGGGATTGCAAAGCTGAAACTGTTAGCCTGTGCTGCAACTCCAGTATATATCTGGTTTGCGATGACATTACCGGTAGCGGTGTTGGTTACAAGGAAGTTATAGGTGTAGGAGCCAGACCCTCCGGATATTGTGTAGGTTACGGTCTCCGTCTCGCCCTGATCTATGATGGTGTTGGACGATGCTAGTGATACGAAGGTCACTGCTGCGTTTGCGGCGATGGCGTTTGATGAAATGGTGTTTGATATTCCGGCGGTGAATGTTGTGCTGTCTATGGCGTTCCCTTTTATTGTCAGGGAACCGAGCGCATTTGTCGCGTAGCCTCCGCTTGATGGAAGCACGAATGTGAAGCTGTTCGTTGGTGATGCCACGCCAGTATAGATCTGGTTTGCGATGACATTGCCGGTAGCGGTGTTAGTGACGAGGAAATTGTAGGTATACGGCGCGGATTCGCCAGAGATCTTGAATGTAAGGACCTCTGTCTGGCCCTGGTCTATCAGTGTGTTGGATTGTGTTAGTGATGTGGACGTTACGGCGGAGTTTGCCGCGATGGTGGTGGATGAAATGGTGTTTGAGATCCCAGGAGTGAACGGGGTGCTGTCGATCACGTTCCCCTTTATGGTTAGTGAACCCAGTGCGTTTGCGGCGTAACCACCAGAGGAAGGCAACACGAATGTGAAGCTGTTCGTGGTTGTGGTAACACCGTTGTAGATCTGGTTTGCGATGACGTTGCCGGTAGCTGTGTTGGTCACAAGGAAGTTGTATGTGTATGGTTCAACGCCGCCGGATATGATGTAGGTTATCGTCTCCGTCTGGCCCTGGTCTACCGGCGTGTTGGAAGGTGTTAGTGATACTGAGGTCACCGCGGAGTTCGCGGCTAGGATGTTAGAGGATATGGCGTTGGATATGCCAGCCGTGAATGTGGTACTATCGATGACGTTTCCCTTTACGGTTAGCGAACCGAGGGCGTTTGCGGCATAGCCGCCTGATGACGGCAGCACAAATGTGAAGCTGTTTGTGGTTGTCGTAACACCGGTGTAGACCTGGTTTGCGATGACGTTTCCAGTAGCGGTGTTGGTCACTAGGAAATTATAGGTGTAAGGTCCTGACCCCCCGGAAATCTTATATGTAAGTACCTCTGTCTGGCCCTGGTCTATCAGTGTGTTGGATTGTGTTAGTGATGTGGACGTTACGGCAGAGTTTGCCGCGATGATGGTGGATGAAATGGTGTTTGATACCCCAGGAGTGAACGGGGTGCTGTCTATAACATTTCCCTTTACGGTTAGTGAACCCAGTGCGTTTGCGGCGTAACCACCAGAGGAAGGCAACACGAATGTGAAGCTGTTCGTGGTTGTGGTAACACTGGTGTAGATCTGGTTTGCGATGACGTTTCCAGTAGCGGTGTTGGTTACAAGGAAGTTGTATGTGTATGGCCCAGATCCTCCGGATATTGTGTACGTTGCGGTTTCAGTCTGCCCCTGGTCTATGAGTGCGTTAGAGGAGGTGAGCGATATTGTTGTTACTGCCGCGTTTGCAGCGACGATGTTGGCTGATATAATATTAGAGATACCTACGGTGAACGATGTGCTGTCTATAACGTTGCCCTTTATAGTTAGCGAACCCAGCGCATTTGTCGCGTAGCCTCCGCTTGATGGAAGCACAAATGTGAAGCTGTTCGTGGTTGTGGTAACACCGGTATAGATCTGGTTTGCGATGACGTTGCCGGTTGCTGTGTTTGTTACAACGAAGTTGTATGTGTATGGCGACGTTCCACCTGCAATGGTGTATGTTAACTTGTCTGTCTGGCCCTGATCCACCAACGCATTTGAAGAGATAAGTGATACTGATGTGACTGCGGAGTTGTACCCGAATGAGTATAATAGCGAGTTGGCTGTTGCGGGATGCGCATCCACAACAACCACATTGACCTGGAATATGCTATTGCCTACATACAGATTAGGGTTTGGCGTCCAGAACCAGGAGTTTGATGTGTAAGTGTTTGATGTGAAAAGCATGTTTGCTATCAGCACATTTGACACCGATTGCGAATTGTAGGCGTAGACGTTGTATGCATAATTGTAGGGGGATGTGCCCCCGGCTGTGGTCTCTGTGAATAGTACACCCTCCCCTTGGTCTATCAGCGAGTTAGATATCGTAAGTACGGGTATGTTCGGCGGAGAGTACAGTACGTTTATCAATGGGGTGTTGACAGAACTGGCTGTTCCATTTCTTGTTGCACTGTCGTTCACAACTATGTTTGCGCTTATCGTGTTACCCACGCCAGAGTTTGCTGTGCTTGGCACCTGCCAGAACCAGGTATTGCTCGTTAGTGCGTTCGTCAGCAGCATGTTGCCTATTATTGCCCCGGTTATCGTATTGATGACGGTATAATTGTAAACATAAGGTGAGGAGCCACTGGAGAAGCTCGCCGTGAATAGTTCATATTGCCCTTCCTCAACAGTTGGCGTGTTGGACGCGGTTAGAGTGGGCGTCGTAAGAGCGGGATTTATTGTGAGATTCGTGGTATTTGGATGCAGGTTGGAGCCGTCTATATTTGAGAGCACCACGTTAGCCCTTATCGGGCTATTCGAGATAAATGAGTTTGTTATTTGCAGGAAAAATGAATTGGAGTTGTATGAATTGGCAGGCGTGAGGTAATTTGCGATCACCACATTGCTTACCGAATTGTAGACGCTATAGTCATATTGGTAAGGGCCCACGTTGCCTATGAGGCTTGAGAAGAAGATGATGTTCTGCCCCACATCCACCGTTGTGTTTGTAGCCACTATCGTAAAGTCTATGGCCTGGTTTGCCGATGTGGTCGTCAATAGCGCCGGGGAGTATGCGATCTGGATCGTGCCCTCATATTGCACCAGCACCGCGTACGTCCATGTTCCGGAAGTCGACCCTCCAGCAAGGCTGAATGTATTTCCTGTGCCAGGGAGAACGTACTGGTTCTGTGTTATTGTGGTGCCCGTAGGGAGGATGTTGCCCGGCGCAAAGGAATACTGGGTGGCGTTGCCGCTGAACCCTGTGACGTTATAGAGCTCGACATTAAAGTCGGACGTATCGGAGAGGTTGAACGGGAATATGCTGTTCTGTACGTAGATAGTGTAGGTCTCCACCTGTCCGGGCGTTATCAGCGCATTGCTCTGGGTCATGAGCACAGGGCCAACGTAAACCTCTGATGGGCTGGAAATGAACGCATTAACCCCGCTATCGTATGCCTCAAGCTCAAAGTCGTAGGTTCCTACTGGTGCAAATACAGAGTTTGCCACTGAGAATGCACACGTTTCTGACTCGTCGGCAGTCTGTGCGGTATTTTCGGATACGGCGCAATAGGATGTGCCCTGAGGTGATGCATCGTACGCCTGCGTGAAGGCGGTGCCGTTGTATGAGACAAGCCATATGTATGTGTACGGCGCTGCCCCGGTAGATGGCATTGAGCTGGATATGTCTATGATCTGGTTGTACCCGGCAGATGGTGAGGATATGGTAGGGGTTGGGAGTACGCCGATTGAGCTCGAATTTGCCCTGCTTGCCAGTAATGCAATCAATATAAGCGCGATGAAGAGTCCAAAGCACCTGAATTTGAGCAGTTTTAACACTATATCTGCCACCCCGTTCACTTAATTTAGAAGTTTAGTTTATAATACATTCACTTCTATAGAGGGAAGGTATTTTCCTCTCCTTTATAGCCTTAAAGATTTAGAGTTACAGAAATGCTTGGCTTGCTTAGCTGATCAGTTCATATAGCCCTAATAGAAATAGAAGCACGCCCACCACAACAATACCCCAGCCGTATAGGTTATACTCTATTAGTCCCGCATTGAGCCCAGCGGCAAAAAATGCAATCCCTCCGAAGGCAAAGACAACTGCGCCCTCCATGTTTTTACCCATACATTATCTAAGAAGCCAAGCTATAAAAAACTACTTCTAGGGTTTTCGCCTCTAGCCCACAGCCCTCTTAACAAGCGCGATGATCCTCGCCTCTTCCACAGAGGTAAGTTTCTTCAGTGCAAATGAGATAGGCCACATGGGGCCATCATCCAGATTTGCCTTGTCGCTGAAGCTGAATGTTGCATACCTGGCCTTGAATTTGTTCGCGTCCTGGAACCAGCAGACCACCTTATCGTTCTTTGAGTACGCAGGCATCCCGTACCAGAGTCTTGGTACAAGATCGGGGATGGCCTTCATCACAATCGCGTGAACCCGCCTTGCCATGGAACGATCCGGCTCCGGCATCTTGGCGATTTTATCAAACACGGCGCTTTCCCCTTCCGATTTGCCCGAGTTTCGCTCTGCGAGATATTCCTTCATCGCGCCTATCTCCTCTTTTGTAAATCCCTTGGATTTTGTACCGGTAGTTGTTTTGGCCATTGCATCAATCCCGATTATGGTTAATGAACCAAGAACTAATAAACTTGTGCCTGGGTTGTAGTCTGCAGGATGGTCTGCAAATCTCATTCCAACAGTATGGACCTTTTTCAGTCCGGTCAGCCTATCTAGATATGCTTTAAATAGCCAACATCAGATAATATAATCGGCGATTGTATGGTAGAAGCATATTGTGTTAAGTGCAAGGCTAAGCAGCAAATGAGGGAACCGAAAGAGGTAACCATGAAGAATGGTAAGAAGGCAACGCAGGGGATCTGTCCCATATGCGGCACAAAGATGTTCAAGATAGGAAGTTAACCTTCACGTATCCAAAGCATATTTGGTCCTGCTTTTTTGCAGGACACCTTTTTCTTATAAATCTAAATTAGAAATAGCGTATCCTCTCTAAAGAATCGAAGAGCTCGCCTTCTATAGCCCACATTCAATGGTGAAACGATATTATTGCATGCAAAACGATGTGCGTTGGCATATAATCAAATTCCATACCTTTTATGTTCTTTAAGGTATCTTCTAAAGAACCAGAAAATGAAAACAGAATCAGCTTTCTTGACCTGCGATCTTTCCAATGCATTATAATAGCCTGCCCTATTTTTATAAGGTATATTCAGCATAGGAAAGCCATTCTTATTTAGGACAAAATTCATCAAAATCCTTGAGATTCTGCCATTTCCATCTGAAAATGGATGAATGGTTACGAATTTCAAATGTAAAAGAGCAGCTAATTCGACAGGGTTTATTTTGTCTTTGCTTTTATTATACCATTTGATGAGGTCGCCCATTAGCATAGATACTTCAACCGGGGTAGGCGGAACAAAGTTGCTTCCACCAATCCATACCTGTCTTGTCCTTATCCGTCCAGCTATATCTGGTTTTGTATCTTTCAATAATTCATAGTGCCATTTTAGGATTACTTGGAAGGTTAAATCCTTTTTATAATCGAGCATTTCATAAAAGATTCTGGAATGGGCTTCAGCTTCCTTAACATCCCTATTCGGCTTATTTGAAGGTGTAATATTATGCTGCAGAAGATTTGCAGTCTCTCGCAATGTAAGGGTCGAGCCCTCTATCCTTTGCGTATCATAAGTGAATTTTATCATAAATACTTCAAGTTCTTTTTCTATTTCCGATTTGACTGCAGACGCCATATCTTTCTTATAGTTCAATTTTATCTTATCGAATACAGAGTACCATTTTTCGGTGTAAATCTCATTTAGGAAGTTCAACTTAATAGAAGTTATATTACTCGGAATTCTCTTGCCCAGGTATAACTCTTTTTTCAAAACTTTGCCTTCAAATCTGAAGGAATGCTCCAGATAGTAATAGATCGAGTTGCCTTTCTTCCGTTCTCTTATTTCAGCCATAGTAAGTATTACCCCTACATATTTATAAATATTTGCTATTTCATCAAAGTGTAGTGGTAAGGGGATTATCAATAATCGGATAATCCCAAAATAGAATCGGGGGGGTATATATAATAGGAGGGAAATGGCACTATTTTTCATGATTATGAAACTTTTGTTATCAAAATAGGCCTCTTTGATAACAGTCAGGAGCATCAGGACTCCATAATCCCATAACTACCTCAACACGATAACAGGTAGGACGTAGTAAAATCAGGGCTCGATAACACCATATTCGACTCAAAGGACATAGCAGACGGAGGGTGCCACCCCAGAACAGTCTGGAACGTGTAAATCATATCGTAATAGGGACTTGTGGCCTTGGCGTCTCACAGGGTTATGGGGTCTGGGGGTGGTGGGTTATCTCTTAGGACTTTTTAATAACAGAGAATTTGATACAACCGTTACAGAACTGAAAGCCATTGCAAATGCAGCCAGAAGAGGTAAAAAATTATAAACACTTATTGTGAAAAACGGTATTAAAGCTCCTGCTGCAATGGGGATCAGAATTATATTGTAACCAAATGCCCAGAAAAGATTCTGCTTTATCTTGCTCATTGTCCTTTTTCCAAGTTCTAATGCTATAACTGCATCATAGATGTTATTCTTTATTAAGATTATACCACCTGCCTGTATTGCAACATCAGTACCGGCACCTATTGCTATGCCAAGGTCTGCCTTTGTTAATGCTGGAGCATCATTCACTCCATCACCTATCATTGCGACTACTTTCCCCAGTTTTTGCAATTCTGTTATCTTATTCATTTTTTCCTTGGGTTTTGATTGCGAGATAACATTAGTAATTCCGAGCTGTTTTGCAACAGCATTCGCAACTCTTTCATTATCTCCAGTAATCAGCCAGACCTCTTTTCCAGAATTTTTGAATGCACTTATTACTTCCTTGCTGTCATCTTTGAGAACATCTGCAAGAGATATTATCCCTATAATCTGTTTATCAAGTCCTACAATAAGACTGGTTTTGCCTTCAAGCTCTAATTTACTCAGTCTTTTTTCTATGCCATCCAATTGTTTATTGTCAAACATATCCCTATTGCCTATCGTTATCCGTTTTCCATTCTTGTCTATAGCAATTATTCCACTACCTTGTTTGTAAGTGAATTTTTTGGGAAACTCGACTTTTATTTTTTCAGTATTTGCCCTGTCAACTATTGCCTTGCCTAAAACATGCTCCGAATTCATTTCTGCAATTGCCGCGAATCTGAGTATATCTTTTTGGATATAATTTGAGGTCTGCACCACATCAGTGACTTCTGGTCTGCCTTTTGTAAGGGTTCCTGTTTTATCAAGTACTATTGCATTGACTTTGCTGGCAATCTGAAGACCTTCGCCACTTTTTACCAATATGCCATTTTTGGCAGCCTTTCCTGAAGAGACCAGCAATGCTGCCGGTGTGGCTATGCCAAGAGCACAGGGGCATGCTATTATCAGGGTACTTACAAATATAAGAACAGCAACGTTCAACCCCACACCACCCAATAGGTACCATGCAATAGACGCCACTATCCCAACAAATACGACAATTGGCACAAAATAAGATGATATTTTATCCGCCAGCTTCTGTATTGGAACCTTGCTAGATGCAGCATCCTGAACAATCTTTATTATTTGGGACAGTGCAGTATCTTCCCCTACCTTGACCACTTTTACCTTTAATGAGCTTGTTGCGTTTATGGTTCCTCCGATAACCTTGTCTCCAGTTCTTTTTGTAACTGGTATGCTTTCTCCTGTAATCATCGATTCGTCAACAGAGCTTTCTCCGTCCATGACAATTGAATCAGTGGGTATCTTTTCTCCAGTTTTGACTAAGACAATGTCACCTACCTTTAGTACCTCAATCGGCGTGTCTATTACTTTATTCCCCCTTACTATGTGCGCTATCTTTGGTTGGAGAGCTATAAGCGCAGAAACGGCATTAGAAGCCCTTGTTTCCGCAAGCCTCTGCATGTATGTACCCAGCAATATCAATGTTATTATGATGGTTGAAGTATCAAAGTATACCACTCCTGTTGGAAAAACTGAAGGAAAGAAGATTACAACAGTACTATATACCCATGCAGCACTTGTGCCTATTGCTATTAACGTATCCATGTTGCTTGACTTGTTTTTTATCGCATCTATTGTGCCTTCATAGAAGCGTTGGCCAGCATAGAATTGAACAACGCTCGCAAGAATAAGCATTATGTAATTGCCATAGGAAAAGTGCAGCACATAAGTAAGCAACGCCACTATCACTGTCAATGGAATTGAGATAAATAATGCAGTCTTAATCGATTTAAGCTCTTTTTCTGGCTTTTCAAACTGCATTTTGCAGGTATTGCTGCAGAAATAGTATTTCTTTCCTTGCCTTATGCTGGTAAGTGTTGTTGTCTTCTCATCAACATTCATTCCGCAGACTGGATCTGTTGCCATGATAATAACTTTAGCTACTTAGAACGCACTAGAGCCATCCCACATTCAGGACATCTGCCTGGCTTCTTGGAATGAATCTTTGGGTGCATTGGACAGGTATATGTTTCCATAAAATCACCTACTTATTTTAGCTTAATTGCCCAGTTGTAAACCCACCCGATAACCACACCAGCTATTGCACCACAGATTATAGCTATTATTACACAGTAGTTCCGAAACTGCACGTTCTATAAAAGTTTCTTGATATATCGTTCAACAAGGCGGAAGTTTGACGACCCCGCCAAGTTGAGAAGAACATGAGAACCATAACAAATGTAAAGAATATAATACCCACTACTGTCAGGAAGACAGTTGCAGACTTGATAAAACCCCTTATATCAGAATCGAGGCATTCACAATACAAAAAAGAACAGATAACCGATGTTTTGATTACGGCCTCACTAATGCATGAGAGTTTGGAAACAACTGCAAAAGAACCGATTAGTGATACTGTTTTCTTACGGATAACAAGAAGCTACAAGAAACTTCGTAAAATCATAAGAAAAGGAAGACCAAAAATCGATAAGGAAGTTGACCTGGCGATAGATGTTCATGATGAAATGTATCACGGTGAGAAAAAGAGAGGAATTGTTGGAACCAAACCAAAGAATGGAAGTCATTTTGCATTCAAATTCCTTGCTGTAAGGATAGTTTCTGGAAATATGCAATATATCGTAGATATAATACCACTATTGAAAAAGAGCGTTACCCAACCAACAATAAATGCGATAGAGGAACTTCGTAGGAAATACAATATAAGATATGTGCTAATGGATGGAGAATTTTATTCATCTGGTCTTCTTATCTACCTCGACAAAAGAGGAATAGTATATGTGTGTAGACGTAAATATTCCTCCGCTTTGAACAGCCAAGATTTACCATATAAGAAAGCTGTACTGTACCCAATCAAAGTGAATAATGAAAATGTCCAAAAAGAATGTTTTGTATACAGATTTCATAGAAGGAAAGACGACTTTTACCTTGCATCTAATATGAAAGAACGGGCTGGTAAAATAAGGAAACTATTCAGAATAAGGTGGCGAATAGAAACCGCATTTAGAGAGGTAAATCGGTTCGAGATAAGGACTTGTACAAGAAGCAGATTCATCAGACTATTCTTCTATGTCATCTCATGTGTTCTGTATAATATATGGATGTCGATTAGGGGTCATGTAAGGAAAACCGTGGTTAGGATGAATGATTTGAAACATGCACTCTTAGAATTCGTTATGTGTAATTCACCAAAGATAACAATATTCGGTATAGGGTTATACACTAGGTAGCTGTGTTTTTATTGGCTTTCTTTCGGTTTGTTTGAAGAAAAAGGTTTAGGATATCTTACCATTCTTTAGCAATTTAAATGCTCATCTATTGGTTGTCGTTTGTTAAGTTGCTTGTTATATTTATTCTAACTTCAGTTACGGAGCCGTTGCTGCCTGTAAAAACACTTTGGTTCCTGTCAAGATATGGGCAAAAACCACCACAAATCTGACCAATAATAGATAATCTATAATTAGTTTTTGGTTTCAAGTTATGCAATATAACCTTATGCCCTCCATTAAAACTGAAACAACCAGCATAAGCATAGGGATTAGGTTCTGAATTTGGTGTAGTATTTTCTGGAATGGATGCACTATAATTAAAAGAATATCCAGTAATTGTTAAATTAAGACTGCGGGCGCATGTCCTTTGCTTATATTTAAATCCACACTAACCGTTGCATTGCCATTTGATTGACTACTTACATAAAGAGTTTCAGTAGAATTTTCTATAGGAAAATTAGGTTTGTAGTTATTGTTACTAAAAACTCCTAAAGACCATATACCAAAAACTATCAATAATACCAGTATGACTATGATTAATAAGATAATGATATTTGATTTTGCCATAATATTGATTGTATAGTACTGTTTTTATTGGTTTAGTTGAACAGAATGCTCGGTTTCGGAACTACTGTACAGATAAAGGACCAATTACAGAATTTGCATAGCCCATCATGTAACCCATAGTGCCATAAGTATTGGATCCCATCATTCCATACCACGGAACCATAAAGAGCCAGTATAAAAATCCAATTACAGCTCCGGTTATGGCTGCTGCTTTCACATTTATTTCCGAAAAGTTATTTTTCGCCATATTTTCACCAACCTATTCCAATATATCACTCTATGTATTTATAAGGGTTTTTTATGAATTCTGATTTACATTGTTCGTTGCAGAAGTAATATGTTTTACCCTTTAATTCTGCCTTAAAAGCTGTTTTGTCACTGACCATCATATCACAAACGATACACACCTTTTTATGATCGCCTTTAAAGTTGAACAAACCCATGTTTTACACCCCACACCTTCCGCTAGATCCTGCACCAGAACCTATTGTTATATTACTTGCAGCAAGTTGCTTTTGCACTGCATAGGAACCAGAGGCACTTGAGAAATTGTATCCCAAAATCATATTTGCGGGAACCTCAACCCATGTCTTGTTCTGTGTCGCATTAAAAAGTACTGCCATATCAAGATACTGTTGCGGATAATAGAAGGAATTGAACTCCTTCAATGCACTATATATCTCAAATGTACTCCTGCCCTGTGAAACCATAAGTTCTATTAGTCCTAATTGTGCTGCTCCATGGTTGCAATCGGGAAACATTGCAGGGTTATTGCAACAAGGTCTATAAACATTTGACGCTATCGAGTTTACTTCACTCTGCTGGGTTTCGTTAAGGCTTATTATCGAGAGATACTCCAATTGATAGATTCCCAAGAGGCCCATAGCCTCCAGTGCTCGCAAACTGGTCCGGGTTTCCATAATTCATAATTGGACCATTGTTTATCGCACTTGCCTTGTTGTTTATTCCTATGGCCCATAGAACGTAGAGCGCAAACAGTCCACTACTTGAATTCAGTGTTATATTCATATTTCTAGTTCCATTTAGAATCTTAAGTTGTTCGTTTGTCAAAGGCTCATTTGCACCGATAAGGGAATTTGAGATAAATGAAAGATTCAGGGCTCTTTTATTAAGAAGCTTTTCTGCAGTATTATTCCATTTTGCAGCTAAAACGAATCCATTGCTAGGATAAACTTGCTCTGAGATACCGCTAAGGTCTAATTTTTTAGTTACTATCGTATTTGTCATGCTGCTGTAATTGGAAACTGCTCTGGTATGTGCAGGCTTTGAATAATAGCTTCCTGCAAAGTATACTGCAAGCAGTGCAACGACTATTAATGAGAGCACCGCTACAGCCTTTAAGTGGTTATTCTTCTTTCTTCTACGCACCGCCACCACCCCAATAAGTCCTTTCAACTAAAGCAGTACCATCTAAATTTACCTGAACAATGGCCTTATCCCCAAGCGATAAGCATGGTTTCTGCATCATATCATGTTCATAATTGAATGCTATCACACCACCATTTGTCTTGAGTTTTGAGGTGCAATTTGCCAGACCGGTATTGTGATCAGTGGTACAGCCTTCATCAGTTAATACTGAGACATTTGTGTATGTTTGTGCTGAAGTATTGCCAATGACTATCTTTCCTTCGAATACATTTTGTGCAGAGGCATTAAGTCCAGGTTTTTCGAATTTTGCCATACTTAAATGTTGACTGCCAAAATACACCGCAACAGCAACAAGCAGCACTGCAACTATTCCAATGCCATATATCCAAGTTTTGTTCATAATTTCCACCTAAACATGATCTATTCTTTGCAACAATCGACTATCTTCTTGACCATTTCCTTTATGCTACTGAATGTGTCCTTCTTTTGTTTTGCTTCTGTATTTTTGTCTTGTGTTTCTGATCTTTCCTTTAATGAATTCTGATTGAGATTTAAGCCCCAGAAGAGTGAATAAAGATCAAATGCCTGTTCAAATTTCTCATTTGCCTCATTTTCCTTCCCGTTTGCAAGATGCTTTGTGCCAACTTCTATCAAACGCATGGATGATGCAAGCAGATGCTTTGATATGCACCACACTTCCCCTTCTGGCTGGTTTATCAGTTCTTTGAGCAGCTTTGATCTCATTTTCCTTATGGATTTGAGGGTTTCGAGATAAACTTTTTTGTTGGTCTTTATTGATGTAAAGTAAAGGTGTTCTTCTATTGAGATCAAGTTCATTACTGCAATACTCAAATCCTCACCTAAAGAAAGGTCTGGGGTGTTGAGATTGTTAAATGAATGAACTTTGTCCAAAAATTCTTCCATATCATTTTGTCTCTTTTTATTGTCTTCGTTTTCCATTTCAAACATCCATTAGGTTATATAATAGTATTTTGTAACATACCAGAACAACAGCGAGAGTACGACAAGTACAAGAAGCGTCAGGATTATGGTCTGGTAGGGGAATACCTTGCCACGCTTTTTCTTTATGACATTACTGACAGGAGATCCAGCAAATGTGACAATTCCCCCAATCAAACTACCCACTACCAGCCTGTTTATCCCGAATACCGTATCTACCATATTTGGCATTCCTTTGAAGAATCCGGCAAAATAGAAAGGCATTATTGTTGCAGCAATCAAAACAGTAATGACAAAGAATCCCTGAAGCGGCACAATCTTTACCTTGGTTTTCTTGTTAATGACATTATTTATCCATACGGCCGTTGAGACTGCCAATGCCCCTAGCCATAATCCTACTACAAGATCATCCACACCATAATACCTGGCAACACTTAAGCCGATTGCAGCTCCAGCAACACAGAGTGGGCACATTGCAGATGTTACTGTTGACAGATTTACCAAAGCTACGGTAGCAATGATGAGCAACATCAGCACTGCTTTGAACTTTCCAATCGAACTGAATCCTATTTTTATGCCCATGGAGCCACAACCTTAAATCTTTAGTGTTGATGCCCCATCATGCCACCCGACATCATACTCTGCATAGCAGTTATTACAGACTGGTTTAATCCGTAAGAGCGCATAATTTCAGTGCATTGTGCTATAATTCCTTGATTTATTGCGGTTCCTGACATAATACCGGCCATATTTTCGTATTGGATATTGTCTAATCTTACGTTTGCAGCTTTCGCATATGCGACTATAAGCACAAATGCAACTACAACAACCACAAGACCGATCCAGAGACCTTTCCTTGGAATTTTGTCAACCTTTTTAAGTCTCACCATTTTCTTGGTTCCTTTCTTCATGGAATCACAAATAGCTATGCCCGAAACAGCATATTAGGATTAGTATGAAACTAGTTTCAGCAGCTTGTTTAAGAGCTTTGTGGCGATGCCTTTTCGTTGTTTTTTAGTATGACTATGTTTGTCATTCCTCGCCTTCTCCTTTCTATAATCCCGCGACCCTCTAACCTGTCCAAAATTCTAGTTATCTTTACTTTCGTAAAGCCACTCTTTTCCACAAGTTCTGCCTGGAAGATTGCACCGTCTGCCTTTTCAATTAGATTATACAATTCACGTTCCTCTGGCTTTAAAAGTTTTGATACATTCTTGGCGGGAACAACCTTTTCACTTTTTACATTGGTTTTAATTGCAGTTTCCCTATGCTCAGGATAAGACGGCCTGCTTGAAATGACATAGCTATAACTGATTCCAAAAATACTTCCAATAAAGACAAGCGTAAATCCAGCTAAAAATCCACCGCCACCTATTAGGCTAGTAATGGAAAATACCAGAGTAGCTATTGAAGAGTTTTGTACAGAACCAAGATTTTTCATATTGACAAAAAAACCGATTAATAGAATTATGATACCACTAGTAGCCTCAACAATTCCATGATATATACTAACATTAGGCAAAACAATCATCATAAGATGAGTATCTATGAAGGTAAACCCTATGGGAAAACCCAGTACTGCTAAAAGTCCGCTTAATAGTACAAGAAACCCGCCAACCACTATTAACATTTTTATGATGTTTGGTGCTTCTATTTTGTCCTTCATATGAATAAGTGGGTAAAATAAGCATTTAATAGCTCCCTACACCACTAGGGTTAAAATTTCAACGTATCTAACCTTTATTTTTTATAATGTTCGATTATTGAAATTGGACCACCATAACTATAATTTGGTACGATTATCCTTAGCGTAAATGCCTGCTGATTATTTGTAATCTTCAACGGCAACTCTGGAGTTACATCTACGATCTTGAATCCTGTTGTATTGGTATCGAATGATAGCCATGTAGCATTGGTGGCATTATCAATGTATATGGTATAAAGTTCGTACGAGCTTGCAAAGGCGTTGAAACCGCGTAATGCAGCTGAGAAATATGTCATATTCGTGGTAGCATCATTGAAGAATGCATTTAGCTGGGTTACATTAACATATTTTGGCTTTGGTGCATTATAATACGTAATTACGGATAACGGACCGATGTAATCTGAATTTGGAGCCTTAATCTGAAGTGTGAATATCTGACTTTTCCCACTTTCTATTTTTACCGGTAATTTTGGAGAAACATCCACTATACTGAAACCTGAGGTATTGGTCTGGATTGAAGTAAAGTTTTCATTATAATTCCATAGGTTAGTGGTGTTGAACGTCTCAAAATATATAATACCCGGAGAGGTCTCGAAACCTTGAAGTGAACCGCTGAATGAAGTCTCGCTTGAATTCGTATTTACAAAATAGGAGTTTATCATAGATACATTAATTAGCCTTGGACTGGTTACATTGTAGATTTCAGATAGTGAAATTGGACCAACATAACTTTTGTAGGACGTATTTATGTAAACGGTGAATGCAAGACTTGTATTGGCGCTTATATTCTGAGGCAAAGATGGTATCACTCTTACGATGCTAAAATTTCTATCATTTATCTTGATTGATTTAAGCATCTCACCATACCGCGATGGTGCCGTTAGGGTAATGTTGAAAGCCTTAGTAGAACCAGCACTGAAATTGAATCCAGAGATAGTACTGCACGTTACATTCATATTCTTGTTAGGTATGACACATCTGGTATTGACTGCAGTTACCTTTATATCGGGTTTTGGTGCTGCGGAAGCAAGCAGAAGAAGGATTGCAAGCATCAAGACCAAACCTATGGCTATTCCACCACCTAGAAGCTTCAAATTTGTCTTTGGTTTGCCTTTCTTTTGTTCCATCCAAATTACCTCGTCAAATTATATAATAACATACTATATATAAATATAGTAACTATACATAAAACAAAGAAAATATACCGTCTCTTCTTTAAAGCTTGTTATGAGAGACAAGAAGCTCGGTGTGCTGCAACCGTTCATACTTGACATATTGAGGGCATTGGCAAATGGGCCAAAAAGGTTCGTAGACCTAAAAAGATACGTCAAGAACGAAAGGACTCTGTCTTTGAAGCTTTCCAGACTGCAGGACTATGGTCTTGTAAAGATGGATCATGTGAAGGTTGCAGGCAAGTACATCAACCGGTACGATATAACGGCAAAGGGCAAGACCCTCCTCGAAAGCCTGAAGAAGCTATAAAAGTTCCTTCAAACCGTCGTCTCCTTTTGTCCCTCTTTCTTTGCAAGTTTTAAGATCACCATAACATAGTAGCTCTATTTCCTTATTGTCCTCTTTGCCAATTCTGCATTTACGGCCTTAGTAAATTCCGTCATGTCCGGAGTCGGCATATCCTTATCATCAGGGTTGAACCCCATGTTTCTTAATGCGGTCTCAACAAGGTCTGCACCAGAGTCAGAGATGCGGAATGCCTCAACAGTTTTGCCATCACGCTTCACTTTTGAAGATGTGACTAGTGTGACGTCTTCTAAGCCCCTTAGGGATTGGTTTACCTTTTGCCTTGATAAACCTTGTTTTCTTGTTGCCGTATTATCACCTTTTTATTATCGGAATCCGATCCTTCGTGCTATTCCTGCTGCCCCTAGTAACCCGTATATTATGCCTATTACAATACCAGCGCCTATTGCAAAATAACCTATACCTTTAAGCCCTATAACCCACAAGACAATACCGGCTATGATTAAAACTGCCACGATCCCTTTACCCCCTAATGCACCCCAGTTTATTCGTTGAGTCATATGCTTACCTCTTAAGTGGTTGTTATGTATATATTAAGTGGTCCGCTATACGCTTGGCCGTTTGTTTGTATTGCTAGCTGGGTGGTATCCGTTCCACCTTCCCCTACCGTATAATTGGACTTTGGGGAGTAATTTGTGAGCGAGAATGTGCTAGAAAGGGCCTACTGTGATACTGTTAAAGCCGTGCTTGGCCAGAGGATTGCAAGACCAGTCCTCCAAACTGAGATTATAGATGAATCCTGTGCCAGAGTCCACCACATCTTTGAATTGCTTGATTTGGGTTGTGTTGCCAAAATAGTGGCACGAATTAGGGGTAGCATAGTTGATCTCAATGTTCACCTGTGTTACATTGATTATTGGGATTTGATTGTATGTTGGTTGCTTGTGGAAGCCACTAAAATAGCCTATAGCTCCCAGAGCGAGCACTACGACTATGATTATTGCCAACGCTCCTTTCCAATCTATATTAAAGTCAAACACATTTCACACCCCTGTGCTGCCTTTCTGGTCGTTTATATATCTGTTCTTAAAACTTAAAGAACTTTCTGTTGTTAATTAAATATTGCTTTATACTAAAAAATCAAGACACACACCCCCAGACCCCATAACCCTGTGAGACGCCAAGGCCACAAGTCCCTATTACGATATGATTTACACGTTCCAGACTGTTCTGGGGTGGCACCCTCCGTCTGCTATGTCCTTTGAGTCGAATATGGTGTTATCGAGCCCTGATTTTACTACGTCCTACCTGTTATCGTGTTGAGGTAGTTATGGGATTATGGAGTCCTGATGCTCCTGACTGTTATCAAAGAGGCCTATTTTGATAACAAAAGTTTCATAATCATGAAAAATAGTGCCATTTCCCTCCTATTATATATACCCCAAAATAGAATCGGGGGGGTATATATTATAGGGGGAATTTTTAACATTTTGTTATCAATTTCATTCCATATCCGTGAAACGATAACAAATGTTATCGTCTAAACTCCAAAACCCCAGGACTCTCTGAACTTCATATTCCACTCAACGGCCATAACAGAAGGAGAATCCCACCATTGGAACAGTCTAAGCACTGTAAATCATATCGTAATAGGGACTTGTGGTCTTGGCGTCTCACAGGGTTATGGGGCTGTGGTTGATTGAATTCATATGTCAATTTCTTTAGCAAGTTTGATTATATCTTCTTCTAGCTCTAATAATTTTTTCTTTATAATTTGCGGTTTTTCGTATTTAATCTCGTCATATTCTATTTCTTTGTATTTCGAAATAGTAAGATCAAAATCATTTCTTTCTATTTCTTCAATCGGAACGAAGAAACAATTGGCTTCTCTATCATCGAATTTCTCTTTGTCTTGCTTCTTGAATTTCTCTATTATGTCTGGAATATCTCCTTTTCCATCGATAAAAGTACGTTTATCATCAAGACTGAAACCGTCACTAGTCATTCCGTAGAACCACACTCTCTTAGTCTCTTCCCCTTTAGTAAATACTAGTACTGCTGTAGAGACACCTGCATATGGTTTGAAAATACCAGAAGGCATTGCAATGACAGCATCTAACCTACATTTCTTCAGTAGCATTTGCCTTGTTTGTTTATGTGCCTTGGATCCCCCAAAAAGGATACCATCAGGTACTATTACTGCACATCTTCCACCAGTACGCATTATTCGGTTCATTAATTCCAAGAAAAGAATCTCAGTTTTGGTTGTTTTGATGGTAAGTTGATCGCTTAATTCAGATTCGTCAATGCTACCCTTGAACGGAGGATTTGCTAAGACCACATCATATTGATTACTTTCAGTATAGCGAGTAGATAAACTACTCATTTGCCTTATGTTTGGATGATCTAGTCCATGCATCATAAGGTTCATCAAGGCTATTCTTACCATAGTTGGATCTATATCAAATCCATAAAGTGTTTCTTTTCTTAAAATCTCTAATTGGTTAGTATTTATCAATTCTTTTGCAGTATTCGGCTTTAAAATATGCTCGTATGTAGCAACTAGAAAGCCAGCAGTTCCGCAAGCCGGATCGCATACAGTATCTCCAATTTTTGGATTTATCAATTCTACCATCATCTTAATTATATGACGTGGGGTTCTGAACTGTCCATTTTTGCCAGCGGTAGTTAGTTCTGAAAGAAGATACTCATAAATGTCTCCTTGCGTATCGCTATTTTGTTCTTTAATTTTTAGCTCGTTTATGATTTTGACTGCCTCTATTAGTATAGATGGTGTGGGAATCACAAAAGCCGCATCTTGCATGTATTGATTGTATAATGAATCTCTTTCACCGAGATTTTTTAGGAAATAAAATACTTTAGTGCGTACGTGCTCCAATATTTTATCTGAAGAATATTCAGTCCATACACTCCACTTACAGTCATTATTTCCTTGGAAGATAGATGTATAATTTTCCTTCGTGAATTTTGAATTCTGTTGTCTTAAGACATCTTCATCCTCCAAACGCTTCATAAAAAGCAAATACGAAATCTGCTCTATAGCTGTGAGTGGGTTTGAAATCCCTCCACTCCAAAACTTGTCCCATAGCTTATTTATTTTACTTTTTAGCTCTGGATCTAACATATTAATTCACCTTTGTAAGCACTTTGTATTAAGGATAAAAATAATCTATTTATCTGATTTTTAGTATCCGTTTGTATTTTAATCATTTTGTTTATATCGTTCACTTTATCACAAAATTTTCTTTGCAACTTTATATCTGGTACAAAAACCTCAAAATTCTTTACTATATCGAGATTAAGATTCGGTTGATTGCCTCCCCGCCCCAAGTTCCTTAATCTATCATATGATAAAATGAGATAGCTCCATAAATAATCAGTTAGGTATTTATCTGATGGTAAAAGCACGGCACAGGCTTGGTTAGTTGTAGCAGGTATACCTAACTTTGCAGTAAGCCCCCTTGTTTTCCCTTGTCCGTACATGGCAATAATTATTGACTCTTTGGGAAATATCTCCGTATTACTATTATTTGATCCAATTTGGGTTATTTTTTCTTCCGTATCGTTAATTATGCAGGTCTTAACTTCAGTGGTCTTTACCCATGGAATAGTGCCATTATCCCAATATTCTTTAGATTGACGACTAGGAGTACCACCAGTTTTTACTTTGCATAAATCCATGAATCTTTACTTTTGGCCACTTATTCGGATTTTTTATCGGATCCCCAAACATGTTGTAAAAGACAGACCTCAGTAAATCATCGGTAAGTTCATCGGCTTCTTTTCGCAATTCAATAAGTTTCTCTACTTTCTCCAACATTGCTACAATTTTCTTTTGATTTTCTAGCGATGGCTTTGGAATTTCTATTTGGTTCAAGTAAGGTCTTGAAAGATGTTTGAGTCCAGCGCCTCTAAAACCCTTTTCAATAATACCAATATTCCCCTTCAAAAAATAGTAAACGAATTTTGTATGGATATCCTTTTTTACTGTTTTAACTACAAAACAATCGGTGCTTGTTGCAAAAGTTCCGTTGAAATGATGGATGCTTGGACCACCACCAGTCCCAAGGATCAAATATTCACCATGAAATCCGTACTCATTTAGATATTTTGACTGAATAGGGCTGGATGTAAAAAATCTGTATTTTCCACTTTCTAATCCTTCACCTGCTTTATGTTTTGCTTTTGGACAATATTGAAATGCCTCTTCAAAAGTTATAGATTCCCAGCCTTTTGGCATATTATTCATTTTTTCCCTCTTATTATCTTTTTAGGTACTGGTACTGAACCCTTCTTTTTTTTACCTTGTAATTCCTCCCTTGAAGTTAAAGTATCTGCAAGAGCATTACACAAATCTCTCAGATACTCTGGCGAAATATTTTTAAGTGCCGTAATGCGCCTTCCATTATCTAATTCAATATGCCAAGAAAACGAATCTTTTTTTCGGTCATATTCAAGTATATTCTTTCCCGCAATATGTGCAGGGATAGAAGGAGCTATCTCTTCGAAGATTAGCTCGTTTATTAGAGCTGAAGGTGTGATATTCTTTCGCTTACAATAATCATTAACAAGGGTAAATTCATCCACCGAGAGCCTTGTAGATACGGTTCTATATTCCATGATTATAGTTAGGATACTAATCTATTTAAATATTTGTATCTACATTTGTAGATACTATTTAAATTTAATACGGTTACATTTCTTAATTATTAGTTTCAGCTGCTCCATTTCAAATAATTCTGATGGTCTTTTATCTGATAGTGGCGATCTGCCTAAATCACTGAGTTCTAAACGTTTTTGCTCTACAAAAACCTTTTTAAGAAGGTTGAGAAATTCCAGCTGTTTCGAATTGTAGTGGCTATTTTTCAAAATATAATCATCAAACTGTCTCTCAATTAGTTCTTTGGGATCGTAAGTCTTCGTTAGACCCAGAGCTTCGTGTAAGAATAACATGAAGTCCTCACCGTAGCTTTGTTGTATATTTGGTATGCTAATTTCTGGTTTAATCTTTTGAAATACTTCAACTAATTGACCCAACTCCTCAGCCGTAAGCCCGTCGCCTTTTCTCAATTTAGCAACTAATGAATTTTCTTTTATCAGTTTATTTAAGTCTTCATCTTCTTTCAATTCCCTTTCGAATTGCTGAACGTCAGTTATAATATCTAGAGCATCTATTTGGATTATTTTCCTTGGGTCCGGACTATAATATTTCATTAGAGGTGCTATTTCTTTTATCATAAACTCTACATTTTCAAATGTCAGATCTTCCCAGAATTTGTCTTGAAGAACTGACTTTAAATCGTTGAGTTTTGCTTTGACTTCAGATAAATTACTTCGGTGCAATACATTTTCAACCATTGGTTCAATGGCATTTAATCGTACGCTTTCTATTTTTTCATGGTCCCCATCTAAGATAAGAGCAAAAAGTTTCTCTGAATTTAGAATAAATGATGTGCTGTAAACATTAGTGCCGGGTTTAAATATCATTAGAGGAGCAATTTCAGTATTTAGCTCGGTAATATATTTTTCAAGGTTAAAAGAATCTGACTCTATTTTCCTTATAATTGGTAACTTCTCCCTAATTATAAATGAGTTTTTATTTAACGTACTTATATCCTCAATAATCTTTTTTACTATTATTGCCTTTTGCGGCTTGTCAAGTTTTTTGTCTAGCAATTTAATTCTATTTATGAATATACGCGTCATTACGTCAATACTTTTGCTTTCTTTTGATACTCTAAATTTGTGGTATTCTATGTTGGAGTGTCCACCGATTTTGAAATCTAATATAAGGAAATCCTTTTTATCTTGATTAGGAAGCCATTCGGGGTGATCACAAGATGCTCTGTTTCTAGTTCCTCTTCCGACCATCTGCCAAAATCTAACAGTAGAAAAGACCGGTTTTACAAAAACTAAATTACACACTTCGGGAATATCTACTCCCGTATCTAGCATGCCTACTGATAATGCGATTCGAGGTTCAGTTTCATTTTTGAACCTTCTTACTTCGTCTTCAGCTCTATCCATTTCTGAAGTTATAACCTGCACATCACTACTTAATTGTGGAAGTAAATTACTGAAAATCTTTTTCATATGCTTTGCGTGGCGCTGACTTGCACAGAAAATTATCGTTTTCGCTGGTTTTCCTTCGCCAGACTTATAGCATCTCTCAAAAAATCTTTGAATTATCAATTCATTTGTTTTATCATCCATAAAAACATGATCAAATTCAGCACCAGTTAATACAACCTTATCCGGATCCAATTCTTGCTGCCTTAATTTATCTCGTAGGTCTTCAGTTAACTCAGAACCTTCTACACCTAGGGATAGAACTTTTGTTTCGATAGTTTCTCCCTTATAAGGAACTAATACTTTGTCTAGCACGGCTTGATCATAAGAGTAATCAACAGTAGGTTCACCATTGAGGCAGTTGAATAGATCATAAGTGTTTTTTGTTTCTTGCTCAGTAGGTGTTGCAGTTAGACCTATCTTCAAACAATCAAAATATCTGAATAAAACATGGTTTTTGTCATAGAGCGATCGATGAGCCTCATCAAATATGATGAGGTCAAAAAAGGCTGGACTATAGTCTTCATACCGTTTTTCTTTATTTCCAGCTGTTAGTGTTTGTACTGTTGTAACATAAAACCTATGAGTTTGGTCTTTATCATCTCTTAAATCACCAACTGGCTCGCTAAAGAATTTTTTGAAGCCATTTGATTTAGCTTGGTTCGCAAGAGCAGTTCTATCTGCAATAAACAGTACATTTCTAATGTAATTCGCATTTTTCAGTACATCTATAATTGCCATAGCGACGCGAGTTTTCCCTGTCCCAGTTGCCATCTGAACTAATGCAGAACGATTACCAGCTTCAAAATGTTCACTTAACTTTTTGACATTTGTTGCATTTTTTAATCTGTCCACTATTCTAGTATTTATTTTAACTTGTGTCGGTGGTTTTCTA
This sequence comes from uncultured Microcaldota archaeon, assembly GCA_963755385.1. Lineage (GTDB taxonomy): Archaea > Micrarchaeota > Micrarchaeia > Micrarchaeales > Micrarchaeaceae > UBA12276. Next base: position 736,318 of record CAVWJC010000001.1, on the reverse strand, counting down.
TTTAAGTATAATTCATGCCGTCTTTTTAAGTCGTCTCGAGAAAAAGGCCCACTAACAGGCCTTTCTATCCCATCTTGATCGATTATCTTCCAAGTAATTCCATTAGTCAGAAATATGGATATCTTGTAACCCGTATTTGAAGCTATCTCTTTTACATAGCTTCTAGCCTGTATTCGTCCCTTTTCGGGGTCTTTTGAATACTTTTTAGCTTCTATAAGTGCCAGTGGGGTATAATCTTCGGCAAGTAGCAGATAATCAATGAACATGTCCACATGTCTTTCAACTTTGCCCGAAAACAAGGTATAGTCCTTAGTCTTAAAATCAGATTTTACTGGATTTACCTCCTCTTTATAGTAACGACTAGTCCATCCAACTCGTTTTAGTTGTGGATCTATAATCTTATTCCGTGTTTCCTTCTCGCTTAAATCATACCCGTCTATAGTCATTTTTACGCCCTAATCCAATAAAGATACGTTCATAAGGCTTAAATGCACTTCTAGCTCAAAGATATAGTAAAAAAGAAAAAAAGAGTGCGGTAGCTGCCTGAAATTCTTATGACATAGGGTTTCTCTACATCACTTGAATTTTAATGCCCAAAAGGCGCTTAGCGCCCCTCCCGTTACTACAAGCACCCATCCCACAGCAAACCCTAGGAGGACCATTATCACACCCCCTACAACAAAGGCTGCAGGACCGGTACCCGCGCTTATGCCTGGTATTGACATAGTATCACGTTTAAACTGCAAAATCGCGCTCAGCATGATATGTTGTACGTGTAAGTGGAATTGCTCACGTACGTCAAATTCAGCATGCTTTGGCAATTTTGACTGGTTACCACTCCTTGAATGGCTTGATAATAGACCGAAACGTTGTACGCATGGTCGCTATAGATCCCCAATGAGTAGGAACCATCAGCTATGGGCACTGTATATGATTGGCCAGTATCCAGCTGCACGAATGCTATGTGGTCAGGTTTTGTTACTACTGCAGCAGTACTTACGTGGCCGCTTACGGTAATAAGGTGCTGTGGCGGTGCTGCAAGCTTGAAGGCATTGGTTGCGACGGCGTAGGCTACGCATCCCACAACTAGTATAACGATCAGAAATAGCAAGAGCTCAAGTGGTCCCTTATTGTTTCCCATCCCACAACCCCCTCAGTAAATCAGATGAGACAACCAACAGGCCACATTTATGACCAAGCCAAGCTTAGCAAGGTCCTCACTTTCGGATTCCAGGCCTGCAACTGCCATTCCTGCACTAGCCAATTTGATTAGCTCTCTGATTTCGCATATGCCGCACAAAGCGTTTTCCGCCTTGTCAACTGATCTATTGCATATCTTGCAATAATTCTGCCCATACTCATAGTATGGGAATCCTTGTCCCGGGCTGTATGTGTCGATATTTTCCATATCTTTCACTGACGGGTTTACACCCACTATGTACTCTTTTCGCAAGATATAAAAAGCTTCTGTATAACGACATAACACTATTTACACTTACCAATTGGATACTATTCACTAATAAAATAGAAACATATTTATATTTAAACAAATAATACTAATATGAGCATGGAAGACATTGTTATTTGTGGCATAAGTTGCGATGCAGAAAGCTTTTTAAGCTTATCTTGTATGTATTAAGTGGCGAGTATGACCACCTCTCATAGAATGGGCATGGGGATACCACTTCTGGAGAAGAAGTATCGACGGTTGCTATTCTATAGTAGGTTCTTTTTGCTCTACCAGCTTGCATACTACGGAAAGGACGGTATTGCATACAATGCCTTAAAGGATACGAGGAAGTTAGGCATACCAGCAGGATCACTAAGCCCTAATTTATTATGGTTGAAGCAGCAAGGCTATGTAACTGACAAAGCCTCGGGCAGTGGCGAGAGTATATATTATATAACAAAAGAAGGCGAAACGGCATTTGATGAATTAAAAAAATGGTTTAAGATCATAATAGAATAAATGGTAGATAAGCATGGAAACAGAAAAAGCACACGCGCGCATTGCAAAGATAGTATCTTATCTTGATGCATTAGGAATAAAAGGTATTAACATAGAAAAGGACTACGATAGCAGGATAAAGGTGCAGAAGGTAGCATTTATAATGGACACTTTGGTAGGTGAATTGAAATTTAATGACTTCTATTTCCGTATAAAAGGTCCGTATTCAAAAACGCTCACAGAAGAATATTTTGTGTATCATAGTGCATTTAATTCAAAACCTACGCATGAATTGGATGATAAAGAGAAGGTGCAAATAGACAAGATACTTGAAGTAATGGCAAATCACCTTGATTCGGAGAGTCTTGAGATAGTTGCAAGTCTGCTTTATCTAAAAGAAAACGAACATCTTGGTTATGAGGAGGCAGAACTGGAACTAATGAAAAGAAAACCACATCTTTCAGAGGAGGCAATATGGCATGGCGGCAATTTATTGAAGGCGCTTCTACTGACCGATGAAAGGAAGATGGAACATATGAGAGCCGTAGCAAAGGAAATGGAATCTCTTGATGATGCATCAAACAAGGACATGAAAAGCTTCGATTAGGTTTGTAGAATGAAAGAGCAAGAGATATGCTACGCGGACCTTGATCCTATTGTGGGCCGTGAGCAGGGAGGTAGGCGGCCAATTATAATAATAAAAGTATTGAAAGAACTAAACCTCTGCGTCATCGTGCCTCTTACCACAGCGCTTGAGCGCTTAGAATTACCTTACACATTAAAGGTCAACAGTACTAGCTCGACTAATCTCAATGCGGACAGCGTTGCACTGGCATTTCACATACGCACAATATCAACTGAAAGAATTGACAGTGCCATAGGTGTCTTAGAGGATTCTCATGCTAGAAAGATTGGATACATGATAAAAAGCATGCTTTCATTATCATAATTAGCTAATAGGATTCCTTTTTTGGAGTCCTAAATATCAGTCCTATTTTTCAGCTCATTTTAGGAAAAGTGTCCTAAAATTTTCTTAATTTTTGCTTTTTTTCTCCATTTTTGAATTGTTATCAATGTTATCATTGTTATCAAAGGATTCTTTTATCTTCACATCACCAGCCCTCAGTGCGTCTAAGCACATATCTGCAAGGTTGATGGGTTTTCCTCAACTTTTGAAGCATTTTGAGAGGTTTTCTTACATTTCCTATAGGATTTTGATACGAGGACAGCAAAACCTGCTGAGTTTGCAGTCTTTTTATCAACTTTAGGGTCCTTTCCTATTTTGTATCGGACTCAGCAATATTTAGCAGTTTCTTGCGCGTCTTATTGGTAAATCTGATCTTGTTTCCCTTTTTTATTTGTTCTTTCCACAGATAGAAAGTAACCCTATTGAACCCATGCTTTTTGGCTTCTCTGTTTGACATATTCTTGATAACGGTCCTAATCTTTTCTTCTTGCTTGCTATCGTATGTTACAAGGTCAGTATCAGAAACGCCAAAAACAGAAGTTTCTTCGACGGAGTTCGTTTCTTTTCCTATATAATTTACACCACTTATGTCTATGTGCTTCCTTTCCAATTCACCGATATCTCCGTCAAACTTTTCCTCTTTGTGGTTATAGAAGTCAAAGAATACCTTGGACATCGGCTTCCAATAGGATTCCGTATCCTTATCGTAGACCTTGCCTGTTTTGAGATCAAAGAATGTCTGGTAAGGTATAGTATTCCTATCCTTTGTAAATGGTACTACGGGTATTATTTTCTCTCCCGTTACGGAATCGGGCTTGAAGGCCTGCCCAGCTACCATAAAGTTGAACGGGCGGAGCTTCATTTTTCCGTTAATGGTGATGTTCTTGAACCTTCTTAGGACTTGCGGTGATGTTATCGATAACTGCTGCGACACGAACTTGTTGGCATATTTGTCCTCTATATCCTTCCTTGATAATGTCCCATTATGGAATCTTATGATATCCTTCCAGAATTCGATAACATTCTCTTTCGACATCTCAAGCATAAATCCCAGCCCGTGATTTGAAGCCTTTAAGATTTCTATGTTATTGCCTTCAATCTTTGGCATGCAGTACCTCTTGCTCGAAATACAAAATGCTAGCACGTTATCTAGAGGCATATTGTCATCGCCTTTCTCTACCTTAAACATCTCGATATCCTGATTGTACGGATTTAAGGGCTTGAAAAAGGCTTTTAGATCGTCTACCAACCCCGCAGGACCGCCAAGCCAAATAGAATCTGTGTCCATATAGCTATAGTATCCCCCTTTCTTTTTGACAAAAGCTTCGGCCATTGCAAGCCTTAACCGGGCCCCTGAGGTCGCCAGAGTGCCTATCATGGGATTAAAAAGTTCACCCGGAGCCTCTTCTTTCTCGACAACGGTTTGAAAATGCTCAAGCCCGTAGACATCCACCTTTAATCTCTTGGGCTTGGTATCGATTTGTACGAACTTACCGTATGAAACAGCTGTTGGCTATTACCTTGGCTAGATGGTCCTCTGTTTTGAGGCTTTCGTTGGTAGGATCCTTAAGCAGCCTCTCCTTTATCTGAAGCCTATGCTCTATAAGATACTTTATCAGGTCGGTTTTCCTTGGGTCTACGTAATTGCCGAACAGCTTGATAGGTCTAAGCCCTGGCTGGATACCAACAGGCTTGAACCTGCATGTCTTTACGAGCTCGGGTACCCTTCCAGTAAGCAACTTTGAGGCAACTATATCGGGGTAGCTAAACCATAGCTCCTTGCCCTTGGCATAGTTTACACCAATGCTAGTAACAATCTTGTTGCCATACTTCCCACGAATTGGGAATATGTCATCGTTAAGCCTGACAAGACCCATGCCCCTTAGCTTGGGTCCTATGGACTTGTCATTCAGGTCTTCAAGCCGAACCGTCTCCAATAGCTCCTTAAAGTCGGGGTCTTCCTCTACAACAAGCCTCTTGGCTATGTTTAGCTCCCAAAGGTTCATGCCGCAGAACACCGAAGGGTACATTGATGTAGCGTCGCAGTACGTTACTGGAACAAGTTTCTTGCGTATTCTGGTTTCCGTCCGGCCTCCAAAGTAGGTAGTCATGACATGACCTAAGACCTCTTTCGGGAAGTTCGGGTTCTGCTCAAGGAACGGTTTTATAGACATAGTCCTGAAGTATGCCGGACCTATTGCCGCCGGAGATGACAGCTGATTGACTTCTAAGGGAATGTCGTGAGTCTCGATCCTGTTTAGCAACGCCTTGTAGAGGCTATAGGTGGCCTCGATATCAGCAACATTATAAAGCACGTAAGAATGTGTAATAGTGCCATGTGTCTCGACTTTTAGCTTTTGATGCTTGGTATTAAACAATATGCAAGCGCTTTCTAAGCTATGGCTCTTATTGGTCAGGGCAAATGTCAATGTCTTCAAGTCTACAAATACACCGCGGTACTTGTTTCTGTTCTTCCTGTTCTTGGCAAACGGAGGTATGAATCTTATAAAAGAGTGCTTACTGTTAAGATGTTTTATAAAAATTCGTGGGCAACGCTTGTCATCAGTTAGTTTGAATGAGAAAGCGCCTTTGTCTATTTTAGATGTATTATAGCTCTTCGCAATTCTTGAAATATCAAAAGGCAGGTTAAATCCAATGCAAACCGCTCTTCTTTTGTATACATATTCCATAAATGCGTTAATGAAATCGTCTCTGGTCAGTAGAATCATATCCATACCAAAAGCAATCCTTTGCAGTGTATCAAGCTGCTCTTTGCTTAAGTTATCTCCATGAAACAAAGCAACAAACGCTGTATGACCGTTCTCATAAGCTGCGCAGCTTCCAAACAACAAATCCTGATACCTGTCAGTTGTGGTCTCGGTGTCGAATACAAACACCAGCTTCCTGTTAAAATTAACCTTCTTTTTATCAAATCTTTCAGTTTTGTTATCAATATAGCATCTTTGCGTAATTTCCACATTATCACTTTATTTTCCAAAATGCTTGACAAGGGCATCTTTAATTGCCATTAGTTCTTTTCTTGAAAATGTAACAGTTACACTCCCCCAATTGTCTCCGGATCTGCCCATGTGCAGCTCATAAGATCCATGCTCTTCGTCATAGGTTAACATCTCATCTTCTGTCTCGTAAAGACAATTTTTGTAAACCTCTTCAAAGAAGGAATCTTCTTGTTTTGCAGCACTACCGAGGCTTGCACTCGTTTTCGTTTTTATTTCTTTTTTAGACATGTCATTCGCCTTTTCAAGGTAACTTTTAATCAAACTTGGTAATGCGTCAGCCATAATCCTGTAATCTTTTATCCCTGTCCTGAAATGCTTTTCAGTAAGAAGCTCAAAAATGCCAGCAACAGCAAACGAACTCCTGAGGTCATCAGAATTGTTTGTATATGTCCAACGACTATCCCATATTTGTTGTCTATTACTCAAGCTTGCATGACAGAAACTGCAAAGTGTGCATGTAAGCTCTGAATTATTTCTGCCAGCCAAGTGGTGAAGCTCTAATTCCTGACAGAAGGCGCAGACAAAACATATCCTCTCCTTTTTCTTTGAGTCTTTGTGGAAGATATGCTGAAGTTCGCTTATAGAATCTACAACCCTGTTCTTTTCAAGATTCTCCTTGTCAGCCTTCCTGAATATAGCCTGCGTTATTTGTGTCAATAACTCCTCATTCCTATCCAGTTTCATAAACACACCATTTCAAATACCCGAAATACCCCATTCTTTTACGGATCTGTCATCCTCGGAGTTATCGGGACTTTCTTGCTTGTCTTCAGGCAGCAGTACCGGCTTCTTGAACTCAAGCCCCCTATGCTTCCGGTGCTTATGCACCCTGTATGAAACATAGGTCTTGTACTTCCGTTCGCAGTATGGGCATATCATCATTTGACCACCATACCGTCGACTATCGTCCCAACCCAGGTAAACTGTCTGCATCTGCACCTGTCACATGACCCATGCCCCCTTGCAACTAACGGCCTTATACCTTGGTCGCTATGCGCGCCGCGTTTGTGCCCACAGGCACAATCCTCTTCATACCATTTGTATACTTCATGTTCCATTCAACCACTATCATAAATATCAAAATATTCGCTGTCCTCGCGCGCCTCTTCAATGCTCTTAATTGCAGCAGGGTCGCTTTCCAAAGAATGCAGCATACCGCTAGAATCCCTGATTTGAACCTGCTTGTACTTGGCTAATATGCTCTCATCGCCAGTCTCAAGGAACAATCCAATGTCCGAATGGTAAATACCAATGATTGAGGCTCGAACCGAGTCCCGCAGCTCTATGAACAGTTCTTTGCCATGTTCATAGATGCGCATAACACGCGATATCCTGTCCCTCTTTGTGGGTATCCAGTGGTTCTTGACACGCTTGAAGCCGTTTGTGGCCTTCAGAACAGCCCTAATGGATATTGCATGCTCCTTTGCAAGCTTCGATAGGGGTTCCTTGAAGCGCCTAGCCCTGGATAGAACCGTTAAAGCTTTATCCTGCAAGACCTTTTCCCTAATGCTAAGCGAATACCTGCTCCTCTTGTACAAAGGCACTGGCTTGGTGCTGCTAAGCTTAGCCCTAGAGCCGTGGTGGCCATCCAGCTGGCCCAGGCAGGCTCTGGGATGCAGCACGTGAAGCCTTGCCACACGTTCCGTATAACTAGTCCGTTTAGCCTGGGCCTTAGCCCAGGAGTCAAAAGTATGGAATTTCAGGCTAAATCTCGTCATAAAACCACTAATACTGCAGTACTCTTAGGGTAAGGAAAGGTTTAAATATAGTATTTGTTAAATACTATCGTCTATGGTGAATACGATGCCAATAACTGAAGAGTACAGAAGAGGGGTAAAAAACAGGTTACTTAAAGAATTATCTCATTCGGAAGGGATGGGATTGACGGATTTGAGTGCGGCAGTGGGGCATGCACGGGGGTTTGTAAATAATTTAATGATAGGCCTCGAGAAAGAAGGCAAAGCATATAGAACTGTGAAGGAAAAGAAAAGAATATGGGATATAACTGAAAATGGCAAGCATACAATCCTTAACGATTGGACAGAATTGCACAATGACATATCAAATATGGTTAAAAATAATGGTAGCTATTTGCGTTTATACCAACCCTTATTGTGGTCTGCAACATCCCCAAATCCAACTGGATTAATCAGTGATATTGCAATGACTCCCAAAAATCTAGAGCAGAGTGTAAATTTTATCGAATTAGAAAATGAACTCAGAAAGGGACTTTTGGAGTTTGTACTAAAGAACTTGCTAGAAAACAAAAAAGATGTTCCTGCAAATTCTAAATTACTTCTAGCAGTTCAGGTAATCTCTTCGAATATTCAAAGTTATTAAAGAAATTAAATAAATTTAAAGATTGCATTATAAGTAGATACTCAAATCTATTACTAGATAAGGATTTAGAATTCGATAAAACAGCAGATAAACTTGATTTATTATATTTTTATTTGACCAATACTGAAATTATAAGTAAGGGGGACAAATCATATCAAAAAAGCCTAGATTCATTTCTTAAGATTGACAATATTATAAAATTTTCACCCTATGTAAAGGTTCAAACACTAAAAAGATTCATCTCTTTCTATAAAATTAGGGATCCACTAGATGACACAAATCTGGCTAAAGAACTAGTTATCAAAATCGATGAAAAGAACGTTGTGTCGCGACTCTACGAATATGCAATGGCTGCTGCAATCCTTTCTTTCAATGATAAGAAGTTGCGTAGTGAGTTGAAACAATATGCCATAGTGAATAAATTCGATGCCGATAGCAAACAGCATAAGCTTGAGAAGAAATTAGTGGGTGGTGGATTATGAACCCTTTATTAATATCCGGCTGGGGCAACTCCATTACGGTGGATAAAAGGAGGCTTATCATAACAAACAGGCCAGAGAATAAAACACAAATTTTTTATCCCCATCAGATACCTTATGACTCAATAATAATTGATGGTCATTCAGGTAACATAAGTTTTGACGCCATACGTTGGATTATCAAGCACGACATGGTTATCAGCACCTTGAACTGGAACGGAAACCTGCTTAGCGTTACGCTGCCGAAAGAACCTGTATCTGCAAGGCTCAGATTCAAGCAGTATGAAGCATATACCAACAACAGAAGGCGCAGTGCGATCGGTGCCAGCATCATAAGGGAGAAAGTAAAGCAGTCAATAAATCTTCTCAACGAGCTATTGAGCTATTATCCTGAAATAAAGGCAGAGAGGCTTGATGTAGAACATCTAAACAACTATAACTCATTACTCATGGCTGAGGGAAAAGAAGCCATAGCTTACTGGGAGAACCTTAAGATAGTGTTCAACAAGCTTTATCCTGAATTCAACTTTACTGGCAGGAACGGCAGGAGACACTCTTGGAACATGAACGCCAGCGACGAAGTAAATGCCTTGCTCAACTACGGCTATGGCCTGCTCGAGAGCGAGATTAGAAGGGACATCAGCGCAGTTGGCCTTGACAACGCGATATCTTTCGTGCATGAGCTGAAGGACAGCAGAAGTTCTCTCGTGTATGACCTACAAGAGCTATTCCGCTTTCTCATAGATTTAAGCGTAATTCAGGTCTTGGAGGAAAAGAAAATAAAGAAGACAGATTTTATAGTAACAGAATCGTACAGTTTAAGATTGCGCGAATCTGGTGCCAGTGCCTTAATAGAGAAGGTACGAATAAATCTCAATTCCACAGCCAAATTCAGAGGCAAGAATTACAGTTATTCCAACATCCTTTATGAGAACATAGCTAATTTTGCTAAGAGCATATTGAATGATGAACCGACAGAGTTCAACATACCATTTATAACACTCAAGAGCTTGGATACGGATTCAACAAGAGAAAAGATATTGAATATGACGCCTGAAGAAAGGAGAAAATTGGGAATAAGGCGAAATACGCTGTTCTACATGAAGAAGAACATAAAGGCCGGTAAGCGAATCAAGATTTACAAGAAAACAAGCCATATCGTAGCTGATTAGATGGATTCAAATTCAAAGCAATCGGGCGACAGTAACACCGAACTAGATATCAAGATTTTAGAAGCAATAGCAAAGGAGATAGAACTTATCCTAATGAAACAGTCGATGAAAAGAGATTTTGAGCAGCTCAAAAAGAATTATCCATTTATTGCCAACGAATTCATGATGTTTCCTGAAGATGAAGTTACAGACGAGATTATAGATGTTATATTAAATCAATCAGAAGAGGTGGTCTTAAAACTTGCGAAGAAAGAGGGACAGAAAGAGATAGATGAATTGAAGTGACTTTTATAGCTTCTTCAGACTTTCGAGGATATCCTTACCTTTTGCTGTTATGCCGTACCTATTGATGTACTTGCCTTCAGCTTTCACATGATCCATCTTGACAAGGCCATAATCCTGCAGCCGTGAAAGCTTTTGCGATAATGTCCTTTCGGTCTTAACGTATCTTTTGAGGTCTCCAAACCTTTTGGGTCCGTTTGCCAATGCCCTTAATATGTCAAGTATGTAGGGTTGGAGCACTCCGAGCTTCTTGTCTGTCATAACAAGTTTTAAAGAAGAGACAGTATATTTTGTTTATCAAACGTATAGTAACTATATAAAAATATAGTTAGTTAATACTATATTTAACGAGGCAATCTTATGGAACGTAAAAAGGACAAACCGAAGATGAATTTTAAGCTGTTGGCAGGTGGGATAGCCATAGGTCTAATCCTAATGCTTGCAATACTTCTATTGCTTGCCTCAGCAGCACCAAAACCCGACATAAAAGTAACAGCCGTAAATACCAGATGTGTCATACTTAATAAGAATATGAATGTAACGTGCAGTACTATCTCTGGATTCAATTTCAGCGCAGGTTCTACTAAGGCTTTCAACATTACCTTAACAGCACCATCGCAGTATGGTGAGATGCTTAAATCAATCAAGATAAATGATAGGAATTTTAGCATAGTAAGAGTTATACCATCTTTGCCTCAGAATATAAGCGCCAATACGAGTCTTGCATTTACCGTTTACATAAATACGTCATACAAAAGTTATGTTGGCCCAATTTCACTATCTGAAATCTACAATGTAACCAGTCCAAGACTAATTAACGTATCTATGATAAATTCCTATTTTGTAAATACTAATTCTAGTGAAACCGCTTTTAGCGGCTCGATTCCGGGCTTTGAAACTTATCCAGGTGCTACATATTTCGAGACAATCAACGACACTAACCTATGGAATTATGATGAAAACTTTACGTCAATCCAGACAAATACTTCGGGCTTTAGCATAACGAGTGTTTCACCAAAATTGCCGATGGAAATAGATAGTGGAAAGAATCAGATATTTACACTTCAAATTAAGACACCGCGCTCAAATTATACTGGTACGTTATCTCTGATTACGCGCTATAATGCGCCAAAACCGAAGTACATTAACGTAACCCAGCTAAATGCGTTTTTCAATGATGTCGCCACAAACAAAACGTATTTCTCAGCGTCATTGCATGGCTTCAATGCCCTAGCGAGTTCATACGAGCTTTATACATTATATGTCCTTAACGGCACTAATGCAACATGGGTGTCATTCAGTACCAATACCACTGGATTTAACATCGTAAATGTGACTCCAACATTGCCGTTAAAGATTACAAGCGGTCAGCAGGCATTTACACTTAGGATAGCGGTGCCAGATCATAGTTATAGTGGTCCAATTTCGGTAATAGAACACTATAAGACATAAAGTTAAATACATATAATGACTTGAATCTGTTATGAAATCAGAGAAGAAAGGATTACCAACATATTACTTCAAGAAAGACGCTTACAGAAGAGCGCGAGGTGGCAAGACAAAGTTAATTGATGTATATTGTGCATCTTGTAATGCCTTACTTTTGGTTTACCAAAAAGATTTACCAAGAGGAGCATTGAAGAGATGCTATTTAGATCGTATGTTCTATCCACCTAGATATAGCAATTTACAGCGCGATAAAGAAATAAATGATACCAAAGACATGCCAAAATTACAATGCGATAGTTGCAAAGCCGTAATAGGGACTGCTATAATGTATGCTAAGCATGGTGAAAACAGATTAGCTTATAACCTTATACAAGGTAAGTTTATCAAGAAAAATAGCAACCATGGCATTGGTAAAGACAAGTGATCTTATGGAACTACTAGCGGAAATTTCAGACAAAGATGTAGGAGTAAGGAAAGACTCAAAAGTAAAATATAAGATAAGCTGGAATAAGAAATTAACCAATACAATAGATTCAGATATAACAAGTTATTATAGGGGTGCCGCAAGAGCCATAATCTTTAACTCTAAAAAGGAGATACTTCTACAACATGCAACGAAATATGGCTATTATAAACTTCCCGGTGGTGGCATAGGAAAAGGGGAAGATACCTATAAGTGCTCTACACAGAGAAGTAATGGAAGAAGCTGGATGTAAAATCGTTGTAACCAAACCAGTCGGACTGATTATTGAACATAGAGATAGGTTTAAGGTTACCCAAATATCATACTGTTATCTAGCTAAAATGAAAGGCAAGCAGGGAAAAACTAATCTAGAAGAAGGAGAAAAACAAGAAGGTTTTGAACCTGAATGGTGGAATATTAAAAAGGCATTGAATTTGGTTAAAAACGGTAACGGAAGTCTTTATCAAAACAAATTTATAATAAAAAGAGATGCAACTTTCATTAACAAGGCTATAGAATTGTTATAAGGTTGATTAAATGAGACTCTATCATTTTAGTCCGATAAAGAATCAGAAACAATTCTTATTAGCAGTAAAGTATATTGCAACTTCTAATACAAAACTTTGTAAGAGCGTTATAGGTAAAAAGTTGCCAATAAATTCACTAACAATATTTTCCCATTATCCTAAAGAATTTGAACAATTAACCAAATATTTATATAAACTGGGTAAACGATATAATGAAAATAATGGGTTACGAGTGCGTTTAAATAAACCCATAAACGTTGGCAGCAATGTTATAACATATTTGCGTGTTCGCAAACCAGACCCTTATCGTATGCAAGTAGGATGTAATGATTTTATAGTCGAAAATTATAAAGTTTTTAAAAACACTTATCTTAAAGCGCAGGCAAAAAATCTTCGTCTTATTAAAAGGCAAGAATATGAAATGATAGAATTTTTTGACCCCGAATTTGATGTTTTGGCTTATGTAGTAAATGGTTAATGGTGATCAGATAGGTTTGTCTAAAGACGAAGAGAGAATACTAAAATCCATCAAAATACCTTCAGAAAGCAATCCACATAGACCAGAGTTTCCACCAGATAAACCCAAATTTCCTGCTACAACAACTTACAAAATAAAAGTTCCAGGTTTTACTAATGTTTGGTTAAAGGACGAGAGTATAAACAAATACAGCGGCACTCACAAAGACAGATTAGCATGGGAAGTGATCATTCTTTATAGAAATTTTCTGCTGGCAAAAAAGAAAAATGGACAAGAACGGCCGTTACCAATATTTTCGATAATATCTTCTGGCTCTGCTGCACTTGCAATTGGCAGAATGTTAAGACATTATGGTCTTCCACACCTTAAAGTTTTGGTCGATAGGAACATAGATTCAAAAACTTATAGGGCAATAGAAAATGCTCATTGCGAAATTTTTACCGAGAATCTGGGCCTTAAGCCCCTTAGTCCAAGCGAAATACTTTCCCTTACTAAAAACAGGATAGGGTTTGATTTAACTTCTAACCAAGGGATAGGCTTAGAAATCGGAAACTATGACTGGATGAGCTATGAGATTCTTAATAACTCTCCAGACTACTGCTTCATCCCATTCGGAACTGGCATTCTCTTTTCAAAGGTCCTTGAAATAAACAAGTTAGAAGTAGGATATGCAAAGCATGACCTAAGATTCAAAGGTAATGTTGATGTCCTTAAGGACTGTAATTTTATAGGCGCAACAACCAAAAATCCAAACACAAAGGCAGATAAACTTTATGCCCATCATTTACCGTTTCCAAAAATTGACGACGATTGGATAAGATTCTATAAAATCTCGGGATTTTGCGGATCAGAAACAGGAATAAAAACAGTAAAAGAGGGCTATTTGGATATTGCCATGAAGCTTGCTAAGTCGCAAGGAATAGAGTGCGACTATTCTGGTATAGCAGGTTTAGCTCTTATGCTGCAAATGAAAAGCAAACTGCCAAAGAATAAGAAAATGCTACTGGTAAATACGGGAAAGACAAGATTACAAGATGTAAGGTGAGTATATGGATAGAAGAGAATTTCTTTCGAAGTACGACAAAGATACTGCAGAATCGATAAAAGAGGCAAACAAAATCAAAAAACCATACTACGTTAAAGTGAATAAGATAAAACTTTGTATTTTTCCCAAGGTCTTTGATCCCTCTTGGAGAGTATCATCAAAAAGCCTTTTGAAAACTATAACAATAAAAAGAGGTGAAAAAGTTCTGGATATGGGAACAGGTTCTGGGATACTTTCCATATTCGCGATAAAGAATGGTGCATCAAATGCAGTGGGAGTTGATATAAGTGGACCTGCTTTACAATGTGCAAGGTTTAATGTCAAGCTTAACGGAATGACAGATAAGATACAGATCAAAAAGAGTAGTCTCTTTTCAAATGTTGGTAATCAGAAATTTGATGTAATCCTGTTCAATTCACCGCAAAGAACAATTAAACCCAAAACAACACTTGAAAAAGCGTTCTTCGATTACAGAATGAAAACGATATCTGACTTTATTTCTAACGCTAAAAAATTCCTAGCTGATAGTGGCAGGATTTACATTTCATATGGCAAAGCAGGAGAGATAGACAAATTGGAAAAGTTGATTAAAGCAGAAGGATACAAAATGAGGATAGTGAAGAAGTTTAGATTAGGCATAAGACTTTATGTGGTTTACGAATTAAGGTTATCGTTATGAAATTGCTATTAACTTCAACAGGTTTATCAAATCCGAATCTTAGTAAGAGATTCTTGGAGTTACTAAAAATAAGACCAGAAATAGCACACGTATTATTCATTCCGACAGCTTCATTTGGATCTGATTGCGGACCCGTTGAAAGGGGATATGTTGAGGAATCTAAGAAAGAGCTTATACAATTAGGTATAAACCATAAAAATATCATAGATTTTGATGCAGATTCACCACCAAATCCTAAGAATCTGAAATCCATTAATGTCGTCTACATATGCGGTGGGAATACTTTCTACCTATTATCAAAAATCAGAGAAACAAAATTTGACAGAATAATACCCGATTTAATAAAAGGCGGTGCTGTTTATGTAGGAGTTAGTGCTGGGAGTATACTCGCAGGTCCCAATATCGATATTGCAGAACCCTTCGATGCAAACGATATTGGTATTAAGGATTTAACTGCACTAAATCTGACCAACATAATTGTATCGCCACATTATACTGAAAAGGATAAAAATATTGTAGAAAAGTATAAACGAAAGGAGAAATTCTCTGTTATCCCTTTGACTGATTTACAGGCGCTGTCAATTGAAGGAAACATATCAGAAATAATAGAATAGTGAGTCTATGATAAAAGCCATTTTATTTGATGCTGATGGTGTGCTAATACTCAATGAAAAGAAGTTTAGCGAAGTTCTTGATGTGAAATATGGGATTTCTTTGGATATAACTTCTGATTTCTTCAAGGGAAAGTTTGTTGAATGTTTGACGGGAAAAGCAGACCTAAAAGAAGAATTACAACATGTTTTAGGCGAATGGAACTGGAATGGTTCAGTAGAAGATTTTATAAATTTCTGGTTCAGTAGTGAACACAACATAAACGAGCCACTGATACATGAAATTAAAGTACTACAAAAGAACGGGATAAAGTGTTACATGGTTACAAACAACGAAAAATATAGAGTAGCTTATGTTACTGATAAGATGGGTTTTGGTGGGATTGTAAATAGTATATTTTCTTCCAGCGAATTTGGTTGCAGAAAGCAGGATGATGAATTTTTCAAGAAGGTTGTAGACAAGTTGGGCTTAAAGCCTGAAGAAATACTCTTGTGGGACGATGAGCCGAAAATTATGGAAGTAGCCCGAAGATTAGGACTGCAAACAGAACACTATATATCTTTAGATGATTTTAAAGGCAAAATGAAAACTTATGTCTGAGATTCTATTTTTAGCCCCCCACAGCCCCATAACCCTGTGAGACGCCAAGACCACAAGTCCCTATTACGATATGATTTACAGTGCTTAGACTGTTCCAATGGTGGGATTCTCCTTCTGTTATGGCCGTTGAGTGGAATATGAAGTTCAGAGAGTCCTGGGGTTTTGGAGTTTAGACGATAACATTTGTTATCGTTTCACGGATATGGAATGAAATTGATAACAAAATGTTAAAAATTCCCCCTATAATATATACCCCAAAATAGAATCGGGGAGCCCGTGATTTGAACACGGATCGCCAGCGCCCAAGGCTGGTAGTCTGCCAGGTTAGCGTAGCTCCCCAAATCGACGATTAATATTTGAGGAAAGCTTAATATATACCTTTCACAAAATAATAGTGCTTATTGTCTGTGATTCCTATGGTCCTAGATTTGCCCTGGGTCGAAAAGTATAGGCCTCATTCGTTGGACGACATCATAGGACAGAAACTGATTGTAGAACGCTTAAAATCATTCGTTGAGCGCGGCAACTTTCCCAGCATGATATTTGCCGGATCGCCAGGCGTTGGGAAGACAGCCTGCGCTATCGCTATGGCAAACGATCTTTATAAGGACAGCCTTGCTTCCGCATTTTTGGAGCTTAATGCATCAGATGCTCGCGGCATCGATGTCGTAAGGGAAACCGTGAAAGAATTCGCCAAGACCATATCAATGGCGAAAGTTCCCGTGAAGATAATATTCCTTGATGAGGCTGACGCGCTTACATCTGATGCGCAGCATGCGCTCAGACGCACCATGGAGAATTTCCCATCCACGCGATTCATACTCAGCGCCAACTATGGCAGCAAGATAATAGAGCCGATACAAAGCCGTTGCGTTGTATTTAGGTTTAGGCCGCTCTCCGAAGATGACATGCGCACCTACATAAAGCGCATAGAGAGCGCAGAGAAGCTTGAGCTTAGCGACAAGGCGCTTGAGGCTCTGATATATGTTGGCGACGGGGACCTTAGAAGGCTTACCAATGTGCTCCAGAGCGCTGCGATGCAGCACAAGAAGATAACCGACACCAGCATTTATGACACTGCCGCAAAAGCCCGGCCTAAGGAAATAATAGCAATGCTCAAGTATGCGGTATCGGATGACTTCACTAACGCGCGCAATGAACTTGACGGGCTTATGCTAAGGAATGGGATGAGCGCCGAGGACATACTGACACAGTGTTACAAGGAAGTCCAGAATCTCAACATAGAGGAGCGCCTCAAGCTTGAGGTGATAAAGGACATCGGGGAGTACAATTTCCGCATCGTTGAAGGCGCGAACGAACGTATACAGCTTGAGGCTATGCTTGCAGGGCTTGCGCTTGCTGCCAAAAGGAACAAATAATAACATTTCTTTTTAGTATTACTTTGGGGGTAGTATGGAAGACGATGAATCAGGTGGGCTTACTGTAATATCGGGACCGATGTTCTCCGGCAAGAGCGATGAACTTATAAGAAGACTAAGAAGGCACATCATAGCGCATGAAGAAATTGTGCTCTTCAAGCCGGATAAGGACAATAGGTATTCGGAAGGCGAGGTGGTGACACATGACGGGGCAAAACTGCCTGCAATGGTGATTCCCTCGGACAGAAGCTGCATTGATATTATTTTTGATAAATCAAGGACTGCGAAGGTCATAGGTTTCGACGAGGCGCAGTTCTGGGGGCGCGAAGTTGGCCTGCCAGGCATCATAAAGGAGCTTTCAGAGAACAAGAGCGTCTATGTCACAATGCTGAATTTTGATTTCATGGGAAGGCCCTTCGAGAGCACAGATGGTCTGCTGGGCTATGCCACCAACATAGTATTGCGCACCGCTGTTTGCGAGGTATGCAACAGCAAAAACGCGCGATATTCCCAGAGGCTAGATGAGAACGGCAATCCGGTACTTACAGGCGAGACAATAAAGGTTGGCGGGAATGGATTGTACAGCGTCAGGTGCAGGAAGGATTTTTTAGATTTAGATAGGGCACTGTTAAGTGGAGGAAATGGCGCATCGGCAGGGCTGAATCACAACTTTGTGCTATTGCCGCACGGCAATCGCACGGAAAAGGTGCTAAGTTCCTACTAGGACTGTCGAGGAATATGAAGGAAAAGGAAGTACTGTGAATCTTAATTCATTCCCATGGTGCGGAAAGGAGAACGTAATTATTGCCGTAGGTCTTTGCCATGTCAGGGATTGTCCTGTTCTCGATGAACCTGCTCATGTACCCGAACCTGTAGCTCACCAGGCTGGTTTCGAGAGAACCCCCGGTAGTAACAACACCCATGTGTTTTATTCTAACATGATCAGCATCTGACTCACGCCATACAATCAGCGAACCGGCAGTAGGAGTCTTGATCTCTTTTAGACCGAGCAGATAGCCATTGTGCGCCATATTTGGGTCTATGTAAGCGTCCTTTACGGCCATGCCCACTATGTACAGTGCGCTGCCTATGCAGTTCGATCTGTATGTATCTCTACAGGATTGCATTCGTGCCGCCACCGCTTCTGGCAGATCCATATAGAGCA
The DNA here is from genome assembly GCA_963755385.1 of uncultured Microcaldota archaeon. Classification (GTDB taxonomy): domain Archaea; phylum Micrarchaeota; class Micrarchaeia; order Micrarchaeales; family Micrarchaeaceae; genus UBA12276. The sequence continues at coordinate 717,713 of CAVWJC010000001.1, read as the reverse complement.
CATCCGCCTTTGCCCTTTCTGTTGCAACCGCGTTCTCCCTTAGAAGTGTACTGAGCGAGTGCAGGCTGTCCTTAGATGCCCTTAGGTCTGGTATCTCAAGCGCCGTAAGAAACATCTTCTGAAGGGCTGCTTTGTCAACAGTTATGCCGTTGGGCCTGGGTGCAGATGTTAGCATGTCCATGATATTTTTCTATACTGTTTCATATATAAGTCTTTTCAGGCACCACGTCAATAAGCGTATTCTGACCATTGCGGGCGCCAGGGTTTATTCCGCTAAACCGACACATAAAGAAAGATTCTTATGGATTCTTTGACAACTTAGACTGGTGTTTTTCATGGCCAAATTCAAAGTAAAGTACAAGAGAGGATCAGGAGATCATGAATTCGAGACGGTAGTGGAGGTAAATGCGTACACGCGCAACCAGGCGATGGTAAAGATAAGGGAGAACATGGGAGCTTACAAGGATCTAAACTTCAGCGACGTTGAGATACTGAATGTTGAGAAGGTAGAGAGCTGGAGGCAGTAACGGCATCAGTCTACGGTTATCTCAAGAGTGCCGGCGTATGGTGCATCGGGAGCCTGTATGTATAGTTCCACTATGTAGCTGTTGGTATCATCTATCTTGAGCGGGAGCTTTGGATCTGAACTCACGAACTTGAATGGGGCGGCTATGCTTATGCTCTTCGCGCTATCGCCATAGCTCATTGCCTTGTAGAGCTGCACCTTCTCCCCGAATATCTGGCCCTTTGGAAGATTGAGTATCCTTGAGGATGTCTCTATCTCTGTCTTTTTGCCGTTCCTGACCAGTATGGTCTTTGATATCTCGATATGTATGGTTGGCGTTGCATCTGATACGAAGTTCACGCTCATGGGCCCGGTATAGTTGTGCTCCGGGACAGCTATCTCCAGCTTGAAGTCAACTTTTTCATCTGCCTTTATCTCGACCGGCGCCTTGGGCGTAACAGATACGAGCTTGAATGGCTCTGCCACGCTCATGCTGTTTATTATTATCGGCTTTGCCTTCTCGGTCCTGAACGCTGCTGCTTGGGTAAGCATGTCGGTGTGGCTCTTGTTGGTGAATGGAATGTCCAGCGTGAAGGTCTTCTCGGTCACGACCCTGCCGCCCATGCTGTGCACGTAGTTGTGCAGCTTGAGGTTTATCGTGGTTATGGTAACCTTCTGCTTCTTGCCGCCAAATATTCCTGAAAGGCTTATATTCATGAATGCACCGCTCTATTCTTTTCCATATAAACTTTGGGAAGAAGCTTAATAAACGCTAATGTGTAAATTATGTGGTGCTTTTATGGTAGCGATAAGGGAGGGGGCCAAGGCCCCGGACTTCAGCCTTAAGGGCTCCGACGGAAAGACGCACACGCTTGCCGATTTCAAGGGCAAGAATATCGTGCTCTACTTCTATCCCAAGGATGACACCCCAGGATGCACCATAGAGGCAAAGGGCTTCAACAAGGCTGTTGAGACTCTTAGTAAGATAGACACTGTTATAGTTGGCGTAAGCAAGGACGACCTTGATTCTCACAAGAAATTCTGCACAAAGTACTCGCTCAAGTTCCTTCTTCTTTCCGATCCTGAGAGCAAAGTCATTAAGCTCTATGAGGCCTATGGTGACAAGGGCGTATTCGGAATGGGCACGCTCAGGAAGACATTCATAATAGACAGGAACGGCAACATAGTAAAGATATTCGCTAAGGTAAGGCCTCTTGAACACATAAAGGAAGTTGTTTCCGCAATAGCCAGCATGTAATATCACATGTAGCCCAGTTCCTTCAGCCTCTCCTTTATTATTTCCGCCTCATAATCTGCTTTCTTGTTCCTCTTCTCGCTAAGCAGCGTCCTAAGTATGAATGCGACGTAGCTTGACACAGACGGGAAGCCCGTATTCTCGACATGCTTCTCCACCTTCTTGAAAAGCACAGTAGGAATTGATATGCTTGTGAACTCTATCCGGTTTGCCCTCTTGACTTTCATTTGTACCACTAATATTGGAACAGAAAGCCTTTTATATCTAATTATGCATAATATTTTAATTATGTATAATTATGTGATGTATATGAAACCAACCAAGAATTCAAGGGCGGAAAAGGGGATTCATTCATGGAAATTTCAACAGCAACCCTGACGAAAAGCATTGGGAGCTGTTCGGCAAGAAGTTGAAATACGACAAGGCAAGATACTACCAAGTCATATACCCGACGAGGTCAAGGACAGGATGAACCTGAGAAGGCCTATGCAGTTATATACGATGGAAAATACAGGCAGCTTTACAAGGTTCCGATAATTAAATAACAGGAAAGGGAATCGAGGGAGCAACAATATACCTGAAGGATCTGGAGGTAAACAGGAAGGTGTATGCAATGATAGAGCAAGACCTTGAATGTTATAGAGGAGAAGAGCAATATTCGTACTTAAGGGAGGCGAATTCGAAGTTCAAGAACATGGCAGCGACTTTGGAGCATGGGAAAGGACTCCACCGCTATGCTTGCACTTGCAAGAAAGGCGTTTCTGGGCAAGATACCATTTCCTGTAATACACATAGACAATGGGATAGATTTCCCTGAGATCGTACAGGTTCAGGGATGATCTTGCAAAGAAATGGGAGCATGGAGCTTATAGTCGCAAAAAGCGAAATCAAAGGAGGAGATATCGGGATTCAGCTGCTGCGGCGCAAACAAGACAGTAGCACTGAAGAAGATCATGAAAGAACACGGTTTCGACTGCGCTGATAGTATCGATAAGAAGAGATGAGCATGGGATAAGGGCAAAGGAGAGGACATTCTCGCCCAGGGACAAGAACTTCAAATGGGACTACAAGAATCAGCCAGCAGAGTTGTGGAATAACTATGCATCAAAGTTTGATCGGCACTTCGCACATAAGGGTGCACCCGCTGCTGGACTGGAACGAGATAGACATCTGGAACTATATAAAAAGGAGAAGGTGCCGATGAACCCTCTGTATTTTGCAAAGGAGGGTTATCAGGTACAGGAGCCTGGGCTGCACGCACTGCACCGTGCCACTCAAATCAAATGCGGACACTATAGACAAGATAATAGAGGAGCTGAGGGACACCAAGGTAGAGGAGAGGAGCGGAAGGCAGCAGGACAAGGAAAAGGAGTTCATAATGCAAAAGCTCAGGTCACTGGGCTACATGTGATTGGTGCGACAATGGAGAAATACATAATCACAATGCTGGGAGAAAAGGATCATGGCAAGTCTACGCTTATCGGCAATCTGCTGATCGCAACCGGCTCATACCACAGAGGCGAGGATAAAAGAGGTAAAGAAGACAAGCAAATCAAAGAGGTTCGAGCCTGCGCATATACTTGACAGCTTCTCAGAGGAGCGGGAGCAGGAAATGACAATTGACACGACAAGGGCTAGAGCTTGTCTACAGGAATGCAATATCTGAGCTCATAGACGTGCCAGGACATCTTGAGCTCATAAAGAACATGATGAGCGGCGCATCGAACAGCGACATTGCGATATTGATGGTGTCCGTCAAAGGGAGGGAGGGCTTCACAGCCGCAAACAAAAAGGCACCTTTTCCTTGCAGGCATGTTCGGGACGAGAGCGCTGGTAGTGGCAGTAAACAAAATGGACCATGTGAAATACAGCAGAGAGGCATTCGAGAAGGTCAAGGAGGATGTCGCAACGTATCTTAGGTCAATAAAATTCGACAAGCCCGTAGCCTATGTGCCGATATCGGCATATGACAATGAGAATCTTACATCAATTTCACAGAGGATCGGGTGGTACAAGGGCAAGCCCCTCTTCGAGGTAGTGAGTGACTTTGCGGAAAAGCATTCAAAGCGGGCGAGGCGCAACAAGGGATTGAGGATAGTAGTACAGGACAGTATAGATATGGAAGGCAGAAAGGCATTCTTTGGAGTTCTTTGCAATGGTGCCGTAAAAGCTGATGAGACTGTGTGGGTGGAACCGGAAGGCATCAAGGCAAAGGTCGAGAGGGTGTATGTGAAGGGCAAGAAGGTAAAGAGTGCAAAAGAAGGAATGAATGTTGCACTCATGTTCGGAAAGGAGCCGAAGATAGGTAAGGGCAGCATAATCTATGACGTCAAGGAAAGGCCCCACAGGAAGGGAAGTTTTGAGGCGAAGGTATTCATAATAAAGAACATCGACTCAAAAGAGGCGAAGCGTTTTGAGATCAAGACGAATAATCACAGCATTGCCCTGAAGAGCATGAGGATAAACAGGATATTCTCGCCGATATCGGGCGAATCAAGCAGGCCAAGCTCGAGCGCTGCGAAGGCAAACAATGTGATATACGCGAACATAGATCTCGCCAGCCCATACCCGTTGGAGAAATACAGCGAATATAATGAGTTGGGCAGGTTTGCGATATATGACAAGGATGTGTTTGTCGGAGTCGGCATAGTTGAATAGAGGGAAAACCCTCTATCCTTTTTTCTTGAATTAGAGCATTCCGTCTATTCCTCTAATCAAAAAAATGGGAATATATTTAAAAGGCTTCGCAGTTAAGTCCAGTTTACCAGAAAGTAAGGGACCATTTCACGCTGGTCCCAAAAGACGACCGAAAAATACATCCAGATTCGAAATACCGATACTTAGGATGTGTAATGCAAAATTGATGATTTACATGGGAACCTCAAGAGAGATCGCCGAACCTAAGGCCTTGGAGAACAGCGGCTGGACTACAGCAGGGATGGTTTGCCTATGCTGAATTTGCGAATAGCTATAATTTCAGGAAAAGGGTTTTGGAGAAGTTTAATGAGTTATTCTTTACAAACAGAACAACACTGGACAAGAATAAGCCTAAGGATGTAAATCAGAGTCATTCCAAACCTGGTGTCGGGCCTGTTGTTCGCATTGACGTTCCGCCTGTTGTTGTAGTCGACGTTGAAGTTGCGGGCAAGAGACCACAGAGGTAACCCACCTACTGAAATACCACATTTTGTGGCAACACCACAGCTTCACGATTTCAGTATTACCCTACTCAGTGTCGCTGTTGAATTTTATGTCTAGTTTTACAGCCCAATAAGGCATCTAGCGCTGTAGGCAGATGTGTGGCTCCTAAGATTTACATTCACGAACTTTGAGTCCGTGACTTAACGGATTCTCATCCGCTAAACCCAAGGTAATTATAGTAGGAAGCTTAGCCTTTTATTTCTAACGCTCTGACCAGCTTATGGAGCCTTGGTTTCCAATTAGCTAAATTCTCTTCCATTTACTCACTTTACTTAAAGTATTCCTTTTCCTTGATATTCTTTGGTTTTATAGATACCTCAAAATGATTTATCATAGCCTTTATCGCATCCTGTTTGGTTTTGAGTTTATTGACTGACTTGTAAACCTCTACTATACCATTCTCTTTCTCACTCAAATCTAAAAGAATCTTTGCCACTTGTTACACCTTATTATATTATATAACATAGTATTATTTATACCTTTTGGTTTAATGGTAGTCAGCTCATATTTCTAGTTTGGTTATATACGAAGCTGTTAAGTATAAAATTGATGTATACGTCAAATGTTATATTGCTCTCCCAAGGATTCAGCTGAACACTGGGTCCTTGAGCTCGTGTATAATTGACCCAAATGTATCCTTCAAATGGCTCAACTGTGCTGGAATTGCATGGTAATCCTTCTACACGAATTATTTGTCCTGGTGAGAGTGATGTTCCTATCAAATTTCTATTTATATCTAGCATACCATTTGACTGTAATGGGTAAAACTGATTGTGAGGTGGTCGTTGAATGTATGTCGTACAGGCTAAATATATATTGTAGATTGTACTTGCATTTTGGCCTAGTGTAAAATTGAAGGATATTGAGTTAGGAGCCACTGGTGCCAGATTATCACACTTCAATGGGATATAGTTTGCAACTGACGGCTCTGTTGGACAACCTGTATATGGTAGTATTGTTGTTGTGGATGTTGATGTAGAAGTGGATGTTGTAGTCGAACTTGTGGTTGTAGAACTAATGGTTGATGTTATTGTAGTATTGGATGGGATATTTGAGTTACCTCCCATTAGTGAAAAACCCACACCATACCCAAAATAATTTAGTAAAAGACTAAAAATTAGGACAAGAATAAGAATTGGAATGATAAGATTTAGAGATTTTTCCTTAATAAGACTTGCAACTGCTACCATTAAGGAAATTATTGGAAGAACAGTTGAAAGAAAATCTGAAAATGCTACAAACGAATTCAGTTCTGAAAGAGTCTGATTACATAAACTAACTGATTGTTGCATGTTTGGAATAGTGCTGAATGTTTTGCATGTTACATTGTACACTATCAAAACAATATGCGCTTCACTAGAGACATCATAACCAGTTGTAAGTAATATGTGGGTAAAGATCCCATTCCAGAATCCACCTACTAGAACAGCAATAATAAGTCCTATTATTACTTTCCCCCTATTTGTCATGATTATATATGGAGTGAAATTATGTTAAGAGTACGTCAAAACGCTGAAAACTCCTGAACCCAATATGGTGTTTTGGAGTCCTGACCGCCCTGACAGAGAGATATTTCACGAAAATGAAACTTTTAGTGCATTTTCTTTTGAATACCTATATCCCGAGGGTTCATTGCTCCCATCGTTCTGTTGGTAGTAATACCAACTGCTCGCTTGGTATATATTGGTATTTTCTTATACCACTTTCTTACCGTCATAAATATGTTATTTCAAGTAATATATTACTATGAGCATCAATATTTATCATTGTTTGCGTTGTAGCCACGATTGGGCTGGTAAGCGACCAACTACTCCTAGATGGTGCCCGAAGTGCCATAGTCCGTACTGGAATAAGCCAAGAATGCGCAATATAGTGCCAGGTAGAACCCCTATAGATACAAACAATGTGATCATGCAACAGCGCAAAGGCTTTGAAAAGGAACATGCGTTAGCTGAGGCTTGATAAAATGACCGATGAGATCCAAAAACTAGAAGCAGAGATAAAGAGACTCAAAGCGCAAAAGGCACTATTGGAAAAAACACGCGATACTTAAATTGCACAAGGTAAAGCTGCAATTGGGCAACATTCCCAAGAAGTTTGCTAGCAAACATCCAGTGATCACTACTGTTGCAACAGAAGTTGCACATGAAATAGGAAAAGGTGTTCGCGCAATTGCAGAAGATGCACGAAAACACCCAGCTAAACAGAAAAGAAGAGCCAAGAAATTGGCAGAGGCATGATAAATATGGCAGGATCAACAGTTGGGAACTCGTATTGGACGGGACCTGGTGCTCCCGTTCCTGGGCAAACAGGACAATCACAAGATCAATCTCAGATAATTTACGGAGGACATGGGGGGAAAGTGATATCTTCACCAGCACCAAGCTCTTCATTGCCTGGATATGGCGGTGGTGGAGGACAGATTGTAGGTGGTGGAGGCGGAATACATGGAATGGGATTGATCGAAGCAAATGCATTTCCCGAATCCCAGCCTGTGCCTTCTACATCAGTATCGACTACAGCACAAGTAAATGTTAAGCAAGTAAATAGTGTGCCTCTCAATGCATCGCTCACAAATAATCCTGCTAACGCAAATTCTGTTTATGTGAATCCAAACAACGGGGAGAAGACCTACTATTATATTCCTCCGCAATCTGCATCGACAAACTCCACACCTACTGGAGGCGGAGCAACAGGAACAGCGACAAACCAGGTCGACTATCAGACATTTGCAAACGGTATTAACAACTTGCAGTTCGGCACCGAACCAGGCAATCCATATTCATATTCGCTCATCTATAACAACCATACTATAACAGGAAGCGTGCCAGCGAATCTGAGGAATCTGCCTTCTGCAAATCCAACACAGGCGCAACAGTTGGCACTAGACCAGGCATACAATGCATACACAACTACGCCGACATTCCAGAATGGAACTGTTCCTGGTGGTGGATCCTTGATCAATGCAGGAACAGGAGAATACTATCTTACGGGAACAAATCCTCAAACAGGATCCCAAGAAGTAGTAAGCGGAAATATATTCAACGGAGGAACAGGATATGTAACTTCTCAGCCAGTGACTTTCCAGCCAAGCTATACGATGGGTACACCAGAAGGAGGCGCATTCCTTAACTCTTTGCAGTCTTCGCAACTTCCCTATGTAAACTTCGGGGTGCCTTCTTCGACAACTTTAGCTTCCAATATAAATACACAGGCATCGCAATTATCACAACAAGAATCACAGGTGCCAGATACGGGGCTAAGTTACCCAAACCAATACCAAAAATATAACGAATTACTAAAGTCAAAATCATTAGACCAAACAGTATCAAATATCCCAGTTCCCACAACTTTAAATTTGAATTCATATTCTCAACCAACATCGCAAATTTCTTTCAATTCAAATCCTTATCTTCCCTATGGTGTTTCGGGGCAGTCCTATATACCTATTCTGTCAGCAAATAATAAGATACTTGCTGCTGCTCAGGATTTCAAGATAGCATATGATAGATTCGTTGCCAGTCTAGCAGCCAAGTCCTCTCCTGTAGCGAAAAGCAATCTTGCAATAGGTAACGAATTTTCTTCATTAACTCCGACAATCAATCAGTCAAGAACTGTGCCAGTAATAGGATCAGCATTGTATGGTGCAGGATCCTTTGTACAAGGTGCAGGTGAATCGGCAGCACAGATGCTTAATCCACTTAATCTTCCAGCAGCTCTTACTCTGATAACAAACCCCAACGAAAGCGTTGGTGGGATATATCAAAACTTACAACAAACATATTCGAGAAACCCAGCAGAAGCTATCGGAAATGTAGCTGGTATGGCACTGGGTTCATATGCAGGAGGCAGAGTAGCAGAGGGGATTTCAAGCATACCTGTGATAAGAGATGTTCCGACACCATTGCCACCAGAAGCGGTAGATGTACTAAAATCTGAGGGATTAACAAGCCCGCAGGACTTCCAGGAAGTTGCACTAAGCAATCCCACTGAATTTCCCTCGGCAAAGACATTCGCACTCAAGCTTGGCGAAAGAAAGATACCTATAATTTCAAAGGTTACTGGCGGTCAACCGATACAGGTAGGATCCGCGGTATTCGATAATCCAGAAAGTGTGGCAACATCAGAGGCTCAGGCAAATGTAAACAACGCAAACCCGATAAGCGAAGGTACTCCGACACTTGTCAAGTCGTATGTTAAAAATCTTGAAAAGGCAACTGGCCCTGAATCTTGGCAGACTCAATATGCAAAGATAGGATTGGACATAGCAGGCACAATGAAAGACGCAAAGGTTCCCGCAGAAGCGTCAGGACTTCATCTTGAAGGATTCACTGCGGACGAAGATGCAATAATCAACGAAGCACTTGCGCATCCTCAACAGATAATCGGCGCAGATGGAAGGGTATACGGAACTGCATCAGTACAATACCAACTCGGAAGTGACTTTAGGCTTCCTCACGATGTAGATTTCAAGATCACTACAGATAATCCAGATCTCGCTGGAGCATTCGCACAGAAACTTAGTGACGCGCTGAATGGCAACGGAGAAAGTAAGTTCACAGCAAAGGATAATGTCGTATACGACGCAAATGGTGCAAAGATTGTTGAGGTAAAAACAAATGTCGCAAGACCTGAAGATATCGAAGGTGCACTCCAACAAATTCCTGGACTGAAGTTAGGTTACAACGCAGAAAGAGGAACTTTAACCACACCACAGGGAACTCAGATTGCACCAATCGGCGAAACTGTCCTCGGAAAATTAAGCAGCGCACTAGGAATTAGATGGGAGATAGATCCTGAAACAGGAAATCCAGAGATAACACTTAACTCCGCACTGAAGAGGGGAGACACTGTAACAGGATCAAAGGACGTGGCAGACGCAGTGGCAATAACCCAGAGATACGTCGAAGCGGTGCCGAATCCAACCCTTGAAACAGAATTGAACCAGTTCAAGGATCTTGCAATAGAGCACGGACTAGTCACTCAGGAAAAGATAGACGAGTCTCTCAATATTCTTGACAAGGAAGGAATAACGACGAGCTATACGCCACAGCAAACAGCACATGGCCCTGGATATTCGGCAGTCCTTCCAAGTGCACCTGGCTTCTCACAACTGGCAACATCACCTAGTGCTTATACAGTATCAGTTCCTTCTGTTGGATCGAGCATCACTCCTTCGATAGGGACAGGCAGTGTATCTACATATTCGAGATCGCCATCAAGTTATTCAACGGTAGTTTCACCAAGCGCATATTCTTATGGAAGCCAGGTTCCTTCAGCAGCTTACTCACCAGGCACAAGCCCTTCTACATCCAGCCCGTCTCCAACGAGTGTATCACCATCAACAATCTCAGTGCCACCTTCAAGCTATTCATATCCAACAAGCGTCTTCTCAACACCGCCATATGTGAGCACAGTATCGGTTCCACCGTCATCAACATCGCCATATCCCTATCCTACAAGCCCATCACCCTATTCGCCCTCTCCAAACAAGCAGAAAGAGTATCCGCCAACACCTGCGCCGAATGAACCAGAATACAACACAAAGGCAGTGATACCAACAAAAAGGGTATCCTTTGGCCCGACATACGGAGAATACCATCCAAGCTTGAACGTATTCGGAGAAACGGAGGGTGCAGCACTGCCTGAGACCGCACTACTAGGACTTGGAGAGAGACCTTCTGCATCTTCACTGACAACAGCAGACGTGCAAAGATTGGCACAGAATGGAATTGCTGTACCAGGCGTTAGCACCCCAACAGCACAAGGCACCATAACCTATGATCCGCTTTCATCTCAGACGCTGAACCAGCTATCACAATCTACAGGGTTGAACCAGAACCAGTTCATATCGTTGCTTCCGCCAGCATTAAGGCTTCAACTGGCAAGTTTGCCTCCAGCAGTCGCCCAGGCATTGTTAGACAGTTACTTTGCAAGCCTATATAGTGCAACTACGGGTGCGCAGATTCCAGCAGATGCAACTACCCAATCACTGAATACGGCACAGTTTGGCACCGCGCAAGGTTCGGCAATGTCCTTGCTTGGTGCACAGCAGGTGCCCGTGAATGCACCGCTAATGCAGACAAATATGCTTTCCCAGTCGGCATTCCCAACGATCCAACAGGCATATTCCACGTTGAACCAATTATGGAATCAGGGATTAATAGATCAGGCAACTTACTGGCAAGGCGTCCAATATTTAATTTCTCTTGAATTAGGTCAACCTACAGACACAACGACTACGCAAAGCAATCTGTTCAATTCTGTGGAACCCGTTGCTACAAAGCAGAGACAACCAGGATCGGCATTGGCATACGGATAACTTTATTCTTGAAATAGGTGGCTTGTTACGCAATCCATGTCAAAGAATTACTTCTTATGTTCCTTCCTCTTTTCTTTTCCTATTTCCTTTTTCAGGATCTTGAATCTGATAATTCCCCATATGGAAAGAACCGCCCCTATCAAAAGTATAGCATAAGACAGGTATGTGGCTTGTCTAGCTGCAATATTGACACCAGTAAGTGTCTTGTTCAGATCATTTGCAATTGGTTGTGCGTAGATAGTATTATTGTAGATGCGCAGAATAGGAAGCTGGGAAGACAATGCCGAATAACCTATCGAAGCTATGCTTGTTTCCAAGGTCATGAACACAAGACCAGCAGCTATTAGTGCCAGCCCTGCTGTGAAGATCATTGTTATCTTTAATGTTTCAACTTGCAGTTCTTTGTTGTCCATAGGATCCAGAACTCTTTATATGACAAAGTATATTACCTTTTCTTGAGTGAAATATCATTTAGTAAAGTGAATATCCTGCCAGACATACATCATTTCTATAAATACCCCCTCTTCCTCTTATTATGTATATAAAGTGTCTATTCAAATCATGGGTATCATGCCTTATGCTGTGGGTTGGCTATCCTGGTTCTGTGGTGTATCGTTATCACTGCGTATTGGTGCCAGAAGGTGTGGGAATAGACTCTCCTTTACCTGGCGTTCAATTAGTCTGTGTTTCCTTTCTGTGATGTGCTTTGTCATAAGTTCCAACAGTTCCTTCTGGAGTTGTCTGGCAAAGGCAGGATCCACGTTGGACAGTCCTGAATACTCAACTGCTATGTTCAAAGGTAAATCAAATGTCAGTCGCGCTGTCTTCCTGGTTGGTGGTGGAGGCATTCTGAAACTTGCAAACCAATCGTGAAACCGCTTGGCTGTTTCTGCTCTGGCATCGCTTTCCTCCGCACCCCAGCGTTTAATTCTTTCATGGATCTCATACTCCCTCCTTTCTTCAGGCGTCCTGAACTGGTAACCTACTGGCAACGGAAAGGTCTTGTGACACTTCGCGCAACATACTCTCTTTCGGGGGCACCCATGTACCTCCAGATGTAGTTGCAATGCGGACATTCAAGTTCCCATGGTTTGTGTTGTTCTGTCATGTTGTTTCACCAGGCTTCGGATTATCACATCCACATGCGCAGCTTCTTGATACACGACTTCCTTCTTTTCTAAGATGTCGCCAATCTTCAGTCGGCTTTGAATATTGTCGACCGAAACAGATCAAGTGCCCGCAATTCTGGCAAGTGCTTCTGGGGCGTTTATACCCGACAACGAAATGAACTTTTCGTTTGTAAGTTGCTCGCGTCATTTTCTCACTCGCCAGCAGTCCTTGCAAATAATCGTGAAAGGGCCAATGCCCAAAGTGAATGCCTGGGCTTCATCAAAGCCAGGCACTTCATTTGGCCCGCTTGTAAATACCACCGCAGTCTGGACAGAGACCGAATTCCGCTTTTGGAGGCGCTGGCTTTTTCTTTTTGAATTTTTGGAATTTCATTCTGACTCACCTTCTGAATTCCATTTTTTTGAACTCGTATCACTGACCTCTGAGATAAGATCAGTAGAATTTGCTGTCTCTACCTTACAACTCGTATCAGGTGTTGTATCAAATGTTGTATCATTACTCGTATCAAGTGTTGTTTCATATCCAGATTCCTTCAATAAATCTATGACGTTATAAGAGGTATTTTCTTGATCTGGATCCAACCCTAGTTTTTCACCATATTTCATCCCGAACCCCTTTGATACGACATTGCCTGAATGCCTTATTTTTTCTGTTGTAAATGCTAGTTCCTGGGGTGTGATACAAAAGCTTGATACAAGTTGTGAAACAAGTGTTAGCTCTTCTTTCGGCACTCTTAAATCCCACTCTTTCTGGTTTCCTCTACCAGGTTCCTGACTCTTTTCTAGTTTAATGAAATACTTGCTTTCGAGTTCCTTTGCGTACCTGCTCATGTTCAATTTATATGGTTTCAGCCTGGTTATCTTGCTATTCGCGCTCACATATGTCTCCAATGCTTTAGCAACATCTGGCCCGTATAGCGCGCAATCCTCGTTCTTTTCTGTAACCTTGCTAAGTTCGTTTTGCTTTTCAGTTTTCGCTTCCTTCGCAGGAACCAACACATTTGCATAGAATTCCATGGCAGTGCTTGTCAAACCGTTCAATTCAGCTTGCAATTCGATAGTGTCATAGAAACTATAGAAGTTCTTGACATCCTGTGCTGCCACAAGCACATAATTTGTACCATTAGCCCAACAGAATCTGTCTTGAACATTCCATAGGGTTTCCATCTGAAGATGAATGCCCCAATACTTCAAAGTACGCATCAAGCTACCAAACTTTATCTCCCCTATCTGTTTCCATAGTTTATCAGGGCTGAAAGGTGTGAATGTCCTAATCGGTTTGTCCTTTATAATATCAACCAATTTCTGAACGTCATCTCTTAACTTTCTTTGCAATTCGTTGTAGTCTTTATTATCTCTCCAGGCAAATAGGTCATTGAAGACAAGATCAACGCCAGCCTCGTACTTAACCTTGGTTTGCACAGGTTCGATTACTTCAAACCTTGTGTTGAGATCCTGCCATCCGAAGCTGCTTTCGGTCTTGCTAGTGCAGTAGATTACAGTGGGCCACCCTCTAAACACTACCAGTTTGGTATGCTTGACTCCTTCACCTTCTACAAATTTGAGCTTAGTCCAATAGGTGTCATGTGAGAGTACAGGCAAGAATCCTGCCCAGAACTCTTTGCTCGGTTCCTCCGTGAAAACGATTATTTTATTACGCAAATCTACCAGGTATGCCATCTCTTGAATCAGTTTTTCAAGTGCTAGAACAATCTCGGTCCTATCATATGCCCTCTTCCCTTCCTTCTCTGCTTTTGCCCTATACAAAAAGTCTCGATATTCTACAACTGTCTGCTCGACATCCAGGAATTTGTTGATTGTCTTATCAATCCATTGGTCATCCTCATTAGTAGCCTTAGGATTAGGGACAACCATCACGCCTTTTTCCCTAGTGAATACCTTGGGTGAAACCGACTTGTAAGATCTCTACATCTGTAGCAGGAAACATATCCACTGTATTCTTTGCAAGATACGTCTTCCCTTCGCTTGAAGCTGCTACAATAGCAACATTTATCGGATTGTCGGTATATGCAGACAAGCACGCATGTGACACTAGGCGAATGTTTCTCTTTTCTTCTTTGATCACTGTTTGTTTGTGTGCGACGATTCTATCTATTAAAGGTTGTTCTGCCATATCACTCACCCCTCTTGCGAAAAACCGCGTGTCTTTTCTCTGTAATTATCTTCCGCTCTTTACCGCATGTCATACAGTACCATAATCCATCCCAGCTTTCGTAATCCTGTACGCTATGCCTGGAGCTGGTTTCACACTCTTTGCAGTAGAATACATACTCGGTAAAGGATTTCTCAGGATCCACCTTCTTGCCCTTATAAGGTATCTTGGCTCTGCATTCAGAGCAGGTAACAAACCACAGTGCACCTTCCAGTGCCTTCAGATCCTTGAATGCTTGCTTGTGATTGCACACATTGAGCTTTATTGTTGCCATAGCTATCCCTCTTTATAATCTCCTATTGTCGCAATGGCGTCTCTGGCTATCAGTTCTGTTCTACCATTGAACATTTGTATCTTGACAAAATTAGTGTCGAATTCCATCAGAATTCCAAATTTCGTAAATCCGTCTTTCTTTTGAATTGCAACCTTCTTATTTAGCTTTTCACTCAACCATTCATCCATCATGATCTCTACCTCATCGTTGTTTTGCTAGAATTACCTCTCTATCTTTCAAAGGAATAGGGCTGGCACCATGAGCAGTGCCAGCCTGGGTGATATTAGAATTAGCATCATTGCGTAGCTTCAAGCGTACATACTCAGCCAATCGTGCCACAACAAGTTGCTTTGCGTAGCCTCCTGTGCACGTTTGTGTCTTGAAGCCATACCATCCTCCAGCATCCTTGTCTACAATTACTAAGAACTGTCCTGGATGCAACATAATTCCCCATACTGTCTACAACAAGCTCTCTGAGAACTCGAATGCCACGCACATGTTCTCCTTCTCCTGAAGGAACATCTTTATATAGTTTTTCTAGGTTATTTATCATAGAATCACTGTGATCCATTGGTTCTGAAAACTTGCCAAAGGTTCGAGCCTTTGGCTCTTCTGTTTAATCATAATTTTTGATCTGCACCTCAACTTTTTCTTCAAGCATAATGATGAACCTGTACAAAACTGGTTCGTGATATTCCAGTAGTTTCTTATTTGCAATGGCCCATGCATACGCCTCTGCAAATTCTGACTTGTCCATATTTTCACTTCATCTTCTGATCATTCATACGTTGCAAGCCCTCCGAAATGAATCTCCTGGTGAGACCTGCTACGCTGTAGCCTTGTTTGTACAATTCCTCAAACTGCTGCCTGACATCGTTAGGCACGTAGAGGACAATTCTGTTCTTTGAGAGCTTACCTGGAAGCGTTCGCTCAGGTTTTGAATTTGAAACAGTTTTGCTTTGGTTTTTTGGCATGTCGACACCTATACTGGCTTGCGCCAGATTATCGACATGCCCGAAAATGAGGCACGTTATGGTATACTTGTTAATTCCCTGCTTTCTGTTGGTGGAATATGATTCTCCTTAATCCATGTTGGGAAGGAATAGTTATATAAATCTATTTATTGCCCGTACATTTTTTGCGATATTTGTCGTCGTAATATTACATTTTGGAACAATCCAAAAGATATTCAAAACTCGAAAAAGAAAGCCTCAGTGGAAGGTATTTAAGGTTTCTTAGAATATAGATAAATGGTGGGATAATGAAACCAGCGGGATTGACTAAATTAGATGAAAGCTGCATAGTATGTGGCACAAACTATTATGTACACATAAAACCAGATATGCAAACAACACTGCTCCTGACAACCTCTAATTGCAAAATACTTGCCGATGACAGTAAAAAGACAGTTAAAATTATGGCAATATCTCACAATAATAAGCAAGTATGCGTGAAGTGCTTCTTTATCCTGGTTGGATTAGAAAGACATTATGATTCCTTTTTCATGAACCTTCTTGAAAATGCTGATGCAATACAATTAGCAAGAAAGATTGCGGGTAAAATGATGATTCAAAACGAAAATGAAAAAGAGATCACATACAACTTCGATGATGGACTGTTCCAGAAGGCAGTAGAGGAGTATAAATGGAAACCTGCACACTATTTCAAGGAAGAGTTTATTGCTGTAGCTATGGAGAACAAGTGAGTGCATGTCGAGGGATAATCCACTAAATCTTGGCCCTGCTTTCAATTCGTTATACGGCACCCCAAAATCACGAAGCAGAAATACCCTCACTCTGAGACAGAAGATCTATGTCTGGGATCATGCAAAGGCACTAGGAGTGAGCAAGACATGCAGGGTTTGTGGAGAGAGTATAAAGAAATTTGAAGATGTTGAGTTTGATCACACACGTGCTCATATTAAAGGAGGAGTAAGGCAGGCTCTGACTCATCGCTGGTGCAATCGCATGAAATCTAGCGGAAGCCTTGGGAAGATACAACGAATTATAGGTAAAAGAACAAAAGGCAAAAAGAAAACTTCAAAGGCAACTAAGCGTAAGAGCAGTGAATATGGATATGTTAGAAATGCACTAGGGGAAAGATACAGAGTAAGAAAAGATAGTATGGCGTATAGATTCAGGATGTGAAGATATGGCGTCTAAATATACCTGTCCCTTATGCAATCAACCTGTTTCTAGTAGTGTATGGCAAAGGATAATGGGGATCTGGAAAGTCAGAGAAAAGGAAATGGCAAAAGTAAATGCAGAGCGCGCAGATCTCAAAAAGAAATATGCACAATTCAATGCTCAGAAAGGCAAGCTCATCAAAGCTGCGGTGCAAAAGAGCGCGAAACAGTTCGAGGTAAAAATGAAGGCTCTTAAAGCCCGTGAAAAGAAGATAGAGCAGCAGGCGGAAAAGAGAATAGCTCAGGCAACTCGCATTGCGCATTCAGCAGAACAACTCAAATCCAGATCCCAGATGGCTAAATTCGAGAGAAAGATGGCATTTTCTTTAAAGAAGCAGATCAAAAGTGCTGAAAGTAGGGCCAAGATTGATGCAAGAACCAAGTATAACAAAGAATATAGAAGCCTCAAATCAGTTATGCTGCAATTCAAAGGCGAGAGGAACAAATTAACAAGAGATAATATAAAGTTGAATGAGCATGTGGAAAGGCTTCAAAAGCAAATAGACGAGAAAATTACACCACAGGTTGAAGGTTTATTGAATGAAAAGGAACTGATGGGTAAATTGCAAAAATTGTTCCCTGATGACAAGTTTGTCAATACTGGCAAAGGGGGAGATATTCTCCAAAGCATTATAAAAGAAAATCAACCAATTGGCGTCATTGTATACGAATGCAAGAAAGTCAAAAACTACGCTTCTAAGTTTGTCAAACAAACTTACGATGCGCAGCATAAGAGGAAAGCAGACTTCGGCGTTCTAGTAACTAACGCGATGAAAAAAGGTACTAACGGATTCTGTGTAGAAAGAGGGGTAATAGTAATTCATTCAACTGGTGTTCTTTATATAGCAGGTATTCTTAGAAGGCAGATTGTTCAGATTTCAGAGATGAAACTAGGGCAAGCTGAAAGAGAAAAGGCGGTAAAAGGGATCCTCGTTTATTTGGAAAGCCCCGAATTTACCAATTCTGTCGATTCGATCGTGCAGGATAGTGTTGCACTGTACAAGCAGATGGTTGATGAGGTCAGAAAGCACATTAAATCCTGGAAGGAAAGGTACGCACTTTATTCAAGAATCAATATCGAAGCGAATGCGATCCAGGGAAACACAAAGGCATTACTTAGCGGAAAGGATAAGCAGGAAAAGAAGATCAGCAACCTACCTGCCCTAGCACCTTTCCCAGAGGTATACGAGGAACCTAGCTAATCACCACTTAAGTAGGTGTCATTATATGAAAAAATCCGTTCGTAAAAGAAGGCGTGGATCTGTAATAGCAGATACACCAAAAGGGATCCTGATAGTTAGTGGAAGAAAGAAGTTATTTATTTTACCTGGTGGAGGCGCATCTAAGAAGGAGAGTAGAAAGGATGCTGCAATAAGGGAGCTGGAGGAAGAAACAGGACTAAAAACTAAGAGCATAAAGTATCTATTCAGATATAAAGGCTCGGTACACAGAAGCTATAGTGGAGGACACTTTAGAGATCATAATAAAGTTTTCTTAGTAGAAACGACTGGTGTTCCAAAACCGCAGCATGAAATAAAGTATGTTGCTTATTACAACAAGGATTCTGATATAAACGTATCAAAAACTACGAAGAAGATAATAGACACATACTTAGAATTGAAAGATAATAATTTGCTGGAAAAGAGACGTATATCAGCAAATTGGTTAGGGTGGAACCCTAGAATTAATCATTTATATACTGGGTGGAGCAAGACAAGTAATGGTTTATGGTCTTATGGAACTTATGCTAATGTTAGAATTCATTTAAAGGAGAATGTATATGATGGCAGTCTAAAGATAGTTCTTAATGGTAAAGAAAGTTCTATTTTTATAAAAAGGGGTGGGGAATTATCAGATTATTCTGATAGATTCATTTTTAGAACAAAAGATCTGGAATTCAGAAAGCAGGTAGATAACGTAGATACAAGAGCAGGACAAAACCCAGGCTTTAAAGGGAAAATTATCTCTTATGATATATCAGTAAAAGATGGTGCAAAACCAATTAAAGCAGAACGTATCTGATAATCTAAATTATAGGGATTTTGTTTTTTCTCGTTTCTTAAGTTCCACGGCAACAAGCTTCTGTACAAGATCTTCTAATCTTTCAGGTTCAACAGCGACCTCAGTGGCTGCATTCTGGAGAATAGCGATATTTGTTGCCGTAGATACATCGATTGGATTACCACATCTTGAGCAGAAAAACGCAGTAGTCATGTTACTTTGCTGGCAACGCGGACATACTTTGGGTACAAGTTTTGATTTTGTCGATTCCTTAGGTAGTTGATCATTTGCCTGCATTATCGCGTTATCTATATCGCGACCAGATAGATGTACATAGGTTTTTATCGTGTCGGCAGACTTCCAACCAAAATATGCCATCATCTGACGATCAGTAAGCTTATTAGCATACTGACTTGCCCTAGAATGCCTCCAATTATGCGGGTTTACCTTATGTATTACTCCAGCTTTCTTGGCAACCACTATTAGCATTTTCCTTATTGTTGCATAGTCTGCCTGGCGTCCAGTATCATCACCATTATTATAAACAGTCCAAAGCGGATCCTCAGGTTTCTTGTGTTTTATAAGACTCAGATATTGGGCAAGATATGGAGGACTGAACATGATTGGAATTTTTCGTTCCGAAGTTTTCCCGTCAGGCAATAATATGTGAGCAGGTGTTGTATCTAAATTTACTGATTTTATCGGCATAGTTAAAAGTTCTGTACTGCGTGCCCCAGTATCATATAAAAGAGCAATAAAGGCTTTGTTTCTCATTGATGTTGCACAATCAATCATCTTCAGGACGTCATCCTCCGTTAGTAAGTCTTTTGGTAACTTTTTGTTTCGTACATCCTGGGATGTTTCGATCCATCGCACCTCAGCAGGATAAAATTCATCCGCGCCTTTAAGGTGTTTCCAAAAAGATTTGATACAAGTTTTTACGTTTCGTATCACCTCTGGGCTGAAAGGTGTACCTTTTTCTGATTTTGCGTTTTGCAATTTGTTAAGTGCGCTTTGAATATCCTGTTTTGTTAGTTTCTTCCAATCGATTTTGGGATTTTCAAGAAGACGGTAAAACCTACGAATGTGGTATAGGTGCTTTATCTGAGTTCTTTTTCTTTTACCATTGCCGTTAAGGAATTCTATATGATCTGAAACATATGCCTTATTCTTACCAATAAGAGAATCGTTCGTAACTCTATCGTATATTGATCTAAGTTCCTCCTCTACTGCCATGTCCATACCCTGTACAGTAATTATATAACAGATAGTTATATAAAGGAGTAGTAGGGGATTATGAACCAGCTCTAGACGGTAAGCGTATCTGCTCCCATCGGGATTTGAACCCGAGCCTCGGCCTTGAGAGGGCCGTGTCCTTGACCGGACTAGACGATAGGAGCTTGGAGTATATTCTGCACGCGAATATAAATAATTAGTATGTTGCCTTCCTTATCATTCTTTGCATCCTTGCCCGTATCGCGCTTTCTGTTCCGACCTTATGGCTCATGATGTCTATGACATTTATGTCTGTTATCTTGGAGAATCCTATGGCGCGCTCTATGAATTCAGCCTTGAGGCGCTCGTCCTCCATTGGCCTTATGGTCCCTTTCTCTATCGTCTTTATCCTTGCTTCCAGTCTTGACATTGACTTGGAGAAGCTGTCTATCGTATCATATTGAACGCTGCGTATCGCCATGTTGTTTAGGAGGTTGCCAACGTGCAGGGCAGACTTGCTTGAATCGTAGAGCGCCTTGAATGGCATCCTGTACAGATGCCAGAAGAGCCCTCTTGATACTTCCTCCTTTGGCTGGTTCATCTCGGCCATAAGCGCAGGTATAAGCAGCAGATTCCTTTCCGCGCCGACCCTTGCTCTTGGGTTGCCGAATGTCTCTATGTATTCCTTCCTTTCCGCCTTGCTTATGGTGTAGAAGAAATCAACGTATGTCCTTATCGAAGATTCGATGCTGCTGGAATTTGCCTCAGGATCATCGGGATCTGCCTGGGGCTCGGATTGTGCAAGCCTCATTGGCTGGTTGGAATGTGCATTAAGTGCATCTATTGATGAGGCAATCTCCCTCATTTGTGCCGTTAGTCTTGGCACATATAGTGTCGAGTTTGAATTCTTTGGCTTGCATGCTTTCTGCCTGGCGTGCGCAATTGCATAGAGTATTGCCTTAAGCGGGAGTATGTTCGCCTTGCATCTTATCTCGAGTGCCAACCCCTTGCTCTTTATTTTAGGTCTTGACGTTTTGGTTCTTTCCAATAGGATCACGTAGGTTGTCGCGTTATGCAAAGGCTGGGACTAGAACTATACTAAGATTAGGTTTAAATATTTATCCTTAGGGGCAGAAGGAAGGGTAAATGCTCTTTAGCGCCCTGCCTGGGAAATGCTTACATATTTTAGGCCCGGAAGTATACCGTAATAGCATGGTAGGTAAGATAAAGGGCACTCTTGCAGGTGCGGGATTGGTCCTCGGCAGCTTTGCAGCCATGGCTGGTTATACCGAGTATAAGCTCGGAAAATTTCCGCCAGAGGAGCGAGCCGCGATAATTAGGTACTATAGCCGTGTTGACCTGATTGGCACTAGGAGAGCTTCTGCGTCGGAGTGCATCAGGGGCGTTGAAGAGGACCTCCTTGCAAAGGATTATGCAGGTGCGAAAAGGCTGATCTCCAGCGCCGATATGTTGATAGCTAGCGGAGAGAGCGAATGCCCGCCAAAAACGATAGGAGTGGGTAGCGAGTGTGTAAGTGCCTTCGCCTCATTAAGAAGGGATCTTGACGAGGAAGCAAAGAAAGTGGAGTCAGCAATAAAAGCAGGCAAGGAAGTCAGGTAAATATTATCTCCTGTTTGCCTTCCTGTTGCCCATAGCCTCGTTTATCGAGTATTTCTCGACTACCTTCGCCTTTATGGCCTCGGGGTCGCCTCTTCCTTCAAGCGCAATGTGCTCAATCTGCTTGAACTTATTTGCGTAGGCATTGTAGGCGGATATCGCAGCGACATAGGCATCCCTCTCGTGAGGATCCTTTATCAGCGCGGCCTTTGCGGCTGCCCTCTTTTCATGTATCCTTAGCTCCCTTTCCGGGCAGAAGAGCCTTGAGTTGAATGCCGCATTTATCTTTCGCACGGTCTCACTTGCTTCTCTCTTGTCGCTTGCTACTATCACGGGAGTCCCTGCGCAGTTTATTGTGCCGGTTATCCAATCCAGGCCAGCAAACTGTTTATGATTTGTTAGGACGAGCCTTCCCTTGAGGTCGAGGCATGCGATGCCAGTTGTCTTTCCAGGATCTATACCGACTATTAGGTACATTACACCAATCAGCTGTTTTGATGCGCGAGCGAATAGTTTATCGCGTAGTTTAGCGTCTGCGGAAGCGTTGTGTACTCGCAGTTCACTATCATCTCGGGAGTTGACACAATGTGGTACAGGCCTGCGAACTCGCTCTGGATGTTGAGGTCTGTCGTTACGTTCTGCATGCATGTATTTAGCTGTGTTGTGTTGAGGCTTGATCCGAGGGATACCTGGTATAATGTAAGGTTCGCGAGCGGCGCTCCGGTGTATGCTATGCTGAGGTTGGATACGAATTGCGGGAAGTTGGTCTGATGGGATGCACAGTATAGGTATTGCCCCATCTGCTGAGTGTCAGAAATGCCATAGCCATTGTAGTATTGCTGGGAGTATCCGCTGAATATGAAGTAGTAGCTGGTGTTTATGCTTCCCTTGTATTTTTTGCTTGCGTTTATCGCAGCATTGAGCGTCTTTAGCATGCCAGGTGCATACGGGTCTGTCACTACGTACAATGGCACTGGCCCTGTTGTCTTGCATGATGCCTCTCCGCCGAGCTGCACCGTTCCCAGCGCAACAACGCTGTTGTTTGTCTTCCCGGCAGGCTTGATCGCCTGCAGGTATGAGTTTGCAAGGGTAAGGTTAGAATCGTAGAATATTAGTGATATGTTGTACACAGAGCCATTGGCAAGCGGGTCTATGTATGGCACTATGACAAGCCATTCCCTCTGGCTGCCTATGTAGCTGACCCTTGATTGGTTGACAAGGGAATAATAGGTAAGTAGCGAAAGCGATGTGTTGAGGTTCGAATAGGATGCAAGAACGCTCTCCGCCGCAGCAAGCGCCTGCGCGCTTGTATGCACTGCACCAGTGGATGTGCCGTTTGTGGTGTTGCTGCATATCGAGCTGTTCCCATTTCCGCATGATACTATGACCTTGCCTTGCTTGAATGTGCTAAGTGCAAATGCAAGCGCCACCAGAATTATGACAAGTGCTATAAGTGTTATGTGCAGATAGTCCAGTCCGAAGTTTTTGTGGACTGGCTTCACTAGGAAGACAGGCTCCTTTCCCATTTTCGATGAGCTTTTCTTGTTGTCAGCCATAATCTGCACCTTTACGGGCCCGGCGGGATTTCCAAAACTTTCGATTGAACGCTTCTAAAAGTTTATTTGAACCCGCGACCTTCACCTTAGGAGGATGCCGCTCTATCCAAGCTGAGCTACGGGCCCCTAAACATCTTATGATATTGACCCCGTTAAGTATTAATAGCTTTTATCTTTGCCGCTTCTTGCTTTGATTGTGCACCATGTAGTTCATGTGCTTCTCGAAACCAAGCCTCTTGAACACATCAACCCGTTCATCCGCGGTAAGCAGAACGATGTAGTCCACTTTGCTCTTCCAGTGGCCGGTAAATTTCTCCATGAGCGATTTTGCTATCTTTTGCCTTCTGTATTCCTCCTTTACGAATACATTTTCAACCCATACATGCGTCTTTGTGTTCCTCTCGCCAGACTGCAGGTATGCAACAGCCTTGCCGTCCTCTTTTGCGACAAGCGTCAGGAACTTCGAATTCTTTATGAAGTCGGCGAATTTGGATTTTGTCTGCACTTTCCAGAATCTGTTTTCGTCATGCGCCATCCTGTCAAGCGCCTCCAGATCCTTCGCGTCCCCAACCTCAGCCCATGATATTTTTATTGCCATTAACATCCTCTCGAGTGCATCTATACCTATAAGGCATAGCATCATTTTAATTGTATCCTTATGTGGTCCATGACCTTAAGAACTTCGACAGTTCCATGCATCGCCACAATATACAACGAACTTTGATCTCTTTCAAGGGTTATCGATTGGTTTTATATACCAGAAAATTCATAATTACGTTGTGGGAAAATGGACGGTAAGAACCAGGCAGAACTCAAAGATAAAGATGAGGTAGAATTGGAGCTTTTCATAGGCCAGCGCTTCGCGGAATTACATAATCTGATAGTAAAATCGCGGGAATTTGCCAAACCTCTTGCAGACAAGAGCTTTTTTGAATCGTTGGAGTTCGTGGACAGAGAGATGTGGAAAAAGATTGATAGGATTATAAATGCTTTGAGAGAATTTAATTCTAAGAGATGATATGCATGCAAGAGAACTCCGATGGTCGATCCGGTGCACCTGGAAAGAGATTTACTTGCGTGTTCTGCAAGCAGGGGTTGAGTTTGCTCCAAAATGGGGAGGCATACGTCTGCAATAATCCAAAATTTGTCTGCACTATCCCACCGCAGCTTGAGTTTGAGGTAGAGGTTATCGAGAATCCGAAGACAGGGCAGGAGATGGCTGCATTGTGGGCCGAAGAGGAGAAGAGGCTCAATAATCTAAGGAAGATTTATAATCTGTGATATCCCATACGATATATTCACATCCTCTCGAGTGCATCTATACCTATAAGGTATAGCATCATTTTAATTGTATTCCTAAACGATAGCGTGAGCGCTAATCTGAATGATTTCTCGCTCTCCGAATCGGCCTTCAGTATGGGGCACTGGTCGTAGAATCTTGAGAATGCGTAGGATAGTTCGTTTATGTATTCGGTTATGACGTTCGGTCGCAGCTCCTGAGCCGCCTTTTCTGCGATCCCGTTCGCCTTTGAGATTGTCTTGACAAGCTCGAATTCGCTGTCAGATATTTCGGGAATATCCTTCAATGCCTTTGATGTGAACTCCCTTGGCGCCTCGTCAAGTATTCGCGATGCCCTCGCATGCATGTACTGCGCATAGGCGCCCGAATTCCCATCGAAGCTTAGCGCCATCTTCCACGAGAATATCATCTGCTTCTCCGGAGCGTACTTGAGGAACTCGAACTTTATAGCTGCGAGCGCAACATTCCTCGCTATCTTTTCCTCGTCCGCCTTGCTGTGCTCAAGCTTCGATCCGATCAGCGTCCTCGCCTTTGTCATGGCCTCTTCGAGAAGCTCGTCGGCGGTGTTGCCTATCCATGTGCCCTTCCTTCCCGCGAGCGCGCCTTCCTCAAGGTCCACCTTGCCATAGGCGAAGTGTATTATGTTGTCAGCTATGCTGCTTTTGCCCATGCCCCGAAATGCGAGCTTTAGCATCTCTTGAGGATGGCTCTGTCTCACGTCTATTATGTTGATGGCTCGGCTCATGTTGCCGAACTCCTTCCTTGAACCAGTCTGGGCGGTGCTGTAGAGCATGGTCCCGTCAGACTGGTGCTTTATGAACTTGATGTATTTGAAATCATTCTCCAGCATCCCGAACTTCCACATGTGGAATGCTATGTCCTTCGCAACATAGGTTGGCGTGCCGTTGCTTCTTATGAGAACTTTTATGTTTTCCTTGAGCCCCTGGAATTCCTTTTGAAGATCCTTTATCTTGTTGAGGTCTATGACGACGCAGTCCTTGTATTCGCCATCAGCCATCTTTTCTGTAAGCTTTATTGCGGAAAGGGTGTGCATCGCCTTATCGAGAAGCTTATCTTTCACTATGTCGCTCTCCCAGACAAGAAGGTCATGATATATCCCATAATTGAACAGGGTCTCGTATTGCGCGCGTACGCATGCCTCTGCAACTTCCCTTGTAAGCCTTGATTCGTAGGTGCCGTCCTGCTCTATGAGCTGCGTAAGCCTGGAAAGCTCGTCCTTCATATCAGTCGACTCGGCATGCTTGTTCACTTCAACGTAGAGCTTGCCTATCCTGTGGTCGAATTTCTTGTCATCGGGACTTTTAAGATGAAGGTGGCCCCACATCGCCTGCACCATCTGCAATCCGAAATCATCTATGTAGTCTTCTCGTTCAACGGTGTAGCCGCATGCCTTGTACGTTTTTGATATCGAATCGCCAAGAAGCGCATTCCTGAGGTGGCCGACATGAAGCGGGTGGATGGGATTCGCGCTTGGGTATTCGATTATGACATTGATGCCCTTTCCCGAATTGGATAGCGATTTAAGGTTCTCCGGATTTGATGCATAGGAAATTACGCCGCTGCTGAATTCCTTCCTTGAGAGGTGGAAATTGATGAAGCCGTTCACGGCGCTTATGCTTTCCACACCTCTTGGCTTTTTTATCCTTCCCCTCAGCTCGTTTGCGATTGCATTAGGATTTTTCTTCTGCTCCTTTGAAAGCGAGAATGAGACCGAGCAGGAAATATCCCCAAAGCCCTTTGAGAAGTCTATAGTCCCCGAAATATCCCTCTGTGCATAGCCGAGATCTTTCATCGCGGCGCTTATCGAATTTGATATCTCTGATTTAAGTTCAAAAACGGGAGAGCTCGAGGACATTTCCAACCACTAGTTTTTCATGTCCATGAATTTCATTTCAACAGTTCGTAGCTTGGATGTTCCACTATGTCGCTAATGTCTACCTGGATGCGGTGCGGGCGCGGCCTTTCAGATGGCGTTGTTGTTATCAGGTTTGCCTTGAATCCCGCGTGTATGAAGTTGCCCGCGCTGTACTTGCTCTTGCCGTCCCAGGCGAGTATCTCTACAAGTGCGTAAGCATTTTCGCCTTCGTCACGCAGATGCACCAGTGCAAGACGATTGACAAGCATCTTGGTGTTGTCCCCCTTGAGCGCAATCTCAAGGTCGGATCTGTTGATGAGCACAGTCTGTGCTGAACCGTTTCTATCCAACGCATTCTGTGGTTCGCGCGATATGGAACTCGTATTCAGATAGTCACCCTGTCCCAATTCCTTATGTGTCGGTGCATTGAATGCCCCCACATTTGCAGTCTTTGCAGCATCCATATCGGATGTAACAATCACAGCATCGGTCTTGCCCTTTGGTGCGACGATTGCTGTAAATAGTTCATCGCCCTTTCTGTCTCCGGTAAGCACTATAAGCCTGTAGCCCTCTTCCCTTACGTTTGTCTTTGGAAACCATTTGCCGCTTATCCTTGCAAGATTGTAGGCGTTATTCTCCGCATCCAAAATTGCTACGGTATTGCCTATCTTTGCCTTCCCCTCCAATAGCTCGTACCGGCCGGCCATGTGGTTTGGCTCCGGATTGATTGTTCTTTTAGCTTCAACTGTTGGCATTTAATCACATAAGGGTTATGATTGAGTTAGTCTTTTAAGCTTTCTATCCCATAAATAGATAGTAGGATTGCTTATTATTTATTATGGTGGGGACATGGCAAAGGTTTACAAATCAAACAACAAGCTGATTATCACGATACCCAACGACGTCGTGAACGCGCTCGGAATAAAGGAAGGGGATGACCTCGATTTCTTCGAGTATGTGAACAGCACATACATACTCGCCAAGAAGAACGATATCGTGAAGCTGCTAGCCGGGCAGAAGGGTGAACCCATTCAAACGCCTGTCGGAAAGGCTACGCAAAGCGTAAAGGCGCAGTTCAGCAGGGATTCGCAGTCTGTGAATCAGGCGGAGCTTGCTGTTCTCAAGAAGCTTGACACCATGAGGTACAGCGACAGGACAGTATCGAAGGTGAATTCGGTGCTTAGCCCCGGCGAGAAGGAGACACTCCAGTCCTTGATAAAGAGAAGGATAGTCAACCCCTTCAAGAAAGAGGGCGAGAAGGAGCTGAAGTATGGGATAGGCAAGGAGGTGTATGATAATTTCCTTTACAGGAAGGGGAAGATGGAGCAACCCACCAATGCTGCATCAACTTCGGCAAAGTCCAAAGTCCAGATAAGGCCCCAGGTATCCGTGCAGGCGGCATCAAGGGCCTGGGAGCAGAAGCTTGACAATAATGCTTATACTGAGATGCTTGAGGCGAAGGGCTATCTGGTGCTTTCGAACGAGGCTGACGCCGCGATGGTGTCAGGGTCACTCGAAGAGAGCATACGCCACGGGCTGATACTGGGAACGCGCGCATTCAACAAGAAGTTCTACATAGGCCTAAGAGGCTACATAAACAAGAACGCGTCCAAGATACTCAAGCTCATCGACCAGAGGAGCATGGGCATAACCGACATAGCAAAAGAGACTGGAATAGACGAAGATGGAGTAAGGACGATACTCTATGTACTATCGGAAAGCGGGGATGTCACAGAGGTAAGGAAGGATATATTCAGAGTCGCCTGATTGCTGCCCTGTTGCCGTTCAGAATAAGAAGCCGGGTATCAATTTATTTTCTAGAGAGTTTCTGAAGCGCAGTTACGTCGAATAGTCGGTCCAATTCCTCAAAGTATATCCTGCGTGTTTCTTCATTGATCCCTTTTACCCCCTCAATAGTTTTGCGCACCGCAAACTTATCAGTAGGGTTCTCGCAGATAACGAGTTCATGGGGGCTGTGAAGGCTTAATGATACAACCAATTCGTATGGTGATCTGAAAACCCCTTTGCCCACAGACATCGGAACGCACTCCGAATCGTGCCAAAATTCTTCCGGACTTGATTTTGGCTGTTTACTAAATAGTTCTCTTAACCTAAACATTTTACCGCTGCCATATGGTATTTTGCCTTGACCCTTTCCTTCATATTATGAAGTGGTCGACGACAAGGATTGCGACTGTGAATATTATTATAGCGGCAAGGATTATTCTTGGATCAAGCTTTGGTCCCTTTGATGGGGCGTCATAGAAGCTTGTTACGCCTGCCGAGCTTTGGGGCGAATATATTCCTGCCATGTTATCACTAGTATTATCTAGGCTAGATTTTAATACCTTCGCTTGATAAGCTTATTAGCACGGTGTGAGATTGGCATACGACAACATATCCAAGAAGGATATAGGGCTTGATGCCCCGACAACCAAGGTGGTCGAGACCAAGGTGAGCCTTTCCGGTCCGCTGAGCTTCTGGATAGGCATACTGGTTGTGGCCGCGCTCATTCAGCTTGTGGCGATACCATTTGCGACACAGTACGGCAACTCCAGCTTTAACGTTTATCTCAAAATATTCGCAGACTATGTGCTCTACATTCCCGGCTTCATAGTGATACCGCTCATAGCATCGGTGTGGATAGGCGACCACGTGAGCAGCAGCATAGGCAACAAGAAGAAGCTGATCGTCGGGAAGGGATTGATAAATGCACTCTATTCTGCTCTGATCTACGTTATTACGATCTTCATAATATATGTGGTCATGCGATACGCGCAGAAGGGCGCGCTTGCAACAGTGAGCCTGATGACCTTCGCAGAATATCTGCTAATCGTGCCATTCGTCATAGTGATGTTCATAGTGCCAATTTTTGCGCTTCTTTCGGCAGCAAGGCACTACGCCTAGTCACTTTGCCGCGCTGACAATCCTTATCACGTCATTATCGTTCAGTACATAGTCCTTCGCTAGCCTTCTTTTGTTTCTTGCGTCAACAGCATAGAGCATGTTCTTGCCTATCTCTGTGTGTATCGCGTTTGCAAGGTCGAGCGCTGTTGAGCCTTTCCGCATGAGTATCGCATCGGGAAGCACATTGTTGAAATGGTCCGTATATTTGTTCTCGTCTTCTACCGGATAGACAACTATGTTGTCAAGCATCCTGAACACCGCGCGGTTCAGTGCTTCCTGAACATTTGTTCCCTTTGCCTTTGTGAAATCCAGCATGTACTTGAGCGCGTTCAGCTGCTCCTTTGTCGCCTTCCCCTCGGTTATGCTGAATGCATTTGAGCCCTCGGCTTTCACTAGCAGCCCCTGCTTTTCCGCCTTCCTCAGTGCAAGCTCTATTGCTGCGGAGCATGTGATAACATTCTCGCTGCCGAACCTTGATGCGAGCATCGCCGCCCTTTCATCCGATCCCTTTGCGTCCGACTTGTTCGCAAGTATTAGTATCGGTTTGCTCAACAGGAGAATCTCCTTTGCGAATCTGCCCGTATCGCTTTCCGACCAGTTTATCTTAACCTGTGAGAGCGAGCATTTTGATATTGCGGATTTTATCTGTTCAGTTGATATCTTTAGCCCTGTCAGTATTCCGGAAAGTGCCTCCGCGCCGTCCGCCCTCTTTGCAAGAGCCGGCATGTGCTTCTGCACTATCGATGCTATCCACTCGACTAGCTCGCTGTCCACCATATCCACATCAACACATGGGTCGCAGGAATCGCATGGGCTGCCGCTTGGGTCTGTCTTGCCGCTCGCATCTGCAACTAGCATAAGCGCATCCGCAGCGGCAAGGTCGCTCAGGAACTGGTTGCCCATTCCCTTGCCTTCGTGGGCACCTTCCACAAGCCCCGCAACGTCGACTATGTTTACCGGAATCTTTCGGATGCCATCGGAGCACAAGGAGTTCCTGGGGTTGCATTTTACGCCAAGCTCCTTCTCCGCGCATTTGCATGTTGCGTAGGCTACGCCGATGTTCGGATTTATCGTTGTGAATGGGTAATCGGCAATCTCCGCATCCTTCAGCGTCAATGCTGAGAAGAGCGTGCTCTTTCCCTTGTTCGGAGCGCCTATTATGCCTATGAGCATTCGTACCAGCTACTTGAAAAGTTTTATACGGACAACCTTCTTGTCCCTGTATTCCCTTAGGGTGTAATAGAATATAATAAGTGTTATGATTAGCGCAACGCCTATCAGCAGCGCCTCCTTTGGAAGGCCTATCAGGAATATCATGAGCGCGACTATGGCTATCATGGGCAGGTACGGATAGAATGGGGTCTTGAAACCTGATGCCGCCTTGCGCTTCCTGAAGTGAAGCACCGCAAAGCTTGTCATAAGATATGAGAAGAGAAGGCCGAAGTTGGCTATCGCAGCTATAACGTATATGTTTCCGGAGAAAAGCATTATCACTCCGACAACGGCCGATAGTATTATGCCATTTGTTGCGGCGTCCCTTTTCTTGTCGTAGAGCCCGACGACCTTGGGAAGGAGCTTGTCGGAACTCATCTGGTGAAGCATCCTGGAGGAGCTGAGCATGTCGGCGAGCGTTGCTGATGCCGTTGCTATCAGCGCGCCTATGCCAACGAGTATGAATAGCCAGTAGGGCGCACTGCTAGCCTTGAGCGCGAACGAGAGTGGATCTGCAGATATCTTGTAGAGCCCTGCCGGAAGAAGAAGCATGAGCCCGAAAGTGACAAGCACATAGAGCACTATGCTTATGAGTATGGATGCGATTATCGCCTTTGTTGCACCGGCTCCGCCTCCCTTTATCTTGTCAGTGAGCGTTGAGATCGTCTGGAAGCCGGTATAGGCGAAGAATATGACTATGCTAGCCTCGAGTATGGCGCCTATGCCGCTGCTGGACGGCTCTATCGTCGTCAGGTTTATCAGCGGATGGCTGGTCGAGAATGCGACAATGAATGCGAAGCCTATGAATATGGCTAGTATCGCGATCTTCACAACGACAAGCCCGAAGTCGAGCTTTGCCGCCTTCCTTATTCCGAATATGTTGACAACCGCTAGCACGAATATGAGCGCCATGGCAAACATTATCGGGTATATGGCTGCGCCTATGCCGAGTATGCTTGCGAGGTAGGAGCCGAAGCCCAGCGCTACTACGGATATGGATGTCGCATAGCTGAAGTAGAGTAGTATGCCGGTCATGAAGCCCAGCTCGCTCCCGAATGCCTTGTAGGTGTATGAGTATGCGCCACCGCTTGCCTTTGGCATGATGGAGCCAAGCTCAGATAGCTCAAACCCTACGATGAGCGCGACGATGCCCACAAGAAGGAATGCAATGAGCGCATCCCTTCCCGCTATTGCTATTGCAGTGCCGCTAAGAACAAAGATGCCGGCACCTATTATGGAGCCGAGCCCTATGGCTGTTGCGAGCACTACGCTAATCTTGTTCTTGTCGGGCATAGAAGACCAGTTCCTCAAAGGTAATGTTATTATAAAAGCAAGAAAGAGTATTATAATCTTGTTGCAGGGATAGCAAAGCTTGGCCAAATGCGCTGGGTTCAGGGCTCAGTCCCGTAGGGGTTCGGGAGTTCAAATCTCCCTCCCTGCATTTCAAAAAATCGACGACAAAACAGTGTTCAGAAATCCAAAGCAGAAATCTTTTAAGAGAGAAGATTTCGAAAGATTTTCGGAGAAAATGAGGCAGGTGTCCATGAAAGTCTCATGGCACCAACTCCAGCAAATGCAGTCGGTTCTTCACAAAACGCAAACCAAGAGGTTTGCAGGAAAAAGAAGAACCCCGAAATACGGCTCATTATCAAAGGCTTTCACAGACGCACAGATAACCCAATTCTTCAGAGTTATAGACGATGACAAGTTTCGACTTATCTTCCAATACCAAGCGCAGCTTGGGCTCAGGATAGGAGAAGCTGTCAGAGTAAACGTAAAAGACATCAATTTCGAGACACGAGAAATTACCTTGAAAACTGAAAAAGCGAAAGTAATTGACACATTACTTGTCCCAAACCAGTTATTCAAGGACACCTTGGTCTTCATCTCAAAGCACGAAAAAGAAATAGAGAAGGCTCTAGGTTACATATTCTTTAGGAATAGGAGTAGCAGAGCCGACCTATTCGTAGAACAAAACTATGTTAGAAATAGGTTCAGATACTATGTAGTCAAGGCAGGTCTAGACCAAACCTATGATACCTCTGATGAGTCTGTACAAGGAAGGCCCGTAAGGAGCCTTCACAGACTAACAACGCATAGCCTAAGGCACTATGCGATAACCAGCTTCTCTAAGCAGACCAACGGTAATCTAGTGCTCACAAGTAGGTTCGCCCGGCACGCCGATCCTAGCACTACCATGGTATATGTGAGCACCAAAAAAGAGGAGCTCTACCAAGAGATAGACAACACGTTCTCTTTGGAGCGATTAGCCAAGCTAAAACACGCCATCATAAAGATGGAACGCTAGTTTTAGCCCAAAAACAGGTTCAGGTAGAGTAAAACGCCTTTCAGGTAGAGTTTTGGGCACTTTCATGTAGAGTAAACCTGTCGTCGTAAAGGCGTTTTTAGCCTCTTTTTTCCCTCGTAAAACTCCCCATTAGTCCCCCTTAGTTGTAAAAACCCCTATTTTATGCAAATTTCAAAATTCATGTAGAGTAAGCCGTCGCCCGCCCCAAAAGTCGCCTTCGGCGACGCTCGGCGGGCTAGGCTTCTCAATCTAACGCCGTTTTGACCCCCCTACAAAACGGCTAATAAAGGTTCCTTGAACTGCTAGAGTAGCTAGCTTAAAGCTCGTTGGAGCTAGGGGAGACCCTTGCAAGCTCCGCTTGTGAAACTTCCCAAAAGTTTCAGGTTGACCCAAGGAAAAGAAATATAAACCTAATATGACAAATCTAATTTATAAAGCACGGCGCGTAGATATGGATAGAGTCGAAGGCTTACTTTTAGGAATTATAGTAATAGCAATAGTATTCCTAGTATATTTTGTGTTAACCAATTATGTATTCAATAGCTCGCCGTCATACGGCTCTCAACCGGGTAACTTTTCTGGTGGTGTTGATGTTGAGACAAATGGGTCTGGACCTGGTGGTGGCATAGTTGTGCCCGTTGGGGGCGGAAACTCAGGATATTTCAATCCATAAGCTAAACTATCTATTTTTCGAAGCAAAATCAGAGCTGGGCGACCCAAGGATAACAATAAAAACCTTGCCAGTTCTATTTCTTTGGAGGTCAGAATGAATTCTATTATAATATTAGGAATTTGCATAGTAATTGCAGCAATAATTATTGTTGTTGGCTATGGTTATTTTAGTGCAAGAAGCTCTATTGGATGTCAAATCGGTGAGCCAAACTGCGTTAAAAACTTTATATCATCAACAACAATGAACACAACTTCAGTAAGCACGTCTACAACATTAAAAACTACCACAACCGCTTCAACTACGATACCTTATGAGACAGTCGTACAAATAACAACAGGATTACCTTCTTTGGGAACACAAACTGTTCATGTAACGGGCACTTTTGCTTGGGAAAACGTTAATAAAACAGGAAAATCTGGATATTATGTTATCACAGACAACAATACAGCATTAGGTAATTATAGCGGAGGAACAAATGATTCACTAACTATAGCGAATAATAGAAATAATGCTATAAACCTTACTAACATCAGTCGTAATTTCTGCTTTTTCGGGACGGCTTTTTATCCGAATATGGCTTGGTGCGAGCTTAATGGTGATACAGTATTCACAGGACGTAATTATACTTTTACAGGTATGTTATATTACAATGAACAGGGTGGCTATATATTGAATTACACGAGTGTGAACTCATCAAGTATACATTAAATTAGAGGTTCAGATTTTTAATAAAACTGAGCCCGGACTCCATATACGCTCTTCTTGCTAAAAAACTAATCATTTTACTCTACTAAAAAAGAAATAAGTGAAAACAGAATAAAGTGTAAATGTGAATCTAAATACTATTCGTCAAGATATTTGAGAAATACGATACCTTTATTATTATACTTTAAAGGTATTACGATACCATTAAGCTTATATACTTAATGGTAGTATATTACTATTATGTCAAGACTAAACGATACTGCAGAGACAGATTTTATAAGGGTACTTACCACATTTAATCCTTGGTGGACAACAGGCAAAATAACCGATGTAGAAAAATTCAGGCGATTAGATTTTAACATATTATCGCGAAAAATTACTACAAGAGGTGCAATTTCTTTAGTTGGGGCTAGACAAGTGGGAAAGACTACCCTAATGGAACAGTTAATTGAACATCTATTAATCAATCATGTAAATCCGCTAAAAATAATTATGATTAGAGCTAACAATACAGAGCTGAATACAATTTCGGATAATGTAATAAAGGATTCCATAACCGTCTATGAAAAATATGTACTCAAAGAAGAAGTTAGCAGAAGCCACATGGCGACATACATCTTTATTGATGAAATACAGAAGGTGGATAAGTGGTATGACGTAGTAAGAGACTACTATGATATAAATAAAAATATTAAATTTGTTGTTTCGGGTTCTTCCAGCGCAAAAATAATTAAGGATAGCACTAAAGCCTTGGTTGGTAGAGCAGAGACTCAAATAGTAGTCCCGTTCAAATTCTTAGAATTTCTAAGATTTGCAGATTTCAAAAAGGGAAAAACTGACGACTACTTAAGAGGTGGACTTGTAGAAATCAGAAGCGAATTGCAAAAATTAATGGAGACAAAAGTAACTAAAAAGAAACTCCAGCAATTCTTTAACATGCTAGAGATAAAATACAAGAGTCTTATCGTTTATGAATCTTCAATTAAAGAAGCTCTAGATATGTATTTCGTGAAAGGTGGTTATCCTGCTGTTATCAAAGAGGCTAATCTGCGCAGATGTATAGACATTCTATCCACTAATATACGTGATGTGGTTAATACGGACATTGTTGGATTATACGGTATCAGAAAAACAGTTGCTATGGATAAACTATTGGTTCTACTTTCAAAAGATTCTTCTGATAATTTCAATTTAGCTAAAATTTCTGACACTATAGGAGAGGACATAAAGACACTTTCAGAATATGTGAAGTATTTAGAGGACACATTCATAATTTCAATATCTGAAAATTACAGTTTTAGTAAGTCAAATAGAATAAGAAAGAAAATAAAGAAAGTTTTCTTTAATGATATAGGCATAAGAAATGTAATAAATAACACATTTATAGATAATATTATTTTAAATCCGAATGAAATAGGTAAAATTGTTGAAACTGTAGTACATGACCATTGTATAAGATTGAAATTTAAAATATCTACACAACTTAGACCAGAACTTTTTTATTGGAGAGACGACAAAGGAGAAATAGATGTAATTTTTGAACACAGAGGTAGACCAATCCCGATAGAAGTAAAGTACAGAAATAAAATAGACGGTGAAGACCTTAGGTCAACAAAAGAATTTGTGAAAAAGAATAAATCTGGCTTTGGGATATGTGTATCTAAAGATACTTTCGGAATCAGCGACACAATACTGATTATTCCTGCATGGTTCTTTTTAATTTTATGTTGATGAATGGGTTCGAATTCTCTGCAATTCGAACGCTAGGGGCTTAAATAACCTCGATGTGTTATTGTTAGGGTTCAGATGTATGGCTTTGGGTTTTAGGAAAACTGCTTAAAACGGTGTGAAAAATGGCTAGACTAAACGACGACAAAACAGCTAAAATAGCTACTCGAACCCTTAGGCGTTCGAGAGTTCAAATCTCTCTCCCTGCACACATAAACAAAAGATAAAATTAGTGACTTTAAAGCTCCCATCATCACCAAATAAAGGGTACACATTACGAAGACCATGATGTTCGTGCCGGGAAGACTTATTACTATAAAGTTACGAATGTGTACAAAGACGGAAGGGAAAGCGGACTTTCAGGTTCGTATATGGTAACAGCTCGGATACCGCGCCCGTAAGGCGATCAACAAATTAACAGCTTGGAGATCGGATCTCATTCCACCCTGAAGCTTCCTGCTGGGAGCTGTCTTATTACCGTGTCGATGTCCTTGTAGCCCAGCTTTGCCGCGACCTTCTTTGCTGCATCGGATTTCTTGAAGTTTCCCTGCGTTATCTTGACATGCTTCAGTCCATGCTCCAGCTTGTTGAATGTCATTAGAGGTATGGTGTGAAGCTTCTCCTCTTTTACAAGCATCACCAGCGCGAGCTGGGTGCTTCTGTACCAGTCCCTCTCGCCGCTAAGGAGAAAGCTTCCCGTCCCGAGCGAGCCCTTACTGCTCGACTTGCTTACCTGATTTCGTTTCATGGCATAGACATCTATGTTGTGAAGCCCTTCCTTCCATGCGCTTGAGTATGAGGCCGCAAACTGCGCCACCTCCTCCCTTATTTCCCTTGACACTGGGAGGCCGTCCTTCAGTATGACTACCGGTGCGCCGAATATATCGGCATGGAAGAATATGTCGTTGTCATCGAAGTGCTTTGAGTTGAGCAGCTCGTTCTGGTGCGCGTCGCCGCCGCCTATTACCAGCATGTTGTTGCTCGTGTAGAACCAGCGAAACTTTTCGTACCATTCTTTTTTCTCGGCTTTTATCACCCTGTGCTCCTCCTTGGCACCGCTTTCTTCTGCTTTGGATAGCCTTTCCTCTAGTTCCTTTATCGCCTTCTTTGCGCCTTCCTTCTTTAGCGCAAGCTTCTTTGATTTGGTGTAGTAGTCGTTTGCGTTTTCCTGTGCTGACTTCGTGAAGTCAATTTCAATTTCCATGGCAACATGATCATATCAAGGACAAGGAGCCTGTTATTATGAGAGATACTATTATGGCCATTATGAATCCTATGACGCCTATTACGAGTATGCCGAAGATTATCAGCCTTGCTGCCTTGTTGTATTCGGCCCTTGTGGGCTTGTAGCTTATGCTTAGAACGTGCTGTGAGTCGATAAAGAACTTTTTTATTTTGTCAAATACATTCATATAAACATCCGTTAGACTCTTGTAATGCATATAATAATAAAGGGAAGAGATTTAATACTCTTTTGTTAGCTTCGTTTCAAAGGGATAGTATCTGATATAATGGCGAAATATGACGGGATAGTGATTCATTTCGGGGAGATGTGGCTAAAGGGAGGCAACAGGAACTCCTTTGTCTGGAGACTTTACGACAACATAAAATGCTCGCTTAAGGACGAGCATTACGCGAAGCTTGAGAATGCGAGGGACAGGTTTTTCATCGCGACGGATGCGAATTCTGATATTGAATCAATATGCGAAAGACTTTCGAAGGTATTCGGAATAAGCTGGTTTGCACCGGTAGTGATATCGAAGAGCGAACTCGGCGACATACTCAAGAGATCCAATGAGCTCCTCTCAAAGAAGGATACAGTACGCATAGTGCCGAACAGGGCGCTGAAGAGCTTAAGCTTCAATTCGGCAGATGTTGTTACTCATTTCATAAAGAACACCAAGAAGCTCAACTTCAAGATCGACAAAGATGCAAAGAGGGACCTTTACATAAGCATCACGAAGGACTGCGCTTTCATTTATGACAGGAAAATGCAGGGATCAAAGGGACTTCCGGTAGGATCTTCAGGAAATGCTGTGGTTCTCTTCTCCGGCGGCATAGACTCGCCCGTCGCCGCATACTACGCGATGAAGAGAGGGCTGCACCCGGTCTATCTGCATGTGCATGCATTCAGTGACAACAAGGACGAGAAGCTTTCAAAGATAAATGACCTTGCAAAACACCTTTCAGCATACTCATGCGGCTCTTCGCTCTATTATGTACCAGGATATATCTTCCAATCAAGCGCGATGAGAGTTCCAAGGAAGTACGAATTGGTGATGTTCAAGCTATTCATGCACAAGCTTGCCGAAAGGATCGCCAAAAAGGAGGGCGCAGGATGCATAGTCACCGGTGAGAGCCTCGGGCAGGTTGCCTCTCAGACGCTCAGCAACCTGACCACATCCCAGCAAGGAATAAAACCCCTGATAATGAGGCCACTGATCGGATTCGATAAGCAGGAGATAATAAACATTGCAGCGCGGATAGGAACTTTTGACATGTCGATAATCAGGTACAAGGATGTGTGCTCTATCGCGGCAAAGAACCCAGCACTAACAACCAATTATGCTGAGATAAGAAAGCTCTGGAAGGTTGCCTCTATGGATTCAGCAGTTTCCAGAACAATGAAGAAAGTAGAGCGGATTATGGTTTAGCCATTACGAACTTTACTGAGCTTTCGTAGTCTCTTTTTATATCGTATTTCTTCTCGAAATATCGCAGTATGTTTTTCACGTCCCTTTTCAGGAACATATCAGAATTGGGATGCTTTGTGACTACTGCCTGCCCGAAGTCTATGAAATAGGGTTTGTTGCGGTGGCAGAGTATGTTGAACTCGCTAAGGTCCGCATGAACGAGATTATTGTCGTAGAGAGATTTTATCTGCACCATTATCGTGTCAAGGAACTTTTCCGGATCCTTCAGCACGATGTGCCTGAGCTGCGGAGCTGGGACGCCCTCACTGTCGCCTATGAACTGCATTGCGAGTACGCTACCGTTCGAGAGGTATGGGACGGGCGAATATATGCCGGATGCTGCTGCTATCTTAAGATTACCGAATTCCTTCCTGCACCATATGCTTACTATGCTCGATTTTGCCAGCCTTGTGTTTGCAAAGCGCGTATCGCCTATTATGTAATCCGACATCTTCAGGAAGGATGAGGTCTCCACCCTGAAGAACTTCACTACCACATACTTCGCGCCCTTTACCTCCTTGGAGATTCCGGGATTTGCGACGTATACGTCCGCCTCCTTTCCGCGCGCTATTATGTGTATA
Source organism: uncultured Microcaldota archaeon (assembly GCA_963755385.1). Lineage (GTDB taxonomy): Archaea > Micrarchaeota > Micrarchaeia > Micrarchaeales > Micrarchaeaceae > UBA12276. The sequence goes on along the minus strand of CAVWJC010000001.1, from coordinate 678,296 downwards.
AGCCTTTCTATTATACCCTTGTTGAAGAACTTGCTCAGGAACATCATTGTCTTGTTGTCGAATATACCTTCCTCTATCTTGTTCTGCTCGTGCATCATGTGCTTTTCCCTTGTGGGGCGCTTCCTTCGCCCTAATCTTCTTGCCATAGCTAAAGATAGCCATGGGAAGATATTTAAACCTGGAAAAGAGAAGTGTTGCGTGGTTGAATGGCGATATCAGCTGCTGCAAAGACTAGTAAGAGCGCTGCGTGTGTATTAGACGCTGGAGTGACTGAAAGGTTCGAAAGAATATGCAATCAGGCAATAGCGCTTAGCGAATCCTGCTGCGGATTGACCGGAAGTGTCATGATCATGGGAATAGTTGAGGAGAAGGGAGGATATTTTGCGGCCATGGATGGCTCGCTTAAGGCGACCTATGTCCCAAGCACAAAGAAGGACAGCGCGAGGGGCATGCTTTGCATTGAAAGCTTCCATAAGCCAGTCTTTATTGCCGAGCTAAGGGACAATGTTGTGACGAAAATACAGGCATACGAGACCGGCATGTTTTCCAGATGGGAGACGCGGCTGAATGATGAATTTAGTAGGCTATCGTACAATGGTAAACTGCCAGCGCTCAGGACCAGTTCAACTGATTGAGTCTTATCTTTATAAATATTGAGATACAATATAATCTGGGGGAAATGAATATATCTAGGCAACTCCATCTTGACTGATTTTGATGAACATACCCAACATATACGATTACAAGCATTACAGGTTGTACATACTCATACCGGTAGCACTGCTTCTGATAAGCCTTTATTTCATACCGAAGATACAGCTAGACTCATCGCTAAAGGGAGGGGTGAGCGTGCAACTCATCACCAATTCCACCATAAATCCGAGGACGCTCACAACGCTTGTTGATGCAAAGATACCGAATGCACAGGCGAGTGTATCTACATCGCCGGGAGGGCTCTCCGTTACCATGGCAGAGAATACCAGCATAGCGAGCGCTGAGGAGAATCTGCTTAGTTTCTACAGCGATTACAGCAATTATACCCAATGGAACCTCAACGCGACAACATACCAGAATCAACTTGTAACGCAGCCGGACAATAAGACAGTCCAGGCCCTGCTCGCCACTGCGAATCAGGAACAGCAGAAATCACTTGTAGCTGCACATTCTGGATTGGAGGCAGAGCTCGCATACCTTAAGCCCTTTTCGGGCGACCAGTATGTGAATGTGTCTAACACGACATCCGGGATCGCCGCCTGGCCCGACATAGCAAAGAACAGCTATTCGAACGCCTCACTGGTCTACCAGAACAGCGTGATAACCCAGCTGAGGTCCATACTCCCATTTTCATCATATTCGTATAACGAGGTAACGCCAACACTTGGCGCATTCTTCCTGCAGCAGATGCAGTGGATAATAATAGCCGCATTCATACTTGTGGCGATAGCCGTCTTCATTCATCTTTAGAACACCGGTGCCGTCATTCGCGGTAGTATTCGGAGCCGCAAACGACATAATAGTAGCGCTTGGCGCAATGGGCACTGTTCGGCATACCGCTCGGCATAGCATCGGTCGGAGGGCTTCTCATGCTTCTCGGTTATTCGATAGACACGGACATGCTTTCGGCAGTGAGGATACTAAAGAGGCACGAGGGAACGGCACCGGAGATAGGGCATTCTCATCGTTCAAGACCGGCACAACAATGACAATTACCGCGATAATCTCATTCTCGATACTCTTCATCGTCTCGTACTTCGCATTCATACCAACATACCTTGAGATATCGGGTGTTGTGCTGGTCGGTCTTGTGGCAGACCTAATAACGACATGGCTTGCGAACACGCCGATGGTACTCTGGTACAAGAAAGAAAAGAGGCGCGTGGCAAATGAGCGGGGAGCATAGCATTAAGGGCTACATAAAGGACAGGCGAATACTGGCCGCTGATAATAATAGTCGTAGCGCTCGCACTCCTTGACCTCCACTATGGCATACACTTCGGAATAGAGTTCGTTGGAGGAACGCAGATACCCATAACGCTTGAGCATCCGGTCAATGTAACCGCAATGAGCGGACTGATATCCGCGCTGCAGCAGAGGGTCTCACATTCGGCCTCAAGCAGATAACCGTTGAAGGGGTAGGCGATTCGCACGTCTATCTTACGATACCGTCTGTGTCGCCAACCGAAATCAACCAGACGATAGCGATAATACAGAGCCAGGGAACATTCGACGGAGTAGTCAACGGCAAGGAGGCGGTCAACGGCACGGACATACTCAAGGGAAGCATAGGTCAGCTTCAGCCGGTGCAATCCAACGGCACGTACCGAATGGCAGGTAACGTTCTACATATCCGACAGCTCGGCGTCAAGCATTTCAAAAGGTGGTATTCGGCCAGGCGAACCAGCCTCTCTACATGTTCCTGGACCGGCCGTCATCGACAGTGCTGCTCATGAATTATTCGGAGCTGAGCAACACCTCGCTTGGCCTGACGCCACAGCAAGCCTTGCTGCGATGCAGGCGCACTGAGGCTCGGCACCAACCAGACAATACCTGTAATAACGGTGACGCCATCCAACACAAGCGTCAGTGCTGCAAAGAGGTTCTTCTTATCCAACAGTTGGCAAGTACAAAACAGTGCTCGTAAGCTCCAACGTAAACGGCAGCCTGATAAGCTTCCTCAAGCAGAACAACTACACGGTCAAGCTTGGAGAGCAGGAAGAACATGACGCCAACCTTCAGCAAGCTCTCGGTGAACCAGACGGTCGTTGAATCGTGGCCGATCGTCGGGCTTCTCTCATCGCCAGTGCTCAACCCATCCATAACTAACGGCAGCACAAGCCAGAGCTATGAGATATCGGGATCTGCACCGACAACACTCACAACGCAGGCGCAGCTTCTTTATGCGAAAACCAGACGAAGAGCATAGGAAGCATACTCAATGGTGGTGCGCTGCCGGTAGCGATAATAGCCGGGACGCCAACGACAATACCAGCAACTCTGGGCCAGAAATTCCTTTACATAAGCGGCCTAACGGGCGCTCATAGCGATAATATTCGTATCTCTCTTCATAGTGGTAAGGTACAGGAAGCTGTTCCTGGTAGCGCCGATACTAATAACAACGTTCATGGAACTTTTCATAATAATATCGGTCATAGGGCTTGTCGGAACGCTCGACCTCGCCGCAGTAGCAGGAATGATTGCGGTAGTAGGAACCGGAGTTGACGCACAGATAATTATAACGGACGAGATGCTTGGAAGGAGCGGGGAGACCGCGTCCGCGAAGATGGTTCTCGGCGATGCATTCTACATAGTATGGGCGGATGCGGCACTGATCATCATAGCAATGCTGCCGCTCTTCTTCTCAACAGCGCTTGTCACGGTAGTGGGCTTCTCCGAATCGACAATAATAGGCGCACTGCTTGGAGTGCTCATAACAAGGCCAGCATACAGCGCTATACTGAGCAGGCACTATTCTTCATAGGTGCCGGCATGACAATCTACTGCCCTACATGCAACAGGTCAAGCGACGACACCAGGTTCATAGGCAACTTCTGCGAGTTCTGCATAATAAAGAAGATAGAGAAGGCAATCCCAGAGAGCGTCATAGTATACCAGTGCAGGTTCTGCAAGATGATAAAGGAGGCCAACACATTCGTGCCGTTCAAGAACAGCACCTTTGCCGGGGCGATAGAGTTCGAGCTAAAGCTGAACAGCGAGTGGAAGGTCAAGGTAAAGGAATACACTGACGACGAGGTCGACTGCGTCTTCATAAAGAACTACGAGAATGAGAAGATACGCGTTCCCGAAAAGGCTGAAGTACAAGATCGCAAGGCAGACATGCCAGCGATGCGAGCGCATAAGCGGTGGGTACTACGAGGCTCTGCTGCAGCTTAGGGGCGATTGGGACAGGATAAACAACCTGATAGCCAAGGTTACAAAATATGTAGAGAGAAGAAACGGATTTGTAGCAAAGGTGGAGAAGGTCGAGAACGGAAAGGATGTCTACCTGAGCGACAAGATCATGGCAAACGAGTTCTTCCACGACTATGACCTGAAGCCAACCAGATCGTTCAGGCTATACGGAATGAAAAGAGGAAAGAAGGTCTACAGGAATACCTATTCCTTACACCTATGATTTATCGATTTCTAGAGATATCTTTTGGCCTTAGCCGTAGCACGTATCCACAAATTCGGAGCATGCAAACTGGCATTAGTATTACCTAAAGGTATTACTAAATAGTAAGCTTTTTATACTTTCTTCACCATAAACTAGTATGGAGCAGATGGTAGTTATATCGGTAAAGATTCCGAAAGGGCTTAAGGATAAGATAAAGAAATCAAAACTTAATGTCTCCGGAGAGGTTCGTGCTATGCTTGAGAAAAAGGTGCTTGATGGAGAGATCAGGAAGCTTAAAGAGGACATAAAGAAACATAAGAAGATTTTTGATAAAATAAGCGTAGAGGACGTTGTAAGGCAAATAAGAGAGGACAGAGATAGCAGATAGGCCATATGCCCTAAAGCATGGTATTCGATTGGGTGATAAGTTTATGAGGTATATTTTTGATTCGTCTGCGATATATTCGCTCGTAAAGAGGGACATGCCAGAATTCCTTGCTCAGAACTACACATGCGATCTTGCAAGATATGAGCTCGGTAATATTTTAATTAATGAAGGAAGGATTAAAACACTTAGTGAGGCAGAGCAGAAGAGCTCACTGGATTTGATTGTCCGTGCCTTAAATCTTCTGGCATTTGTAGATATCAGGGATAATGAGGAAAGTATACTACAGACTGCAATTGACTATACGCTTTCGTTTTATGATGCTGCCTATGTGGAACTTGCCAGTAGGACAGGAGCCATTTTGGTGACTGAGGACAAGAAGCTTGCAAAAAAGGTAAATGGACATATAAAAGTGATAAGCGCGGAAGAGCTCTTTGCGTAGCCGTTTAGGTCGATTTTATATAGACACACTGCACCGCCTGGTTTGAGGGGCAGTAGTTCTGCGCACTCACATTGACAAGGTAGGTGCCTGGTTGCGATAACTGTGATAGATAGCCGCTTACGTTTACAGGTGTGTATGCGGTAACGTAGCTAACACCGGCATTGGTACTGACAACGAATATTATCTCATGGCCAACGCCATTGGTCTGGTTGCCCACGTAGATGTTCTGGATGTTTGGCGGCACCTCTATGAGGGTAAGCTGCCTTGCTGGATAGCCCTGAGAGCCAACCGCCGCAGCGACGTCAGCGAGCTTTGTTGCTGTCCCTTGTGCCTCGGTAGTTGAGAGCGTTGAGGTCGAGCCGGATATCTGTATGAATGCGAGCACCACTATAGGCAGCAGTATTATGAGGCCGAAAGAGAGTGTTATGAGAAGCTCTAGGCTTGACTGCGCCTTTGTCTTTTTTTCGAGCAGTGGCCTAAGCTTTTGCGTATCCATCTTATTCCTCTGGGTTCTTCACAAGCTCCCGCTTATGCGTAAGTATGCTCTCCTTCTCTTTTATTACCTTATGCTTTAGGTTCTTTATCAGCTCGTTGAGCGCATCCTCGAAAAGGTACTTGGTCGTGTGCATGCTTATTATCCCATGCTTGCCGAGCGAAAGCCTCACCTGCATTTCGTAGAGCTTTGACTTGCTGCGCTTGACTTTCAGCGTGACGTAGTCTACATCTATGCCGCTAAGCTTCTCTATAGAACCGACAAATGAATCAAGCGTCTGCCTTGCATCCTCTTCATACTGGTAGGTGTTTCGGTCAAATCCGGACATGAATATCTTGCTCTGCTCGACCTTCTGCCTTGCGAGGACGCTTTCGAATATATCGGTAACGGTTATGATGCCGATGGGGTTGCTCCTCTTCAGCACTACAAGAGAGGAGATCTTGTTTTCCACCATCTCACGGATCGCCTCAGCAACCGGCCTGTTGTATTCTATTGAGCGCGCATTCTTTTCCATGATGCTGCTTACCGAGACATTGGAAGGACTGTACAGCTTAGTCTTCATTTCGGGAAGGCGCTGCTCCATCGTATATTGTTTTGCAATATCATAGTTGGTCACAAGGCCCGCGAATTTGCTGTTCTGGAGCACGACCAGCCTGTTTATCCTCTTATTGTCCATCACGGACTTTGCCTGGGATATGCTTGCACGTGCATCTATCGCAAGAACCGGGGTTGTCATTGCCTGGTTTACCTGTATGCCGCTGACGAGATTGAGCGAGAGAAGCACCTTGAGAACAGTCTTTCTCTCCAGAACCCCTGTTATCTTGTTGCCGTTAGAGTAAGGAAGCGCCTTCACTCCTGACCTGTAGAATGAATTAAGAAGCTCATAGACAGATGTGCTGTTTGTTATGGTAGGCACCCGCACAACAAAGTTGTCTATCTTCTCCTTGTCCTGGAGCCGAAATCCTTTGGTTGCCCTGTATATGCTTCGTGAGTCGACTATGCCGTAATAATCCTTGTCTTTGTATAAAACGACTGCTGGATATTTCTTCAGATGAACCATTACATTCGACATGGGGGTCTTGTAATCAAGATTTACCGTATTTGTAAGCAGTTCTTTAGGGATATTTTGTATTTTCTCCATGTGATCATCCCTCTACTATGGCAGAAAATATATATTAATATGAGTGTAGAAACTCATACAGGCCAGGATGGCAGATCGGCTATGCGGCCGCCTGCAGAGCGGCACAGGGGGATTCGACACCTTACGGCGAAATTTCCCCTCCTGGCTTACTACTTTTATAGTTGAATGGCTATTTGCCAAAATGTTTTGAGAATTCCGCTATGGCACGGACAAACGTCGGTGCAAATTGGTCTGGATTTTCCATTGACATCCGCAGCGCCTCCTCGATTTCGAATTCCTTTGTATATTGTATCTCTTCGGGATCAAGTTCCAGTTCCTCTGGAGATACGGGAACAGTGGTGACGAATATGCTGAATATCGCCTTGTATTCGGGCTCGTCATAAATAAATGAGGCAACCTTTTTCGTAGGAAATATTTTACCTATTTCCTCCCTCATTTCCCTTGCCGCCGTTTCCGCCTCCGTTTCACCAGACATCGACTTTCCACCCACCGCACAGCACCATGTGTTTGGATACGGATATTTTTCCTTTGCTCTTTTGCTGAGAAGAATCTTGTTGCCCTTTGCCATAAGGATAATAAGAGAGACCTTGTGCATGAACATGCGCTCCTTAAGGTAACTTTTAGGATGAGTTGCTATTATATTTCCGTTTAGGTCCACTTCATCAATAAGTTCCTCTGTCATCTTCTCGCCACTTTGCTTCCGCTATCTCATCTATTATTTGTATATTTATGCGTTCGGATGTTTTGGATGGTCATTCGAAGAATCTTAGGATTAGGATTTAGCAAATGTGTACAGGACAGCTGAATAACTTGAAGTCATTCTATCACGCTGGTGGTATTAACAATCCCTTATGTAAATTGGTGACTGCCGTGCTGCCTGTAACACCCCCACAGTTATAGTAACCTCAAATCGACTTGATATATATGCCTTTCGCCCTAAATGTGGAAAGGTTTAAATACATTCCCTGCCATTTTCGCGGATTTTGGATTATACGTCCATAATCACATGCGCTTCGAAGCCCTTCGCCCTTTTGGTGACGCTCAGACCGTATCGCGATATGCCCTTGATGTCGAGTTTCGCATGCTCCGCCTTTCTGCCTTTTGCCTCCATCGTTGCCCTGAATTTGTAGACCGTTTTACCCTTGCTTATGCTAAGTTTGTTGATCTTATAAGGAAAGAGCGACCTTGAATCCATTATAGATACCGCATCCTGCAGCACATACCAGAGCAGCTTTTCCGGGTCTTTTGCAGTCTCGGTTATCACAAATGCCTTTGCTTTCGACTTGTCCTTTGAGACCTTATCAAGATATGCGGAGGTGTCAAAGAGGGCCATGAATGCGTTGCTGAATGCCTCTTCCATAGATTTGCCGCTGGCTATGAATTCCACATCCGCGGTATGGTCCAAGAACCTGTAATTTCCCCTCATGTTGGCACGCTTTATGAAGCTATTAATAGTTTAATGTTAAGATTTAATAGTCCAATGATGAAAAGAGTAACTACTGAAACGTGATGAAGCCCATCTCGGCTGAGGACACTTAGGGTATTGCGTATGGAGAAGAGAAGGGGGAAATTCCTTGGCATAATGGCCATATTCATATCCTTTCTGATTGCGTCGGCTTATTCCCTTTCCATAACCAATCCGAGCATACTGGATACGGATGCCACAACCTACATCATAGTAGTAATGCTGATGCTCTTTCTGTTCATACTATTCTCCGCGAAGGAGGATCTGGAATTCAAGTTCGAATCGAGGAATGTGCTGTACGGGCTTGCCATCTTCATTTTCTATGCGCTTGCGCTCTCTTATCTTAGAGTGTCACTATCGTCGGCATTCCTTTCTTACAGGATAGATGCGCTGCTTTTCCCGGTGCTTCTGGTATCGCTGATACTCCCTGTCTTCGGGACTAAAGGGGTGAGGAGACTGCTTCCGGTGATAGTCTATGCACTTTTCGCATCGCCGTTGATATTCATGCCTCTGCTCAATCTGAATGCATCGTTCGCAAACCTGAATGCCTCGCTTGCTTATGGATTCGTGAAGATGCTGGGCGTGCCGGTATCGAGCGCTGGCGTAACAATCTTCGCAGGAAGCGGGGCAAGCATAGCGATATCGACGACCTGCGTATCTATAGGCACATTCCTTGCGCTCCTCATGTTCCTGCTTCCGCTCGCCTACCTTTATGAGGGAGAGATTGGCAGAAAGGTTCTTTGGCTTGTGTCAGGGATTGCGCTGATACTGCTGCTTAACATGCTGCGCATGCTTGCGGTCGTGCTGATATGGGTCTATTACGGGATAGGCAGCGCTGCAAATACTTTCCATGCATTTGCCGGACAGCTGCTTTTCTACCTTGTGATAATAGTCATGTTGCTCGTAGCCGGGAAATACGGCCTTGGGCTCGAAAAGGAGGCCAGGGGGGCAGCAAAGGACATGGCAGAGTTCTACAAGGCAAAGGAGCCTCACATATACGCCGCTGTCGCGGTGATTCTGCTATTTGCGGTTGCATCCCTATTCCTCAATTCAGGATATGGAAATGGATTGTATGCACCTCCCGCTCTTTTCGGGAACGCTTCACAGATAAACAGGGTGATGCTCAACCAGCGGATAATCTCATCATTGCGCAGTTCTGGGGAGAATGTTACGGAGCTCGGCACCGCGCCCATAGGCTACATCTTCGCCGTATCGAATAATGTTACTGATGTGAACGACTCAACTTACGTGGTTGCAAATGTCGTATACAGTCCTCTCCCAAGCTACAGCCTGCCATCCTTTATCCCGCTAGGTGCAGCACATTCGTATGTGCTTAGGAATGGGATAACGGTTACTGCGCAGAGTGCCATGTCGGATAATGGTCTTTTCGATCTGAATTATTTCTATGTGTCGTACAACATAAGCGGCAGTTGGGTATCGGTTAGTTACCTTATGTTCGGGCAGATTAATTCGAGTTCAGTGCCATATTGCAGCGCACTTCGCAACTCCGCTTCATCGCAACAGCTTGCTGACACTTATATCTACAATCTTTTCAGCTCGCAGAACTACAGCACAAACGGCTTTATGTGTGAAAGCTACAATGTAGCATCATCAGCCGGGTGATTTTATCGACAGAGACGCGGAGATTAGAAAACTAAATATTGAATACAGCAAGCTCCCAAAGAAAGTGGACTGGTCACTGAGCAATAGGTTCGTAGCAGGAGACGGGCCCCTTGATGCGAAAGTGATGATCATAGGCCAGGCGCCTGGCAGGAATGAGGACATACAGAAAAAACCATTCATAGGAACAAGCGGAAAGTTCCTTGACAGGCTGATCCTCCTGGCTGGACTTGAGAGGAAGCGGATATACATCTGCAGCGTGGTGCAGTTCTTCCCTCCCAAGAATAGGGTACCCACAAAGGATGAGATAGAGCTTTGCAAGGTATTTCTTTTCAGGCAGATAGAACTTGTAAACCCCAAATTAGTAATACTTCTTGGCGCCGTCGCATGCAAAACTGTGCTTGACATGGAAAAGGTCTCCAAGATCCGCGGCAGCCTTGTGAAGAGGGATGGAAGAACATACTTCGTGAGCATGCATCCGGCAGCCGCGGTGCGGATAAGGAGCAACATGCCCCTCATGGAGGATGATTTCAGGAAGCTGAAACAGACGGCAAGATCAATAGATAGAAAGCCGTAAATACTGTTTCGCGCATAATAATTCAGTGATGAAATTGATAACAAAGGACGTATATTGGAATGAGTTAGGGCCAAAAAACCCCATGGGTTTTACGAAGAGTCCGTTGCCGCAGCTGTTCGATCCTGCAGATATAAAAGCAAAGTTGGTCCTGGCCGTTGGGGAGGAGAATATAGGAGTGGGAAGCCGTTTAAGGCAGTTTAGCCCACTGATAAAGAGAAAGGAGATCTCGAGTCTTGTGCGGACATTCATCAGAACTGACATGGATGATCTGGTGGTTGGCACAAACACGCTCAGGCTTCCCTATGATAACGATGAATTCGATTCAGTATTTGCAATTGATGTGATCACCAATCTGGGGGAGAGATCGCTCCAGGTGATGAAGGAGATGAAAAGAGTTGCGAGAGAGACCGTGGTTTTCAATGTTAGCCATACCGACCTTATGAAGCGGAATGTTGTTTGGCTGAAGTGGCGTGGAGGCACCTATGAGGTTTTGGAGGATGGGCGCACGAGTGTTCTGTACGAGCAGGGATCTGTTGACAGGGCATATTTCAACATGAATGGCATAATCAAATGTCTGGTAGGGATGGGCCTTCTCCCTCATACGGTGAAGGATCTTACCGCAAACGAGGTCAACAACCTCGACGTGCACCCTCTGGCAAGGATCGATGATCCCGACTATGAATTCAAGGAGATGATATACGTCAAGGCTCTGAAAAGGAGCTAGAGGATATGGTTTTATTTTATGGAGTACGTCAGCATTTCCTTAACCTTATCCACGCCAATTGCCACTATTAGCTTGCCCAGTTTTGGACCGTTATCTTTCCCTATTATGGCGGTGTAGATTGTCTTGAAAAGTTCCTCTGTCTTAATGTTCTGTTCTTTTGCCACTTTGTATACTAGATTATGAACTTGAATTTCGTCCATAGTGCCCTTTAACTCTGATATCAATGACTTAACCGCTACCGTATTCTCATTGATTTTAGTTTGATGGACGGAGAAATTATATCGTTCTGGGGCGTAGCCTTTTGCCAGCCATTTCTCTATGTAACTAAATAGGTATCGCACGCCTGCTTCGTCATCCAGTTTCTTTCCAACCTTGACCCAATCTTTGTATATCTGATATTCCAAAAGCATATCCACAAATGAGGATTTCCATGGTAATTTTTTAATTGCTATTGAGAAAGCAAGCGCACGCTTCTCATCGGCTCTGGTTTCAGGTTTGCTTATCGTGCTTATCCGTTCAACCTCATTATACAAAAGGATAAGCTTGTCTCCAGTAGGGTCTATGTCCTTGTTCTGTTCTATGTTTGGCTCTATCAAGACATATTTCAGCAATTCGGGTGGTATGAGTTCGCTTAATTCCATTGCACTTATGCCTATACCTTTTGATTTCGAATATTTCTTTCCGTTTATGAGAATGAACCCATACTTGAATAATATGGGTGGTTCCCTTTCAAGTATCTCCTCATGTATGGCTATTGCTGTTGTGGCACTGCCGCCTACAGTCATATGGTCAATACCACTACCCTCCGCACTTGAATTGTAGAGTGCCTGCCAGGCTGGCCAGTGAAGTCGCCATTGAAGTTTGTATTTGTGATCGGTAAGTTTTGCTTTGCCTTTGTAGGAGCAGCCTTTTGTGTATTCTACATTCCTATCGCATACATACTCGTATTCATCGCCGCTATGTCGTATGACCCTAGTGGTTGCTATTTTCCCGCACTTTTCACATATAGGCATTAAGGGGCTCCAGTCTTTCAGGTCCTCAACCTTCCGCATAGAGGTCCTGGCCACGACCTCTTTTACTTTATCCTCTTTAGCAAGAAAGATTCTTGCATAAGCATCCATTTTGCCGCTGTCATAAAGTTCATTTGCCTGAATGACATTTATATCGAGATTAAGCTTTTTCATGAGGTATTTTGCCTGCTCAAGGTAATGCACGCCGAAAGAGCTATGACAACCGAGCGGATCTATCGTGTAGACGAGCGGCTTACCTAGTTCTGGTTTGAGCATAGTTTCGTATTTTTGCATTTCTAATGGGATGCTATCGAATGCATCCAGTATGTCGCCAAAAAAGACCATTTCAGCCTTCTCGCCGTTGTTCTCGATTGCCTGTTTTAGTACTGCAGGGTATAAGAATTCGCATACGGTACCAAGATGCGCCGGTCCGCTGGTAGTCATGCCTCCGGTTATCACTAACGGGTGCTTTTTTTCCGATATTACCCGATCTGCAAGTTTTTGTACCCAGTGCCTGTTCTGCCGCTCCTCCGTTGAATCCTTTTCCATGCTAATCTCTCGAAATTAAAGCGTTGCTAACTAAAAAGTTTAATCAGATAGAATTAGTCACTAAAGTATTAAAAACAGAACGTGGGTGCCTATTTCAAAAGCCGGCGCCTGCGCCGAAGCGCAGGCCCGAACTTTACTGTGGGGGTGAAACAATTAGTGTATTGGTCGTCTTGCCAGCATCATATTTGTAGTAAACCTTGTGACCGAGCTGGTATCTTTCCAGCAATCCAATCTTGTAAAGCCTGTTGAGCCTTGCAGAGGCGGCATTCCTGCCCCTGTAGCTCATCTGTTTCCTTATATCGTCTGCGCAGGCCATACCGCTTACCTGGATTATCTGCATTATTCGTGCATCCAACCCAGATACCGGCTGAACCTTCGCAAACCTATTGTTCTCTTGTAGGTGTTCCTGGTCTTCTTGTCCAGAATAATCAGCGTGAAGCTCCGATTCCATGTGTTCCAATTTATCATGCATGCCCTTGAGCACCATGTTGGTCTTCTTGTTCTCATCCATCATATACTTGAAAAGGGAGAGGAGGTTGGAGCCGATCTCGTCCGATTTCGCCTTCTCGGTGAGGAGCTCCTCTACTCCCTCCTTTTTGAAGTCCGTGTTAGTCAGCTGAGATATCTGAGCCTTCATGCTCTGAATCTCTGTCTCCAGCTGTTTTTTTGAACGCATACAATCCAATCCCAAATCATTCACGAGCCTTGCATACAAGAGTCATGAATGAATCACGATTTTATTGTGAATGAATAAGTATATAAAGCTATGTTATTTACGGAAGTTTACAAAAAGGAACTCTTGCACCATGTTATGCACAGTTTGAAGAGATGGATGCGAGAGAGTACATAGTATATTGGTAAGGGGTTTATAATATCCTTTTGGTAATAATAGGATTTGTGTATTAATGCAAACTGTATACATCCCAAAGGAAAGGCTGAAGAAGCTGAGGCAGGACAGGGAGCTCGTGTCGAGAGTGGAGAAGCTGTGCAGAGTCAAGATAGGCATAGACATGGAGAACGATTTTGTCGAGGTAAGGGGAGAGGCCTACGAGGAATACACGGCGAAGAACATAGTATACGCATTCGGGCGCGGATTCGAAATGGAGCTGGCATGCAAGCTTTTCGACATGGATTATTATTTCAGCTCAATAAACCTTGACGAGGCGCTCTCGAACGACAAGCGAATAAAGCAGGTGAAGGCGAGGGTAATAGGCGAGTCGGGCCGGACTAAAACATACATAGAGCAGGTGAGCGGCGCGAAGATCAGCGTGTATGGGAATACAGTAAGCTTTATAGGAAGGATAGAAGAAATAAATGAGGCGGAAACCGCAGTCAACACACTTATAGATGGAGGAACCCACAGGCTTGCATACAAGAAGATGGAGGCTGCGCACAGGAAGAACAAGGAGGATGCCAAGAGGGCTGCCTTCTGACGGTTATTTAATGGCGGAGACCAGAAAAGCTGAGGAGATATTCAAGGAGTTCAAGGAGCACTCGATAGCGGAGTTCTTCAAGAAAAACAGGCAGATGCTCGGCTATTCGGGAAAGATAAGATCACTCGTAACGGTTGTGCACGAGATGGTGACAAACTCGCTCGATGCCTGCGAGGAGGCTGGCATACTGCCAAACATTGACGTCAAGATAAAACAGATGGGCGAGGAGAAGTACAGCATTGCTGTCCTTGACAACGGGCCCGGGATTCCCAGGAACTATGTAGGGAAGGCGCTCGCTGTGATACTAGCCGGAACAAAGTTCCACAGGTATGTGCAGCAGCGGGGGCAGCAGGGAATTGGCGCTGCCGGATGCACGCTCTTTTCGCAGATAACTACAGGAAAGCAGATGCTAGTCAAGTCAGCTACCGGAGCCGGCAAGCCATATTCTTGCAACGTATCGATAGACACAATCCACAACAAGCCCATAGTCAGCAACATGCAAGATATAAATGAGAACTTCCGTGGGCTTTATGTAGAGGGAGAATTCGCCGATGTGAAATACGAGAACAGCGACCATGGCGTTTATGAATATCTAAGAAGGACTGCGCTTTCAAATCCGCATGCTGAAATAAGCTTCACCGACCCAGAAGGGAAGGAGAGCGTCTTCGTGAGGGCTGTGAATGCGATGCCTGAGAGGCCCAAGCCGACCAAGCCGCATCCGCTCGGCCTCGCAGTCAACGACATACTGGAATATGCACATAGGACGGAGAGCAGGAAACTGAGCTCATTCCTTGTTGAGAACTTTTCGAGGGTCACGCCAAACAAGGTGGATGAGCTGAAGGGGGCGGCAAAGAACATAGACTTTGACAAGGATCCGAGAACACTCACATGGCCTGATACGGAAGAGCTCATTAAGGCATTCAACAGCGTAAAGTGGATAGCACCAGACGGCACGCAAATAAAGCCCATCGGCGAGGAGCAGATAAAGATAGCGCTAAAGAACATACTGGATCCGGAATTCATGAGCGTTGTCGAGAGAAAGCCGGCTGTCTTCAAGGGAGGCATACCATTCATAGTCGAGGCTGCTGTCGCATTCGGAGGCGGCGCGGGAAAGAAGACTGATGACGGCCACAGTGGAACGATACTAAGATTTGCGAACAGGGTGCCGCTTCTTTTCGACAGCGGCTCGTGCGCAATAACGATAGGTGCGCGCGACATACAGTGGAAGAGGTACAGCATGGACCTGGAGACGCAGCCAATAAGCGTGCTTGTAAATGTTTCATCGGTGCACATACCCTATTCCGGCGTTGGCAAGGAATCGGTAGCGCAAGAAGAAGAAATAATAGACGAGATAAAGCTTGCCGTTATGGAAGCCGCGAGAGGCGTCCAGCGCTACGTTAGCGGGAAGCTGCGCCTTCACAACGAGGAGAACAGATACAAGACCATAATGAGGTACACCAAGCAGCTCGCGCAGGATCTCAGCGAGATAACAGGGAAGGACAAGAAGAAGCTTGAGAAGGACATAGAGAGGCTTGTCGCAAAGCACTATCCGAAGGTGACTGCGGAGGAAAATGCAGAAAAGAAGGCCGAGAAAGAGGAGGACGAAGCTGAAGTGGAAGATGAGTGATACCTCCAGCATCAGGTAAATCTCTTGCTAATTTAACCGTGAGAAAGCCATATATATTTGAAAGAAGACATAATTCTGTGATGGAATGCGCACTGAAATACACATACAGGTTGAAAGAAGGGTTAATGCCCATTTTGATGCATTGATAGAGAGGAGATTTGGAGGTAGTGTAGTTGTTGACATACTCCCGTATAACAGAGTTTCAGAGTCTGGAGAGCATGTCCTTGATAATCCGTTAGCCACAAAAGCAAGGAAAATATTGATAGGCGTAGGCGAGACATTTTTAAGAGGAACAAAGAGAGGGATTTGGCATATCGAATCGGTAGAGCAAAAAGAGGGTGAAAGCATAGAGTCAGCATTAGAGAGATTTCTGATCGGAAAATATGCTGCAACTAGGATCCAGAAGGCATTATTGCGCAGCGAACATAAGACAGGATAATTATTGAAATTTTGTAATGCCGTAGGCAATGGAATGGAGATAACAACCGTAAAACCCTGGGACGGCAGTTACACTAAAGCAAAGGCCCTGATAACTTCCATTTACGAGAACGACGCCAAGAATGTCAAGGACTTGCTTAGGACCCTTAGGCCAAACATGTTAGTGGCGATCCCACCGCATGCCTCGCGTTCGCCGCTGCACCACGCAGTAAAGTCCCGAAATTTGAGTATGGTAGAATTAATTCTAGATAATGGCACTGACGTGAATATAAGGGGCAGCGATGGGGCGAGGCCGCTTCACATGATTAACACTGATAGGGAAAGGGAAGCGATTGGTATATTGTATTTGCTGATAAGAAAAGGGGCAGATGTGCGTGCAGGGGATGGTGCAGGCATGGATGCGTTGGAGCAGGCCGTGAGGTTTGATTCGGCATACAACAAGGAAGTCACTGGGAGGATCAAAGACGGGGAAGAGAGGAGGAGGCATGCGCAGATGGTTCTTGTCCATGAAAGAATTAAGGGCATACTCAGGCAGAACATGGCTGGACGCGCAGAGGTTGCTTCGTCTAGTGAGGGACAAGACATTTCTAGTAAGGAATATCGCAAGTGAGATTTTCAGGTAAGCGTCTGATCCGGATTGTCGGCGTCGACAAGCCTCAGGTAACCTGCACCAATGTACATCTTCAGCTCCTCAGCCTGCATTGTCGATGATTCGTAGAGCATGTCCTTGAACTCGTCAAGCTTGTATGCGTTGAGGAATATCAGGTACGTCTTAGAGCCTGTGTATATTGGAACCTTCTGGAACCTGTCCGATTTTGAGTATATGACAAGGTACTTCTTCTCATTCCTGAGCGTCGCGACTATGTCAGCGCTCTGGCTGACGTCAAGGTCGGTGAATGCGTAGGCATGCGTGACAAGGTATATCCTCATCTTCTTGAATATCGCAAGGTATTCCACATCGTGCTTGCTCTGCTCCGCCCATGCCGAAGGTGCATATAGCTCGTCAGCGGTTATCAGGTACTTGTTCGCAGTCAGAATGTCCACTATCCTGTCGATGTTGTTGAACGTAAGCGATACAGGTATGTTGTTCACCTTTATGTATGTCGATATCGCGGATTTTATCTCAGCCTTCGATAGCGGCATATACTTCCAGTGGTACTGGGTATTGAGCCTGTCGAATACGCCAACCACATCCTGCGGCTTGAGCTTTATAGGTATCTTCGCCGCCTCGGGAAGATTTGGCACGTCTATGTAGAATTCGTCCCTGTTCGGGGCCTTGACAAGCACTATCATCAGCAACATTATCACTGCGACTATGGCTATCTCTATGTACTGCTGGTTGATGCTGAATGGGGTGGGGTAATAGTATTCGATGGCCTGGGATTTGCTCCCCATGACATCGAGCGTGAAGTTGATGGTGCCGTGCACTTCGGGAGTGCCCTTCGGCAGCGAATAGTAGATGAGCCCGTTCTTTATTGTGCCGTTTGCGGGGTAGAGGTTGTTGTCGAGCGATATGGAGTAGTTTATGTTGTTGAGAGGCAGCTTCTGCGATGTAACGGATAGTGTGAAGCTCCCGTTTGTGAGGTTCTGCTTTATGAGCATCACCGAAACTGGCGATATATTGAATAGTGCTGCGCCAAGCTCCGCGCCCGAGAAGTTGTGCAGCTTGATTATGTACTGTTCTCCTGGAGGGAGCTGCAGGCGTTCGCTCTTGAGGAATGTGAAGTTGCTTGACACGTCATGTATGTAAGGGATTGGCAGAGTGTCAACAACGCTGAGGTTGGTGGTGTACACAGTTACGGACGAGGTCAGGTTTATGGACGAGCTGGACATTGTATAGACGGTGAAGTTTATAGGTATGCTCTGGTTTGTTATCGTGTAGTTCTGTATGCTAACGGTGCCGTTCTGGTTCAGCAGTGGCCTGCTGAAAAGGTACTGGTATGTGCTGTTGGACGTGCCGGTTGAATAGCTGCCGTTCGCGGTGACCATTATGCGCAGCGAGCCGCTCTGCGATGCGGCTGTTACGAAGGCGTTGTTGGTCTGCGCCTGTGCCGAGTCCAGCACTACACCCAATTCGGATGAGTGGTTGGATGTGGTCGGCAGCTTAACGGTGGCAGTGCCGTAGGCATATCTTGGTAGCCAGAAGAGGTCGCGCACCGCCTTCGCTATGTCGGCGGCGCTCTGGTTGGCCGGCCATGAGTCCGGGGTGTTGGAGAATGCGAATATGCTGCCATTATAAGCGTTTATGTATGTAGCCGTGCCGTAGTTGGAGCCGTTAGCGAATATGAATGTGCTGCTGTTGAAGTAGAAGCTGAACGAGCTGTTATGCACGGGAAGAATCCTCAGGTTGTCGGTATAAAGATAGCCCGGTCGCAGCGCTGCTGGTGTGGGCGTGACTATGGAATCAGGAAGCAGCATCTTCGAGAAGTCTTGGCCAACGTAGATTATGCTTGTGTGCTCGTTGAGCAGATAGGTTAAACCGCTCACCTTGCTGCCATTCGTTTGCAGCAGCGATGCGGGAAGAAGGCCGTTGAGTATTATGAGTATGGAATTAGGAGGGAGCGCCCTCACGTTGCTTGGAGATATTGTGGAAAGATTGCCCGGACCAAGTATCAGGCCGTATCTCTGCAGATCAACCGCAAGGTCTGAGCCTATCTGGCCCGTGTTGCCGCAGTTGAAGCACTCGTTGCTCACGTTGAGTATGAATGTGCGCCGTGGGGGCGGGTATTTGTAGAGGCTTGCGTTGGCGTTTATGTTGCTCACGTTGGCCGAGTAGTAATTAAGCAGCACGAACGGCACAAGCTGCTTCAGGCCGTCATGATTAAGCACATCCTGCGATGATATCGATGCGCTTATTCTGGGCGCCGGGAGCTTTACGTTGCTGTGGCCCCTTCCGTTAAGCAGGGTTGTGAAGCTCAGATAGAAGTAGAGCATGAGTATTGTCACGCCGACTATTGCGATTATCGCAATTGCTATTACCAGCTTTCCCTTGAACCAATCGCGCATGGGTGCGCCTCCAGCGTACGCCATTATCTCAGCCTTCCAGCCGCAGTGCCGGTCTCGTTCTTCCTGCCCTGGTTGAAGAGCTTTATGAACAGCTTGGTCATGAAGCCCTCGCTCTTGCCCACACGCTTCTTTACCGAGTATACCTTCACGTTCCTTACCCGCTTGTTGATGCGTATGGTGTAGGTCATAGGCTTAGCCCTTCAGTTCTATATAGCCAAGAGTGACCATCTTGTTGAGTATCTGCTCCACCCGTGTCGGGTTCATCTTGTAGTTCTTGGCGAACTCGTTAACATCTATTGAATCGTCATGCGCATCGAGCCATTCCTGTACCATCACCATAAGCGCGCTGTCCGAGTATGTCTCGAGCACCTTGAGGCGCTCAGCCTGGCTCTTGTTCTCATCCGTAAGCTGCAGTGCCTCCACAGCCAAACTCTTGTTCGATGCGGCAAGCTCTATGTTGAGACGCTTGAGCTCCCTGTATTCATTTGAGAGGGAATCGTAGTTGTTGAAGAGCGTGCTGTAGCCTTGCGTTATGGAGTTGAGCACCTCATCTATGGATGAGTCAAGCAGTTGGAATATGGCGGTATTGTCAACAGCATAGAGATCGGTAAGCAGGGATAGCACGCTTAGCAGCATCTTGAGCACATAGAGGCGCCTGAGCTTCGGGCTGGAGTCCGGGCCAATTGTGTAGTTTATTGTTACCTTCTCCTTCCCAAGCTCTATTATGAAGAAAAGGAATGGGCGCTTCTGTATGTCCCTGCTCTCTATCCTCAGTATCTTTATGCTGTCGCGTGGCCTCTCCACTATGAAGAGCTGAAGTCCGGAGATGCGCTTGTATATCTCTTCCAGGCTGCCACCCAGACGCGCATTTATCTCTAGCATGTCCGTCTTTGGCTCTATCGCTATCGCTTCCTCAGGCATATTCACACCCAGTTGAGTTGTTCCTCCCAAAATTTGCTAAAGATCCCGCAGACTCCCCTGCAGAATAATAAGAAGCCTATCTTTATAAATCTACTGGATGTGCTATCGAGGCTTGAGCAGGCTGTTCAGGCCGCCCCTCTTTTGCTGCACGGCAGGCATATTCAGCGCAGGCATGTAGCTGAGAAGCGAGAGAAGGTACATGAATATGATAACGCCACCCCCGTAGACAAGAGCGCCAAGGAAGCGGCCGTTCGCGAATGCGAGGAGAAGCAGCATGAAGAGCACGCCTATTATCACATATGCGGCGCGCTTGCGTTCGAAGCTGTCGCGCTTCTTCTTGTATGCTACGAAATCATCCTTGCACACAACCATGTGGTAGTTCTTCGGATTTTTCGTTATGTTGCGCTTAACCCAGCGCATTGCGGCTATGACATGGTCCTCCTTGACGTTAAGTCCCTCCTTTTCCTTGCCGCACATTATGCAAGCTTTTTTACCCTTTCCATCCATAAGCATCAACAGGCATATATAGATGGGCAATAATTTATAAATAGCCGACACTACAAACATTACTGATCATTATGTGCCAGGCTCCTGTTGGTAGGGTGATAGAGGCGAGTCCGAAGGGGCTGCTTATCGAGTACAACGGCAAGAGGAGGGAGCTAAGGTCAAGGCTCACCGATGTGAATGCGGGAGATTATGTGCTCTTCTCGGTAGACATAACGATAGAGAAGGTAGACAAGGAGGAGGCCGAGGCAATTCTGGGGGACATGAAATGATAATAGAGAGGGATGATGACAGGCTGCTATTCCTGAGATATGCGCTCCCATGCGCAAGCACTCTTGTGAAAAGAGGCAACGTTACCAAGGAGTACATAGACGGCTTGGTGGATCAGGTCTCAAAGGGCATGGTGCCGAAGGGGAATGCGGAGAGCATTTTCAAGGTCGCGAATGTGATGTGCGACCGATTAGCTGCAGAGATGAGCAAGAGCTCGACAGATGCGGAAGTGATAAGGAGATATTTCCTATTCGAGCACACAAAGGTCGTTAAGGACAGGTTTGAGCTGATGCGGGATTTCAATCCAACAGATTGCAAAACATATGCGGGAAGGGTTTCGAAGATTGATGGCAACCGCGCGTTGGTCGATACGGTGCTAGGGCAGAAAAGCTATAGAACAAATTTCGTCGAGAATTTGAAGGAGAATGAGAGCGTGGTCGTGCACTACGATTATGTGATAGAGCGGATTTCTGAGGAAGTTGCGGAAAAAAAGAATAAGCTGGGAGAATGAAGGGGGAAACTAAGGGCATCATACTTGCCATACTGGCAGCAATAGTGAGCGGAATCTCCATTCCGGCAAACAAGTATTTCATAGTCAATCTTGATCCGACAGTTTTCACTGCGGTAAGAGCGGTAATAATCGGCATTGTCTTCCTCATGATATCGCTGTACATATCAGCCACAAAGAAGAGAAGTTTCAAGAAGGTTCCGTGGAAGTATCTTTTGTTCATAGCGATTGTCGGGGGAGCCTTCGCATTCCTTCTCTACTTCAATGGCCTGGCGCTCACAACAGCCGTGAGCGGCGCATTCCTGCAGAAAACCCTCCCATTATTTACTGCGATTTTTGCGCTAGTGTTTCTTGGAGAGAGAGTTACGAAGAGGATGGGCTACGCAATCATTGCGATGTTCATAGGAATGGCAATATTGACAGTAACGCAGCTGACGCCATCGGCGCTGTGGCCCAATCCCCTGCTTGGCGATGCGCTTATAATAATCGCGACGGTATTGTGGGCTGTCGAGAGCATAGTGGCGAAGAAGGCGATGAACATGGGAGAGAACAATTTTGTAGTCTCATTCGCAAGAATGTTCTTTGGCGGATTGATACTCTTCGGATTTGTGCTGCTCTTCGGTAAATTCAGTGTTCTCTTCACGCTTTCAATGCAGCAGTGGATCAACGTACTGATCTCGACTGTTCTGCTGCTCTTGTATGTGCTTTTCTGGTACTGGTCAATAATGTACATGAATGTTTCAAAAGCGGCAGCGCTCCTGCTGCTGGCTCCAATAATCTCGCTTGTGGGTGGAGTGGTGCTGTTTAGTGCGCCAGTGTCGGCGCTTGAGCTCGTGGGATGCGCAATAATACTGATATCGGCATACGTGCTTGGCGGTGTGAAAAGTGAATCAAGAAAAAAGGTATAAGTTCCTGGTCTTCGGCAACCCGATGGTCCATATCGACAGCATGCCGCTGAAGCTGATTGGCAGATTAAGGAAGGAATTTCCGGAGATTGAGTTCAAGGAATTCGATCCGAATGAGAACCTGGAAAGCGAGGGCAGGAATCTTAGTATCATAGACACCATAGAGGGCATAGATAGGGTGGTGTCGATAACGGATATAGACGCAATACAGACGCAGCGTGTGTATTCAATGCATGATTTCGACCTGGGGCATGCGCTGAAGATACTAAAGAAACTGAATTATCTAGATAGCGTAAAAATATTCGGAATCCCGATGAAAATAAGCGAGAGGGATGCCTTTAATCAGCTTACTTCACTAATTCGCTCCAATTTATCTTGAGGAAGTGGCTCGCACAACTCATGCATGGGTCGTATGCCCTGATCAACTTCTCTATTCCATATTCTATTTCCTTCCTGTCCCTGTGAACGTCTTCCTCGACAAGTTGCGCCACGCTTTTTTCCATTCCGATTACATTCTGCTGCGTTGGAACTATTATGTTCCCGTACTTCACCTTGCCAGTCTTGTCAACCGAGATCATGTAGTACAGAGTCCCCCTTGGCGCCTCTATCAGGCCTATGCCCTCGCCCTCTTTCACAACCACAGGACTGTGCTGCTCCTCCTTGAACTCGTTGGCTTCAAGAAGCTCAATCGAATGGTCAATGCAGTGGAGCAGCTCTATTGCCTGCGCAAGGTTGTTGTGATAGATGTTCTTAGACGGGAATACATCAAGGTACTTCGAGATGTCCGCTTTTGTTGCGGAATGGAGATTTGATTTGTTAAGGTTCATGCGCGCAATTGCGCCCACCATGTATTCTTTCCCCTTGAAGCTGTAGCCGGTTGCCTGGGAGTATGGTATCACTATCCTGTTCAGGTAGTCCCAGTACTTCTCCTCTTTTATTGATTCACCGGTAGAATCAGATATTGTCCCGTTAGTGAATGAGAAATCCTTTGTAACAAGCGCTATGAAATCCGTGTTCCGCTCAAGCTTGAACTGGCAGTTGTAGAATATCTCGACAAATTCGAGCGCATATTCCCTTACCGATTTGAGTTCGTCCGTAATCTTTTTGATTGCATCTTTTTCCGGTATGTGGGAGAATTTCCCAACCTCAGCAAAAGTCGCATGTACTGCCCTTCCGGCTATTACCTTTGAGAGGTTATTGCCCGCACCTTTTATGGCGAATGCCTTTTTTATCATCTCGTCCTGTGATGTGTCAAAGTCAAGGACTGAATCCTTTCCGAAGAGGTCGGGAAGGCAGAACATGAAAAGGTGTAGTGCGTGATCCCTTATCATCATGCCGTAAAGTGAGAGCTTCCTCAACAGAAGAGTCTGGTCTGACGGTGTATAATCGAATGCGCGCTCCACTGCCTCTGAGCAGCAGGTAAGGTGCGCTATGCTGCACGTGCCGCAGATCCTGGAGGTCATAAGCGGAAGTGATATAGCAAATTTGTTTACTATTGCCTGAGTGTAGAATCTTTTGCTCTCTGTTATCTTGAGCTTTACGTATTTCACCTTCCCGTCCTTTATCTTTATGTCAAGGCTTCCGTGTCCTTCCATTTTGGTCAGGTTCTCAAGTTTTATGTGTTCGCCGTCCTTATCGTGTGTGTGCTCGCCAATAAAATCGAAGTCTTCCCCTTTATGCATTTATAACACCAAACTCCTTGAGATATTTGTCAAGTATACCGAGGAATGCTTCTTCCTGCATCGGGCAGCCGGCTACTGCGTCATCTATTGGTATGACATCCTTGACCATCCTTACCTTGTCCGATTGTTTGAATCTTATCAGAAGGAACTCTATCTCCTTTCTTGTTTCCTCATCGAACATGTTTCTTTGCCCTGCAGGCATGCCGTTAACAGCACATGAGCCTATCGCAACGATCTTTTTGGAATGCTTCCTTATGGAGCGGAGCTTCTTTGCGTCCTCATCGTTCGTTATTGCGCCTTCGACAAAGGAGACATCTATGCTGTCAAGTTTGTTGTTCTTTTTGAGAACCCTTGCGTAGCGAATGTCGAGGAGGTCCTTCCATTTGAAGAAATTGTCGTTCATAAGCTCTATCCACACCATCGTACTGTCTTCACAACAGGTAAATGAGAACCACCCTATCCTCAGTTTTTTGGCCATCGTTAATCAATTCTCTCTAAAATATTAAATACACGCTACATGCTAATTGTGCGCGGAGTATTACTTCCCCTTTATTCCGCTGCCTACAGCTTCACTTATGTTTTTGAATCCGTCATTCTTAAGTAATTCTGCCAGTCCAATGTTTATCTCTGATATTAGGTTGGGCCCTTGGTATACCATGCCAGTTATGAGTTCCACAAGGCTTGCACCGTATTTTATCTTTCGGTATGCATCATCTGCTGAGAATATCCCTCCGACCCCAATCAGAACAAGCCTGCCATCCGTTTTTTTGTATACGTATTTGAGCAGGTCATTTGAATACTTCTCTACAGCCTTCCCTGAAAGCCCGCCCTTACCCATATCGTGCTGCTTGGTTAGGTTGGATACCACAAAGCCATCAACCTTATGCCTGCTCGATATGTCCAGTATTGCATCCACATTCTTTCTTGTGAGGTCTGGAGAGAGCTTGACGAATACGGGCTTCCTTACCTTGAGCTTGTCTACCCCTTTTAGTAGGGCCTCATAGGCTTCCGGCCTTGAGAAGGGCTGGCCTCCATAGGCATTGGGGCAGCTTATGTTCATCGTGTAGTATGCGCCAACATTGCTGTTGTTGAATTTCTTAAGCGAGTAAAGATAATCATCCTTTCCTACACTGTCGTTTGCCGTTTCCTTGCAGTTTGTCTTGGCTATGCTTATGCCGAATGGTATATTGTACCTGTCATTGCTCAGCCGCGATGATATCTCATCGGCGCCATTGTTGTTAAGGCCCAGGTTAACCCAGAGGCTCTTCTTTTCGGGAAGCCTTCCGAGCCTCTTCCCTGGATTGCCAGTACACGCATGTCTTGTTACGCTCCCAACTTCGGTGAACCCGAATCCTATGTCCTCGCATATGCTTATTATCTTGGCGTCCTTATCAAATCCTGCCGATAATCCGACAGGGCTCTCGAATTTTATGCCCAGTATGTTCTGTTCGAGCATCGGATTGCCGTAGTAATAAATCCATCTTATTATCCCTTTTGTAGCGGTGTTGCTTCCTAGTGACTTTCCGAAGCTTATGAATGATTTATGCACATCCTCGGGATCGAACATGAAGAGTATGGGCTTCGCTACGTTCTGGTATAGTGTGCCAGCAAACCTTATTTTCGATTCCCCTTGTTCCGTGCTTTTCACCTAGCGTATAGTGCACGCGGTTACATATTCCTTTAATGCGTCCTTCAATTTTTCCAGTTCGGCATTTCCGTAGGCATCTCCAGGAACAAATGCCGCATCAAGCGTATCCGACTTTGCAAAACGCTGCAGCACATATTTCTTTGACCCTGATATGGACTTTGCAATGCCGATTATGTCGTCAGGGGATGTAAGCGAGCGTGCCATGGTTGTTCGGAATTCGTAGTCAACGCCGCTCGTTTTTATGATCGAGATGCTGCGCCTTATTTTTTCTATGTCGGCATTCGTATTTGTCACAGTTGCGTACTTTTCGAGCGGTGCCTTGATGTCCATAGCAATATAATCGACAAGCCCCTTTTTAATTATAAGCTCGAGCACGTCTGGTGAAATCCCAGATGTATCAAGTTTGACAAGGAAGCTCATAGCCTTTATCTTGCCAATGAATTCGATGAGGTCGTTCTGGATGGTAGGCTCTCCTCCGGTTATGACAACGCCATCGAGTAGCTCCCGTCTCGATTGAAGGAAATCCAGCACGTATTCTTCAGATATGGGAGTGCAGTACCGCTCCGGAAGCACCAGCTCGGGATTATGGCAGTAGCGGCAGCGGAAGTTGCAGCCGCGCGTGAACACTATCGCGGCCACCCTTCCCGGAAAGTCTATCAATGATACCTTTTGTAGTCCGCCAATCAACATAGGCCCACTGCATAAGTCTTCCGCTCCTTGAATTCCGCCTTCTTGCCCTTGTTCCACTGCCTAATCGGCCTCAGATAACCGACTATCCTGGAATAGACCTCGCATTCCGCCTCGCATTTCTCGCACTTGATGTGCTCCCCGGCAGTGTAGCCGTGGTTCGGGCATACGCTGAATGTCGGGGTTATGGTGAAGTATGGCAGTTTGTAGTTGTTGCATATCTTCTTTACCAGTGCCTTGAGCGCCTGCGTGTCTGTTATTTTCTCGCCTACGAATATGTGCACGACAGTTCCGCCGGTGTACTTTGCCTGGTATTCATCCTGAAGGTCAAGCGCCTCGAAGACGTCATCGGTCTGGTTTACCGGAAGATGAGTGGAGTTTGTGTAGAATGGCTCGGCCCCTTCCTGGCATGCGCTCTCGTTGCCGCACAGGATGTGCTTGTAGAGCTCCTTGTCCTTCTTTGCCAGCCTGTAGGATGTACCCTCTGCCGGTGTTGCCTCAAGATTGTAGTTGTTCCCTGTTGTTTCCTGGAATTGCGTAAGCCTCTCGCGCATGTGGTCCATTACCCGCAGTGTGAATTCCCTTCCGTTCTTCGAGTGCGTGCCTTCCGCTTCTCCAAGAAGGTTCTTGCATGCCTCGTTCATTCCGATAATGCCTATCGTGGAGAAATGGTTCTTCCAATATTCGCCAAATCTCTTCTTTATGTCACGCAGGTAGAACTTCGTGTATGGGTATAGATCGGCATCTGTGAATTTCTCGGTGACCTTTCTCTTGATCTCAAGGCTCTGCATTGCAAGGTCCATCAGCCCGTCCAGCTGACCGATGAATTCCTCCTCGTTGGTTGCATTGTATCCTATCCTCGCCATGTTTATCGTGACGACGCCGATTGAGCCGGTCAGTGGGTTCGCTCCGAAAAGCCCTCCGCCCCTGCTCTCCAGCTTGGATGTGTCAAGCCTTAATCTGCAGCACATCGACCTCGTATCCTCCGGATTCATATTTGAATTTACGAAGTTGGAGAAGTATGGTATCCCGTATTTTGCCGTTACAGCGAAAAGAAGATCCAGGTTCGGGCCATCCCAGTCGAAGTCCTTGGTTATGTTGTATGTAGGTATTGGGAATGTGAAGACCCTTCCTGCGGCATCGCCCTCAAGCATGACCTCAAGGAATGCCCTGTTGAACATGTGCATCTCCTCCTGGAAGTCACCGTACTTAGCCTTCTGCAGCTGCCCGCCTATTATCACGTTCTTGTCCGCGTAATGGGATGGCACCTTAAGGTCGAGCGTTATGTTCGTGAATGGGGTCTGGAAGCCCACTCTTGTTGGAACGTTCATGCTGAATATGAATTCCTGCATAGCCTGCTTCACCTCACTGTAGGCAAGCCCGTCATATCTTATGAATGGCGCCAGAAGTGTGTCGAAATTGGAGAATGCCTGCGCCCCAGCTGATTCGCCCTGCACAGTATAGAAGAAGTTTGCTGCCTGGCCCAATGCGGTCCTCAGGTGCTTTGCGGGTGAGCTCTCTATCTTGCCCTTTGCACCCCTGAAGCCGCTCATAAGCAGATCTGCAAGGTCCCACCCAACGCAATACACCGAAAGCGTGTTAAGATCATGTATGTGGAAATCAGCATTTATCTGCGCATCGCGTATCTCCTTCGTGTATACCTTGTCAAGCCAATATACCTTGCTTATCTCAGATGAGACGTAATTGTTTAGCCCTTGCAGTGAATAGTCCATGTTGCTGTTCTCGTTAACCTGCCAGTCTATCCTGTTGAGATAATTACCCATGAGGTCTATGCTCGCGGTGTTGACTATGTCCCTTATCTCGCCGTGATGCTGCCTGTATATTATGTATGCCTTTGCCGTCTTGTGGTAGGGGCTTGCTATGAGTATCTGCTCGACCGCATCCTGCGTTTCCTCCACTGTCGGTATTTCCTTGTCTATCGTTGCAACCATGAAGGCTATCGCCTTTGTTGCAAGCAGTTTTGCTATAGATTCATCGAATTCATTGGTGGCTGCACCGGCCTTCGCTATTGCCTTGATTATCTTGCTCTTGTCGAATTCCGCTATCCTTCCGTCGCGTTTCACTATCGCCTTAAACCAAACCACATCCGTAGGAACTTTCGTCTCCATGTTTTCACCGGACTAAAATCAGAGCGGGTTAATTTAAGTATAGAGGTATCCACTATGATAGTGGCGCTATCTTGTTGGAGAGTAGACAATTATAGTCGTTAAAAAGAGGCTTTCGGCGAATTTTGGATCACTGATTAAATGACTGGCAGAGGTTGCACTGCCTGTTCGGGCAATAGGGATTAAGGCCGTAGATCGATACCCCAAGGATCTTTGAGCTCTTTATGAATTCCCTGAATGCGATGCCCTGTTCAGTAAGGGAATAGCCCACAGAGAGCATGCCATTTGTCCTTGTCTCCGTCTTTTTGACGATTTTGGCGTTGGATAGCTCCTTCAGGTCCCTGCTCAGGTTCTTTGGCGTTATGTTCACCAGAAGCTGCTGCATCTGGTTAAACTGCAGCGTCCTTGCGCTGTTTGACGGATAGAGAAGCTCGACTATAGGCACGGTCCACTTCATGCCCATTATATGGATCAATGAGAGCGTAGGGCAGGATGCCTTGTATCGTTTCGTCATAATAGATATTGCCAAAATACCAATAAATAAGTTTGCACGGGTTCGGGCAGAATGCACGGGCATAACGCTTTAGATTGCGGGCCTGCAATCAGGCTGTCGATTTCGCTAAGAGCAGATGCGGCGGTTGCCCACAGAGAGGCAGCCCACCGCCACATTTGCCGAACCGTTAATGTTAACTATGCCAGTGCTTGCAGTAGCATTTGCTGCTGCGTTATCCTCGTCAGAACCGTTGGCGCCCCAACCTGAGGAGGTTATGCGCCCTATCCCGGCAGCTATGTCCCTAGGGCGTGCGGAGCCTTCTGAGGTGCATGACAGCGCCCCATTCTGAAGGGTGCAGCTTGCGCTTATGTTGTTGCCATTGCCGTTGGGCATCGATATGTTTAGCTGCTCTTTTATTGAATTGTTACTCCATACCTGTGGATATGCCCTGATCCCGTTAGCTGCAGGGACCGGACCAACGGGAAGGCAACGCCTCACTGATATTTTACCGCCTGGTGAAAGCTGGTCTATCGGATAGCAGCAGCTTGAGGTATTGTAGAATGAACCTGATATGACTGCAGTTGAATTTCCGGTCCAGGCTGTGCTATTCGCTGAGATGCTTCCATTCAGCATCGGTTGTACTGTTCCGATGCAGCACCCTTTAAGTATTGCGGCCTCGTTTGCCGCCGTTCCATTGATTGATGCCGATGTGTCAATGCATCTCCTGTAAGCGGTTTCCTCATTTATATATGATGTGGAGCTTGAATTCATGCCGGAATCTGTTTCAGTTATCAGCCCTGTCGCATCGCCGCCTATTATCAGACCATGAGCGCCCCTCATTATTATCGGGATGCTCCCATTACCGCTGATTATGAAATGGCCATCAGCTCCTGCATTGATGCTGAGGTTTTGTGGTGTGGTGAAGTTGTGCATCATGCTGCCGTTCTGATCCATGCCGAATTCCATAGACTCCTCCATGTGCCAGGGGGCTCCTGCAATTATCGCAGACGTTTCGTTTATCTCAAGGTTGGTGTCGTTCACATGCCTGACGTTGATTACAGGCAGCATTATTATCTCGCCGCTGTCGGTGATGTGGAGTGAATGTGCAAGATCAAAGTCCAGATTTAGCCAGTTGGGCGTGCCGTTGGTGATGTTGAAAGCGCCAACTATTGTGAGCTTGTCTGAAGGCAATGTTACAGGCTCCACGGTACCGTTTATTGTTGCAGTAACATTCGATATGTGCAGAACCATGTCATCGTAGATGCCGTTTTTGAGATTGACTCCGGAGAGCACGCTTGGTATATTGTCAAGTTGCACAAGGTCGAAGGTGCTTGCCTGCAGTGGTATGTTGTACCATTTCCCTGTGGTTTCACTGTGTATGCTCGCGTTGTTTACCCTGACCATCAATGAACTTATGTTGTAGAAGGATGGGGCGTCCGAAACGCTGAATACGGTGCTGCCCACCGGAACGCTTGAGCCTGGTGCAAGATAGACCTGCTGCGCAGTAGCATAGCCCGTGCTTCCAGTCATGTAAAATACAAAAACCGAAATGATCGCGACCGCCACTACCGCCATTGGCAGTGCAACCTTTCTGAAATCAAATTCGCGTTTGCTATTATTGGCTTGTAGATAACCACTGCTGATAGGATATTCCCTGTTTATTTCGTAATACTTCCACTTCCTTGGCCTGTCTTCAACCAGCCTTATTGTTCCGCTGTCAACCATTTCTTGCAGATGCTGGCTGACCGTCGATGGGGCAAGTCCGAGTTCGTTGCTTATGTCAGTTAAGGTTTTGTTTTTCTGCTCGAGCATGCCGTATATCTTTTTCTTAGTGTCACCGGTTTTGCCCATTTAATCACACAGTATAATATTATCTGTCCCAAAATATATAAATAGGTGTTTGGTTGTTTCGGTTTTCATTTCGGTTTGTAATTTGAAGGAGTAGATTGCAGGAATTTAACTCCGGCAGGCAGCTTTTCAATCACATGAGTTGTATGTCAGCCTGGTAGAGCCTTCCAGTCTCCGCGCTTATCTTGCTTTCGTCAATCATCCTGAATGCATTGTTTATTGTCACGTCCTCCATGCCCACTCTTCTGAATATGTTTGCCATCTTTGTCCTATCCACCCCCATCTTTTCAAGAAGATTTGCAAATACTATTATGTTTGTGTGCCTGTGGGTCTTCTCCAGAGCTGATATTAGGGTGCTTATGCTCTTCTCCGTGACGCCCATTGCTATGAGCATCTGCCTAAGTTCCGTCTTTGTCACAATGAAATGTGTCCTGTTTAGCCAACCTCCCCACCCAAACTCGATATTATCCTTGTTATGAGCTGGTCATCTATGCTTAGGCTCTTCAAGAATGTAACCGTGTTTGCCACGGTTATTCCGCTCTTCCTCAGCAATCGTTATCAAGTCAAGAAGCTTTATTGTCCTTCTGTTTGCGTCCATTGCCGTGAATATCTCGGTTATGTTCTCCGTGCCGACGTTGTATTCTATGAGCTTCGTCTTGAGCTCCTCTCCCTCGAACTGATATTCCTTTTGCAGGATGTCTGCCGCGATCTCGGTCTGCGTCAGAACATCGGAAAGGTCAACTGTGTAGACGTAGAGCGGCTCCTCGCCGTATATTCTGTCAAGCATGAATATCTCCGGGAATCTTATTGCAGTCTGGAATGCCATGTCGACAGCCGCCTGCCCTACGCCGAACTTGCTTATCTCGTTCCTTATGAAGTCGGAGAAGTTGAGCGATCCCTGCAAATAATTCATGAACTTCTCGAACTTTATCCTAAGTATGAATGTGGTTCCGACATTGGAGAATATCGCCTCGTTTATGTCTGTAGGGTTCTGCGATGCGACTATGAGGCCGAACTGGTATTTTCTGCCTTCCCTGACTATTGTTATCGCCTCGCTCTTCTCGTCGCTTGCTACCTTCCACGCCTCGTCAAGCACAACTATCGCCTTGAGCCCTTTGGTCTCGCTCCAGTTCTCGCTTCGCATTATCTCCTTGAGTGTCTGCAGCATGAAAAGCGCCGCAAGCGCCCTGAAGTTGTCATCAGACATTCCCGACAGGTCTATCGCTACAAGTCCCGAATTGGATAGTTTTCCTATGTCAAGCGTGCTCTTCTTGAGAAGTAGTCCTCGCCCTCTCGCGCGAACTGCCTCAACCTGTATATTGCGTTCTCGAGCTCTGCCGGATATTCATAGGTTGCCCTCCTGCAGCTTTTCCTGCAGAAGCGATATCACATCCTTGAGCGTTGGTGCATCCCTGTCAGCCGGCGCTGGTTCCGATAGTATGAAACCCTGCGTTAAGATATGCCTGCTCTATCGCTTCCTCGGTTATTCTGCGTCTGCTCGGGATATTGAGTAATGTCAGTAAGTATCTCGAATGAATTCATTATCTGCTTTGTCCTGTCTAGTGGCTTCATCCTGCGACAGGTCCATTATGTTTAGATAGTCGCCCTTTCCCAATGATACAACCGTACCGCCGCTCTGCTTCACCCAGGCCCTGTATTCTCCGGCAAAGTCTATTATTATCGCGTTGGTGTTCCAGATATAGCTCGCCCTCACGAGAAGCGTCTTTACGAAATAGCTCTTTCCTGCGCCGGTTATTCCCACTACTGCAATGTGCGGGTTTGTCAGATTGACAAACGACCAGGTGAATGGAACCTTGAATATCTTCGTCGTGCCTATGAATATCGATTGGAATGGATCGCCCATGAGCACGCCTGCCGGAGGCTCCGGAGGTCTTGAGAGGAAGGCCCTCTTGGCTATCTCGTTGCTCATTATGTGCTGCAGTTTCAGTAGTGTCATCTCCACCATTCTCTTATATCTTCTCTGATATTTTAACATTTGCTCACGCTTGCATGTCGAAGTTCGCCTGCAGTCTCCTCGATACGTCGTCGGCAGCGCCGAAATTGAAATTGAATAATGTGTAGAGTCTCCCTTCCCATTACTCCTTGAGAGGTCGACATCCATGGCGCTTATCGATATCTGGAGCTCGCTTATCTGCTGCGTCAGCGCGTCGATCGCTGCCTTCTCGCTAACGCCTATGGCTGTTGTCTCGAGGTACATTACGTTGCTATGGGCTCTCGCCTTGTGATATCCTGTCCATCTTGCCCTGGAGTATGTTTATCTTTCGCTGTATGTTGGTTATCGTCACTTCGTCGGTAGATTTGTCCTGCAGCGATCTCGACATCTGGAATTCCTGATAGGAGCGCTTGCCTTCCAATTCGTCTCGCGTCTTCTGTACGTCAAGTCCGATAGAGAGCACATGGAACTTGAATGGGAACCCTATGTTCATCACTGCGCGCTCCCAGTTTTCCGGAGATGTTATCAGTTTCATATCCTCATTTTCTGGCGACGCTTCTAGCTTGAAGACATATGGAAAGAGATTTGCTGTGACGTATCCTGTTGCATAGTACAGTCCACTAACGTTCTTTACTATCGCATTCTGCTGCTTCACTATCTTGTAGCCCTGTGCCGGCTCTATTGTTATGCCGAGCAATCCCGATATAAGTGATAGGAAGAGGAAGTCCGCGAAGTTGAGTATGAGTATCAATGCTATGCCCACGATTATTATCACAAGTCCTATTATGAGGACTATGCCCCTGCCTATGCTGGGCAGCACGGCAAATGCGGCTATCAGTATTACCATGCTGAATGCAAGATATGCTATTCCCTGATCATCCATTATGCCACCTCCTGCCGAACATTCCTCTCTATCTGTTCGGTTATTGTCGAATATGGTATTAGGTATTCCGGCTCGACGTATTTGAGTATCTCGCTCCCAACAACTATGTTGGGCGATACGCCAAGCACAGTGCCTATGCCGCTCATGAGTTCGCGAGCCCTCTGCTGCGCGAATGTTATTGCCTCTGATTCCTTGCCCCCTTTTGCGGATACCGCAGCAAATGTGCCAAGCTCATATGATGTGTATGCACTAACGTTGTCGAGCATCTTCCTCCACATGGATATGCCGCCGCGAAGGTGCTCCAGCTTTGAGCTGTCGCTTTTCTGCTCCACAAGCTTTGCCTCCTCATCTTCCATCTTGCTTATTGTGTCCTTTAGCTTCAGTATGTATGCATCCTTGTTCATGAGATATAGCTCTGCGGTGAAGCGTACAGGCTCCTTGCTCAATCCAACAAGCCTGCTCACCTGGGTCGTGAAGCGCTGCTTCTCTTCCTCTGTCATCTCGCTCGCCGAAACGTAGATTGGTATGTTTACGTATACGGTAGCAACAAAATCCTCGCCCTCCTTCCTCACTATGCTCTCCCCAGTAGATGAGAGCCAGTACGGAGTCTGATCGCTGAGCACTATGTTCCGCTTGTGCTGCTTTACGAATGGAATTATGATGTATGTGTAGTACCTAGATGTGAAGGCTACAATGTCGAATACTACAGCCAGCACAAGGCAGAGCAGCTTTGGTACAACGAAAAGCGCCCCGGATGGCAGCACTGCGGCTATTCCGAGAAATGCTAGGGAGAGCGCCATGAAGCCTAATAACACGAGCACTTTGGGGTTCATCTGATTCATCTAATATTTACATGCATATTTAAATAATCCATTTCTTTTTAATTGCTATATGAAACGCCTTATGCTGCCTGCTCTTGATGCGACGGCCGTAGCTCCGCCTATGAAGCGCGAGAGTTCCTGTATCACAGTATAGGTCATCGCTATTATCAGCGATGGGTAGAACAGAATCAACAGCCACAGTCCGCTAAGTGATGACTGCACATTTGCGAGCTGCACGACCAGTGGGCTTTGCGGAGATATTGCCTGTGATGGCGGGCCTGTGCTGAACCTTGTTATCTGCGCGGACGCTACCTGCATGCTGAGCATGACAGATGGCGCGGTGAAGTAGAATGCTACAGCGAAGAGGGTAGGCATTACAAGATAGAACCCTATGGCGAATGCGATGAGTATGCCGCCTACAGCCCTTGTCGGGAAGAGCGCCCTAAGTATTACGCCCGGGATAAGGAAGGCGGGTATGGCAGCCGTCGCGAAGAATATGAGAAGGTAATACTCAGCATAGAGCACGGCTATCCCGTCCGAAAGGAAGTTCGCTATTGCAATTGCAGGGTCAAGGAAGTATATTGTTATTGGAATCGAATAGACGTTTACCAGCACTTGCGGCAGGCTCTCTATCAGTGCCTTGCCCGTTGCCCCTGCAATGCCGGCAAGCGGGCCGCCTATTGTTGGCACGAGCGTCGGGCTGACAGCATATGAGAGCGACATGTACACGTTGAATACTGATGCGTACATGTTCTGCGCTGAATTTATCGTTGAGGTTATCAGGTTGAATGCTGTCGAGTATGGGTTTATCGGGCCTACCGCAAATGAGGGCAGAAGGCCGAACATTACGGCGCAAATGTAAAGAAACGCGCCAATTATTATCGCAGTAGCGGCAGCCTCATAGAGCTCCCCCATTCCAAAGTTCCTTATCCTGTCGCTGCCGAATGCAACGCCGGCCATGAATATAACCGCGGCTATCATGAATGAGATCAGCACGGCAAGAAGCGCCAGTGGCATGTAGCTAGACCATTGCGAATATATCTGCTGGTTTATCGGGCAGTACCACGGCTCGCTCGTCTGGAGCTGTGTCTGCATTGTAGAAGGAAGAAGCCCGCAGTTTGCGCCGGTAGTCTGTGAGTGCACAATCCCCGCAAGCATCGCGAGCGCTACTGCCATGACAAGAAGCTTGAATAATTTATTCTTTTTCAATTGCATGTGCACCACAAACTCATATGAAACTGCTGAAGAGCTCACCGAAGCTCATGCGCTCACCTAATGCTGATGAGAAATCAATTATAAATGCATCCACTATGGCTATGTTTATCAATGGCACGAATGTCAACCCTGCTATTATGTACCCTATCTCAAGGAATATGGCACCCAGACCGGAGCCGAGGCTTGCAAGCGAGCCACCCGTTCCTGCAGTAAGATACCATATGGCAGTTTGGTACGTTCCGGGATTTACAATGAGGCTTAGGTCCGAGACAACTATCGTTTTGAATGAGCATGAAAAGCTCTGCAGGCATACTGCACCCGCACTTACGTCTATGTATCCATAAGTTATGGCTATGAGCAATGGATAGAGTATGCCTATCCCTAATCCGAATGCTATCATGGCGCCGCCGAATGTCCTTCCGAAGCCAAGGGTCCTGGCGATAAGCCCCACCGACAGGAACAATGAT
This sequence comes from uncultured Microcaldota archaeon, assembly GCA_963755385.1. GTDB lineage: Archaea > Micrarchaeota > Micrarchaeia > Micrarchaeales > Micrarchaeaceae > UBA12276. Next base: position 642,340 of record CAVWJC010000001.1, on the reverse strand, counting down.
AGGAACAGCACTGCTGCTGAGACCACAACAAGCTGCAGTTGGTTGAATACCAGAAGCAGAAGCATCAGGTCGTAGAAGTATGTGACGAGCTGTGCGCCTCCCAGAACTGGGATAAGACTTGGGGTTCCGAAACCTATGTTTATCCCTATTCCGGTAAATATCGGGCCGAACTGCCCCTGCACACCTGGCAGCAGGTCGACAATGTACGATGCTATGAATGTATCTTCCGCCACGGTGAATGTGGCATTGTTGAATATGCTAAGATCACACGACGCTAGAGTGAATAGCTGCGTCGCCGCTGTGCAACCAGGTCCTGTCACCTGCCCGGATGCGCTTGTGACTGTTGTGCCGCTGCATCCGAATTGCTGCGATGCAAGTGTGCCGCCGCATGGCACAAGATTCAGCTGCCCGAATAATCCTTGCGGATTCAGGAAGAATATGTAAGCGAGGGATGCGAATGCGACTATCAGCAGCATGGAGAGCGCGACCTCGTATATCTGGAAGCGCGACCACTGCTTTGCCCTGTCGCTCCTTATTATGCCGCTTAGCATGTAGACAACTGCAGCTATCATCATGACAATGAGCGCCGCCAGGAGTGCTATGGGTATCCATGTGAATGGCATTACCGGCAGACAGTTCGCGCCGGATGTTGCGGTGCACTGAGGTATCTGTGTCTGCAGCTGCACAGTGAAGGCATGCGCACTTGTTGGTTGTATGTTCATCCAATACCTCATAACAATTTGCCAAACATGTTTTTAGTACTCAGGCTTGGCGCGCCGAGTATGTCACCCATCGCTTCCGTGAAGTCGAACGATATAAGGAATGCCATAAGTATTGAGAGCGTTGTAAATAGCGCCGGCTCTATCACGCCGGTTATGAAGCCGCCTATGATGCCGTTGGTGACAGTTGTGCCGATCATGCTAAACATCCCGGTTATGGTATTCCATAGCAGAGTGAGTAATGTTCCCACGCCGTTTGCATTCGGAACAGTTGATGTGATAGTTCCAAGTATGGAAAGGCTCTGCTGGCCCTGTGTTGTGGCTGAGACGCTTGTTATGGTACCTATGTAGCCGGCAAGCATCACGTGGAGCAGAAGCGGGAATAGGATGTAGAATCCTGCGAAGAGACCCAGCAGCGCTCCGCCGGCCGCCCTTGTCCATGGCAATGTCCTCAGAACTATCCCAGCATAGAGGAATATCGGGAAGATTGCATAGATTATGCTCAGCATGGTCAGCGTTCCCAGTATAAGGAGTATGAATGCTCCCGCTATCGCATCAATATAACCCAGAACGGTGTCGAAAAGCTTGTATCCGGAAAGGGGTTTGTCTGAGAAGCCGAAGTATGTGGGCTCTATTTGGATACTCACCGAATCAACCGTAGCGACAACGAAGCGCACTATGTTTATCGCAAAGAACGGCACAACGAGATTTATCGATGCGGTGGATAGGTACGCGCAGTCGTCTACGAATGTGCCCCTTCCGAAGCTGCTGCCCGCAACCGCGAAGCCGGTCTGTGTTGTTGTTGCAGAACTTAGAACGCTGAAGCTGCCTATGAATATCGCGACTATTATCGCTGTTATGAATATCTCGCCTATCTCGGCCTTCACCATGTTCTTCAGCATGTCGAGGTTGAATATGTAGCTGACCATGTAGATTACTGCGACAACCATCAGCATGACAAGCATTATCAGAACAGAGAGGTTTAGGATGCTCTGCTCGCCGTTCGTCTGGCCGGAAAGTATGTTGGTTGTTGGTATGACGCCGCCAGATCCCGGCGCCACGCTGCCAACACCTGTCGGCGATCCGCCGCAGAATCCTTGCACGGCTGTGCTTTGCGCTACTATGGTTCCTGTCGATGCAGCCTGCGTTGATGGCAGTACCGCGAGGAAGGCAACGGCTAGGATGACAAGCGTGAATGCAACCATCAGTTTTTTTGGTATCATTTGTGCACCTAGACCAGCTTCGACAGCCCCGCAAGCTCAGTATCGCCCCCGAAGAGGCCAGAAAGTCCTATCACTGAAGTTATGAATATCACAAGATTTATTATTGGGAGAAGATACGCATCAAGGCCTATTAGGCCGTATGCATTGAGAAGCGCGAAGAATGTGTTGAGCGCAGATTGTGGCGTGCAGTTAACCGGGAGCTGTATTGCCGGCGCTTCCTTCAGCGGCGCAAGGGCGACAAGGTTCACAACAGCATTCCATGTGCTTTTGCCAGGAAGCATCAGCGCGGCTATGTCGCCGACTTCAGATTGCCAGAGGCCCGATGGGACAGGAATTCCGTAGGTCTGGAATGAGCCGGTCGAGTTTCCGTTGGGCCAGCAGTTGAGTGTGTTGGCTATTGTCTTTATGTTCGGCTGCACGAAGAAGTTTATGACGTAGTTGCCGTTGTTTACGTTTGGCTTTCCGGGAAGCGCGGTGACAGCGTTGAATCCGTAGGTTGAATTGTATCCAGTTATCCCGGTGGCGCCCGCAACCTGTGGCTGCAGCCCATTGCCCAGTGAAAGGTATTCGAATGAATAGACAAGCGGAAATATGAGAAGCCCTGCTATCGCTGCCGCCATTAGCAGCCCGCCTATCTTCCTGGTGAAGAAGGTGCTCCTCAGTATAAGCCCAGCGAAGAGCATGTACGGCCACACGTAAAGGAAGATCGTTATTAGCAGCAGCTGCGCTATGAATGATTCAACCGAGAAATTGATGAGATTTCCGAATGCTATCAGATTGTTGGTTAGCAGATTGTATCCGGCATATGGCGTGTTTGTGTAGTGGACTATGAATACAGGTGCCAATATCGGATTGGGGATTATGCATGATGCGCCCTCCGTTTCCGGATCTATGCAAAGGTTCAGCTGTGGACTGAGTGTAGATAGGAAGCCAAGCCATGCGTCTTCTGTGAATGAGTAGTTGAGGTTTGCCGCTGTCTGGTTTGTCATGTTTGATATTACTACCGCGGTAGCTGCGAGCGGATAGTCCAGTTGCGTTGTTATGTCGGTGCTGGTACTGGATACCAGAGTGCACAATCCGGGGAAGTTGCCTGTTCCGGTGTTTGTCTGTGGCCCGGATAGGAGCGAATTAGTCTTGCCTATGATGTCGAGCGATGTGGTGCTTTCGATGTTGGAGCACATGGTGCTTATGGCGCCGGTAGCTCCGGTGCTCATCAGCTTTGTTGTTCCCAAAACATTGTAGAATGCGGCTGAGGCGAATACAAGGACAACTATTATTATGATGACCATTATGCAGGTGCCTATGAACTGGTAGAATTCACCTTTCGCTGCGCTCTTTATCACGCCGTTGTTCAGCATCACGCCTATGTAGTACCATATCACGAGTATCATTACGTCAACAAGCAGCGCTATTATGACGAGAGGCATGAGAAGTGTGTACGCGTTCGGCAGGCTCGATGGCGCGGTGATCTGAAGCAGAAAACTCAGGATGAATGGGAGGAACATCATGATCATACACCACTCCAGAATGAACCAGCGCCCTCAACGCCGCTGTTGAGCGCCTTTGCCAGGCCCGAGGCGAAACCTATGGTTATCGCGAGGTCTATCAGCAGCAATACCACTGCCGCGAAAATGAACTGCGCTATCTCCGTTATGAGCACGCGCGCCTGCGCCGCTATCGTTTGGGGCGAGAATATTATTCCGGTATTAGAGAAGGAACTTGTCACAAGCGTTATAAGCTTCGTGAATGCTGCAGAGCTGAATGCCGCGCTGATCGCGTCTGTCAGCTGCGTGGGCTGATTTGATGTCGGATTGGTTGTGAAATAGGTGCTCGCCTTTATCCCTGGCACCAGGTATGTTGATTGTAGATACTGGTAGGATGGATTCTGCGCTGAGAATATCCATGATATCGCGTAGCCGTTGAATGCGATGGTGAGCGGGAATATTATGTATGCGGCTATCGCAAAGGCGAGCATTGCATTAGATGCGTTCTTGAGCGGAGTGCCGAGGAATGAGAATGAGCGCATGGCTAGCGCTACGGGAAGTATTATTGTGAATGCGGTAAACTGCAAAAGTGGTATTATCAGGAACTGTATGAAGAGCAGCCCTATGGAGAGCGTTACAAATGAGGAAAGCGCTAGGTAGACGGTACTGAGTGTGCTGAAGATTGATCCTAGCTGCACCGCCGCGCCTATCCCTATGGAGAATATGCCCGCGCTGGCCGATGTGGAGCCGCTGAGTATGTTCTTTAGTATTCCGAAGGTGCTTGAGAATGCTGTGTTGAATAGTGCCCCTATTGAGGTGAGCACCTGCGCCTCTATCGCATAGGACACTGAGGTGGAATAGAGGTTCGTGAGAAGATTGAGGCCTGTGTTGAGGCTGAGATTGCCGACATAGTAGTCGGCGTACTGGAACGGGTCCATTCCGTTGAATGCTGACGGGACTATGCTCTTGCTGAGCGTCGTCGATATGTTGCATGCGGTAAGGGCCGCGCCGATCAGTATGGCGAGTATGAGCGCGCTTATTATTATCTGTGTTATCTCGCTCCTTGTTGCAGACACTACTTTCTGCCTTGTTAGGGCGGGGAAAAGATTGCTTATGAGGTACACAGCCGCCACTATGATGAAGCTTATTAGGAGCACCATCACGTTTATGCCGATGAAGCTGTTCGCGTATGTCGTCGCACCGTACAATGCACATGTAGTGACTACCATGACCATCACGCAAGCCTGAACCGTTTGCCTATTCCGAGAGTTATCTTGCCGCCGAGTATGCCCGCTATGCCATTCACTGTCGCATAGCCTATTATTATGTCAAGTATGAAGAGGATGAACTGCACGATTTGATCAAGCGAATTATCTATCACGAAATTTAGCGCGGGGAATATGCCGCTCCCGTTGCCGTACCCTCCGAAGGGGCCTAGAAGCCCTGTCCAGAAGCCAGCCCCGCCCAGAACGGCAGCATTGGGTATGCTGGATATCGCATGTGTGCCGAAGGCTAGCGCTATGATCCCTGTACCTCCGAATACGCCGCCCGTCGCGCCGTTTGCCACGTTTCCCGCGTTTACACCTATAACCGCATTTACTATGTTGTTGAACCCCGTCCACAATGAGCATATCAGCCCAGGAAATATTCCCGGACATGACGAGGAGCCGGGTCCGGATGTTGATGTTAGGCCGTATATGTAGTTCGTTACCGGAAGATTAAGCCCGAGAAGCAGCACGGGGTACACTATCGAGATGCCTATGCCAAGGGCGATCAGCGTTCCGCCTATGCCGCGTATGAATGGGAATGTGCGCATGATTATGCCTATTGGTATCAGCACGCCGAGACCTATTGCGGCTATAACGTAGAGAAGATCGCTCTGGAACAGGAATACGACAAGTACTGTTGTGACGTAGATGGTTGTTATGCTTATGAGGGAGAGGCTGTTGCTGTTTGACGGCGAATCTATGTAGTTGGTCTGGAGTATTGAGGCCTGCGCACCGGATTGCACGGCACCGACTATGCCAAGAGGCCCAAGCCATATCGGGATGGGAAACCAGACAGACACTGAAAAGCTTTTCAGTATGTCCGTACCGATGGAGAGGCCCATTAGGCCCCCGAATGTACTTATCGAATTATGTATCTGCGGCTGCAGGTATGTTGTGTTCACCGCGGTGTAGAGCCCGGCAAGATTGTCGGTGAGCTGCACCGGGCCGCTTGATGTTGATGCTGCGCTCCCCGCAAATGATACCGCCACATAGCTTACTATTATGAGCACCGAGAATATTATCGCTATGATGAGAGCACTCTTCAGGGTCTCCCAGAGTTCGCGCTTGTAGAATCCCTTCAGCGGCTGGTAGTTGAACACCTCCCCTATCATGAACACCAGGGCCCCTATCATCATCGAGACCAGCACGCCAATGAGCGCGAGAGGTACCGCGCTGCCGATGCATGCAGCCGGGGTTACGCTTGTCCCTGTGAGTATGCAGTTGACTGTTGCTATCTGCGGTTGAGCATAAGGAGTTAGGAGAAAGAGGTTAGTGACGACAAGCGCTACAATTGCAAGCAACGCTAGGCGAGATGCAGGCATGATAATGCTTCTAAGACAAGCTATTTAATAGTTTATGCAGTCTGTATAGAGAATTTGTATCGGTGGACAGCCCACTTTTACCTGTGCTTATCTCTTCAGGAGCTTGAACCTGCTCATATAGAACTCGCCCTGCAATAGGACGAGGAATGGCAGTATGAAGAGCGAGCTGAATACTAGCATCGCATATCTCGATAGTGCGGTGCCGGCTATCAGTATGAACGCGAAGTCGAAGATGGTTATGAGCAGAATCGCTATGACCAGCCACGCAACGAAGTAATCCGGACGCTTTTTGAAGAACTTGAAGCCAGCCCTTATCGCCCTTAAGAGATTTGTGTCATCGATCACTATTGATGATGGAGTATAAAATACAAATGGTGTTATGATCAGCGCGACTATCGCGGTAACAAGCCCGGAATAGCCGCTGTTGTAGCTCAGTATGTTTGCCAGCGCTATTATCACGGTTGCTATAAGCAGTATGGTGAATACGTTTCCAGTATACTTCTCAAGGCCGCGTATCACCTCAGACCTTATCTTGGTCTGGGTTCTGCTGTGCTTGACCACGGTTGTTATTGCCACTATGGCAAAGCTCAGGAATAAGAGCGAGAAAAGGGACGCAATTACGATTATTGCTGTGGTAAATGGGTTAAGATTCAGGAATATGCTTGATGTCCTTAAAAGCACGGATCCGGCATCATTGTAAGTTGGAAATGATGCGAATGCGGGCACCAGAAAGGCTATTAGCGATGATATTGAGCATATGAGTATAAGGTATATGTTCGAGAAGTAGGTCTCTATCGCATGCCCAAAAACGGTCCTCACAAGATCACAATCGACTGATTATATTACACTGTATACACAGATAAGAAATAAATACATGCGCATTGCCGCGAATCCGGGGAATATCAAAGAGCGGCAGAGCTGCAGAGGCCGTTGACGCCGGATGTGCCGGTTGATGTGAGTATGCTGTTCGGGTTCGATGAGACAATGAGACCGAGCAGGTATGGCGCTATGACAGCTATGACTATACCAAGAACTCCGCCTATTATCATGCCTATCCCGTATCCCTGAAGCCCGCCCTTATGGGATCCTGGCATGATGGAGGCAAGAGCGTAGACAACGCCACCAAGGACAGCGAGCGTTATGCCTATTAGGAATATGACATTTCTTACGGTGTTGTATATCTGGCAGAGGGCTCCGGTAACCGATGAGGATGCTCCTCCGCTTGCCTGAGAGTATACAATCGTGACAATAGAAAAGAATGATATAAGGATAAGGAATATTCTGGAATATCCGGACATGCTGAAACGCAGGGCAAATCTTTGCAGGCTTCCCGTGTCCATGATACCATCATTGAATATTACATGAAAGATAAAATATAAAAATTAGAGCCTTTTCCTAGAAAAGGCTCAAAAATGCCTTGTATTTATACGCTGCATAGGGTTGTAGCTACGCCTGCGCCAGAGCCGATTCCACCATAGTTAACAACGCCGGATGTTCCTGCGCTCACTACGAGGTTCAGCACGAATGGAGCTGCGACTGCTATCGCGACACCTATTACGCCGCCAATGATCATTGCCATTCCGTATCCTTGGAATCCACCCTTGGATTGTGATGGCATTATGTTGGCACCTGCATACAATGCACCGCCCACTATCATGAGCGTAAGTCCGAGCAGAAATATTATGTTTCTTACGGTGTTGAATATCTCACATAGAGCATTAGTTGCCGCAGATCCTACTCCGCTGGCTTGTCCTTGTGCTAACATTACACCAAACAGACCCAATATGGACAAAGAAATAAGCATATATTTCATACATGCCACTATTGTTGCCTGCTTCAAGAAGAGTTTTTGCATAAAATTCTTCATCGTATCCCCATTTTTCTTATTCTATATTGTTACACTATATTTAAATACTTATCTATTCTTGCAACGGCGGGAAAAATGGCAGGATAGGGTTATTATATCTGGACAACCATATATGCGCGGAATGGATTTGGCCTGAGGCGCTTTGCGCCTTTTCCCGTATTCCCTAGTTGCCCGCACCTGGCTGGCTGGACAGGTTCAGCTGCCTTGATGTGATATAATCCTTGCTGAATGCCATAAGGTAGATTTTGCTGCCAGTTGTCACATTCCTTATCGTATAGTTGAGCGTGTAATTCCCTGTTGAATGAGGAGCTATGCCATTTATGGTAGAGCCAAGCGTATAATTGCCGCTGTTGGCGCTATTGAAAACGTAGAGGAATGAGACCTGCTCGTAGGAATTACCATTATTCGCGACACTCACCCTTATCGCGTTTATGGTGTAGGTGCCGTTTGATCCGGATAGCGTTGGCGTGAGCCGCGTTATGGAGAGCGTATTCTCTTTTGTGTATACTCCGTGCGCATATACCATGATTCCGATGAACAGTATTGTTATTGCTGCCAGCGCTGCTATTATGTAGGTTCTGTTCTTAAGGATGTCCTTCAACTTTTCCTTTTGAGCCGGGTAGCAGAGCACAAGCATCAAGGGTATGAATGCCAGGCCATAGTATTCGAGGTTGCGCCATGACAGGAAGAATATGAATATCGGCATTATCGCGATCATGGGCCTTAGTGTTGCGGTGTAGAAATAGAAAAGAATAATGAACGTAAGGAATGTGATTATTGTTATCACTGCCGGGACCCATAGCGCAATCCCGTAGCTGCTTATGAAGAACTGGGCTATGTTGGGCCCTCCCGGAAGCAGCTTTGATGTACCGAAGACGCCGAATACCGCGCTAAGGAATGCTTTCGGATTCTGGATTATGAGGTAGCTGTTTATCAGCAGGAATACGACAATGGCAATTATGAGAGCCTGCAGCGCCTTTTTCCTGCCCTCTTCCCTTAAAGTAAGGATCAGGAAGAATGGCATTGCAAACCATGCAAGCTGGATTGTGCTTACTGCAAGGCCCAGCAGCATGCCATATGCCAATGTCCTCTTTCTGAACATGTAGGCAAGCACTAGGAAAACGCCAACTGCCAGGTACTGGTTTATCGTGGGCACTGTGTCATAGGATGCAAAAAGCCATACCACCAATGGCAGGAGAACCGCGTTGTTGTAGTTTGATTTGTAGTATATGAGGAAGGATATGGCTATGGTTATTACAGCTGCGAGCATAGCCACATTGACATAGCCGAATAGACCCAGCAGTGATAGAAGTATTACGGGAAAGAGGCTGAACGCCGGATAATTGTACGCGCCCTCAACAGTTCCGTTCAACTGGATTGTGGCTGGGGTGTGGTACTGATTAAGGCTTGAGGCCATGTTCATGGTGTACGGGTCTGCTCCGTGAAGCACAAAATAGGATGCATAATAGCTGTAGGTTATCTCGTCCACGCCCTTCCAGGATGGTCCCCATGCACGCAGTACGAGCGCGCAGGTGAAGATAGATGTTATGATTATGCCAGCAAGAAGCAGCGCATACATCTGATGCGATTTCATCTTTTTTGCGAAGTGTCCGAAGACCATTATGCCCACAATCGATATTATCACTGCGGATCCGACATACCTGAATATTATGAGTATGAAGAAGAGCACTATGCCGAGAAGCAGCGGTATGCTCACCCTCTTGTTTGGTTTTATTTCCTTTCCGCGCTGCGTGTATGCGAGGTAGAGGAAGATTGCCGCAAGAAGCCCAAGCAGATTTGTTGCTATTATCTCGCTCATAAGAAAGTATGGATACCTGAGCGCGGAGACATAGATGAAGAATAGCAAGATGATTGCAAGCGTTGCAAATACCGAGGACCTGTCCATGGCAGATAATCGCAAAGAAAGTATAAATATGTTCGATAGGAAGCGGACCGCGTTACATTTATATAGTTTCGTTTGTTATTCACTTCATGCTGGATTTTGTAATGGTCGTGCCAACATTAAATGAGCAGAGGTATGTTGGCGAGATGGTGGAGGGTGCAGACCTTTTATTGTCATCGCTATTTAAAAGTTATAGGATTGTGGTAGTTGACGAATCATCAAAGGATGCGACCGTTGACATAGTGAAGAGGTTGATGAAGCGGCATAAATCGCTCAATCTTATAGAGAGCAGAACTCCGGGGAACCGCGGGCTTGACGTGAGGTATGCAATGTCAAGATATGATTCGAAACTGTATTTCTTCAGTGATGCTGACCTAAAGCCCAGCCTGCCTTACATAAAGAAAATGATAAAGGCTTACAAGAATGACTGCGATGTCGTTACGGGCTCGAGATATGTGGCTGGCGCATCGGTCAGCCGCCCGCCGCTTAGGAAAGCGGTATCGAAATGCTACAATCTTATGCTGAACATCCTTTTCGGCGAAAACATAAAAGACCATCAATGCGGTTTTAAGCTCTTTAGCAGAAAGGCATTTAGAATCATAAACAGAAAGTCAGTAGAAAATCACTGGATGTGGGATGTGGAGGTATTTCTCATTGCGCTAAGCAATGGCATGCGAATAGGCGAAGTGCCCGTCAGAATGAGGGAAAGAAGATCGAGAAGGACGCCGATAAAACGGCTCATGAGCGATGTATCCATACACGGACCTGGCATCTTGCGGTTATTTTACAGATACAGAATGCTGAATGAGTATAAGGTGTACAAATGAGTGCTGTGCCAGGTAAAAAGCGCGGGCTGGACTGGTACCTTATTTCCATAATAGTACTGTCCGTGGTTTACTTCAGCTATTGGGTACTCTTTGCAAATTACGCTTATTCCAATTTCAGTTCAAGCTATTTCGACTTGGGCGGATGGGCATACAATATGTACCTGCATGTTCACGTTGTGCAAGGGATTGGTCCCCTCCAGTATCTTGTTTTCTTCAACCACATATCGCCATTTTCGGTATTGCTGGTGCCATTGTTCGCATTGTACCAGCAACCGATCACGCTTATTGTCATACAGGATGTTTTTCTTGCGCTCACCACGATACTTACTTATTTCGTCTCGCTGCAGATCCTGAAAGACAGGAAGATTGCCTTCGCACTTGCGTTTGCATTTCTCATAAGCCCGGGGCTGCGGGGGCTTCTGGTCTTCGATTTCCATCCCGAAGCATTCATGCCCTTTTTCTGCATATTGACATTCTACTTTTACTTCAAGGAAAAGAGAGTATATTTCTTGATCAGCCTCCTGATTCTGCTCAGCATCATGGAGACCAGCTATGCAGTTGCAGTGCCGCTGCTGGTGGGCATTTTGGCGTATGAATTGATCTACAATTATAAGAGAAGGGAAACGGATCGTGCCAAATTTATGAAGAGAATTGGCATGCTGATTATCGGCATTGTGCTTACAGGAATAGCCTTCGGCGCATACCATATCGCTTCTGCATATATAGCTAACACATACACCACATCGAGCACCTACGTGCTACCACCCATCACAAGATTATACCTGAACTTTATAGGTAACCAGCTAAACCAGCTGAAAACAGCAAGAAGCACTGCGACAAGTAGCTACAGTACCAATGTGGCTAATTTTCTTGGCGGCATTGGCACGCCATACCTCTTCTTTGGCTTTGGCGCGGGATCCGCATTGAGCCTTCCAGTCGGGTTTGTGTTCTATCTGCCATGGCTTTTTGAGGTCTTTGCAATACACAACTGGGGATTCGCCTATTTCAGTCTCGAGTACTATGCTTATGCACTTGGCGGCAGTTTCATTGCTGCCGTTCTCGGCCTGGATATCTTTTTAAAGTACAAAAAATCAATCTGCAAGAGGATAAAAATAGACGTCAAAGCAATAGAAGCATTCATGTTCGCAAGCATATTCGTATTTTCCATCGTATTCTCTGCTGTCGGGCTTACCGAAATCAATATTGGCGCGCTTGCACTGCAGAATCGACCTAACATCAATTACGCGCAGATGGATGGCGCCCTTGCCACGATACCCCAAAACGCTAGTGTGATGGCGCAGGCGCCCATAGCCGCGCACCTTTTCTACATACACAACCTGGAGCTTCCGCCGATATACAACAAGACGAACACTGCAACCATCGGGTATCTGACAGTCTTTTGGTTTAAGCCGGATTACATAGTCATAGACAAGAACCTAAGCGACTATTACTATCTTGAGCACTACAATCTAACGAACCAGACCTTCAACGTGTATCAGTACACGGGCAGGAACTACAGCGTATATTACAACAATTCCGACCTCTACATATACAAAAGAAACAATTAGGCTCATGCCCGCTTCTTTGTGCTTCGATGATATAAACAATCGCTATAAAAGGTTTGCTTTGCAGAATATCTACGGTCAAGATGAAGATTCTTCTGCTCGATGTTGAAAGCATAGCATGGGAGCTTATTAAGCCAGAGGCTAGCGTCTACGAAGACAGCGATGAGAAAAGCGTTGCGGTAAAGGATGCGCTTGTAATGATGCTCAGCGTTGAGAGCGAGGATGACAATGGCGTCGCCCATAAAGCGGTCGATGACGTCACCAAGATCATGAAGCAGTTGAAACGCACAAAACTTATAGTGTATCCGTATGCACATCTTAGCAACGACCTTGCCGATCCCAAAAGCGCAATGCAGATAATAGATTCTGTTTATAAGAGTGCCGCATCCAACAAGGCGCTTGATGTTAAGAAGGCACCATTCGGCTGGAACAAGAGATGGAGCATATCGATGAAGGGGCATCCGCTTGCAGAGCAGATGAGGAGCTTCGGGAAGAGCGAGAAGAAGGTATACAAGAAGGCTAAGCCTGTCAGCGTCAACACCGCAATAGTAACGAAGAGCGATTTTGCAGGACTGCCTGAGACGGATCACAGAACAATCGGCGAGAAACTCGACCTTTTCAGCTTCCAGGAGGTATCCCCGGGAATGGTATACTGGCACCCGAATGGGCTTGTGCTCATGCTTGAACTTATGAAGTACATAAGGGAAAGACAGACCGAATACGGCTATACTGAGGTAAGCACACCTGCGCTTGCGAATCTTGCGCTCTGGCACGTGAGCGGACACATCGAGAAGTACAAGGATGACATGTTCGCATTCGATAACGAGGGAGAGAACCTGGGCCTGAAGCCGATGAATTGCCCCTCGGTAATAATGATCTACAAGTCAAAGAGATGGAGCTACAGGGAACTTCCGGTAAGGCTTTCCGACCTTGACAGGATATACAGGAATGAGCTTAGCGGTGCATTGACAGGGCTTTTCCGAGTAAGGGAGATAACCCAGGATGATGCGCACATCTTCGTAAGGGAGGACCAGATAGAGGAGGAGATAACAAATGTCCTTAGGCTCATAACGGAGTTCTATTCGAAATTCGGCTTGACATATAAGGCAAAACTTTCCACGATGCCAGACAAGCATCTTGGCGATGAGGAATTGTGGGAGAAGGCCACCGAGAAACTTAGGAGCGCGCTTGAAAAGAATAAGATGAAATACGAGATAAAGGAGAATGAGGGGGCGTTCTACGGCCCCAAGATAGATTTTGATATTGCCGACGCAGCTGGAAGGGAATGGCAGTGCGCGACGGTGCAGCTCGATTACCAGCAGCCGCAGAGGTTCGGGCTTGAGTATACGGGCGAGGACGGCAAGGCACACCAGCCTGTCATAATACACCGCGTCATCTACGGCGCGCTTGAGAGTTTCATAGGAATATTCATTGAGCATACGCAGGGAAAATTCCCGACATGGCTTGCGCCTGTCCAGGTGCGCGTCATCTCGATATCAGAGCCGACAAATGCTTACGCTGAAAAGATTTACAAGGAGCTGAGAAAGCACAACATACGGACGCATGCCGACGTGTCTGACCGCACCCTTGAGTACAAGATAAGGGATGCGCAGGGGCAGAAGATACCATACATGATAATACTAGGCAAGAAGGAAGAAGAAAGCGGCAAGATAACAATAAGGGACAGGAAGGGGAAGCAGACGCACGGGCTTTCCGTTGGGGATTTCATTGATCAAATTTCTGCTGAGATAAGTGAAAGGCGCTTCAACGAGCCATGAGAGCTTCGATAATCCGTGTCGCGGGCTTTGAATTGCGGCAATGATATCTTATAAAAGCTCTGTGAAATAAATATTAGGGGGAATTATAGGCTAGAGTGATTCGAGTGTATGTTTTAGGAATTTGGGACGGGCATGATGCCGGAGCTGCGCTTGTAGATGAAAAGAACATAATATACGCAGCAAACGAGGAGCGCTTCACGAAACGAAAGCTTGATGTCGAGCTTCCCATTCAATTCGATAAAGGCTGCGCTTGAGTATGCAAAAATCAAGCCATCCGATGTAGAGCACGTCGCATTTACTACAACCGAATTCACAAAGACCCTTGAGAGGGTCTTCCCTTCTATGAAGGAGAACTATTACAAATTCAGGAGAAGGAAGATGCTGAAGCCGCGCTTCGAGAATGCGAGGCACAATCTGAAGTACAGGCTGACTTCCATTGGCATACTGCCGCATGCAACGGCATAAGCAAGGGTGTCATAGAGAGGAAACTCAAGCGCATGGGATTCGACAAGTTCAAGCTGCATGTTGTCGAGCACCACACTGCACATGCAGCAACTGCTGCATTCACAGCCCCATTCAAGAATTCGCTTGTTATAACGCTTGACGGGCTTGGGGACGGGCTTTCCGGATCGGTGAGCACGCTCAAGAACGGCAAGCTGGAGAGGCACATGGCTATATCGGCGCGCGATTCGCTCGGCATATTCTTCGAGCAGGTGACGAACATAGTGGGGATGCGCGAGCTTGAAGATGAGGGCAAGGTCATGGCAATGGCAGATTATCTCCTATCCCATTCGATTTCGAGGAGAATAGATTCAAGGATTTCTTCACCGTTTCAGGCACCCGGATAAGCGCGACGTACAGCGCTGTTAAGCAGTTCGACCTTCTGCAGAGAATGGCATGGCAGATGCCGAGGGAGCAGTTCGCGTACATGGCGCAGCAGCTGGTCGAGAACGTGGTCACGAAGTTCACGAGCAATGTCATAGACAGATACGGCAACGGCGATGTCGCCTTTGCTGGAGGCACCTTTGCCAACATAAAGGCGAACATGAAGGTGCGCAGCCTTGAGAATCTCAAGCGCTGGCATGTCTTCCCGCACATGGGAGACGGAGGGATGGCGCTTGGTGCTGCACTATATACCAATTACCTGTCAACGGAACAACGTCGTACAAATTCACCCCCTACCTTGGCAACAGCTATACCACTGAACAGACAATCGAGGCATTGAACAGCGACAGGGCTCTCAAGTACGAGGTCAGCGACTGAGGCGGAGAATGCAAAGTACGCCGCCGAACTGATATCAAAGGGCAATTATGTATTCTGGTTCCAGGGACGCAATGGAATACGGGCCGCGCGCGCTCGGACACAGGAGCATACTTGCAGCAAGCGATTCCGAGGAGGTAAAGGAAAAGCTCAACATATACGTCAAGAAAAGGGAATGGTTCCAGCCCTTCGCACCATCCCTTCTTGAAGAAGAGGCTGAACGCATGCTTGATTATGACAACAAGGGCTATGACAAGTTCATGACATCCGCCTATTACGTCAAGGAGGATCTTCGCGAGCAGGAGAAATCAGTAATCCACATCGACGGCTCAGCAAGAACGCACATGGTGGGTGAGGAGAATCCCGGCTACATGGAACTGCTGAAGCACATGAAGAAACACTTTCCGGATTACGGGATTGTGCTCAACACAAGCTTCAACATACACGGAATGCCGATAGTCATGGACACCGTCAGGATGCGATAGCAACGATGAAGGCAACAAAAACAAAGTATATGTTCATAAATGGGATTTTCGTAACGAATAGGAGTGGGGTTTGATGCTGCCAGCATGGCATTCTTGAGTACATGTTCACCATCGGGATAATAATCTCCTTGGTCGCGCTCATTATCGGAGCCATAAAGGACAGGAAGAACATAAGGGAGACGCTAGGCAAATACGGATTCAGGACGCAGGGATCTTCCTTGTCATCATAGCGATAATACTTCGTATTCGCATTCATCGAGCTCTACTTCGTGAAGCCCACGCAGCTGCTATTCTTTGACGATGCGATATACCAGGCGATGGCACTTGACCTTATACACATGGGCCAGGCGTGGATGTGCAATTACGGCACCCCACTCACATGCCTCAACGGACAGGTCTACCATGAGCCAATCGGGCTGTCGGTCAACATGGCGATAGCATTCGCTTATCTTTGGAGTGAAGAGGTATGTCGCCTATGGCGCGGAGTTTGCGCTTGGCGCTTCTGTCCGTGTTCATGAGCTTTTTTGCCTCGCTGCTGCTTGCTGAAGAACAAGAAGCGCAGCTTATTTCACCGAGCTGCTTATGGCGCTGTCACCAGTGATTCTGGTATGGGCAATGCCGACCAATTCGGACCTGGCGGTGCTTGCATATTCACTTGTCTCGGTATTCTTCTTGATGCTCTTCATGAAAAGAAGACACTATGGAGCTTCTCCAACCTTCTGTTCTCGTTCTCGCTTCTGATGTACATGAAAGTGGATGAGGTATTCTTCATACCTGTGTTCATCCTGTTTTATCTGCTACTGGATGAGAAATCCGTCCGCAAGACGATTAACATGCGATACTCGCATGGTGAAAAAGAATTTCCTTGACACCAAGCTTTTGATAATAATCTTATTCTTCATTTTCGCCGATAGTGCCTTCAATACTTTATTCATTTAATGAGACAAGACTGACGGCTATGGATACCAGGGCACGATTATACAGAACACCTGCACATCAAACCTTGCCCCTGCAAATGTCACCGGCATCGATAAACATGGCGAACTTCAGGGCGAACATATGCGCAAATGTTGCGTTCTGGTTCAACCAGTACAAAAGCAGCTACATAATGCAGCCGATACTCTTCACAGCGCTTGCAACATTGGGCTTTGCGCTCATGATGCTGCACAAGAAGCAGCAGGCATGCGGCAATATGCATAGGGCTGTGGTTCCTTGTCTTCTTCCTGCTCTATGCGGCCTTTTATGCCGGTTCTGTCATCTACGGCGTTGACTGGCGGTTCCATGCTGAGCCTGATAGCGCAGGCATGCATGCTCGGAGGGTTCTGCCTTGGATTGATATTTGAGGAAAGCGAATAAGCGCATAAGTAAGATTCTTCAAAGCGCGATTCATTTATGCATGAATCTTGTGATTCTTGCCGTAATGCTGGTCATTATCTTCTATCCGATATACTCGCTGATGCCACTCATTTCGGTCAACCCTTCCGCAATACAGCAGGCTGGCGATGCGAGGTTCTACGAGAGTTTCGTCTACAACAATTCGGCGAAGATTCCTCAGATTGCATTGTGTATACATATGATCCGACGCTATTCAACATAAACAACAGGACAGCCACGCAGATAGACAATCTCTACAACAGCACGCAGGTAAAACAGTACATGAGCACCTACCAGTGCCTTGTGCTTGATTATGGCTACTGGTGTCATACACCCAACAACGAATGCCGATATGTCAACAACACTTACAACCTAACCCCGATTGTCACCGCGACCTACAAACAATTTGGCTACAATTATGGGTTCTATATAGTAAAATGAGACTTGTCTAGTTGCGCAGGAAATTTGTTACATTGAGCAGCCGAATAATTCTGGTATTGTCATCCACGCCATTCTGGACGTGGAGGGATTTTTCTATGCTCCCCTTAGGGATTCCAAAATCGACCTGCAAATCTAGAGGTTTCCGAGTATTGTCTTTAGTATTATCATGCCATCGCCCAGGCTCCTAAGCTTGCCTTCGCCGGATGCGCGTAGCTTCTCGTAGCTTGGCACCTCCAGCACGCGCAGATGCATCTTCCTCGCCTTTATGCTTATCTCCGTCTCTATTCCGAAGCCTTCGTCCTTGAGCCTCATCTTCTTGGATATGCCGCTGGCAAAACTCCTGTAGCCGTAGCACATGTCAGTATAGTGCGAGCCGTAGAGTATGTTAACCATTGCAACGAATGCCTTGTTCCCCATGATGCGGAGAAGTGGCATGTCATCTGATCCACCCCCAGTCAGGAAGCGTGATCCCATGCAGACATCATAGCCTGCCTCTATGCCGGCAATCAGAATCTTTAGCTCGTTGGGCCTGTGCGACAGATCGGCATCCATTGATATTATTATCTTGCCTTTTGCGGCGGCAAGCCCCTTTATGAGAGCCGATCCTTTTCCTTTGTCGTCGTATATTATTGACGCGCCCATCTGCCTGGCGAACTTGACGGTGTTGTCCTTTGAATGGCCATCAACCACTATGACCTCGTATTTGTAATTCTTTATTACGCCGTGTATGCCCTGCATTAGCTTGTGCATGTTGTTCTGCTCGTTCAGTGTGGGTATCACAATGCTGATGTATGGTCTCATTCTATCATTGTTCGTTGTTTGAGCTCTTTTCGGCGTGATGATGCTCGCCTGTTTGGTGCTGGTGTTCGCCCTCTCCTGTGTGCGTTGCTACGCTCCTGCGATGTCCCCGTCTTTTGAGGACTATCGAGAGTATTATCAGTGCCACTATGATTATTATGAACGCCGCTATTCCGAAAAGGAGAAAGTTATCAGTTAATGAGGTTCCGACGGCTCCCGCGGCTGCTCCGAAGCTTATGGTGGTTTCGGCTAGCGTGGCATAGTGCACGTTGTCGCTGATGTATGATGCGGCCACTACTATCGGGAATTCCGAATTGGTGTATTGAGGTGTTGATATCCCGAATGAGACGTTAGTGGTTGCATACTGGCCGAGCGATACGTTCCTTGATGGATTAGTTACGTTGAAGCCCTGCGGTGCGTAGACCGATATCTGTATAGGCATCTGGTAGTTCGCTATGTTGGATATACTGACTGTGATGTTGTCGCCCTTTTTGTTTCTGGTGAGATTGGTTATTGCGATGATGCTCTGTGCATCCTTGTTTATCCTCACAAGGCAGGGAAATAGTGTGACAAATGTGCTCGAGCCCTGCGAGTATCTAGTTACAAAGCGTTCAACGTAGCTTCCGGGAATGGTGAAGTTCGATAGGTATATGCGCTCGCTGTATGTGCTTCCAGGCGCGACCAGCGGCAATGATATTGTTGCATTTGGCGTTGATGCGCCGTCTATCTCAGGAACTATCAGGAAGTTTGTGGCCGTTCCGTTGCCGGAGTTGGTAAGATTGAATGTTATGTAATTGTTGGTCTGGTTTATTACAGATGAATAGCATGTTCCGGTAAGAGTCACTGTCGAGGCTGCAGCTATGCCAATCAGTAGCATAATCGGAAGCAATAAAACCAGGATTTTCATCAAACAACCATGAGTTTGCGATTCATCATATGTATTAGACAAGAATGCTCAGCATATTCCCGGTAAGCATCTGGTATGCCTCGCAGGAGGTCCACTGGTTCGGCTCCTTGCCGGTTGTATCTCCTCCCTCACGCTCTTTGCCATGTCATTGTTCCATAGCTTGGAGAGGTCATAGTCAGACCTCTTTTATGTTGCCGATCTTCTTGTCCCACATTATTGAGGGATATACATTCCCGAAGCTGTCAATGAAGAGCGATGCCTCAAGGCTCCTGCTCTTCATCGGGGCTTTCCAGTCTTTGCGTATTCGACAAGCTTCCTTTGAATGCGGTCTCTATCATCGGTATTACGCCAAACTCGAATTCCCTGTTCTTGAGTATTGATTCCAGTTCTCCGACTACCTCGATGTTGTTCACCTTTATGTCGTCGTTGGTAGTTGCCGTAGTAGTTGCTGGATATCTGCGCCAGATTTATGTGGAAGTCGTTGTATCTTATGTCTGGGATCTCCAGCTTTACCGCCTCGTAGGTCTTCTGGAATTCGCCCTTGTTGAATTTGCTGAGCGTGTAACCGAATACGAAGTAAAGGTTGCTGTATTCCTTCTTCAGCTCTTTAAGCCTCTTGAACATCGCATATTGCCCTGTCGTAGTTGCCAGGTACGCCTCTTATCTTGTCATGCAGCTCCCGGTATCCGTCAAGGCTCACTGTTATTGCCACTCTTGGTATGCCAAGCGACAATATCTCCCTCAGCTTTCTTTCCACCAGGTCCATGGTTGCACAGCGAATTTGTTGGCATTGTAAGTATGTATAGCCCTTTTGAATTCTCCTTGAATGCCTTTGCTATCTCGACTATGTCGCTTCTCAGGAATGGCTCTCCCCCAGTAAGCTCTACCCATTTGAAATATGGGTTTTTCTTTGCGAATTCCCGTATCTCCTCTATGGCTAAGCTCACCCTTCGGCTTCATCTGCCATATATTGCATGTGAGGCATCTGCTCTGGCACCAATAGGTAATGCAGAAGTTCAGCTTGTATGGCCTGTCCAAGCTTGACGAAATTGCTTTTTATCGCAGTGTTTGCAATGCTCGATTAATCGCTCTGCTGCCAATAATACACCTTTATATGTTTATTGTATTCATATATTTAAATATTATGACTTATGCATCGCAACTAGGTTTGGAATTCGTCTCCTACGTTATACGCATAGCCTGTACTGTCTCGTAAAAAGGATCCAGATACTTAGAATGTGGTTTTATGGATAATAATGAATACTAGATTACATCAAGGAACGCGGCGCTGAGGTCAACAAGAAGATAAACGAATACCTTACGGACAGGACATCGCCAGCGTTACCTAGGAAGCCTGCTTGGGAGAAGCGGCTACGAATATGACATAGGCGCCATAAACAAGGCGGTAATAGAGCCTGCAACTTATCTGCTGGATCTGGGCGGAAAGAGATGGAGGCCAATACTCATGCTCACGATAATAGATGCGCTGAAGAAGGATCAGCAGAATTACATCGAATTTTCGATGATACCCGAGGTAATACACAACGGCACGCTCATACACGACGACATCGAGGACAGTTCGGACATGAGAAGAGGAGCTCCCGCAGTCCACAAGAAATACGGGATTGACGTAGCACTTAACCTGGGTGACTTCATGTTCTCTTCCCGATAGTCGCGCTTCTTGACAGCAACAAACTTACCAGCGACACAAAGATCAAGATTCTCGAGGTATACCAAAGGGAGATGCTCAAGCTCACAATAGGACAAGCTACAGACATAGCATGGCACAATTCGCTTGTCGATCCATTCAACGTATCGGAGAGCCAGTACCTGCAGATGGCTTATTCAAAGACGGGAGTGCTTGCAAGCATGGCAGCCAAGATAGGCGCGCGTCCTTGGAGGGGCTGACGATAAGACGGTAGATGCGCTTGGGCATTTCGGCTGCAGCAATAGGCGTTGCATTCCAGCTCCAGGATGATCTTCTGAACATTACGGAAAGCTCCGTCGCTGACAGCAAGGGAGGCACAGGCGATGACATAACCGAGGGCAAGGTAACGCTAATGGTAGTGCATGCACTTTCCAAGGCAGACGACACCGACAGAAATAGACTCAAGGAGATACTTGCCATGCATACGCGTGACAGGAAGCTGATATCCGAGGCGATAGCGATAATAGCGAAATACGGAGCCGAGGAATACACAAAGAGGCTTGAGGAAAGCATCGTGAAGAAAGCTTGGGCCGATGTCGACAAGCTTATTCCTGATTCGGAATCGAAGAGGAAACTTAAGGCGATGGTGGAGTTCCTGGTCAACAGGTCACTCTGATTTCATCACAAAGTTTTTGTAATAAAGGATTGCGGCGATGGTCTTCGCATCCTTTATCTCATTTTTCTTTATCATCTCGATCGCAGTCTTTATGTTTATCCCGACGAAGCTTATCTCTTCGTCCTTGTCGAGAGATGTTTTTCCCTTCTTGAGGCCATGCGCCATATAGATGTATTCCTTGCTGGTTAGTATGCCAGGGCTTGGATAGGTAACCGCAAGTAGCTTGATCTGTGAGCATTTGAATCCCGTTTCCTCCTCGAGCTCTCTTTTCGCTGCAGATAATGGACTTTCCTTATTTTTAAGATGCCCTGCTGGGATTTCGAATATCTTGATGCCGATTGGAGGCCGGTACTGTCGCTCTAGAAGTATATGGTCCTTTGTGATGAATGGAAGTATTACCGCAACGTCATTCTTCACGACCCTGTAATAATCAGTCTTCTTTCCCCTTACGGTCAGATTCTGCCTTTCGACCTTGAAAAGCCTGTTCTTGGTCAATATTTTTCCCATCAGATCACCTTCCAATATGCAGAGAGATAGTTACACTTTAAGTGCAATACATATAATGTATGCTAAGCTTAAATAATTCTCTTGTAAGGATTTCTTTCCTTTCAATTCTAATATCAAAGTCTTAAACGCCTGTTGCGATCTTGGTTTCCTGGCACATGCTACGGCCAGATGCTTGCCAGAGGCAAGAATCAGACTTGGTTGAGGTCCTAAAAAAAGAGGCAGCAGATTCAAACGAATCTGCCCAGATTCAGAACGCCTTGTCCATTAGACCGGGCCAGGCAGATGGGTTATTGCCGGCGATGTAGTTGAACCCATCAACACCTCGTTGTACACATAGTTGAGATTGGAGGTGTAGTTCTTGCCGTCCATTGTGCTTGCCACCGTTCCGTGTATGGTCAATGTCAGAAGGGCGTCGGTCTGCTCAGCCAGGCACATGCTGGACTTTCCGTTCGTTACCGTTGGAGAGCCAGTGGATGTGCTCGCTATGTGCATTGATGCGG
Source organism: uncultured Microcaldota archaeon (assembly GCA_963755385.1). GTDB lineage: Archaea > Micrarchaeota > Micrarchaeia > Micrarchaeales > Micrarchaeaceae > UBA12276. Next base: position 619,788 of record CAVWJC010000001.1, on the reverse strand, counting down.
ACATCATCGTGCATGGCTGGCCGTTGTAGCTGCTCGTGGAGACTGTTATGTTGTTTAGGTAACCGCTGGTGTTGTTGCTGTTCAAGTTGCTGAAGTACCCAAGGCTTGCGCCGCTGGACCAGTTTGCATTTGTCGCGGTCTCAACGCAGGTGTACGATCCACTTGCGTTCGTGCACACGTAATCGGTTCTGGTGCTGGCGTTGTATATCGAAACTACCGTGGAGTTGCCGCCATATCCATTATTCGTGCTCATTATCCTGAAGCTTTTGTAGTACTCTGCAACGTTCACGTGACCGGTCGCGTTGAACGAATATTTTTGTGCGCTAGTCGAAGTTATGGCCAGCGTGTAGTTGTAGCTCACGTTTATCTGGCTTGGCGCCGTTGCATAGAGCGTGGAGCCGACGTCACTCTTGAACTGTTGGAGCGTTATGTTTTTGCCAACGTAAGACTCAAGAGACGGTGGCTGGCTTGAAGAGCCCGACTGCAACACGGTCGTAGTTGTATTAACGTTTGCAGCAACAGTGGATGTGCCGCCTGCCACTATAGTTGTTGCAATCGTAGTTGACTGCGGCGCGTCGCTCTTGCCCATAAGCAATACGGCCGCTGCAACGATAACTATTATTACAACTACTGCTGCTCCTATCATTACCATAGTATTTCCAGATTTACCCCCTGTCATTCCATTACCTCTAGATAGCCTTATCCTGTAAAGTTATTAAATATACATACGAATTAGCTTCCCTAAAGGGTAGCCCGGCTTCGGTTTTTCTCACTGTAAAAACCGACTTATGTGATTCTTATTTTCATCCCAAGCCGCTTTGTCATTTCTACCACGTCTTCGTTCACTGCGTTTGACTTCTCTGGATATGCAGAAAGAGAGATTTGAACTCTCGAACCCCTATGGGTTCGAGTAGCTATTTTAGCTGTTTTGTCGTCGTTTTGTCTAGCCGTTTTCCACACCAATTTAAGCATTTTTCCTAAAGCCCAAAGCTATACATCTGAACCTATAACAAATAGCAATTAAGATATTTAAACCAAGGCGGTTCAGATTTCCTGAAATTTGAACCTATTCAGAAAGAATCAATCAAGGCAGTAGTTCCACTTCGCATGAATTGGTTAAGAACCTTTTTTATACAGTAGTTCCGAAACTGCACGTTCTATAAAAGTTTCTTGATATATCGTTCAACAAGGCGGAAGTTTGACGACCCCGCCAAGTTGAGAAGAACATGAGAACCATAACAAATGTAAAGAATATAATACCCACTACTGTCAGGAAGACAGTTGCAGACTTGATAAAACCCCTTATATCAGAATCGAGGCATTCACAATACAAAAAAGAACAGATAACCGATGTTTTGATTACGGCCTCACTAATGCATGAGAGTTTGGAAACAACTGCAAAAGAACCGATTAGTGATACTGTTTTCTTACGGATAACAAGAAGCTACAAGAAACTTCGTAAAATCATAAGAAAAGGAAGACCAAAAATCGATAAGGAAGTTGACCTGGCGATAGATGTTCATGATGAAATGTATCACGGTGAGAAAAAGAGAAGGAATTGTTGGAACCAAACCAAAGAATGGAAGTCATTTTGCATTCAAATTCCTTGCTGTAAGGATAGTTTCTGGAAATATGCAATATATCGTAGATATAATACCACTATTGAAAAAGAGCGTTACCCAACCAACAATAAATGCGATAGAGGAACTTCGTAGGAAATACAATATAAGATATGTGCTAATGGATGGAGAATTTTATTCATCTGGTCTTCTTATCTACCTCGACAAAAGAGGAATAGTATATGTGTGTAGACGTAAATATTCCTCCGCTTTGAACAGCCAAGATTTACCATATAAGAAAGCTGTACTGTACCCAATCAAAGTGAATAATGAAAATGTCCAAAAAGAATGTTTTGTATACAGATTTCATAGAAGGAAAGACGACTTTTACCTTGCATCTAATATGAAAGAACGGGCTGGTAAAATAAGGAAACTATTCAGAATAAGGTGGCGAATAGAAACCGCATTTAGAGAGGTAAATCGGTTCAAGATAAGGACTTGTACAAGAAGCAGATTCATCAGACTATTCTTCTATGTCATCTCATGTGTTCTGTATAATATATGGATGTCGATTAGGGGTCATGTAAGGAAAACCGTGGTTAGGATGAATGATTTGAAACATGCACTCTTAGAATTCGTTATGTGTAATTCACCAAAGATAACAATATTCGGTATAGGGTTATACACTAGGTAGCTGTGTTTTTATTGGCTTTCTTTCGGTTTGTTTGAAGAAAAAGGTTTAGGATATCTTACCATTCTTTAGCAATTTAAATGCTCATCTATTGGTTGTCGTTTGTTAAGTTGCTTGTTATATTTATTCTAACTTCAGTTACGGAGCCGTTGCTGCCTGTAAAAACACTTTGGTTCCTGTCAAGATATGGGCAAAAACCACCACAAATCTGACCAATAATAGATAATCTATAATTAGTTTTTGGTTTCAAGTTATGCAATATAACCTTATGCCCTCCATTAAAACTGAAACAACCAGCATAAGCATAGGGATTAGGTTCTGAATTTGGTGTAGTATTTTCTGGAATGGATGCACTATAATTAAAAGAATATCCAGTAATTGTTAAATTAAGACTGCGGGCGCATGTCCTTTGCTTATATTTAAATCCACACTAACCGTTGCATTGCCATTTGATTGACTACTTACATAAAGAGTTTCAGTAGAATTTTCTATAGGAAAATTAGGTTTGTAGTTATTGTTACTAAAAACTCCTAAAGACCATATACCAAAAACTATCAATAATACCAGTATGACTATGATTAATAAGATAATGATATTTGATTTTGCCATAATATTGATTGTATAGTACTGTTTTTATTGGTTTAGTTGAACAGAATGCTCGGTTTCGGAACTACTGTATAGTATATTTGTCAGCTTAAGCAATTCGACTGCTCTTTTCGGATTTCCCCTACCAACAGGGAAATAACATGGTATTACTTTTGTTTTTGTTGTGTTGACTAACAAATCATATGTCTTTAATTTTCCGTTTTTAATAGCGTCATAATAGTAATCAGATAATTTGATTGATTGCTTTATTAGATTCCTAAAAGGTATCAGACCAAAGGTCACTATATATTCTGGTCTCACAATCTCGATTTCTCTTTCTAAAATTGGTAAGAACAATCTTATCTTTTCAGAATCTGGAAGGGTTGCATCATGTCCTGTCCATTTAACTATATTGGTAAGGTAAAATTTTCTATCATTTAAGTACTGCAGTACTTTATTTGTAAATTCAATCGACCAGTTAGAATCGGCATTTATCTCATTAATCAGTCTGTTATCCAGTAGTCCTGCCTTATTGAAAATTCTCCATATATGTTTTGTTCCAATAAATGGAAATCTTGGCCCTTGCCAATTTTTATCAGAACTTATATTTCTTGCTGTAGGGTTAATGAAGACAAACATTACTTTTGGTTTGTAACTCTTACCATTGCCTAAAATTGGCATTAATTTATTATCTGAAAAGTGCCTATTATTTAACTCTAAGGTATATTGCCAAAGTTCTTCAAGGTTTTTACATCTCTCAATCATAGGCTCACACCTACCTCTGAAATTATAAAAGAGATAAAGTAAACTGATTGGCATTGCCTATATAGATCAGCATTCCGAATGCCAAAAGATCTCGCCCGATTAGAGAAGAAATATTTTGCCCGTCTAAAGGCAATGCAGTAAACAAGCCCTCATATGTTATATTTGTAGAAGGTATAACCATCCTCATAAAATACCTGTACGCTCTATAATTTTTAGTTGATGGTGTATTTATCCCAATAATATCAATTGGTTGTAAGCCAAGTGCGCTTGGTATGTCATGTCTCACCACACAATTTGTAGCTCCGGTATCAATTAATGCCTTAATGCTTATAGGCGCAGGAATGGCTTTGCCTTCTTTCTTATATTGCTCTTCAATTTGTCTTGGAATCAGAAATTGTACTTCTACTGTTGGTCCTTCTCCTTGTAGATTAGCAGAAGGTATCGTAATTGAAGGCATTTACACACCAATTTTTATCAAATTGGAAGTCTAATTTTGTGTTTGTTCTACTTCCTCTATCTTCTTAACTAAGAAAGGAACATTTCCGAACTTCCCGATGCCCATTTTAATAGCATCTTGTTCGGATTCAAAAATATCAACTATAGTTTTACCCTTAATTAAGACATACTTGCCATTAGCCTTCTTCACTAATTCTGACTTATTTTCTTCATATGTTTTAAGTTCTTCTTCTAAAGGCTCTGCCATAAACTCACCAAATATTAGTCTTATTAATTTAAGCCATTAAAGTTATATAACTCTTTCTTATCCTTGGGGTCGCCCAGCTCTGATTTTGCTTCGCAAAATAGAGGGACTCCCTGAGCTCCAACGAGCTTTAAGCTAGCTACCTAGCAGTTCAAGGAACCTTTAGCAGCCGTTTTGTGTGGGGGGGTCAAAACGGCTTTTGATGAGAAGCCTAGCCCGCCGAGCGTCGCCGAAGGCGACTATTAGGGGCGGGCGACGGCTTACTCCACATGCTTTTAGCAAAATCATGACAAAATGGTCGTTTTACGACTAATGGGGAGTTTTACGAGGGAAAACGCCCTAAATTCATGTCAGAGGAGGGTCATTTTACTCCACACGAATGACCAGAAAACTCCACATGGCTGGAGTTTTTGACTTACTCTACATGAATTTTGAAATCGGACATCAAAATTGGCTTTTTCCCACTAATGGGGACTTTACGAGGGAAAATGGCTAAAAAGAGAGTAAACGAGGGTCATTTTAGTCTACCTGAAATGGTAAAAACTCTACCTGAACCTCTTTTGGACTAAAATGTAGAGAAGACGTAAATAATTAACTCCTACATTTATGGTTAAAGGGGGGCTATGGCTAGAATAAGCGTTAAAGTAATAGCATACGGATTTGCAGCGTTGTTAGTAGTGCTTGGAGTAATCTTACTGCTTGCAGGATACAACTTACCCGCAGCTAACGGCGGTGAGATTGGAGCAGGATGGACACTAATTGGAGTAGGTGTCGTAATCTGGATAGTAGGCTTTGCTGCAAGATACCTTAGACATCTAAGGTAAGCCTAATAGCTGTATGTATTCTGTGTTTTAGCCTAGCTAACCGCTCTAAAGAGAATGTGTTGTCTATCTCTTGGTAAAGCTCCTCTTTTTTGGTGCTCACATAGACCATAGTGGTGCTAGGATCGGCGTGCCTTGCGAACCTGCTAGTGAGCACTAGATTCCCATTAGTCTGCTTTGAGAAGCTGGTAATTGCGTAGTGCCTAAGGCTATGCGTTGTTAGTCTGTGAAGGCTCCTTACAGGCCTGCCTTCTACTGACTCATCAGAGGTATCATAGGTTTGGTCTAAACCTGCCTTGACTACATAGTATCTGAACCTATTTCTAACATAGTTCTGTTCTACGAATAGGTCGGCTCTGCTACTCCTATTCCTAAAGAATATGTAACCTAGAGCCTTCTCTATTTCTTTTTCGTGCTTTGATATGAAAGCCAAGGTGTCCTTGAATAACTGGTTTGGGATAAGTAATGTGTCTATTACTTTCGCTTTTTCAGTTTTCAAGGTAATCTCCCGTGTCTCGAAATTTATGTCTTTTACGTTTACTCTGACAGCTTCTCCTATCCTGAGCCCAAGCTGCGCTTGGTATTGGAAGATAAGTCGAAACTTGTCATCGTCTATAACCCTGAAGAATTGGGTTATCTGACTATCGGTAAACGCCTTTGATAAGGAACCGTATTTTGGAGTTCTTCTTTTTCCTGCAAACCTCTTGGTTTGCGTTTTGTGAAGAACTGACTGCATCTGCTGGAGTTGGTGCCATGACACCAGCATGGACACCTGCCTGATTTTCTCCGAAAATTTCTCGAAATCTTCCCTCTTGAAAGATTTCCGCTTTGGATTTCTGAACACTGTTTTGTCGTCGATTTTCTGAAATGCAGGGAGAGAGATTTGAACTCTCGAACCCCTACGGGAATGAGCCCTAAACCCATCGCATTTGGCCAGGCTTTGCTATCCCTGCATGTATAGGATTCTCTTCCGATAATTATAAAGTTATCGTTTGCCATTCGGACACATATTTTATATGCTTTTACGTGGAACTATAATGGTAAGTGTTTCTGATGTTTACAACCAAATACGTCAGAGAGAATCTTGACGCAATACGCGAATCGCTCAAAAGGCGCAGCAGCAAGTACCCTCTCGACAAGCTTCTTGACCTCGAAAAGAGCTGGAAGGAAGGGAAGGACACGCTCGAGGAGCTTCAGGCGAAGAGGAACCGCTCGAGCCATGAGATATCCGACCTTAAGAAAAGTGGAGCGCCCATAAAGAAGCAGGTGGAGTCGCTTGCCTCGATTAAGAAGCACATAGACGAGCTTGAGAAAATTGTTGCTGGCAACGAGGCTGATATTTCAAAGCTTTTGTGGGACTTGCCGAACACGCTTCACAAATCTGTACCAATGGGCAGGGACGAGGATGACAACAAGCTGCAGAGAAGCTGGGGAACTCCCAACCGTGGCATGAACAGGGGCCATGAGGAGATACTTGTAAAGCTTGGCTTCCTTGACGTGGAAAGGGCTGCAAAGACAGCCGGTGCCCGCTTTTATTACCTGAAGGGAGATCTTGTGCTTCTTGAGCAGTCGCTAAGCAGATTCGCTCTTGACGAGCTTGCCAAGCGCAGGTACACAACTGTACTTCCGCCATTCATGCTTCGTGAAAAGTATTACAGGGGCACATCCCCGCTCTCTATCTTTGAGGATGCGCTCTACGCTGTCGCAGAGCCAAAGCAGGCAAAGCTTAAGAGCGATATCGAGAGGCTTGATGATGAGCTCTTCATGATAAGCACCGCGGAGCACGCGCTCGCCGCTATGCATGCCGATGAGGTTATTCCAGAAGAGATGCTTCCACTAAGATACGCGGGCATAAGCCCCTCATTTAGAAGGGAAGCTGGCAAGCATGGGAAGGACACCAAGGGCATATACCGCGTCCACCAGTTCAACAAGGTTGAGCAGTTCATATACGCAAAACCGGAGGATGACGATAAATACTTCGAGGAACTCTTATCCAACTTCGAATACCTTCTGCAGAAGCTTAACATCCCATACAGGGCGATGCTTCTTTCTACAGGCGACACAGGCCACCAGATGTCGAGGACCGTAAGATCATTGAGGGCTGGTTCCCATCGCAGGGAAAGTTCTGCGAGCTTGGCTCCTGCTCGAGCGCAACGGACTGGCAGGCGCTGCGACTTAATATCAAGTACGGCAAGCGCGGCGGGGAGCTCAAACATGTCTACACACTCAACTGCACCGCGATAACCGTTGAGCGCACCCTTGCCTGCATAGTTGAAAACTATGTGAATGACAACGGCACCATAACTATTCCTGATGCGCTTGTGCCTTACATGGGCAAGAAAAAGATAGGTTAATTAATGGCCAGTGCGATAAGTATTAGGTGCTAGTCTGAAGAATATATACGACGTCAAAAAAGAGATCAAGCGTCTTTCAGCGATAAGAGGGTCGGGCACCGAGCTCATCAGCATATACGTGCCCCCGGACTTTCAGCTGAGCGATGAGATAGGCAAGCTCAAGGAGGAGCACGGCCAGGCCGGCAACATAAAATCTAAGAGCACCAAGCAGAACGTCCAGGGAGCGATAGACCGCATAATACAGTACCTTCGCCTTTACAAGAAGCCGCCACCAAACGGATTCGCGATCTTCGCGGGCAACATATCAAGCATCCAGGCCAATCCTGACATAGAGCTTTTCTCCATCGAGCCACCGCAGCCAATCAAGGCCAACATGTACCGCTGCGATTCCACATTTCTTCTTGAGCCCCTAGAGGCAATGCTCGAGGCAAAGGAGATGTATGTGCTTGTCGTAATGGACGGGCGTGAGGCTACAATAGGTGTGTTGAAAGGGACTTATTTCAACCTGGAGAAGCGATTGAGATCATTCGCGCAGCAGAAGGCGAGAAAGGGAGGGCAATCTGCTGGAAGATACGAACGCGCTGTAGAGGAGAGCATAGATGACTATTACAAGACAGTCGCAGATGCAGTGAATGACGTTTACGTAAAGTATCAGAACAAGCTGAGCGGACTTGTGGTTGGCGGGCCAGGCCCGACAAAGGAGAATTTCGTGAAGTCCAAGACGCTAAACTATCAGGTAAAGGTACTGGGCACATTCGATACTGGCTATACTGACGAGCACTCTGGAGTGAGGGAGCTTCTCGACAAGGCAAAGGACATACTCTCCGAACAGGCGGTAATAAAGGAGAGGCGCATAATGGAGAAGTTCCTTGACGAGGTTTCGAGAAACGGGCTTGCAACATACGGGTACAGGAACGTAAAGAATGCGATAACATCGGAGAACATCGTGAAGCTAATAGTGAGTGAGGACATCGAGCTTACCGAAGTCGAATACAAATGCACTCTTGACAATCAGACCATCAAATACATGGAGCAGGGCAACAGCAGGCACACTAAACATGAGGAAGATGGGGGCACGCTCGAGATGTTGAGCCAGAAGGACGCTGTTGAGGAGCTTATAGACATGGCAGACAAGCATAACATTGAGACTCTTTTCATATCAGTGAATACGCAGTACGGCAATGAGCTTCTTCTGGGATTCCAGGGAATAGCCGCTATGCTGAAGTACAAGAAGTGAGCTCATCGTTAACTAAGGATAAAACACTATAGATACCTAAGCAGGTCTGCAGTCCGGTATATTTTAACTTTATCTTGCATTATAAAGTGTGCATCGTCACTCCATATGCCATCATTTTTTACAGATAACGCCAGAGCTATGAATGGAGTATCATCCCGGTCTATTCGGTCCATTATCTTTCTTGCCTGCTTTTCCTTCTTTTTAATTAAATTATCCTCAGCAACGTAAATTTTGTTGAATAAGATTGAGAAAAGTGTCCTAAATTGCTCTTCTGTTATTTTTGCTTTTTGGAGTATTTCTGGTTTGTGTTCTTTGATTTCTGAGATAGTAAATTCTGGCGTTACAAGTTCAAACTTTCTTGACATTATTATTTTTCTGCTTAGAGAGTCCTTAATTAGTGCAGCAATTACCCTATTGGTATTTATGATTAATCTCATTTCCACAGCCTTTTACGTATTTCATGCTTTATCTTGTGCCCTATTTCTTCAGCATCTTCTTCCGTAAGTTCACTTTCACTTAGCAGTTTTTCCATTAGCGTTATCTCGTAAAGCTTTTTCTTGAACGCTTGCCTTGCGATATCGCTCCATTTAAGCTCTTTGTGTTTTTTCATTTCTAAGTACATTTCCTCAGTTACTGTCAATGTTATATTAGGCATTGCCTCACATTGTATATTATGTGTATACACATATTTAAGCTTTCCGCTGCAGTTAGGTCGGAGTATAAGAGCAGTTCATCTCCTGTTTTGATTCTTCTTGATTATGTCGAGATAGATTTCGGCGGCCCTTTCCAGCTCCATTTTACTTACTCTTTCGTTGTCTGTGTGTGCAAGCTCCGGATTCCCAGGACCCAGTACAAAGACCTTCGATCCCCTTGCCCAGAAGTACATCTCGGTAAAGTATGGAACTATCGCGTACTCCATGTTTGCAAACTGTGTACCGTTGGTGTCATTTAAGACCGGATCGTAGCTAGATTCAATTGTCAGGCTTCTGAGTTTGTCTTGTTTTTCATTCCTTCACCTATCAACATAACCGATATTTTTAGAATAAGGAGTAGTCTTTTGGTCAGGCATGCAGTCCGGATTGGAGAGCGCGATGGCTACCTTTGATTTATTTGCGTAAAGGATTGTGATTTTCACCCTTCCTTTCCTGCCTATGCCGAGCGCCTCCCTGATTCTCGATCGGTAAAACTAGCCTTGACTTTGCATCAAGGACGATGAAGAAGATCCCTGCTTGTGAAGTACACCACTTGGCACATTAACACCTTGATAGTATTCTGGCTTTCCCACTATATAATGCTTTGCTGAAACGTTCCCACTATATAAGCATTTCTTTTCGGCGCTGCAGAATCAGTATTTTATTAATGAGATGATGTCGTGCCCGGCCAGTCTCCTTCTCCCGTCAAGGTCCGATAGCTCTATCACAAAGGCTATCGCAGATACATCCGCACCCAGTTCTTTCACCAGCTCCGCTGCGGCTCTTGCGGTGTCGCCAGTCGCCAGCAGATCATCCACTATCACCACGCTGCTGCCATCCTCGATCGCATCGGTCTGGATCTCTATGCTGTCCCTCCCGTATTCCTTTTCGTATTCCTTGCTTATAGTTGCGCCTGGAAGCTTCCCCTTCTTCCTTATGGGTACGAAGCCCTTGCCAAGGTTATATGCGAGCGGTGAGCCTATTATGAAGCCCCTTGCTTCTATGCCGACCACATAGTCCACCGTCTTCCCATTTAGCCTTGCCCCGAGCTCGTCTATGCACATGTCGAATGCCTGAGGGTCCTTGAGAAGAGGTGTTATGTCCCTGAATACGATGCCCTTCTTCGGGTAGTCCATTACAGGCCTTATCCTTTTGGCCATATATTTCTCGTCGAACATTCTTGCGCACCTTTATTTGTCATTTCAGGATGTCGAGCTTATCTCCGATGCTATGCCGCACTGGCTGAGGAATGTTGATGTGCCTGATATGTAAATGAGGCGCGGCTTTATCACTGTAGTGTTCGTCTTTGCGCTGTAGTTTATGTATATCGCGGGCTCGCTCATCGTGAGGTTTATGCAGTTCTGCACGCTCGTTGTAGTGTAATTGGGGTTAGGCCCGTTGCCCGGAAGGCCCTTGGCCTCAAGGCATGAGCTCTGGTTTATTATGCTGAAGTCTATGGTGCTCGTGTTCCTGTGTGCATTCTGGTTGGATGCCAGTTGGAGTATTATGGCTGTTGCGCAGCCTACGGTGCCGCTAAGCACGGTGCCATTGTATGCGGTTACTGTTATTGCAACGCGCGGCGCAGCATTGAAGTTGTTCCTGAATGTGTTGAAGCTGTCCGCGTTATCCTGGTTCATGTAGAGCCCGGCGAATATTGCTGCCCCGATTATGGCCACGATTATAACTATCGCGACTATGTATTTCGTCTGGAATGGCTGGCGCTTTTCCGATGCCGCTGACTTTGCGGGTTCCTTGCCCTTGGGTTTTGGCTTTGTCTCCTTTGTGGTTTTCACTTCCGGTTTGGCATTCTCTTTCTTTGGCACATTATCACTGCATATATTTCAACGCGATCCTTTAAAAGTTCACTTCTTGAAGAGGGTGCTCAGCAGGCATGAGCTTCCCGATGTAACATTGCCGCTTGCGTAGAGAACAGTCCCGTAGAGCCCCTTGTACACTATGTGGTTCTGGCTTGACTGGCTGAGCAGTATTACAGGCTTGCCGGAATTGAGTATGTTGTTGTAGCAGTTGAGTCCCAGCGTCGATATGTTGCTGCCGCTCACGCATGAGTAGTTAGTCAGTCTTATGATCTGCACGCTCTTGCCCGCGCTTTGCAGGTAGCCTTCTGTCGCATTGGCACATGATATTATCGATGCGTTGCTTCCCGCACTGCCGTTGAATGCTATGTAGGCATTGCTGCTCGCCTTGAGCGTATTCATGAAGTAGTTGAATGGGAGGAAGTTGTTCGCATTGGCAGCATAGGCATATGTTGCAAATGTGTATACCACGACTGCGACTATCAGTGCCGCGAATACAAGCATCCACATCCTTTGCTTGTTCTTGTTGCCCTTCAGCTTGCCCTTCCTTATTATTTTGAGATAGGTGATTACGAATATAACAAGTATGAGAAGTATGCCGATTATCAGCGATGCGATGGCAGCATACATTGGCGCCGACGCTATAAGCTTTGGCGCCGATCCCATTGAGCTTCCCAGTATCGAGCCTATGAATGGAGTGTCTAGCGTCTTTATCATGTAGCCTATTGTCAATGGTGCCACGAATACAGCAGATTGCACCCTGACGCTCTGCGCATTGGTTGCAATGCCCTGCATCTCGCTGCTGTTTATCATAGAGTTGAGCCTGGTGTTTACGTCCTGCTGCTCGTCTGCCAGCGCGGCAAGCTTTGATGGCACTTCCTGGTAGCTCAACTGATCTGCTATAAGCTCAGCGCTGTTGTTCTGCGATATGCCATAGACCTGCGCATATGATGCGCTGGCATTAGCGTAGATCTTAGTTGTATTGGTTATTAGTGATCCTAGTATCGTGTTGGCGACGCCTATGCTCTGGTTCACGCCAAGGCTCTGTATCGCCCTGGACTCAGTTTCGAGCACGCGCACCGATGCGTTCAACGTCACGTTGTTGTATCTTTCCAGAAGCATGTCTGCCTTCTTTACTGTTGAATTGTATTCAGGATAATATGTGCCCATAAGCGCTGTGAATCCCGCGCCGTTCTGGTTCTGCGCCATAAGGGCTATGTAGCTCTTTGCCGCTGCGGATGAGTTGGTGCTTATTGATGCGACAACCGACGGTGACGGAAGGTTCACCATTATGGCTGAAAGGTTTGACTGTATGCTGCTGAGCGCTGTGTTGTTGAATGGGATGGTGCCGCAGTACTGGGCATAATTGGCTATGCAGTCAGGCGGCTGCTCGGTTGGCGGCAGATTCTGGTTGCATGCGATTATTGTCGCATTTGGTGGTGGCGGGAATACCGGATTGGAGTTTATGGCGCCGGATATCTCAGATATATTCGTGGTCAGAGTTGCCAGCTCGCTTATAGTTATGCCCGCATTCGCATTGTTTATCTTTGATAGCAGTGAGAAGTATGATGTGTAATCGGTAGCCAGCACGTTGTTTATTACTGAGAGATTCTGCACCCCATTCGAGAAGGGACTTGGAACGCCGAATGCCTGCAGTTCCGACTGTGCCGGCGATCTCAGATGGCCGCCGCATATTGGCACCGTATCGCAGGTGTTCTGCATGCAGTCGCTTATTGTAGAGGGATCGTATAGTGGCATTGCACACATAGTTCGTCTTAGTGTCTGGGTTGTATATGCCGGTGGAGAGCAGGCATGCGGTCAGATTGCTGCTGCCCGATTCCGCATAGGCGCTCATCGTTGAATTGAGGTAGTTTACGGTGGATGCGCTGACGCCGAAGTTCGCCGACAGGAATGGTGTGAGCACGCTTTGTATTGTAGTCTCGCTTGTTACGATTGAGTATTTGGAGCTCTGGTTCGATATTACAAGATAGTTGTTGTTCCCAGGCAACCTCATTACCACGTAGCTGCTGCCATTTACATTCTGATTGGTGAATGTTGAATTTGCTATCACGGCATTGGTTATGTAGTTCGACAGGTATGTGCCAAGGCCCGAATTCGCCGTTGTGGTGAATTGCGTCATGTTCAGGCTCTGCGAGTTCGCAAGCATTGGCACTGCAAGAAGCATAATTACCGCAAAAAGGTATAGGTTTCTCACTGTCGCACCACGAATAACTGACACTAAATATTATATGGCAAGGTTTATAAATATGTTTGAACGCCGCAATATCGTGTCGACGATATTCGCCATTGCTTTGCGCGTGCAGGAGAACCCGTGCATGAATATGGCGTGCATGGGTATGGCCTTTTGAAAAAAGATAAATAAAAGAAGAGGGCCAAAAACGGGCCTTTTGAATAAAATAAACGAAGGCTCAATCGCTGAGCCTCCCTATGCCGCTTTGACTACTTAATGCGCCTGTGCGTACAGCTGCTGTATGAAGCTGTTTCCTGCAGTTACGGTGTCCGGTTGCCGTAGTATCCAGCTACAAGTATCTTGTTGTTGCCTTCTGCCTGTACTATGGCTGGTTGTTGGCGTTATTGATACGTTGTATGAATTCTGGACCTGCTGCGACAGTGCGTTTACATATCCGCTTCCTATCAGGATCAAGTTGCTTCCCGGGTTTGCCTGTGTGTCAAGCACTACCAGTGGTGTTGTGGTAAGGTTCTTCAACCATACTGGCTGGTTGCTGTTGTCACTGACGGTGTTGCTGTCAGGTTGCCTATTCCAGTTACGCTGTATAGCTGTGCCTGAACCCAACTTTACGCTGCGTTTACCGGACCTATCGACACGTTGGCTATGTTTGTTGCCTGGCCTACTGCGTACGGGCCATACAGGTGGTAGCTCTTTGTGTGCCTACCGTTGTGTTCGCCATTGCCGACCTGGAACTGCAGTGTGTCTACAGCCTTTGCAAGGTTTAATGTTACAGTTGTTGGTGTTATTGATACCACTTTGCTTCCCCTTTCTGTTCTGAAACCTTGCTGTACTGCGATTGCATGTGCCCTGCGTGGATGGACCATATGTGACGTTGTTCTTTGTTCCAGGCTCTGTCACCGATGGTACTGCGGAATAGTTCAGCTGGAATGTCGGCTGTCCGACTATGCCTGCCGAGTTGTTGTCTATTCCTACTGTATGTAGTCCGTTGCCGCTGTGTTCGTCGGTACTGCGACCTCACCTACCACGAATTGGTAGTACTGCCCTACACCTGATCCTGATTACGTTTGCTGCAGTCTGTGAGTTAAGCTGGAATGTGTTTGTCGGCTGTCCGTTCTGCTGGTTGTATATTACAGAGTTCCCGATTCAAGAACGATGCACCCTGGTATGTCTTACCAGACTGCGTAGTAGATCAACAGAGGTGTTGAGACCTTTGCTGTTCCGGCAACTGTGTTCACTGCGAAAAGCTGTGCAAGCTTTACAGAGTTTGCCACACCGTTGCGTCAACCACGTTCCCTGACTGCCATCCGTATGCAGTTACCGATAGCGATCCTGGAAGTGCCCTGCTGAGCTGTATGCCAGTTACGTTATAGAACCCAAGTCCTGATGCGGTCTGCAATATTGCATTTGCCGCTATGGTTCCGCCCGCTGTGCTGCAGAGTTGGATGTGAATGTTACCGATATGGTTGTGGGGGATGAGCTCGGTGTAGAGCCGCTGACTGTGTATCCAGTTACCAGTGCGGTAAGTGGCTGTGATGTGTTATCCACTGTCCTGCAGATACGGAGTTTGCACCCTCATAGTCAAGAACTATGACGTTCGCGCTTCCCAGAGTTGTAATGCTGTTCGCGATTCCGGCAGTCTGTACTATGTTACCGGTTTCGACCAAGCTCGAATGGGGTAAGGTCATAGACTACGCTGCTGCCTGTCTGGCCTACATAGCTGAATGCATTTGGTATTGAGCTTGTTACTGTCAACTCCTGCGCTGGCTCTGTTACGTTTGTCACATACAAGTGTTGTCACTGCCTGTGTGCCTATGTTCTGGTATGCGATTGCGCCGACTGAACTCGACTGCACTGAGACTGGGTCAAAGTTTCCTGCACCCAATGTCTCTCCTACGAATGTAAGCTTGTACCTCTGTGGGCTTTGTATGAAGTAAGCTCTGGCCACGTTCAAGGTTACTGGCGTTGCATTGTAGAGTATTATGCTCTGCAATGCCTTTGCGCTGTGCCGGTTGTTGTGTTTGTCCAAAGCAAGTCTTACTGTCCATCCTGGGTTTGTTGTCTGGTTGAAGGCCTTTCCGTTCTGTATGTGGTATACATTAGTATATAGCTGCATCTTTGCCCACTTCTGGTATGCATACAATCCTGCGAATGTCGCGTTGACGTTTACGTATATTGTGTGTCCAGTTACGTTGAACTTGGTTGTTGTTCCTGGGGTATAGCGAAGATGTGTTTGTCAGTGCATTGTTGTAGTAATATTGACAACGATGCTGGTGCTTACGCCGTTGCTGTTTGGCTGACCAAGGTCTGCAGCTGTACTGTCCATGGACATGATGTTATGTTGTGGCCGACATATATTGTCTGCAATGGTATCAATGATGATGCGAGGTACAGCTTTCCTCCTGCAACTGTTGCGGTGGATGCACTGAGGTACCAAGCCTTGCTGCCTTTGCTGCGCCTGCCGGAGTCTCGTTTAGTATTGTGTAGTTCTGTCCCAAGAAGTCTTATTGGGAGTTTATCTGCACTGAGTTGCTCGCTCGTGGTGTTCTGTATCGGTGTTGCTGAATGTTGCCTGATATGCTCCTCCTGCGTCAAGCAGTTGGAACTGGTTTACCGTGATCCTGCGGATCCCTGGTCGAATACTGGGAATCCTGTTATCCAAAGATAGGTTGTCTCTCCGTTGCCTCCGAAGTTGCTCAGAAGTGTTGGGAGCTGTGCAGCAGTTATCTGCATTATGTTGTCATTGGTCGACCCAGATTTGTGAATCCGGTGTGAATGATACACCGCCTCCATTAGTGCTTGCCGTTACTGAGGTCTGGATATGGAACATGGCCTGCTGTTGTGTAAGGGCTTGCTGCCGGAGATGCGCTGAGCGATGTTGTCTCAGGGAATGCATACTGGTCCAGATACCCTGCAGTGCCTTTGTGTTCTGCGGTGAGTTCAGTACTACTGCGCCGTTAAGCACAGATCCTATCAATGCACTGAATACATATGTTCCTGCTGCTTGACGCTACGCTCCGCTCTCATTTAGCCATACCTGCTGGTTTGACAATGTATAGGACGAAGTTGATACTGAAACGTGCAGTACCTTGTTGTGCCTGGGTCTGGTTTACTGTTGCAGTTACCGGAACGCTTGTGTATGCAAGGTTTCCGATTGCAGCCGCAATGTTTGCCGCTAGCAACACCGTCAGCAGGGTTTTGCCTGTGATCCAAGACTATCTGCACTACTGGTTGCCCGCTATTGCTTATTATCGGGACATTCTGGAATGTTATCGGTCCTGCGAACGCAAGACCTACTCCTAGCAATGCCGCACCTGCTACGACAGCTGCGATTCTCTTTGCATTTAGAGTTTTCATGTTCTCACTTTAAATGTTTGAGAATATAGTCCAATGAAAAGTATTTAAATACATAGGTTATATATAATAGTTTTTTTATATATAACCATTTATACTTCGTTGATTGTCATACATGCCATCTGTTATTAACGCTTCGGGGGTTTTTACCAAATTGGCAGTCATTGGAACCGTAATGCCCTGGCATTATGCTTGGTGGCATAAATAGTACCAAGCCAGAGAGGCCTGCTTGTCTCAAGGTCATAGCTCCTTATTGGCATCGTCTTGCTTATCTTGAATCCGGCCCCCTTAAGCTTTGCCACAAGGTCCTTGTAGCCGTAATGGTACTCAAGCAGTATGTCAGAATATGAGTTAAGCACCTCGTTCGAGGCACCCATTATGAGGTTATATTCGCAACCCTCACAATCTATCTTGAGCACCTCCGCCCCGTGCCTTTCCAGGTCCTTTAGGTGCTTAACAGGTTTTTTCAGCAGGGTTATTCTCCCTTCCAGGTGGTTGGCACTTAAGTTTTTGCCTGCCAGTCTGTGCAGCTGCGGATCGGGCTCATACCCATAAACATGCCTGGCCCCATTAAGGACGAAAAGCATGGGAGTATCGGCTATTGCCGAGCCTATATCCACAACGGTCTTGCCCCTTACCGCAAAGGATTTGTTGTTGTCGCCTATGAAGTTCTGCAGGAGAAGCAGTTGTGCCTTGTTCTTTGTCCCGGTATCCTCATAGTAAAGGTATATCCGCCTGCCCTTATAAAGCGCTGATACGCAGTTCCTGCCATATTCCACGCCCTTCAGCCGTTCGCTCATATTGTGATGTATAAGCTCCAGGTAGTCCGTGTGGTTCTTTACGGTTTTGGTGGTCCCGTCCCTGAGCCTGAAGGTGACCGCCCTGCCCGTGAGAGCAAAGGGCACGAACATGTACCAATTATAGACAAACTTGCTCAGCTTTCTAAGGTGGCTCAGCACCCTTGTATTGAAGGCTATGCTTGAGTAGATATAATCTGTGGTGGATACGTTCATTTGCTTGACCCGGAGTTTGGTTGCATGGCATCGTTCAAGCAATGCCACCGTATTTCTTTAGGATGGTAAATATTAATACCGTATCGTTTTGCGTGAGCTGTGCCCGTGAGACTTAATTTTATGCGGAATCCCACACATATGTTTTTATTATGTGACATGCCAATTATAGATTTAGGCTGTGGGACTCCATTCTTTTGATGGTGTGAATGAAAATAGACAAATATTACGGCAACGCGTCGACTGATGATAATGCTGACCAGCAACAGCACCACAAGGAACAGGAGCATGAGCCCAAGGAGGAGCATGCGAACAGCAGCTTCAACCTTGGCCTTAAGATAAAGTTTGACACCATGGTTGAGAACAAATACCTTTTGGTGGGCATCGCAGCTTTCATAATAATACTTAATATATTGCTGCGTGCAGGGCTTCTGCAGTACCAGGGGCTTTTCGAACCTGACGGATTCTTCTACTACTCCGTCATAAGGCAGGCGATACAGAGCCATTTCATAGTATCCAATTACCTTAACATATCCGGGTTCCCGTGGCATAACTTCATCGGAGAGGCGCCGGGGCTGATCTACCTTACAGTAATAGCATATTACCTGCTCCATGGCATAACCGGATTGAACGCCATCACGGTAATGAGATGGATGCCCATACTATTCGGGGTGTTGTATGCAATCATGGCATACTTCCTTGCGAAGATGCTGCTAAACAGCAAGACACTCGGCCTTCTGGCAATGTTCCTTGTCAGCGTAAGCAGCGGCAACATAGCAAGAACTGCCGGCTCGGTATACAGAGGAGACAGCTTCATAACCTTCTTCATAATGCTTGCGCTCCTGCTAATGCTGAAATGCTATGATGAGAAGAAGCACTGGATGAAATGGGTATGGGGCATTCTTTCGGCAGTTGCGCTAGGATCTGGCATAGTGATATGGACGGGTTCGCCCTTCATTATAGTAGTATATCTGCTTGCGCTGCTCCTTGCGCTTGTCTACGGGTTCATAAAAGCCGACAAGAATGTGCTCCTCTCAAGCCTGATCATATCGGTAACGCTGATAGTCATGCACCTGCTCCAGGTCCTGTATGTATATATAGGCGTGGGAAGGGCCGTGACCTTCTCCGGGAACGACTTCCTGATATTCTACCTGCCGATACTTGTCGGCAGCATACTGGCATATTATGCCATTTCGCAGATGCATAAGATAAAGCTGCTCGCTACGGCAAAGAACAGGCTGCTTGCGGCAATCGGAGTGGGATTTGTTGCGGCGATAGTCATATTCGCGCTCTTCGGCAGCACGGTAGCAAGCATAGCCAACCCCATCTCTGGCCTTGTCACCGCAGTCAACACAACCAACACCACAACGCTTAACAGCATTGCGGCAAGGGCATCGATAACCACCACAACACAGGAGCTCCAGCCACCCAACTTCCCATTCCTATGGTCAAGCTTCAATGTGCAGGTGCTTCTTGTGATCGTAGGGCTCGCGCTTGCTGCAACGATTCTTGTCTATAGGTATTTCGGCAAGCACCCGATAACATTCATCACAGCCGCCGCGGTGCTCTTGATAGGATTTGGTGTGCTCATCTATCTTGGAGGGCCTGTTGTAAAGCTGGTCACGGTGATGGCCGGCTTCATAGCAATATTCGGGGTCTTTGTGCTCTTTGGGGACAGCCTCATAGGAAAGAGAGACCTCAAGATAAACCGCATAGGTCTGCTGGCCGCGCTTGCGTATCTTATGGTTACGGGATATCTGCAGTTGCAGGCGATAAGGTTCAATGCGATAATATCAGTTCCGCTTTCCATCTTCGCAGCCTTCGCGCTCTACGGTATAGGTAAGATGTTCTATGATGCGCATATATGGAGCAGGGCGGTATCCGCAGTAACCACGGTAGTCATGGCGATATTCGCGATAGTCATCATATACAGCCTTGCCACGGGAGGCTACTTCACCGGCAACTTCATAGTCATATCAGTCTCCGCGGCGCTGATGAGCATTCTGCTCGTAGCGATGCTAATCTATGCGGCGTATGCGCTCGTCATGAACAGGCCGATGGTCCTGAAATACTTAGTAATAACGGCAGTCATTGTGCTGCTGCTGTTTACATTCTATAATACATATGTGGAATCTTATACGGCAGTGCAGGCCGACGGCATAAGCACCCCATTCCTTACCGCGATGACATGGATGAGAGCGAACACGCCGGCAAATGCGACGGTGCTTGCGCTCTGGCCTGACGGCTCTGTAATTGAGGGCTGGGCGAACAGGACAAGCTACATGGACAGCGTAGGTGGGGAGAACGGCACAAGGATATACCCATTCTCCAAATTCCTATTCAACCAAACCCCGGACAGCAGCTACCTTTACGACATAGGCAAGCCGGAATACCTTGTTGCAAGGACATTCTGGTATGAGGAGCTTGGAGGGATAGCGCAGGAGGGGCTTGTGCAGAATGCGACAGCCTATGGCTATGTGATACTCCCCATAGTGAACGTCAGCAGGAATTCGACAGCGCAGTATTTCAGCTTCCAGAGTGACACACCGCCGTTCTACAAGACGGAACTGGTCATACATCAGGAGAACAACAGCATCAACACATTCTCCGCCTATCTGGGAGTCGAGAATAGCACAAGGTTCGCGATGATGCGAAGCATCATACTGTACAACACCTCAAGCTCGGCGTATACAATAATCAATTCGCAGGCAAACGAGACAACGGTTAATTACACGCTGATGGTCGGTTATTCCGGCACTGTCGTAAACGGCGCATACATACTCGGACCGAAGCTTGTCAGAAGCAACCTCTTCTATTTCACCTTCCTCTGCAATACATTCACCTGCCCGTACGACAACAACAATGCGACGCTCACAAGCGTCTATGCCAATGGAGACACAAAGATATTCAAGATAAATTACCTCAACACCTAGATAAGTATATATATCTAAAAAAACAAAATTGATGCTGTGATCGATTGAAGCTTAACAGCGGTTCCCACAAGGTATTATACCGCATGGGAATGAAGATGTACGATATAAACCCCAAGCTCTGGAACTTATGGGGTTCAGGCAATACAGATGCCGCAGCAGATCTCAAACGACGTGAAATTCAAATTCTCAGACAAGAGGTTCGCTGGCAAGATAAACAACATAAACCTTGAACTTTCGATAATCTGCAATCTTCGGTGCTCCTTCTGCTGGTGGTGGGGAGAGAACGGCATAGCGTACAAGCTCATAAAGGACAAGCACAGCATGGTGACGGCAGAGCTCACAACACAGGAAATATACAACGTATCGACCAGCTCGCAGAATGACAAGCCATCATTCTATTTATCCGGAGGAGAGCCATTCATAAGGAAGGACACAGTCGACATTATCGAGTACATAACAAACAAGGGCATGTCAGTCATAACAAACAACAACGGCACCTGCTAAACGACGAGCAACTGCAGAGGCTTGCAAAGATAAAGAACCTGACGATAAACTTCTCGATAGACGGACCGGAAGATGTGCACGACAACATAAGCGGGAAAGGGAATGTTCAAGAAGACAACCGAGACGATAAGAAGGCTCATCGAGCTGAGGGGCGATTCGCCATTCCCGGCGATAAAGACCAACACAACGTTCTCGCCGTGGATAGCGGGGAGGATAGAGGAGCTTGCCAGATACCTGCAGGAGGATGTGGGTGTCGACGCGACAAGGATGCAGCACCTCTGGTTCACCGACAAGGATCATGCAGAGATGCACAAGAAGGAGCTTCAGAGAGTATTCGGCACCTGCGAAACGGGAGTTGATTCGCACATAATAACAAGGCCGGAGCCCGATTATGTGAACAGGCTTGCTGATGAGATAATGAAGCTCCAGAAGACAAAGTTCAAAAAGCCGATATTCATACACCCGCTCATGACAAGAGAGGAGATTGTAAAATACTATTCAGATCTTAACTTCACAAAGAAGAGCAGGTGCTTCATATCCTGGGATACGCTTGCTGATAAAGGCTAACGGCGATGTGATGTTCTGCCCTGACGAATGGATGACTGACTTCAAGCTGGGCAATACAAGAACGAGAAGATAACGGACATGTGGCAGGGCGAGAAGGCGCAGAAATTCAGGACAGAATTATACAATCACAGGCTATTCCCAGCCTGCGCGAGATGCTGCGTCATAAACGATTAACATTCCTAATGCGATAGGCATATTTCGTTTTTTTATTTTACGCTCTTTTTCACAATTCCAATCATGATGCCATTTGCGAAAGGGTATGGTTTACCATATTTTATTTTTGCCGCTTCGGCCTGACTAATTTGTACCCATTCATTTCTGGAAGATATCCGCTTTAAGAAATACCGCTTAAAAGATAGCTTATTTTCGGCAATTAGCTTATCCAAATCGTTGTTGTAACCTATCGGCACGGTGAATACCAGAGTGCCATTGCCCTTCAACAGGGTCTTTAATTTCGCTACAGCCGGGAGGAATCTGTTTCTTTGTCTCGGCATTTCGTCCCAGCCGACATGCTCTAGGGTTGATATGCTGAAAATGAGGCCGTACTTTTTCTTGGGATTATAATCGAATAAGTCAATGTCAATAGATCCGTTCCTAGAATCGCCTTTATCTATTATGTCGTGCATATTGGCATTTGCATAAAAATGGGACACGTTGCCGACTTCAAGCACATCATTACCGCCATATTCTGCAAGTTTTGCAAGAGCGAAACCCAATTCTACGCATCTTTCAGATCGCCATGTCCTATTATCGAAGAAGTAGCTATAGGGCTCATTATCAACCATGAATGTCTCTTTCCGGTTTGTTCTGCGATAGTAATACAATGGGGAGTAGTGCGCGATCTTCGCCAATGTCCTATTTTTTATATGTTTTAGCGTTTCCCCCATTTGGTCACATCAGCTAACTCAAGTCTTGAGGCTCCTTGTTATTATCTTTGCCTCGCTGGAATAGTTTGGCGCGTCCCATGGGAATGTCTCGCCGTTGAGAAGGCGCTCCCATCTGCTCACGTCAGCGGAGACCATGATGCGCACAAGCTCCTTGAATGATGTTTTGGGCTTCCAGCTCAGCTTTTTCCTTGCCTTGGCGTTGTCCCCCCTCAGGAAATTCACTTCGACGGGTCGCGTAAACCTTTTGTCAACTTTAACATAGTCCTGCCAATCAAGGCCCACCGATTCGAATGCCTCTTTTACGAATGCGAACACGGAATGTGATTCCCCTGTCGCAAGCACATAGTCGTCAGGGCTTTTCTGCTGCAGCATCCGCCACATACCCTCCACATATTCAGGCGCATAGCCCCAGTCCCTGCCCGGCTTCAGGTTTCCCAGGACCAGCTCTTTCTCCAGGCCCGCATGTATTTTGGCTACGCCGTTGGATATTTTCCTTGTTACGAATTCCAGTCCGCGAAGCGGCGATTCATGGTTGAATAGTATGCCATTGCATGCGAAAAGGTTGTACCCTTTCCTGTATATGCGCGTTGCCCAGTAGCTGTAGAGCTTTGCTGCGCCGTAGGGGCTTGAGGGTGCGAAGAGGCTGGCCTCGTCGAGAGGTTTGCTTGCTGAGCGCTCATTAAGGAAGCCCTGCGTGCCATACATCTCGCTTGTCGATGCCTGATACAGTTTTATCTCTGGATTTATGTGTCGTATTGCCTCAAGAAAAGCGACAACACCAAGCCCGTCAACCATGCCGGTAGCTATCGGCTGCTCGAATGCCGCTCCAACAAAGCTCTGCGCGGCAAGATTGTATATTTCATCAGGCTCTGATATCGCTATGGTCTCATTTATCGATGTGATATCGACAAGATCGAACGGTATCAGCTTCACCTTGTCGAAGATTTCAAGGTAGTGCAGTCTCCAGAAGTTAGGCGTTGAGACACGCCTGTAGGCGCCATAGACGTCATACCCCTTTTCAAGCAGTAATTTGCATAGGTAGGCACCATCCTGCCCGGTGCAGCCTGTTATCAAAGCTCTTTTTCCCATTAAAATCACATATTATGATGTTTAGACCTTTTTACCAGTTTTGTGTAAACATTGTAGGTTTCCTTAGCTGTCCTTTCCCATGTTAAACTTCTGGCATATTTTAAAGCACTTTCCATTCCGCCAGTATTTTGGCCCTTCTGCCGTATGCCCTTTATCGCCCTGACAAGTTGATGTTCATCGCTTGCTTCGATGCAGTGTCTTTTTATTTCGCCGATGTATTTCGACCGCGAGTCTATTATTACAGGAAGATTCCTTCCGAATGCCTCCACTATTGGCGTCGCGTACGTCTCGCCTAGCGCCGGGTATACAAACACGTCGAAGCGGTCGTAGATGTCGACTGGATCAGATTCACGGCCGAGACTTTTGAATTCCACATTGTCAAGATCGTTTGCTATCTTGTACATATTGAGGCTTTCCTGCTCCACTCCGCTCCCGTAGATATTCGAAGCTATAGGACCTGTCAGATTTTAGGAGTTTGGCCGCCTTCAGCAATACCATGAGGTTCTTGTTAGATGAGAGGGAATCACCCATGTAACCGACCACGAAGGCCCCTTTTTGCGTCCTCTTTTTCAGCGGCCTTCTAATTACAGAATCGCTTATGCCCATCGGTATTACAATATCATCCGTTATCTGATGCAGCTCTTTTACCTCTTCCCTTGTTTTTTCATCGTCAAAGATCACCATATTTGATGTTTCAAGGGCGTTTCTTATGTTGAGCGTTGTGAGATTGCTGTACATCTTCTGCCTTATGCCCCTGTGCAGATCATTCCTCATGCGGAGTGTATCATGCAGTGTTGTTATTATCACGCCGCTTTTCCATTTTTCCCTAAGTATCTTTGCTGCAAAACCCACTTCCTGGTTTGTTACGTGCACAATGTCATAGTTCTTTTTGGCAAGCGCTGGAATAGTGCTCCTGAATATGGTGTTTGTGTAGATTAGGCCTATTGTATTTGAGGATTTGGTTTCCCCGATAGCGTATACGAGGTCAATTTTATCGTTCTTGTTTTTGCTTAAGCATCTGTAGAGCTGGTAGGTATACTCAGTTATTTTGTCTCCAGTGCCTGGCTCTGGCTTGTTTGCATTAATAAGCACTATTCTAATAAAACCACACCATCGCACTGTTAGATAATTAGCTCTCTATAGTTTTTTAAAGGTGTTGTTGCCTTCGTAGAGTTAAATAAAGAGTGGTAGAAGAAGGGGCTGATGTTATTCTACAAAATAATCAATTTCCTTTTTGGTGCGCCTCAAAAATTTACCAAATACACCACTGTCCCGCAGAACTGCATAAACATAAGGATGCAGCTTCTTATCAAGTTTCTTGATGAAGATATGGGTTGAATATTCACCATTAAGCTTTAATGCACCGCCAGTTTTTTCAACAAGATAGTCCACAGCTATGTTGTGTCTTTTCTGTATGCCGGTAAAAACAGTGTATACCCCTATCTGCTTTATTATTCTTACATTAAGGCCAGTCTCCTCCTTAACCTTTCTTTTAATCGCGTGCTCAAGACTCTCCCCGTAAAGTACCCTTCCGCCGATGAGCCAGAGCTTTCCCAGAGCGGGGTTGTTTCTCCGTTTCCTAATTCCTAGAAGTACACCATCGTCAGTCTTGATTACAGCATCAACGCAAGCGATTGGAATTGATTCCTGGATATTTTTATAAAGTTTTGGAGGTATGTTATTGCTGTTCATATTAACACATTCGGAAGGATAATTCTATAATCACACACTAGGATTTATTCTTGGCAATATTCTTATAAACACTCTCTGTCGTTCTGGCAACATTTGCCCAGGATATTGTTTTTGCAAATTTAATGATTGATTTTTGCCTGCTCGTGGGGTAGCCATTTTTCCTTAGCTTTTCTATTATCGTTGCCGCGTTGCCAGGGTTAGCTGCCTGGTAGACCCGGTCCTTGACTACGGTATCATAGATGTTATTTTTTGCGATTATAACTGGCAATCCCCTGGCAAGTGCATCCTCTATCGGAAGCGATGCAACATCAACGCTGCTGCAGTTCATGAAAGCATCAAAACCGTCGTATATATCCAGCAGCTTTTTCTCCGGCGCGAAGCCCATGAATTGCACATTTTGCAGCTTCTTGTCCGCTTTGTATTTAAGCAGTTCTGGCAACTCACTTCCCGTGCCGTATATTTTAAAATTATAGTTATGGTCCAGAGCTTCTGCAGTTTTAAGGATAAATTCGATATGTCTAGACTCGACTAGGCCGCCTATATAGCCAACCGTAAACGGTTTGCCATTTCCCCTTGATCGCTTATGGATCGGTGCATTCAAGAATAGGTCTTTTGCGCCAATAAGGATAAGTGAATGTCTTGGAAGTCGCTGATAGTGGTCGGAGGCATACCTCATTTCAATGTTTGAGGTAAAGATTATGAAATCAGAATAATTTACTGCGTCAGCCACATTTTTTGCTATCATGCTGTCATATATGCCCTGCAGTCCACCGCTTCCACCTTTTGAATGTGAAACTACCCTTACAAAGTCGTGTATTGTAACAATTGTTTTGGCTCTGACGCCAGCATTCTTGAGCTTTTTTGCAAAGTAGCCAATCTCGGGATTTGTTATGTGGACAATATCGTAGTCTCCGGCAATTATCTCTTTTGCAGCAAGCTTGAATATGGTTTCAGCATATATCCTGCCAGGCACATCAACCCTTTTTGATTTGTCAAGCGCGAAAAAGAGGTCTATCTTATGCTTGTGCCTTAATTTTTTGTATAGTTGGTATGTGTATTCCGTAATTCCGTCTCCGCTCCCGTCTTCCGGCTTGAATATGTTGACAAGTGCAATTTTCATCTGCTCAACATTTGGAATCTAAAACTTAACCAACCTTTTTCAATAATATTTCTGTGTCAGCCTCTTTTAGGTCGTTCTCAATCATAATCTTGACCAGATCTTTCATCTTTATTTTAGGTTTGTAGCCGAATGCCTTTGTAGCTTTGGAATAGTCGCCAGTCAATGGCGAGTTCTTCCCTGGTCTGAAGAATTTCTGATCGTATCTGGTATAATCTGCAGCTTTCAGGTTAACTGCCTTGAATGCTTCTTCCAGAAATTCGCTTACGGGATGCAGTTCACCCGTGCATATTATAAAGTCGTCCGATTTATCCAGCTGCATGATATTCCACGCTGCTTCCATATATTCCTTAGCATATCCAAAATCTATTTCAAGGCTGCAGTCCCCAAGTACAAGTTCTTTCTGAAGTCCTTTTGATATTCTTGCCGCTGCCTTAGTTATCTTTCTTGTTACATATTCGTCTGTCCTGCGTGCGCTTTCGTGATTGTAGTATATCCCTGTGGAAGCATACAGCCCAAAGACCTTCCGATAGTATCTGACAAGTAGGTAAGCGTACGCCTTTGCGCATGCATACGGACTTTGAGGATTAAGAGCAGTTTCCTCGGTCTGCGGGTTTGCTGCTTGACCAAATATATTTGAAGAGATTGGCTGGAAAAATCTTATTGTATTGTCTGTCTGTTTTATGATCTCTCAGTATTCTTCCGACTGCCGCGCCGGTTATGTCTGATGTGTAGTCAACCGAATCGTAACTCCAGCCGACATGATCCTGATCTGCTTCGTTGTAAATTTCATTGGGCTTGACCTCATTGATTACTCTATAGAGAGAGGTAGGATCAGCAAGATCTCCCCTGTGGATCTGCATCTTGTCAATGATGTGATCTATATTCTTTGTGTTTCCGGTGGCAGATTTCCTTATGAATCCATGAACCTCATAGCCCTTCTCAAGCAGAAGTTCCGCCAGGTAACTTCCATCCTGTCCCGTAACGCCAAGAATCAATGCTTTTTTCATATTTATACAACCCTAAAGTTTGGAAGAGGCACTATGAACTTGCCGCCTTTGCTGCGCCAGTCCTTTTCCTTTTCCATGAATTCCTTCAGAAATGAATATGGAAGAAGGAAGAAGTAGTCCGCTTTGTCCCTTACCTCAGCTTCATCAAGAATTGGTATCATTGTGCCGATTGTGTATTTCCCTATCTTGTCCTTGCTTCGCTCAGCAGCGGCAACTATCAGCTCTGTTGTCAACCCATAGTATTGAAGTATTACATTGCCTTTTGTTGATGCACCGTATACATAAACTTTCTTTCCGTTCTTTACTTCTTCTTTTATGAAATCAACGCAAAGTTTCTTGTTATCCTCAATCCTTTTGTAGAAATCCATGTAATCTTTTTTGGTGAATTTCTCTTCAATGGGAATACTGCCATTCTTGTAATGCCTAGCGAACAAACGGTAAGATCCCCCATTTATTGCATTTTCCTCAACTTTGAATATTTCCAATCCGTTTTTCTCGAATAAGTATTTGAGCGCCTCAAGCGAGTAGTATTCGAGATGTTCGTGGCATATGTTCCCAACATCATTGTTGTCCAGCATATTCTTGAGGCACATAAGCTGCGCAACAAAAATCCCGTCATCAGCCATTACCTTCGCGGCATCGCCGACAAACTGGTTTGGGTCTTCCATGTCATAAAACATGCCTATTGCCGTTATTACTTTTGCCTTCTTTCCCAGGCCCAATTTATTATATGAATCATAAGTCCAAAAGTCATGGATTATATGATCGCAATTGTTCTTAAGTTCTTCAACAAGATTATTTGCCGGTTCGCAGCCAACTCTTACCGCGCCCTTTTGATAATTGCTCAATAGAGTGCCGTCATTTGCCCCTATGTCAAGCACTACATCCCCTGGTTTAAGATTTACCATCTGTGAGCTGACTTCTACAATCTGCTTCAGGTCATCCCTTATCGTTCTAGTGAATCCGGAATGGTACCAATAGAATCTAGCGTATAATATTTCCTGAGGTGCGGTATGTTTAAGTTGCAGCAATGAGCAATTCTCGCAGAGGATAAGTTCAAGTGGTGCTTTGATTCCTACCACCCATTTGTCCACAAAATCATTCACATATTGCTCGCCGAGGGAGAATATTGGTACGATTTTATCTGAATTGCAAAGCCTGCAGGTTGTCCTTACGATTATGTTACCTTTTTGTGCCTCCCTAGCTGTGGAAGTTGTTCCAACACCAGCCTTAAATGAGCCTGATTCTTCCATGGCTTTATATCTCATCTTCAAATCTATATATTTATCGTTTTGAAGTCTAGAGAAGCCTATTGAAGTACATAAAGGATTAATAGGTTACTTTAACAAGATAATGCATATACAATGGTGGTTTGATGGAGAATAAGTTTATTCCCGTAAATGAGCCAAACATATCGGAAAGCGATATCGAATATGCTTATGATGCCATTAAATCCGGCTTCTGGAGCGGCACATCCGGCAAATACATAAAGGAATTCGAGGACAAGTTCTCAAAATACATAGGCACAAAATTCGGAGTAAGCTGCAGCAATGGCACAGTAGCGTTGCAGCTCGCCGTGAGGGCACTGGACATCAAAAAGGGAGACGAGGTCATATGCTCCGCTTTCACAAACATCGCATCGGTATTATGCGTAGTGTACGAGGGAGGCACACCCATCCTGGTCGATTCCAGAAAGGACACATGGAGTATGGATGAGGAGAAAATAGAGGAGAGGATCACGCCCAGGACAAAGGCAATAATACCAGTGCATATATACGGGCATCCATGCAAGATGGACAAGATCATGAAACTGGCCGGTCAGCATGGCCTCAAGGTCGTGGAAGACGCGGCTGAGGCCCATGGGGCGGAATACAAAGGCAAAAGGACCGGCAGCTTTGGGGACATAAACTGCTTCTCGTTCTATTCAACGAAGATAATACAGACAGGCGAGGGCGGAATGTGCCTCACCGATGACGCAAAAACAGCTGAGAAGCTGCAATCGCTCAAGGGGCTGGCCTACGGGAGCACAAACACCACGCGATTCATACATAAGGATCTTGGTTATAATTTCAGGATCACGAACATCAGTGCTGCGATAGGCTGCGCACAGATGCTTAAGATAGATATGCTGGTAGAGAAAAGAAGGGAGATGGCCGATTATTACACCAGGGGATTGAATGGCATAGCCGGGCTGCAATTGCCGGTAGAGATGCCATGGGCAAAGAATGTATACTGGGTTTACGGCATAGTGGTGGATGAGAAGAAGTTCGGTATGAGCAGGGACAGGCTCATGGAGGAGCTTTTCAAGAAGGGAATAGACACGCGTCCTTTCTTTACATCGATGAGCCTGCAGCCCGCATTCCACAAGGTAGGATTATTCAAAAATGATAAGATGCCCGTAGCGGAGTGGCTTGGAAAGAATGGACTCTACCTGCCAAGCAGCAGCAAGCTCACCAAGAGCCAGATGGATTATATAATTAAAACTATTAGGAAAATGGTTGTTTAGCATGAGATTACGAATAAAGGAGCTCGATGCAAAAATGGATGAGCGTGGGATCTTTGCGGAGATACTGAAAAGCAGCGAGATAAAGGCGCAGGTAAAGGAGGTGCTGCTGATCGTATCAAAGCCGGGGGTAGTTAGGGGCAATCATTACCACAAGAAGAAGGTCGAATGGCTCTGCCTCATGAAAGGCAAGGGAAAATTCCTTTATATTGATAATAAGACTGGCGCAAGGAAAGAGGTAATAATAGACAACAAGCCCACAATCATAGAGACCCCGCTGAATGTGGCTCATGCGATAAAGAATGTAGGAAAGGATGACCTCTATCTGCTTGAAATCTCTAACCACTTATACGCAGAAACGCCAGACATGTTCAGGAAAGAGATAATGTGACTGTATTTTCGCGCTATTCGGAAAAGTAGTCCATCACAAATGGATAGATGTCATATACAGATGGTTCCTTTTTATCCAGGCTCGTTTTTGTGTTATTGGTTATGCACCCAAGTATGCCGTTTTGGGAATGCTCCCCGCTGCGCCACACCTCCGGTTCCATGAATATGCCGCTGCTGGAATAGAAGGAGAAATCCACTATATTCCCGGGGCTTAGCTCGAACAGTATGTCCGGTGCTATGAAGGATTTTGTGTTCTTGTAGTACTTTCTCCCGTCGATCACTTTCGTGACAAGTGCCTTGCCGTCCTTTGTCTTCAGTCGTTTCAGTTTTTCTATTATCTCCTCCCTTAATGCTGGCACTTCCCTTTTTGTTACTGCTGGCTTTGAGAAACGTGAGTCGTTTATCCACATCATGCCATCTGGACCTCCAGACACTGCGGAAAACACTCTGGTTTTTGCCATGTTGAGATCGCTCTCCATGATCTTCATGTGTTCAGTATCCCCGCCATAATCGATAAGGCTCTCGTCCATCATTTTTTCCACAGACCTTTTCATGAATGCGGGCATGCTATTGTAGACTGCCCGCCTTATCTTTATTTTCATTATCCGCTCGCTAAGATACCTCTTTGCCTTGATTACAGGCCCTTTCTTCTGCGGACCAGTCTTGCCTGGTTGCAATGCAGCATAGCCATTGTCTATCAGCCAGGTGTTGGGCAGGAACTTGCTACGTATTGGCTGCGACCCGTGATCGGAGAACAGCACTATGGCAGATTCCCCTTCCTGCGCCTTGGTGTAATCTATAAGCCACTCAAGGAAGTCTGATGCGGATTTGTAAACCGGAGCAACAAACCGCTCCCAGTCCTTCTTGTTGAGAGAGTAATGTATTATCCTGTCGGTCTCGGTGTAGCAGACAAGCACAAGATCGTAGTCATTTTTCTTTATCAGGTATTTTGCCATCTCGGACCGCGACTCGATGCTTTGCTGGTAGGCTTTCGTAGCCTTTTCGAGAGGCATAGCCTGCTTGTCCAAATCAACACCAAGATCCTGTTCGCCGCTGAATCCGAACCTTTTTGCGATTCTTTCCAGTTCTTTCGACCCATATCTCGGGGGAAGTGGCCACCCGGTTATCAGGTCTACGTTCTTGCTGTTGCTCTTCTGCAGCACCATTGGAGGAGTAATGCAGAGGCTCCGGAGACCGTTGCGCGCCAGCACTTCCCAGAAAGGATTGTGCCTTTCCGGCTCATAGTATATGAGTTGCCGATCATAATTTTTGTCTATATAAAGAAAATCCATTACGCCATGTTCGTCCGGTTTTTTGCCGGTATAGATGCTGGGCCAGGCAGCTGCGCTTACAGGCGGATACGTGGATTCCATCTCCCTGAGCCCTCCATCCCTTATGAAGTGCTCAAAACCTTTCATATCGTATTTTTTGTACAATTTTGAGATTATCCAGAGAACTGCGGCGTCCAGGCCTATGACATAAAGTTTTTTCCTTTTTGGTTTGTTTATAGGATCACTCTGAAAAAGAAATTAGGAATCGGCATTTAATATCACTTTTGTGTTTGCATTTCTGCGATTCGTGCATTTTTGAACCCCTAAAAGAAGAGGCAGATGTAATGGAATAGAGAACCTAAAGAATAAAATAGTATGTGTTGGCGAGGCGATTAAAGCCCATTTCAAAGGCAATATGACGTTATTACAGCGGGAATGTTGACAGCCGTTAGCGGAAGCGGATTTATTGAACAAAGCATTTTTTATACCTTAATTACTATGATTCGCTTATGAGTATAGTTATAGACACTTTGTCAAGGCTGGCAAACGACAATTCCGGGTCGCTGAGATTGGTCCATGAGAAAGTCAGTAACTGGCATGATGTTGTACTACTCCTCACTGGCGTCAGGAAAAAGATCAGGATTAGGATGAGGAATGGCCGCTCCTATGATGTAGCCGTGCAGGAAAAGTATGTTTCCGTTGGTTATTTGGGCAAAAACCTGAAGCTTCTCTACAGTAATAGGGCTGAACGAATACGTGCGATACTTACCATAATACATGAATTCTTGGATGAGGCGCATCTCGGTCTAGACGTAAAAGGTCGGGATGTGGTGGACATTGGGGCATACATAGGGGACACGCCGATATACTTTGCGTTGAATGGGGCAAGGCATGTTTACGCCTTCGAACCGTATCCCTACTCGTACAATATGGCAAAGAGGAATGCGTCTGTCAATGGCCTTGGCAGGAAGATAACAATGATAAATGCTGGGTGCGGCAGTAAAAGGGGCAGCATGACAATAAAAACAGATGAGGACAACCTTGCAGGGAGCCAGCTGGTGCCAGCCAAGTCCGGCAAAAGCATAAGGATACTCCCACTGGGCGCTATCGTAAAGAGGTATGGATTGAATAATGCAGCCCTCAAGGTTGATTGCGAGGGTTGTGAATACGACATTATACTTAAATCGGAAAGGGAAACGCTCCGCAGATTCTCGAACATACTTATAGAATACCACTACGGGCACGCCCGACTGGTGAAAAAGCTAAAAGAATCGGGATTCAGGATAAAACATGTTGAGGAAGAACATACGATGAAGAACGTGAATGTTGAGGATCAGGAGATGCGCGGCGGCATCATAGTAGCCACGCTTGGATAGATGTATAAAATGGAGAAATTATCTGCTCTTATATTCTCAAGGGACAACGCCAGCAAGACCATGCATCTGGTAAACAGCATAATTGGCATATGCGACCAGGTTGTTGTGGTTCATTCGGGCAGGAAGGCGGATTTTGCGCAGTTGGGAAGGATGGCAAGAGGCCTTCCGAAGCTTGACCTCTATCACACAATAGCGCTTGGCTATGCAGATCCCATGAGGGCATACGGCCTTGGCAAATGCAGATACCGCTGGGTGCTGTACATAGATACGGATGAGCGGATAAACGGTGAGCTGCTTTCTGATATAAGAAAAATAATAGACAACTCCAAATGCGACGCCTTCGCGATAAAGCGCTATGAGCATGCGCACACCAATGGCGAGAGAGGAAGCTTCTTCACCTGGCAGACAAGGCTTTACAACAAGAATAAAATCACTTACAAGGGGCTTCTGCACGAGCAGCCGATAGTCAATGGCAGGCTGAGGAAGCTCGATGGCAGATACTGCATTATGCACATTGAGGAGCTGAAGGCGAAGGGCACAAAGCGCACCGATCTCGAATACAGCATGATAAAGGGCTACCATGACAGGCTTTCTTACAATATGCTGAACGAGCGAATGAAGGATTATCTTTCAAAGCTTGTTGTTCCGGAAGGCAGGAGAATAGAGGATACGCCGATCGGCAAGCTGGTGCTGGGATGGATGGATTTTTACCAGACCATGACGCTAAGAAATAGGGAAAAGGAGATAAGCACCTTCGATTACTTCATTTTCTATCTGATGATAGAAGGCACTTACACCGTGAAGATGAAGGATCTCGGATACCTCATAAACGAGGGAATGCCTACAGTAATAAATGACACGAAGAGAGTGTCAGGATTTAGGAAGGCGATAAACAGCAACGAGGTGTTCGAGATATCAAAAGTGCTAAATAAGGAGGGAATGATAAAATACCTGATGCTTGACAAGGACAAGGTTGTTGAAACGCTCAACAGAAAGTACGGGAATGGCAAGCAGGGGATAAGCCTTTTGATCAAATTGCTGAATGACAGATACAATTCGCGCTATCCCTAGTTTATAAGTTGGTCGATGATTGTTTTGGTTGATTCTGGTAAAAAAAGTAGGGAGGGAGAACACGATAAGAATGAGGTTGGTTCAGCTACGGCGAGCGTGGCCAGCCTTATGGTATTTGGCAGATTTGCAGCAATGTTCGTGTCAGGGATAACATTCATAATTGTCGCTAGGCTTCTTGGACCGAGTGTGTACGGAATATATGTGCTTGCGATATCCTATGCCGGGTTCTTCGGAGGGATAGCGGACCTCGGCGTCAGCACAGCACTAAACAAGTTCATTGCGCAGTACCGTGCAAGCGGCAAGAAAGAAGATACTGAATAAGGTCGTATCAAACGGTTACTTCTCAGTTCTGGTGTCCGGGCTCATATTTGCGCTGATCGCATTTTCGCTTAGCGGCTTCATAGCCGTGCATGTCCTCGGCAGTGCCAGCCAGACCCACATAATACAGGTAGTTTCGTTCTGCATATTGGGCGCTATGCTTTTCTCGCTCTCCTATAACATGATGGTGGGCTTCGGGAAGGGGGCATATGTCGCCCTGGTGATAGTGCTGCAATCGACAGTACAGTCAATCATAAGCATCATTTTGGTGGTGCTTGGTTTTGGAGCGATAGCCCCAATACTTGGATTGCTGACGGGTTATCTTGCGACAATTGTTACCGTCTTCGTACTGCTTAAGATAAAATTCAGGATAGAGCTAAGGAGGCCCTCATTCAGCTACATAAAGAAACTTCTTGCTTTCTCGTCGCCAATATCGGTATACAACGGGTTGAGGAATGTCGTGTTCAATGTTGCGCCTATAGTTCTGGGTGTCTTCGCCACCACTGTCATAGTGGGCAACTTTGGAGTGGCGGTAAAGACAAGCACGATAATAAGCAGCATTACTGACGCGCTCGGCCTGGCGGTCCTCCCGATGTTTGCCTATACGGTATCGAAAAAGAGCATCGTAAAGAGCATAGGGAAGTTCTACAATTACGCGACGTACATGACCTTTGTGCTAGTTACGCCCGCGCTCTTTTACCTTGCAATGCTTTCCAGGCAGTTCTCGTTCACTGTCTTCGGATCAAAGTACCTTCTTGCGCCATCGTACATATCGATAATAAGCGTTGGCACGCTGCTCTGGGTTCTTGCGACATATGTAAACATGCTGCTCGTGAGCACCAACAGGGTAAAGGAGATACTGAAGTACAGCATCATAATAGCATGCATAGAGCTCACGCTGATATTTACAGTAGTTCCGGTATTCGGGGCGCTGGGACTGTCCGCGATCCTCTTCCTGGTGACACCAACGCTCATAACATTATTCATGTCCAGGGCTGCAAGCAAACTGCTCAATATAAACCTGGACCTGCGAAAGCTCCTTCGGGTGGTGATTGCGGGGCTGATAAGTGCCGCTTTCCTGCTGCCCTTGCTTTACATAATACCCACGCATTATGTTGCAACGCTGATAATTGGCGCGATAGAGCAGATGATACTATATCCGATAATACTCACACTTACTGGGGCTGCAAACAAGGAAGAGTTGAAAATCCTCAAGGACATAACGGGCAAGATACCGGTAATGAATAAATTGATACGCACATTTGCGGATTATGCCGGCCGTTTCGCAGGGGCCTGAAATTCTTCACGCAGATTGCCACTCAAGCAAGAATAAATTAGTTCGCTTCCCATCTCAAGTATGCAACCGCTCCTGAGCTTCATAGTCTCAATGATTATCGACACCTCATTCTCTTGGGTCAGGATGCTCGTAGCGCTTTTCCTTTCCATCATAATAAGCCTTTTCGTTGGCATACTCGCCGCAACAAACAGGACGGCGGAGCGCATAGTGATACCAATCCTTGACATCTTCCAGACATTGCCGATACTTGCATTCTTCCCATTCGTCATATTCGTGGTTGTCGCGACGCTGCCAGGTTACATCGGCATAAATGCTGCTGTCATATTTCTCATTGTCACAAGCATGATATGGAACATAACCTTCGGAGTTTATGAGGCGGTGCGGACAATACCGAACGAATTCTCTGAGATAGGAAAGATATTCAATCTGAGTCCGCTGGAACGGCTTAGGAAGATACTGATACCAGCGAGCATGTCAAAGGTTGTGGAGCAGGCTGCGCTCTCCTGGTCGATAGGCTTATTCTACCTCGTCACTAGCGAAATATTCTCAACCGGAAACGCCGCATACACCGTGAAGTACGGAATAGGAGTTGCACTGACGAACCTTGCTTTCTCCGGTAATTTCGGCTATTACCTGATAGGCATAGGTGTATTCATAGGCTTCGTCATAGCAACGCGTTTCCTGCTCTTCGGTTATCTCAAGAAAAGATTTGAGGGGTACACACTAAACGAAAGGCGTGCGGTGCATGAAACCAAAAAATCAAACGTAACAAAAGTTATCGAGCGATTGAATCCGTTCAACAAGACAAAACCGGATACGGTGCCCAGAAACATAATAACCGCAAGCAGCAGGATGGCAAAACCGATAGCTGTCGGCGGCATAACGCGCTTGGGAAATGCGGAAGGCGAGGCAAAACGCACCATCTATGATTACAGGTACCTCCTTTATGTGGGCCTTCTGGCCATCGCATTGTACCTGGTAGCCACGCACACATATCTGATACCCACCTATGCTGGCTATGAGTATACAGTACTCATAGCGATGGCAGCAACGCTTGCGAGAATATGGATAGTGTTCCTGGTGATACTTGCAGTATCGATCCCGGTAGGCGTATACCTTATATTCATTTCGAGAAGGAGCGAGACTTACCTCCTGCTCTTCCAGGTGATAGCATCCATACCTGCGACCATACTTCTACCGTTGATAGTAGTCTCGCTGAAGAATGCGCCATATCACAACGAGCTCGTCGCATTCGTTGTCTTCTTCCTGAGCGGCATATGGTATCTGATATTCAGCATAATGTCAAACAAAAGCACCATACCGAACTCTGTGTACGAGGTGAAAGGCATATTTGGAGTAAGGGGAAAGAAGGCATGGAAGGACATATACGTTAAGGCCATACTGCCAGGGATAATAACAGGGAGCATAACGGCAATAGCAGCGGAATGGAATGCGAGCATAGTCGCGGAGAGGTTCACAACAACAGCCGTTGGAAACGGGACCGTGATAACCTCCGTAAATGTGGGACTGGGAAAACTTCTCGACACCTCGCTTGCGAGCGGCAACATCACTTTAATGGTAATAGCATTAATAAATCTGACAATTGTTATAATATTGATCAACAGGTTCTTCTGGAAGAAGACGTACAACAAGGTGCTTTCGCCGTACAGGTAACGCTATGGACATAATAAAGGTACAGAAAGTGAGCTATTCGATAGGTGGAGCCAAGATAATGGATGACATATCCTTTGCGACAAAGAAGAATGAATTTGTATCGATAATAGGACCTTCAGGGTGCGGCAAGAGCACGCTACTCCGCATCATAATAGGCCTCATAAAGCCGGAGAACGGAAAAGTTACCTACATGAACAGGGAGATAACAGGGCCGCGGAGGGAGATATCCTTTGTCTTCCAGGATTTTGGGCTGCTCCCTTGGCTGACGAACCTGGAGAATGTGAAACTGGGGTTATCATATTTTGACATAAGCGACGATGAGAAGGAAAAGACCGCGAAGGAGCTTCTCGCGAGGTTCGGGCTGGACGGTTTCGAGTCATCGTACCCGAATGTGCTGAGTGGAGGGATGAGACAGCGGGTAGGGATAGCAAGGGCCATTGCATCTGAACCGTATGTATTGCTCATGGATGAACCTTTCAGCGCACTTGACGAACTGACCGCAAATACGCTGAGATCAGATATACTTGGCATGCTGAAAAGCACTGAGATACCGGTAAATCTTGTAATAATGGTTACGCACAACGTTGAGGAGGCGGTGGAGCTCTCGAGCAGGATAGTAGTCCTGTCCAACAAGCCCTCTCACGTGAAGGAGATAGTGGAGGTTGGGATGGATTATCCGAGGAGCAGAAGAAGCAGGAAGTTCTCAGACATGGTCGATCATATATACAAGGTCCTTACCGAATGAGGCATAGCTGCATTTAGGTAATAATTTAAATGCCACCAAGCCAGTATGAGTGATGATAGTATGGACAAAAGAAGCACATACATTCGCGGAGTCGGTGTCGGCCTGATAATCTCTTGGGTGACAGGCGGCATAGCTTATCTAAAAGGAGGGCAGTCTGCCACATTATTTGACTTGATTCTATTTCAGTTAATCCTGAGCGTGGTATTCATTTTAGTGGCGTATTTCATAAATATCGAGAAAGAGAAGGCAAGAAAGTCTTGAATTGCCTCTTATGCTCCGCACGGGAGAAGGTATTTATATTTCCTAAGGCATAATTATACCGGTGATAATGTTGGTGACAAGGCAAAAGGCCAATAGGTTCCTGAGGACAGCCGCAGAGGTTGTATTCGTCGGGGCGCTTGTTGGAATCGGAGGCCAGAGCTACCAGCAGACAGGATGCATTTCGGCATCCGTCGATACGGTAAAGGAGTTTGCCCTCAGCGTCGAGAGGAAGGGTGAGCAGGAGATGAATGATATTAAAAATGGGAGTTTCAAGGAGAGTGACTGGTTCATTGTGGGCACATCACTCATCTTTTTCGCGGGGCTTGCGGAAACTGTGAGTGTGCTGGCTAAAGGCCGCATGAATTGGCAGAAAAGGATCAATACGGAAGAAGGCCCTTACTAATCCTCGATTGTATAAAATAGTTTACTTGGACCAGGCATCAGATGAGTGGTCGTATGAGAGCAATCCATTCTCTATGCCCCACTTGAAGAGCATGTTCTTAAGTATCTCCATGTTTGTGATCTCGTCGCTGTTGAAGTATATTCCCTTACGGTAGAGCTTTCTTGATAGCTCTTTGGTGCTTATCCTTTTGCCCTTTGCCATAACAGCGAGTGTGCTCTTGAAGGGCTCCACGCTTGCCAGAGCCTTCGCGAAGAGGTCCCTTCTGTTCGCGTTCGTCAACGCCGTTGCCGAGCTGGTTAGCGTCACCTTGCCGTTCTTGACCTTGCAGAGCTTGAGCATCGAGCATGCCTCTATCAATGGGAAGAGGTCTGCTATGTCCGCCTTCGTATGCGCGGCTATCTTTGAGAGCTCCATTGAGCCCTTGTTGGACTTGATGAGCGCTATTACGCCCCTTATCTGGCTTACCCCAGCATTGAGCGGAAAGAGTTTCATGATATATCGTAGGGATAAGCCTGGCAAGCCTTTTAAGCCTTAGCAATTATGCCGGGGAGTTTTGGCGTATTTGCATTCCATTCTGCCTGTGCATGTTTTATATACATTAATAGTGCATAGTTAGACATGCAGAAGGCTCAGTCGGTTCTAGAGTACCTTACCAGTTATGGCTGGATGATAATAGTTGCCGCTATAGTGCTCGCGCTGCTCTTCGAGCTTGGCGTTTTCAATGCGAACAGCTTCGCGGCGCGCATAGCAACAGGGTCATGCAGCGTATACAGGCCGCAAGGACCGGGCAGCGTAACATTCATAGACCTAGTAGGGCTGTGCAACGTGGGCGTACCCAAATTCGTAAGCCAGTTCGGTTATGAAGGGCATTTCCTCCAGGTGGGTTATTCCAACCTGACTGTGCAGAAGGTGAAGTTCGAGCCCCAGATAACAAACACCAACCATAACAAGATAACGATAACAGGCTGGATTGACCCGTCATTGCCAGGACCTACAGAGACCGCATTCGCTTATGGGGATTTCAGGCCATCCATGCCGCCATTTAACGGCATATACCTTAACTACAATGAGAGCGGGTACTGCAACAACGGGCTTTTCGAGTCGATATACACATCAGTAGTATGCATATATTCAAGCAACACGCTGCTGCTCAACGGCTGGCACTTTGTCGCAATAGAATATGACGGCGCGAATGAGATAGGCTATCTGATAAACAATGGCAATGTGATCATGCAGAGCGCGCCGGTGAGCGCATTCCAGATCCCGTCAAATGATCAATTACTCATAGGAGTTCCGTGGAACGGGTTAATAACGAACATACAGATGTACAATACCTCGCTCTCCAAAAACCAGATAATGGCAGTATACAGGGAGGGGCTTGGCGGACCGCCGTCTGAGCTGAGCAACCTTGTTGGCTGGTGGCCGCTGAACGGTGATGTGAAGGATTACAGCGGGAATGGCAACAATGGTTACACGACCAACACCGCATTCAACGGAGGTGTCTGGTATTCGAACTACACGATACCCTGATTATTACCAGGGGACCTTCTTCAGCCTGAGTTTGTGTGCGCCCCTATTCGTGAATACGTGCGCCAGTCCAGTAAGCACTATCAGGAATATGACGCCATAGATTGTCAGCATGTAGTGACCGAGCGGGAGCGCGAAAAGAAGAGCGAAGACGAAGAACCCATATTGATCCAGTAGAGGGAAGCTTGCGCCATGCGTCACATTGAGCCTGCGCTTTATGAAGCTGCCGAGAAGATCGCCCACGTTTGCGCCGACCGCAAGAAGTATCGCAACAGGAAGCATGTAATGTAAGAATGGATATTCGATAAGGCCTACGGCAATGCCGCAGATAAGGCTTGATGCGGTTCCGCGGATTGTTTTGTTGTCGCCGAATATACGCTTGCCGTAGAGCTTGGCACCCATATCAAGGGGCTTGCCTCCTCCGAAAAGGATTGGAGCGCCATTCGCAGCATAAGCGGGAAATAT
The DNA here is from genome assembly GCA_963755385.1 of uncultured Microcaldota archaeon. Taxonomy (GTDB): domain Archaea; phylum Micrarchaeota; class Micrarchaeia; order Micrarchaeales; family Micrarchaeaceae; genus UBA12276. Next base: position 578,897 of record CAVWJC010000001.1, on the reverse strand, counting down.
GTAGATTATCGGGTAAAGGAATGTGAGGTAAATGAGATTGGTGTACAGAGTATCGCCATGCTCAGAGTTTTACAAGCCTTCCCTCAGCCATTCTTTTCGAGCCCCCTCCCCTGAAGTCACCCTTCTCAGCCTTCGCTATCTCTACCGCGAATTCGGAGGCGGATATCTTGGAGTCAGGCCCGGCAAGAACTATTATGTAGTTCTCCTTGTTGTGAAGCGCAACAGCCCTGTCCTTGTATGTCTCTACGAACATTGTTGCTATCTTTCTGAGCATTGTCCTATTGTAATCCATCTGCTTGTGCACCTTTTTCTCCTTAGAGCTCCCAAGCTCTGTGGCTATCGATTCACTGAGCGCACTTTCCGCTTTTTCAAAGCGTTCCTTGTAGAGCTTCAGCTCCTCGAACCTCGCTGCAAGGCCGGTGCTTAGCTTGTCCCTGTCTATCCCAGCAAGCTTGGATATCTCGTCTATGCTGGCGCCGAGATGGTTTATGTATTCCTGCGAGGCAGGGCCAGCCACGAACTCAATCCTGTTTATGCCATCGTGGATCCTTGAGCAGTTCACTATCTTTATTAGCCCCACCCCGGATTCCATCCCGGCAAGGTGAAGCCCTCCGCATGCTTCCGCATCTATCAGCTTGCCTGAAAGGTCTCTCACCTGCACTATGCGCAATACGCTTGCAGGAACGCCGTGGCCCTGATATATCGAGAAGCCGAACTTGCTTTCGGCGTCTTTCCTGTCAAGCTCCTCCACGCTCACCTTTATTCCGTGCGTTATGTAGGAGTTTGCAAGATCCTCAATGGCTTTTATCTGAGCATCGCTGAGGCGTTCGTAGTGCGCTATGTCTATGTGTGCCTTGTTGGGGCCTTTGTGAGCACCTTCCTGCCAGGCATGCTTGCCCAGCACATTCCTTGCTGCGGCGCTTATAAGATGCGTAGCGGTGTGGTGTGCAACAAGGCGTATTCGCCTCTCGGGATCGACAATGCACTTTACAGTTGAGCCTTTCTTGAATTCGACGGCCTGCCCCATTATGTGGACTATGACGCCATCTATGCTCTGTGCCTCCTTTACAGGCACATCATTTATTGTCCCGATATCGCTTTCCTGCCCTCCGCCCTCCGGATAGAATGGCGTTTTGTCGAGAACTACAAACTCTCCATAAGTTGCGAGCACCTTCGATTCTGAGGCGTAAGCAGTTGTCTTGTAATAGAGCTTCTCGGTCTTTGGAAGATCATCGGTTTGCATGGGGAAGCGCTTCTTCTCCTTTGTGCGCGCTGCGAATTCACCCTTTATTATGGAATTGTATGCCTCTTCAGGGATTTCGAGCTTTATGCCCTTCGATTCCGCTATCGAATTCAGGAAGTCCGGGGTTATGCCGTTGCTTTCATAGAGCGTCTTAAGCCTCTGACCAGTGAGAGGTTCGTGCTTGGATATGATCTGCGTTGCTATGCCGAGCGCCGTTTCTTTCGTGCTAAGGTAGCGTTTCCTTTCAGTCTCGAGGACCTCGTGTATCTCTCCTATGCTGTCTCCTATGTCCTTGTAAAGCGGCTTGAGGTCGTGAGCGTGAAGCTCTATGAGCTTCATTATGTCGAAGTCTATCTTGTACTGGTCCATGAAGTCGAATACCCTTCTAAGTATTATTCTTAGGTTGTAACCCCCTCCGACATTGCTAGGCAGTGAGCCATCGCTTATCCCGAAGAGAAGCGTTCTTGTGTGGTCCGCTATCGCATAGGATGCCTGCATCGGCTTTATGGTGTTGTAGTATTCCTGCGCCGGAACGCCGGCCTTCTGCATCACCTTCATCTCAAGCTCCTTTATGTTCTTAGATTCAGTGGCATCAAGCGATCCGAAGTATGGTGCAACCTTAGTGTAAAGCTTCCTGTTTATCTTCATGTCTGTGCTTTTGTATATGTATTCAAGCTCCTTCGGAAATACCGCATCGTAAATAGTATCGGTTCCGCAGTAGAACCAGAGAAGCCGCTCGAATCCCCAGCCTACGTCGACAACCTTGCCCTTGAGTTCCTCTATCTTGTTGTCCACATATTCGAACTGTGTGAATACGCTGTTGACTATCTCCACGCCGTTTGAGAAACTCTCAAGGCATGGGCCGAATTCGGAGAAGTCCCCCATCGCCCATACATCCTCGATATAGCTCAGTTCTTTTTTCTTGACGCCGACGAGGTCTGTGAGCACCTTGTAATTAAGTTCGATTGTCTTGTCGCGCCAGTATCCTTCCTTTGGATAGTTGAATGCGTGCTGGCCCGCCATCATGAATGAGGTAAGATGCCTTCCGGTAAGGCCGACGTTTGCAGTGTCGGTGAATCGCATGCATATCTGCGGCACTATGAGCGGATTCGCATTGTACTCGAAGCTCATCTTGCCGTTCTCTATGCGCTGGAAATCCTGTATGCTCGCTATTGTGAAGTAGAGGTCCTGCCTCCATCTGCTCACTACCGGGTATCGCTCAATCTCCTCGTGTCCCGCATCCTTGAATATCTTAGCGAACCTGTTCCAGAATTCAGAGTATGATATGGAGCGCGTCTTCTCCTTGATGAACGAGTATGGCTCATGCTCCGGATCACCGCATAGCTTGCGCGAGCTGTCTGCGCTCCAGAAGTATTTTCCGCATATTGTGCACTTTCTCCTCTCAAAACCCTCCTTCTCGAAAAGCTTTGTTGTATAGTATTTGGAGGGCTCTTTCGAGAAATCCACACGAAGTTCGTTTTTGCTAAGCATATGATCACACCAGGCCCTTCTGCTTGTACCACACCTTGCACTCCTTGCCGAAGAAGACGCAGTAGTTGCATTTCCACTGCTCGCTCTCAGGTACAGGCATGGATTCGCGTTCGCGGTTCCAGTATTTTAGTATGTATTTTATCATTTCGTCCATTTCTTCCTTTTTGTAGTCAAATTTATAGAGCTTTATCTCCTTGCCGGTAAACTGGTTTATGTAGCGTATTCGAAGATTTGCGTTGAGTTTTCCGGAAGATGCGAATGCATCAAAGAACTTTTTCGCGATCTTGCTAACTTCCTGGAGTTCCTTCGGCACGTTTATCGCATCGAGCTGGCGCTTGAATTCCTCTGTGAGCACCATCTCATTGGTGCGGTAGGCCTTGACAAAATTCTGGATGCCATAGGAGCCTTCCAGTATGTCCTCGGTCATCTTCTTGTACATCATTATCTGCACCTTGTGGGTGAGGCTCTGCGATTCTGATGGTATGGTATCGCTCTGCTTTGTCTTGTCCTCAAGTATGGTGATCTCGCCGTCCTTAGACTGGAGCTCGTCTATCTTTCCGACTACAGTATAGCCGTTTATGGAGCCGTATATGCTAACTTCCCTTGTGCGGCCATTCTCCTTTAGCGAGAGAAGGGCCATGTAGCTGCGGTAGAGGTCTCGGTATAGGGCGTCAGGATAATTCCTGGGCTGGAGTATTATTGGCACGTTGGTCTCGTTCTCGAGCTCCTCGTGTATTGCACGGCCTTCCTTTATTTGCGCCGTTATCTTGCGCCCGTACCTGTAATTGTACTCCATCTGGCGCTCGCACCAGTATTGTGCAGCGATGTCTGATGCGCGTATGCTGCTCTTGTGCAGTTCGCTTAGGACACTAATCAAAAACACCCTGCAATGATTTCAGCCCGCCTACTTTTCTTCATAGCCAAAGGCTCAGCGATTACCTCAATCATCACTGGATAGCTATGGAGTGACAACTATAAATAGCTTGCAGTGGCATAAATGCCCCCAAGAGAATGCGGTTAATTTACAAGCTGGGAGATGCGGAATGACAACCTCTTTAAAGCTTGGGCTTGTAATCTAATCGGGATATGGGGGTGCTAGCAGCTATTCCCATATTTGGGTGTTTAGATACCAGAGAAAAATACAAAATCGGATCAGACGAAGAGCGATGATATGGCGTGGTTTATAATCGCGTACGTCCTTGAGATAATAACGGGAATAGCGGTGCTATTGCTAAGGGGGAATGATGACAAAAGATTAAACAGTAGTTCCGAAACCGAGCATTCTGTTCAACTAAACCAATAAAAACAGTACTATACAATCAATATTATGGCAAAATCAAATATCATTATCTTATTAATCATAGTCATACTGGTATTATTGATAGTTTTTGGTATATGGTCTTTAGGAGTTTTTAGTAACAATAACTACAAACCTAATTTTCCTATAGAAAATTCTACTGAAACTCTTTATGTAAGTAGTCAATCAAATGGCAATGCAACGGTTAGTGTGGATTTAAATATAAGCAAAGGACATGCGCCCGCAGTCTTAATTTAACAATTACTGGATATTCTTTTAATTATAGTGCATCCATTCCAGAAAATACTACACCAAATTCAGAACCTAATCCCTATGCTTATGCTGGTTGTTTCAGTTTTAATGGAGGGCATAAGGTTATATTGCATAACTTGAAACCAAAAACTAATTATAGATTATCTATTATTGGTCAGATTTGTGGTGGTTTTTGCCCATATCTTGACAGGAACCAAAGTGTTTTTACAGGCAGCAACGGCTCCGTAACTGAAGTTAGAATAAATATAACAAGCAACTTAACAAACGACAACCAATAGATGAGCATTTAAATTGCTAAAGAATGGTAAGATATCCTAAACCTTTTTCTTCAAACAAACCGAAAGAAAGCCAATAAAAACACAGCTACCTAGTGTATAACCCTATACCGAATATTGTTATCTTTGGTGAATTACACATAACGAATTCTAAGAGTGCATGTTTCAAATCATTCATCCTAACCACGGTTTTCCTTACATGACCCCTAATCGACATCCATATATTATACAGAACACATGAGATGACATAGAAGAATAGTCTGATGAATCTGCTTCTTGTACAAGTCCTTATCTCGAACCGATTTACCTCTCTAAATGCGGTTTCTATTCGCCACCTTATTCTGAATAGTTTCCTTATTTTACCAGCCCGTTCTTTCATATTAGATGCAAGGTAAAAGTCGTCTTTCCTTCTATGAAATCTGTATACAAAACATTCTTTTTGGACATTTTCATTATTCACTTTGATTGGGTACAGTACAGCTTTCTTATATGGTAAATCTTGGCTGTTCAAAGCGGAGGAATATTTACGTCTACACACATATACTATTCCTCTTTTGTCGAGGTAGATAAGAAGACCAGATGAATAAAATTCTCCATCCATTAGCACATATCTTATATTGTATTTCCTACGAAGTTCCTCTATCGCATTTATTGTTGGTTGGGTAACGCTCTTTTTCAATAGTGGTATTATATCTACGATATATTGCATATTTCCAGAAACTATCCTTACAGCAAGGAATTTGAATGCAAAATGACTTCCATTCTTTGGTTTGGTTCCAACAATTCCTCTCTTTTTCTCACCGTGATACATTTCATCATGAACATCTATCGCCAGGTCAACTTCCTTATCGATTTTTGGTCTTCCTTTTCTTATGATTTTACGAAGTTTCTTGTAGCTTCTTGTTATCCGTAAGAAAACAGTATCACTAATCGGTTCTTTTGCAGTTGTTTCCAAACTCTCATGCATTAGTGAGGCCGTAATCAAAACATCGGTTATCTGTTCTTTTTTGTATTGTGAATGCCTCGATTCTGATATAAGGGGTTTTATCAAGTCTGCAACTGTCTTCCTGACAGTAGTGGGTATTATATTCTTTACATTTGTTATGGTTCTCATGTTCTTCTCAACTTGGCGGGGTCGTCAAACTTCCGCCTTGTTGAACGATATATCAAGAAACTTTTATAGAACGTGCAGTTTCGGAACTACTGTAAAGCTACATTCCTTCCAGGCGATATTCCTTGGGATAGTTGCCATAATCGTAGCAGTATTGTTCGATTGGATACCAGTCATAGGGCTTCTTGGAAGTTTGCTGGGCCTTCTGATATGGCTGTATGGGTTGTATGTGGGCTTCGAGGCGTACAACGGAAGGGATGTTGTGATACCTTACATAACCGAATATGCAAAGCGCTATTCCGGCTATGATACAAAGAGCAATGCAAGCCAGAGCAAGAAATAAGGGCAGGAATTCATCATCCTGAGATATTGGGTCTGGACTTCCAGCTCAGGATGCGGTAATCCCTTTCATCTTTTCCTGAGCTGCCTCATCGCGACTCGATATACCACATAAAGCAGTATTGCGAATACGCCAACGGATGCCAATACTGTTACGACGCTGTTAGTTTTAGTCGATAGGAAGAAATAGCCGAATGCCATAAGCACCAGGTCCCAGATGACCATCCCTGCTATGCTGTAAGCAAGGAAGTCCCTGAGTTTCATCTTTGCAAACCCGGCAGGGAAGTTTATGACAGTACGCACAACAGGCACAAGCCTTGTGAGAAATACTGCTGCGTTACCATTCTTATGGAACCAGCTGTCGAAGTCATCGAGCGATTCCTTCTTTATGTGGAAGAGCCTCAGATGCTTGTAGACGATGTCCTTGCCTATGAAGTAGCCAATTACATAGTCGATCATTGATCCGACTATCGCGCCCAGAAGTGCTGCGATGAACGCTATCGGGAAACTGAGAAGGCGGTTAGCTGCAAGAAGACCAGCGAGAGGCAGCACTACCTCACTAGGTATTGGAAGCGTGGAGCTTTCCATGGCCATAAGCACAAATATCGCGATATAGCCGTAGCTCTGCACAAACGCTGTTATTGTGGTATAGGAATGCTCTATGAGCAGGCTGAGGAAGCTTAGAATGCTTAGCGTGAATATCATGCAATTACTCTTACAGTTATTGGATATGGAATGGCAGCAAAGCCATTTAATACTTTGATGGAAAAGAGCATCCTTCTTACAGAGGGATGTACGTGTTCAGATCTCGCCACCAGCCCCAATTAATGGGTCGGGAGGCCCCTTAATAGGTGTATTATGAAAAGCAAGTTATAAGAATATTCAGAAGCAAGGTAATGCAACGATGCAAAGTGATTTGCTTCGCGTGGGGAATTTTATGGGCATATTGAAAAATCTAAAAACCGCGGATCCTGAAATATACAAGGCGATAAGCAAAGAGCTCAAGAGGCAGCGCAACACTCTTGAGATGATACCTTCGGAGAACTTTGCAAGCCTGAATGTGTTAAGTGCGCTGGGAACTGTCCTTAACAACAAATACGCGGAAGGTTATCCGGGAAGAAGGTATTATGCCGGAAATGAGTTCACGGATGTTGTTGAAAATATTGCAATAGAGAGGGCGAAGCGCCTTTTCAAGGTTCCGCACGCAAATGTGCAACCCTATTCAGGATCACCCGCTAACTTCGCAGTTTATCTCGCATTGTGCAAGCCAGGAGATACAGTGATCGGCCTTAATCTACCTGATGGAGGGCACCTTACCCACGGCTGGAAGGTGAATGTGACTGGCGAATTCTTCCACAGCATGCCCTATCACGTCAAGGAAGACGGATACATAGACATGGAGGAGGTAAGGTCGCTTGCGATGCAGAACAAGCCAAAACTGATATGGATAGGAGCTACGGCTTACGTGAGGGAGTTCCCGTTTGGGGAGTTCGAAAAGATAGCGGATGAATGCGGTGCCTATCTTGTAGCTGACGTTTCACACATTGCCGGACTGATAGTAGGAGAGGCACACAAGAGCACTGCTGAGCATGTGCACGTCATTACCACAACGACACACAAGACGCTGAGGGGGCCGAGAGGCGGAATGATAATGGTCACAAACAAGGGGCTTGTGAAGGATCCAGAGCTTGCAGCAAAGATAGACCGTGCAATATTCCCAGGATCGCAGGGAGGCCCGCACATCAATGCAATAGCTGCAATAGCCGTTGCGCTTGAGGAGGCATCAAAGCCCGAGTTCAAGGAGTATGCGGCGCAGATAGTTAAGAATAGCAAGGTGCTTGCAGATAATCTGATGAAGAATGGGATGAAGCTTGTTTCGAACGGGACAGACAACCACATGATACTTGTTGATCTTACACCATTCGGGAAGGGAAAGGGCGTCTTTGCACAGGAGGCGCTTGAGCTTGCCGGGATAGTTGTGAACAAGAACACCATACCAAAAGAACCTGCTGGACCATTCTACCCGAGCGGCATAAGGATCGGAACCCCGGCAATAACCACAAGGGGCATGAAGGAAGCGGAGATGCAGACCATAGCAAAGCTTATCGCGGATGTGGTAAACCAGATAAAGGGATACGAGATGCCTGAAGAAAAGGAAAAGAGGGCGCAGTACCTGAAGCGTTTCAGGGGCGAGATAAAGAGAAATGCTGTGATAAAGGGATCAAGAGAAAGAGTGGAGGAGCTTTGCGACAGGTTTCCGTTGTACCCTGAATTGAGGCTTTAGTTGAGGTATCCGAATCGATAGCAACTGCAGAAAAGATATTTATATTAGGGATACTGCATAATGTTTAAGTTATTTACGACTTGAGAACATGAGAGCATCAAGACTAAGATTTGGAAGGGTAAGAAGAGAGACAGAGGCCATAAGTGCAGCCGATTATGGAGAGGAATTGCCACCAGAGGTAAGCAAGATGCTGAGCGTGGAGATGCTTAGGGGAAGGAAGGAATTGTCCGCAATAAGATGCAGACAGACGGAATTGAGGCCGAGACAGGTAGACGAAAAGGCAATGAAGCCACCGATTAAAGCCAGTGTCGCAGGCGCCTAGATATTCGGAGTTTTTGGATCGATTTTTCATGAGAATTACCAGAAGCTACTAAATTCTTCATTTTCATACCTATACCTATGAAGATAGTAAAGTTCTACGAGAGCGCAGGTTCGTTAAAGCTGAAGGTGGACACGCTCGAGGACCTATGGACAGCACAGCGAATAATATTCGCCAACGACGTAGTGAAATCCGAGAGTGAGAGGAAGTTCAAGTCCAGCGAGAGCGACAAGGGAGAACTGAAGAAGGTAGTGATAACGCTCAAGGTAGAGAAGACTGAGCTTGACAAGGATGCGGTGCGGCTAAGGGTGCTGGGCAAGATAATGGAGGGCGCCGCTGGAGTATGTAAGCATAAACAGCTACCACACGCTTAACATTGCACCTGGAGACATCTTCGAGATAATGAAAACCGAGTGGCACGACTACATAATCAGCGTAGTGAAAAATGCTGTATCGGATTCGAAGAGGCCAAGGCTTGGGCTTATAGTGCTTGATGAGGAGAAGGCGCTGCCAGCATACATGCTGGGCTACGGTCTGGATTTCGGAAACGAGATATACAGCAAGCTGAGCAAGAGGATGCGCCAGAAGGATTTCCAGGAGCAGCAGAAGAAGTATTACGACGAGATAATCGAGATGATAAAGAGCATGGTGGTTGACACCGTTGTTGTTGCTGGGCCTGGCTTTACCAAAGATGACCTGAAGGTCTATGGAGAAACATCTGGAATACTAAAGAAGATAAACAAGCGGATAATATTTGAGAGCGTCAGCAATTCTGAACGGTCCGGGGTCTATGAGCTCATAAAGAGCGACAAGTTCTCCAGGATACTTGAGAAGGAACGCATACGTGAGGAGTTCAAGCTCATAGAGGAATTCCTCACCAACCTGAGCACAGGCAAATCGAAATACGGAATAGAGAACGTGAGCATAGCGCTTGACAACATGGAGGCGAGCATGATACTGGTCAATGACAATATGCTAGGGGATCCGGCGGTGCAGGACCTTCTCGCGCAGGCGGAAAAGAACAGAGTAGAGATAGAGGTAATAAACTCGATGGATGAGGTAGGGGAGCAGCTGCATGCCTTCAAGGACATCGCAGTGATATCCTGATGGGCGTTGGGCTACTAATTATTAATATTTGCAATTCCTTATATCAGATTGGTGCGAAAATATGTCTCTTGCTACCGAATTCAAGGACTTCATAATGAAGGGCAATGTTGTAGATCTTGCCGTGGCAGTAGTCATCGGGGTAGCTTTCAACGCGGTAGTGACCGCATTCGTCTCAGACATAATAACACCACTCATAGGGGTTCCTGGGCATGTGAATTTTGCCGCTTATACTTATACACTTAATGGCAGCACATTTTTGGTCGGTTCATTCGTCAGCGCAATAATAAGCTTCATTTCGATTGCAGTTGTGGTTTTCTTCTTCCTTGTGAAGCCAGTGTCGAAGATGAAGGAGATCAACGAAAAGAAAAAACCGGCGGGCGCACCGACAACAAAACAGTGTCCAGAATGCCTGTCAACAATACCAATCGGTGCAAAACGCTGCGCCTTCTGCACATCAAAAGTTAAATAGCGCACGCGCAAAGGATAACACGTATGATATTTATAAAAGTTGATTGAATGGCAGACCCAGCGCAAATAGACGAGAACATAAGGCAGAATGATATAAGACCGATTTTCGCGGACGGATTCCTGATGGGATTCCGCCTCAAGACAAAACCCAAAACACCACCGGCTAATTCAAAGCAGGTGAATGTGAAGCCCGAGGATTCGGACGTCGTTAGCGGCTTGATAGAGATAACGTTTGTTGACGAGAGCAAACAGCAGGCGCTTGGAAGGTTCGTGGTAGACAGGGAGACCGCAGATAATCTTTCAAGGGGATTGGTGGAAACGATCAAGAAATTCGACGAGGTAATGGGCAAGGAGGGACTGTCGGAGCTGATGCCCAAAAACCATGGGAAGTCGGACGATAGTGCTTATAGATAAGTTTGTTCAGAAGAAATTAGAGGATAGGATGCAGAAAGTAAGATCAGAAAAGGAGACTACAATTTCCCTAAAGGAATGCAAGAAGAATTTACCAGAACCGTTGAAACAGAGGACACTCTGTTTTTTTGATTCATGACGGTAAAGTATTGCTTGGATTAAAGAAAAGAGGTCATGGAAAAGGTAATCTGATAGGAATAGGCGGTAAAGTTGAAGAAAATGAAAGCGTAGAAAATGCAGTAGTTAGAGAAATGTTGGAGGAAATTATTGTTAGGCCTATCAATATACAAAAAGTTGCAACAATTGATTTCTATTTTCCGTATGTAGACGAACCTAAAAAATGGAATCAACATGTATGTGTTTATATCGCGGAAGCTTGGGAGGGAACACCGGCAGAATCAGATGAAATATCACCAAGATGGTCTGAAATAGATAGGAGTCAATTTGAGTTAATGTGGGATGACGCTAAATATTGGTTGCCACAAATCTTGAAAGGTGCAAAGTTAAGAGCAGAGTTTCTTTATGCAGAGAGCTGAAAGTAGAGGACTCGGTGGTCGAATGAATGGTTTTTACACAGAATGATATCCTTACACAAAAGGTTTAAATAGGTATCTTGCCGAATAAAATTACACACTTGATAGATTTGGTGTACTAATGCAAATGCAACAGAACCTGAGAGGGGACTGGCTAATGCTGCCGATAGTCAGCATAGGCATTTGCAATTATATGCTTATAAAGTCACCAAAGAATACAGAATCTGTTTGCTGCCGCATAAAAAACTTCTTTAGTTTTGGTGGTTTATGTGGCACAAATGGTATATGGTAGAGTGTATAAAGATCTCAAATTAAGCAGGAGAGAGCAACTCATGCTCCTGGAAATTGGGGATGATCTTATAGACACAGCCTCGGGCTTCGTCGATTACATTAGGGATGCCTACGGGTTCTCCAAAAGCTCAATCTGGTACTGCCTGAATCGGTTAAAGGAATTCGGGCTTGTGGAATTCGCGAACCGCGAGGAGCTCGGCAAACCACTGAGGCTCACGAAACAGGGGCTCGGGGAGCTTGGCAGGCTTGATGGCCAGAAGAATGAGCTTATCGCGCACTTTAGCAATTCATACATGGAGAGCGTTGAGAATGTGAAGAGTGCGAGAACATACGCGGACAGCTATCTCACTAGAGAAATTTACGCTTACAGGTAGCTCAGCCTGGGTGATGAGATTGGATTGGGAGACACATGCCGGTTGGCATAAAGGGCTGGCCGGCATGCAATTCTTACTTTAGATTGCAAAATCTATCTTGAAGAATGTTTCAGCATAGTTGTACTTCCATTTCTTGCCCATTCCTTTAGCCATCTCCTTCACGAATTCGGAGTGCTTGCCTATCCCCTGGCTCTGATGCTGTGCCAGTGCCTTGACCTTAAGATCGACGAACTTGCTTATGTCAACAGCATAATTCGGGTTTGAGCGGTTTACAAGGTACATCTCCTTTACCCTGTGTACGTCAAGCCCCTCTTTCTTCAGCTCCGGAAATGTCATCGGATTCCTTGCAGCCGGGAAGACGGCATCTATTGTTGCTATGCCGACAGCTCTGTGATCGGTATGGTTGACAAACCTGTCTGAATAGAGGAATGTTGGATCCTGCGTTACCACTATGTCAGGCTTGAGCTTGCGTATGTATCTCACGATCTCGCGCCTCAGTTTCAAATCAGCGACAATCTCGCCGTCCTTGTGCGCAAGGAAGAATACATCTTTTACCCCAAGCATCTTTGCAGATGCCTTCTGCTCCTTTCGTCTTGTATCGGCAAGCCTCTTCGGCGTCATCTTCGGGTCCCTGCTTCCCTTTGAGCCGTCCGTACAAACAAGATAATAGCAATCAGCACCATCTTTCGCGAACTTTGCGAATGTTCCAGCAGCACCGAAATCGATATCGTCCGAGTGCGCACCAACCCCCAAGACTACGAGTCTCTCTTTTGTATTTTTCATACAATCCACCTAAGCGTTAATTTTGAAGCCCTCTTTTTCGAGAAGGATTCTCTTCTGACCAGTATCCGCGTTGCCGTACCTTCCGAGGCTGCCATCGCTTTTTATGACACGGTGGCATGGCACGATTATCGGGAAGGGATTCTTCCTCAATGCCGTGCCAACTGCACGATACGCGTTCCTGTGCTCTATCTGCTCTGCAATCTGCCGATATGTCTTAACATGGCCCTTCTTTATCGTAAGCGTTGCAAAAAGAACTTTTTTCTGGAAGTCGGTAAGGCCGTCATAAGAATTAATCCGTTCCGCAAGTCTCGCGTTTTTCATGCAGCGATTTCCCCTTTCACATATTTAAGTCCGTTTGTTGCAAGGCTGCGGTTGTTGTAGTGCGTGTCCTCGGTAACCTCCCTGCCAAACCATTTTGGAGGCATGAATCGTTCTGCCTGTTTTTTGCTCTTGAATTCCACTTCCGCGAAGACCAGACCCTCCAACTTTCCGCGAAATACGTCTATCGCTATGGTCAGATCGTTGTTCTTCATGAGGTACCTTGTCTTCTGCAGCCTTCTGCCCCTGGTCTTATACCATAATTTCCAGAACTGGATTTCACTTATGCTGTGCTCGAATTCTGCTCTTACAAGACCAGTGCCGCTTTTCCATCCAAGTATGAATTCCTCCTTGCTGGTGCTTCTTATGATTCTGCGAAGCCTTTTGTGGTCGGTATAACCCTGCTCGATGTCGTAGTGCTCAAGCCTCAAAAGGTTGGTCGGAAGTTTTGCGACTATGAACTTACGCTCTATCTCTACCCCCATAATCAGATATTTTGGTGCAAAACTATTTAAATGGTTCATGGATTCTATATACGTGATTGTATGAAAACAGATAATTCTGATTTATATTTCTGGCTCAATGGAAAGATGGTGAAAAGAAAGGATGCAGTAGTTCCGATACTGACGCATTCCATGCAGTACGGAAGCGGAATCTTTGAAGGAATACGTGCATACAAAACTACGAAAGGCGCTGCGATATTCAGGCTTGATGACCATATAAAGAGATTCTTCAGGAGCGCGAAGATATACGCGATGGATCTCGGATACACGCAGAGGGAGATACATGACGCGGTAATAAAGAGCGTTAGCCACAACAGGCTTGATTCATGCTACATAAGGCCATTCGCATTCTATGACGATGACAGCATAGGCATAAGCACAACAGGCAAAAAGATAAGCGTTTTCATAGCCGCAAGGCCCTTTGGCGCATACTACGGAAAAGGCAGGGATAACGGCATATCGTGCAAGATATCCTCATGGCAGAGGATAAATTCGCTGATACTTCCGCCTGAGGCGAAGGCCAGCGGCAACTACATAAATTCCATAATAGCAAACCTTGATGCGCGCATGGCAGGCGCGGAAGAGGCGATACTAACCTCATTCGATGGATATGTTGCCGAGGGTCCGGGCGAAAACATATTCATAGTAGAGGACGGCGCGCTGGTCACTCCATCGCGCGAGGCGGACATACTCCTTGGCATAACAAGGGATTCGATAATAAAGATGGCGAAGAGCCTGAGCATGCAGGTCGTGGAGAGGAACATACACAAGGAAGAGCTCTACACCTGCGATGAGGCGTTCTTCGCGGGAACCGCGGCAGAAATAACACCGATAACAAAGATAGACGGCAGAAAGGTAGGGAAGGGTTCTCCCGGACCCATAACAAATGCGCTTGGAAACATGTATTCGAGGATAGCGAATGGCCAGGAGAAAGCTTTCGACTCATGGCTCACTTATGTCTGACAGAAGGGACTATCTTATTATTACCCTGTCGGAGACATTGGTTATCCTGTCAACATCGTATTTTATGACGTTGCCATAGTCTGTCTTGACGAAGATGAGGCCGCGCTTAGTGTCGATGTCAGTTATTTTTCCTATGTAGGCGCCGATGTCGTTTATCACGCTCTTGTCCTTCATCTTGGCGTGCCTGAATGCCCTCCTCCTAAGGAAGAGGCTGAATACAGATATGCCATACCCAGCAAGCATCACAAGTATGCTGAAGAGCAGAAACTGCCAGAAGTATATCTGGCCGATAAGCCATGATGAGGTGATGTAGAGAAGCGCTATTGCTATGACTATGTAGCCAGCGTAGGTGCCCTGCGATATGGCCCTGTAGCGCATGCGCTTGTTCTCCAGGTCTATTATGCGTCCGGCAAGGAATAGCACAAGGCTTACTGGGAATAGCGTAAGGAAGCCTTCCACTACCTGCGATGCGATTATCAGATTGTTTGCAGTTGTGCCTATGGCTACAGTGTATGCTGCATAAGCTATTATGAGGCTTATCATGAAGAATATGAGCGAGCCTATGTAGAAGACGAAGCTGAACCTGTCTATACTGAAGCCAAGCCCCTTGAATGAGCTCACCACCGTCTCCTCAAGCCCGAAGCCCTTGAATATGAGGTATATTCCTATAAGCGCAACCGGGAGCTGCCACCCGAAATTGAAATAATAGCTGACCGCAAAGAGTATCAGAAGCACAGCTGGTATGCCGAAGACTATCCTTGAATAGTGCGGCTCCTTCAGCTTTTCCAAAATAGTAAAGTAGGTATTCTCGAACTTCTCGGCCTGTTTCATGCGGACGAGGTCTATGCTGTTTATCTTTATCCTGTTCTTTAGGAGAGGTATGACCCTTGAATCGCTGCTGCCGTCAGTGACAAGCACGCAGGCATCGCTCTTGAGGCGCTCCAGGACCTTCTCTATCTGACGGACAACCTCGATGTCTGCCACATAGCCTTCCTTCTCCGCACCAGTTACTGTTGCGACATTCACTGAATAGCCGTGCGCCTTAAGCTCGTCGTATTTGCTGACAGCCTCGAACATCGTGTTGGAATCGGTATCTTGAGGGTCGGCAAGCGCCAGCTTGGCGGCCGCCTTCAGGTTGTCGATTCGGCCAATTACAGGGCCGGTAATCTTTGCCTTGCGGTAAAGGTCGTTGTCCACGTCAATAGCAAGTACGAGTATACGCTCCGCCATCAGTCCACCAATTACCCTATTAGTAAATAAATCTGAAATATTAAAAGCCTATCATATGTTGCGGTTAGTGGATGTTTGGCCGGGTTTGTAGAATTTCCAGAGATAGGCGCTATTCTGTCAGTTTTTGGCGGAGTTTTCTGAGCTCCCTGTCGCTTGCCTTGGGTCCCGTAAGCGTGGTAACATAACCGGGATATTTGTTGAAATGTTTTTTCTCCTTTGCCCAGATTGTCTGATACTTTTCCTTCAATCCAACTGCGGGGTAAAGCTTCACGTGCAGGTGGTTTATCCCGGTGCCTTCGATCGCAACATGGACCCTTTTCACCTTCAGCTTCCGCTCCAGAAGAGTCACCACCTTCTTTGTCGTAGCAATTAGGCTCTTCAGTTCTGCTGGGCTCAGGTCGAATGCATATCCGCTCCTGTGCCTCTTTGATATGATTAGCGTCTGGCCCTTTATGTTGGGATAGATGTCAAGTATCGCTATGAAATCCCTGTCTTCGTATATCTTGTAGGATGGCAGCTCGCCATTCACGATCTTGCAGAACAGGTCTGAATCCTTCATAGTCTCACAGTATTGGAAGACAGCTAAAATCTTTATTGCTTTTGTCCGGATTTGCAGGCTATGCCTTTTTGGCGTTGAGCGAGGCAAAGCCCTTAAGGACAAGATATGATGCCACATAGCCTGGCAGCTTTACTTCAGCATTTTCATATGGACCATAACCTGTTCCAGCCATAGTGAAGGCGGGGACCTTTGCCGTTTTTATCGTGATCTGTTCCTCGCCAAACGCTATCGCATCGCTCATCGGGTCGAACTCGGCAAGCGCCCTTAATGATTTCACCTTCTTAGCGATGAGGCCCGTGTCGCCGTGTATAGTGCCAGGAAGGCGTATAAGATGGTGTATGTCTATGCTTACATTCTTGTCTATCGCATCGCTCTGCTTTATCGCTATGTTCTTGAGCACATTCGCCCAGAATTCCCCCTTCTTAGGTATGTTTATCTTGTCCCAGTTTCCTGTGCTTATACCAAGCACTATTTCAGCGCTCTTCCTTGTGAGCATCTGCGCATCCTTCTTTTCTATGCCGAGATCCATGAGAGTGCTTGTACCTCCAGTGACTGCCCTTATGACACCGTTGGCCAGCTTGCCTCCCCAACCATTGTCTGATGGTTTTGGACCGTCGAGACGTACGCCCCTTCTGCCTAGGGTCGGGAAGAATGATGTGAGCATTATGTTGTTTCCAGCTATGTAGTCGCTTATCTGCTTGCGCGCATCGCCATTGAGCTTGAAGGCGTCAGAATTGTTAACGTGTATGTGATAGCCGCGGTTGCCGCTGAAGTTTACTGAGATCTCGCTTTCCGCAAAACCAAAATCCGAGATAAGGAATTCCTCTATGAGCTTTGTGGTCTCGGCCTTCGCACCATCAAGGCATTTGGAGCAGACCCATGAGCCGGCATGCTCTGTCCTGCACTTGAGCTTGAGGTCGCTGGCATCTATATCGAAGACAAGATCCGCGCCAAGCCAGCCCTTGCTCTCCATGGGCTTGCCGTCCGGCCTTTCGTACTCGGCCATCGAGTAGGACACGAATGGCGGAGCCTCCTTTGCAAGATAGTTGTGGAGCTGTGCCTCGTCGCGGAATGAATAATGCCTGTAGCGTATCTTGCGCTCGAAGTCGCCGAAGCCGAATTCCCTTGTCTTTATGTCGCGCGGTGAGATGTTGCCCGAGCCAGAATAAAAGTTGGCGAGAAGCCTCTTGAAGAACTGCGATTCATGTTCGGCAAGCAAAAAAAGCACCACTATAAATCTTATTGATTAATATAATGTGTCAAAATTATTAAGTGATGATGTGTCAAACGTGCACAAAATGTGGGGCAGCGGCCTTCAGGGATTCGTTGACAGGCACGTCGAGACCATAGCAAAGAATGAGATTTACAGCATCAGGTCATTGCATGCATTCGAGGCCATAGTCGACTCTGCGAAGAGCAACAATGACGTAGTAGAAATGATAAAAGCGGCAGTCCAGAGGGACAAGAATTTTGGGGAAAAGCTTAGGGTTTTATTCATAGAATGTATTTACGCGGTAAGGACAATAACAAACATGCCTGTAGATCTGCGACCTATGCCCCCAAGAAGGAGGGATGCGGTGACAGCCACACAGGTCGAGTACAATGGAAAACCCAAACTATTTCTGTTAAGGAAGGAAAGAGGGAACACATAGAATTCTGCCATTCTAGGATGTAAAAGCATAATTGCGTTAGAATTATATGCATTGCTAGACAGTCATATATTAGGGGAACTAGCCGGTGACGATATGACCGAGAGGATAAAACCTACAGGGCATCGTACAAGGGACTGCTTCAGGAAGCTGAAGCATGCGATAAGGGGAGATGACGACGTAAAAATAACAAAGAGAGACCGTGAAAGGGCAAGATTATTCCTAAGGGTTGAGATTACAAGGGAGAACACCTGAGCTTATATTTATGCTTTTGTAAACAGTAATATAACGGATTAGAGATTCTGACGTGGCTGAATGCAGATAAAAGAGGAGATAAAGCAGGTAATAATAGTAAGGATCGACATAGAGATGAGCCGCGGCAAGATTGCAGCACAGGCAGCACACGCCTCGCTTATGAGCTACTTCATTGCGGAAAGGGAGGACAAGGCTATAGCCAAAGAGTGGCTTGACACTGGAGAAAAGAAGATAGTGCTAAAGGTGAGTGATGAGGAGGCTCTTGTTAAGCTCTTCAAGGCATTCCAGTACAAGAAGGTTCCATGCGCACTGGTCAGCGATGCTGGCCTAACGCAGCTTCCGCCCGGAACTAAAACCGCATTGGGAGTTGGTCCGTGGACATCATCCGAGATAGACCAGTTCACCAAGGGATTCAAGCTTCTTTGATTGTTATATGCGTCCCTTGAACTGAAGGCATCGGAATCCGGCACCCATTCAGTTAACGTCAAAGTCTGAAAAGAAAGGTTTAAATTCATGCACGGCTATAATAATAAGAACATTGTGCTTCATGAGCTCATAGGTCTCTACGCAGAAGTAATAGACTGCAAGGATCGTTCGCAGATAGGAATTGAAGGAAGAGTAATATACGAGACAAAAAATCTCCTATATCTGAGGCATGATTCAAAGACAAAGAAGGTAGTAAAGAAAATCTCCAAATTCAGGTTTACCCATGACGGCGATTCTTTCGTTGTTGATGGCAATGAGATAAATTTCAGAGCCCTATGAGCGAACGGAGAAGGCACTTAAGTTTTACAAGAAGAAGGAATTTGAATAAGTGATCGCATTGGAATGTAAAGATCCAAAATGCCCATACACGGAATGCTCAAGACTCGCGGCAACGAGATAGAGGGCATAGTGGTCAGCGACAAGGCAAAGAAGACAGTAATAGTCGAGCACGCTTACACCACATTCCTTACACAAGTACGAGAGATCGCTTAGAAAGACATCAAGGATAGCCGCATACAATCCGGAATGCATAAACGCAAAGACCGGAGACAAGGTGCGTAATATCCGAGACAAGAAGGCTCAGCAAGACAAAGTCCTTTGTCGTAACAATGATTCTTAACAAGGTGGAATGATATGAAGGGATTATCAACAACAATACCAAGAACCTGATACCTAGCTCGCGTGCTTACATGCGCAGACAACAGCGGCGCAAGGACGCTCATGATAATAAACAGAATAGGAAAGGGAGGTGGAAGAAAGGGAAGGTATTCGAAATCAGGCATTTGTGACGTTGTTATTGCAAGCGTAAAGTCAGGAACACCGCAATACGTCAAGAAAAAAGTAAGAGTCATGATAATAAGGCAGAAGAGCCCGATAAGAAGGGCGAATGGCATGCGCGTAAGATTCGAGGACAATGCAGGCATACTTGTAACGGACAGCAATCTTGCAGTAGGAACGGAAGTAAAGGGAGCAATGGCAAGGGAGGTTGTTGAGCGCTACGTGAAGCTTGCGGGAATTGCATCAAGAGTCGTTATATTATGATAAAAAGCGGCAAGCCAAGGAAGCAGAGTTCTTCAGGTTCAATGCACCAATGCATGTAAGACAGCATTTCGTGCATTCCCATCTTGACAAGGCACTGAGGGCAAAGCTCGGCATAAAGAAATCGTCGGTGCAGATATCAAAGGGAGACACCGTAAAGGTAATGGCAGGCAGCAAGAAGGGCACGACAGGCAAGGTGACAAGGGTAAGCTTGAGGACGGGAAGGATAAGCATTGACTCTCTTGTAAAGAAGAATGCAAAGGGCAAGGAATTCAATGTGCCAATAAGCGCAAGTAATGTATACATAACTGATCTGAACCTGACCGATAAGATGAGGGCAGCAAAGCTGAAGTCTCGCAGCAGAAGGAACAGAAGCCAGTAAGGACAACAAACATAGGCGCAAGCGCGGTAGTCGACACAAACATAGACGTGAAGGAGAAGAAGGCGGAGCACGCCGCAGGTTGCACAGCGTACAAAACAAATGAGATGTTATAAATGGCAAACAAAGGAATAGCGGACATATAAAAAGGCTTAACGCACCGAAGTACTTTGCGATACACAGGAAGGAGCACAAGTACACGATAAAGCAGAATCCGGGAAGGCATAGCCTCGACAAATCAATTGCGCTCACCTTCTTGATAGGCAAGCTCGGCATAAGCAACGACAAGGAAGGATGCGGACAGGATAATAAAGGACGGCGCTGTCAAGGTCAACGGCAAGGCAATAAAGGATCCAAAATACCCGGTCGGACTCCATGATGTTCTTGAGGTCGGCTCAGAAATGCAGATGATAGGGATAAACGAGAAGGGCCAAATACATTATAGAAAAGGATGAGAAGGACACTCGCAGGTTTACAAGGTAGTTGGAAAGTACAAATACAGGAAAGGCGAGATAATGCTGCAGGCTTCATGACGGCAACTGCGCTTGCAGGGAAGCGAGGATGCAAAGGTTGATGATTCTGTTATGCTTTCAGGTGGAAAGCTCTCGAAGATAATAAAACTGGAATCGGGAGCAAAATGCGAAATAATAGACGGAGTGCACGTGGGCAAGATCGGAACAGTAAAGGAGATAAGCGCTGGCAACATGCACAAGACAAAATCGGTAATGGTTGAGCAGAAGAACGGCAGCAAGTTCGAGACGCTTGTAAAGAACATAATAGTGGTAGAATGATGAATGGAAGCAGACTAACGCAATGAGAAATATGAGGATAAACAAGGTCGTGATAAACATAGGCACAGGCAGCGATGAGAATCTGCAGGGAAATGCAAGAGGCTCATAGAGACAATAACAGGAAGAAAGCCGGCTGACGAGATATCAAGGACTAGAAATCCCGCATTCAAGATAGCGAAGGGCCAAAAGATAGGCGCTTTTGTAACGGTGCGCGGCGAACCCGCAAAAAAACTTGTGATGAAGCTCTTCGAGGCGGTAGACAACAAGATAAAGGAGACCGCAATAACGAACAACAGCCTGAGTTTCGGAATACCGGAATACATAGACATAAGCGGAGTCAAGTATGACCCGAAGGTAGGAATGCTTGGCATGAATGTGAATGTCTCATTTAAGAGGAGCGGGCTGAGGGTAGCGCTCAGGAAGAGGCAAATGCAAAGATACCAGCAAAGCACAGGGCGGTATCAAAGGAGGAGATAATAGATTATATTAAAAAGGAATTCGATGTAACGGCAGTTGAGCAGGGATCGTGATTAATTTGAAGGTAAGAATGAGGAAAAATTCAAGGGAAAGGGCATAAGGAAATGCAGGATATGCGGAAACGTCAAGGGCACTGATCAGGTCGCACAAGCTCTACATGTGCAGGAGATGCTTCAGGGAGGTTGCAAGGGGCATAGGATTCAAGAAATATGGCTGATATTGATGGATAGATTCGCTGACGCAATAAACAAGATAAAGACGAATGAGCGCATAGGGCAGGATGGAGTGCACACTATATTCGACAAAGCTGCTCAAGGCTGTGCTTGACGTCATGAAGAAGGAATCATACATAAACGACTATGAGGAATACACAGAGAAGCGCATAAAGTACCTCAAGGTCACGCTCTCAAACAAGATAAACAGCATAGGAGTGATAAAGCCAAGATATTCGATACAGAACGAGCACATACAAAAGTACGAGACAAGATACATACCAAGCAAGGACTTCGGAATACTGATACTTACAACCCCGCAGGGGATTATAACAAACAAGGAGGCAAGGGAAAGGAAGATAGGCGGAAGGCTGCTAGCCTATGTCTATTAGTGATAATATGGCCTTGTATAAAAAGTTTGCATTTGCAGTGGTAAGATACATAGATTCGTGTAAGAACCCAAGAGAGGCAGTAGATAGGTTGAACCTGAGTTCTGATAGCAATTTGGAATTCCTTTCCAAGTTCATAAGAGATGGCGAATGAAATGATAGAACTTAAGATAACACAGGGAGTCACCGTTGAGATAAAGGGCAACGAGATCGAGACAAAGGGCAGCCTTGGCTCGAACAAGAGGAAGTTCAACGACGCGCTTCTCAAGGTCACCAAGAAGGGAGACAAGATAATGATAGATTCTGTTAAAGACAAGATACTTGCAAAGAAGGCTGCAAAGGTCGAGATTACATTCAAGAAGGAACTCGAGAATGACATGAATGGCGTAAACAGTGACTTCGAGAAGAAGATGAGGGCTGTATTCGCGCACTTCCCGATAACTGTGGAGGTGAAGGGCAGCGATGTCATGATAAAGAACATAATAGGGGAAAGGTTCCCGCGCACATCAAAGATAGTCGGGACAACAAAGGTAGAGGTAAAGGGCCAGAACGTGCGCGTCTACGGAACAAGCCTTGATGATGTCTCGCAGACAGCTGCAAACATAAGACAGACCTGCAAGATAAGAACAAGGACACAGGGTATTCCAGGACGGATTGTATTACGAAATAGAATGATATTATGATGAAGAAAAAGCCATCCAAAGTTCAATGTGCCGAACTTCGGCGCAAAGAGCAGGAAGAGAGTACCGGCAAGATGGAGGAAGCAGCGCGGAATAGACAACAAGAAGCGCATAAAGAGGAACTTCATGGGAGCTGAGCCGACAATAGGGTACGGCAATCCCGAATCCGTAAAAGGAGTAAGGGTAAACGGCAAGAGAATCATGCTCATAACAATGCTGACGAGCTGGAGAGGCTCATAAAAGACAAGACGCTAGATGGCTATGACATTACTATAGCAAGAGGCGTCTCGCTGAGGAAAAGGATAGGGATAACCGAGATTGCCGGAAAGTCAAAGCTGAAAGTTACAAATGGTGCTTACAAATGAGTATAAAGCTTACCAGAAGAATAGCAGCTGACTTATGGAAAGAGGAGAAAGCGCTGTGAGGATAAAACCGATGGCATTGAAGGACGCAAAAAAGGCGATAACAAGAGAGGATGTGCGCGGCATGATAAAGAACGGCAGCATATACGCCACTAAAGGCAAAGCATAACATAAGCGCATACTCAAAGGTGCTGAAGGAAAAGAGGAAGAAGGGAAGGAGGAGGGGCACCGGAAGAAGAAAGGGAACGCGCAAGGCAAGGGGAATGGTAGAATACAAGAAGAGCATAAGGGGACAAAGACGTGTGCTCAAGACGCTGAAGAGCGAGAACATAGTTGACAACGAGAGATTCAAGAAATATTATGCGCTTGTAAAGGGAGGAAACTTCGCCAGCAAGGCATCACTGCTCAGCCACATAATAAATGACGGAGTAAAGATAAAGGAGGAAAAGATGAAGGAGCTTAGGCACATGTGATATTGATGTACAGAATGAATAAGACATAGAAGAATGAATGCGGTGACAAACTACAGGAAGCGCGATAGCCGCGCTAAAGGGCGGAATGAGGAGAGTAGTTGTCAGGAAGAGCAACCGCGGCATATCCATGCAGGTTGTTGAATACGACAGAAGCGGGGACAAGATAATTGCAAGCTCCAACTCAAAGGAACTGAAGGGCATGGGATGGGAGCCAAGATGCAACATACCGACAGCCTATCTCACTGGCATGCTGCTTGGCAAGCAAGCTTAAGGACAAGGAATCGGAATACATGCTTGACATAGGCCTGTACAGGCCGGTGAAGGGATCGTTATATTCGCAGCGGCAAAGGGCTTCAAGGACAGCGGCGCAAATCTGCACAACGGCATAGAATTCGACGAGGCGAGGCTGAAGGGCGCCACATAGCAAAGTATGCAACTGCGGAGAAGGGAAAGACACAGTTCGCAGCATATGCAAAGGCGGGATTCGATGCTAAGGCGATAGAGCAGAAGTTCGAGGCCTTGAAGAAGCAGCTTGTTGCAAAGTGATCTTATGAGAAAAAATGCGAGTAAACAGAGCCCGTTGGAAGGGAGAAAGAACGTGATGATGAATTATGCACTCATGCTTTTGGTCTCTGGCAAAGAGAAAGTGGCAGAAAGATACAAGGACAGGGAAAAAATGACTTCTGAAGAGATAAGATGGGCTAAGGAAGAATCAAACAGGATAAAGAAGATCCAGGAGGACAAGATATTAAGAAGGGTTAAATAAAATTGTGATATTCTTGATGAACAATAAGAGGTATGAAAGAAGGGAACGGGAAAGAACCGTATTCAACATAGAGGCGTGGGCGCCAAAGACAGAGCTCGGACGGGATGTGAAGGAAAAGAGGGTAACAACAATAGAGCAGGTTTTCCATGATGGAAGAAAGATAGAAGAGCCGGAGATAATAGAGGCGCTTCTTCCGGATCTGAACAACGAGATAATAGAGATTGCAAACACTCAGAGAATGACAAAGAACAATAGTAAGATGAAATACAGGGCAACAGCAGTAGTTGGAGATGGGAAGGGCCATGTTGGCGTTGGATCGGGAAAGGATATCGAGGTAAAGGCGGCAATTGAGAGCGCCATACTCGATGCGAAGAGCAACGTAATACCGATAATAATGGGATGCGGCTCATGGCAGTGCCTATGCGGCACAAAGCACAGCCTTCCGATAAAGGTAACAGGAAGATGCGGAAGCGTGGAAGTGATACTAAAGCCTGCACCGAGAGGCCTTGGAATAGTCGCAAGCCCCCCAGTAAAAAAGATGCTTGAGCTTGCTGGCGTAAAGGACGCCTGGGAATTCTCAAGGGGAAGGACAAGAGCAAAGTACAATACAGTGCTTGCAGTCTATAGGGCACTGGGCAGCATAAATGAGATGAAGAATATCACAGAGAAGATGCAGTGATGTTATGGAAGTCAATAATTTTGTAATCCCGGGAGAAAAGATTGCTACGGAGGAGGAATTTGTGGCAGGAAACAATACCTTTGTGGAAGAGGGAGTGATATACTCATCAGTCATAGGCAATGCGGTCAAGGAAAACGGTGTCGTTTCAGTATCGGCTGCGGGCCAGCGAGATAAAGATAATAGACAAGAACATGCTGGTGATCGGAACGGTGACTGACGACATGAAAAGCGTTATATTCGTAAAGATAGACGACATAAATATAGACAGCAAGGATTATCTTGCGCTTAAGGACGGAAAGATAATAATGGAAAGGCCAAGGCCGCACTTCGGCGGCGGAAGAGGCGGAGGCGGCGATAACAGATTCCACGCAGAACGGCCATTGAAACCGTGCGGTGTTGGCGACACGATACTCGCCAGCGTGCTTTACAATGACAAGGATTCTTACACTCTTGCGCTTAACAGAAATGAGACTGGAGTAATATTCGCAAAGTGCGATGAATGCGCCAGCGACATGCTGAGCGAGAACAACATGCTGGTGTGCAAGGAATGCGGGCACAAGGAGAGAAGGAAGATAAGCAGCCTTTACAACAAGCCGGAAGATATTAAAAAGCTGTTTGTGTGATATATTAGAACCATAAGTCTAATCGTGATATATTTGAAAATAAAAGTAATCAAGGACGAAAGCAAGGAGCTTGTTATAGAATTCGAGACGAAGGATCTTACTATTCCTGATCTTATCGCAAGCGAACTTCTGGAGAACGAGGATGTTGATTTCGCGGGTGTCGCGAAGGACCATCCGGAGACAGGAAATGCGGTGCTTGTGGTGAAGTCGAAGAAGAAGGCAAAGGATGTCCTATTGAAGACAATAGAGAGCTTGGATGAGCAGTTTACAGAGCTGAAGGCACAGGTATCGAAGAAGGGAAAGTGATGCAGCTAATTCTGCACGTGACACATTAATAATTTGCCAGAGAATGGTTAGTGGCAATTAGCCGAAGGTGTGAGGGATTGAAAAATGGGGTGCGGTATATCGCGATCGCGTCTGGCCCGATTGAAAAGGGAAGAATAACGCCGCTTCTTGGTGTTATTTTCAGAGATAATTATATCGAGGGACTGCTCTCGACAAGAGTGGCTGTGGACGGGACCGATTCCACCACAAGAATAATAGAGACGGTAAAGGGGTCAAGATTCGGGGAGCAGATAAGGATACTGCTGTTCAATGGGATTGCACTTGCCGGGCTTAATATAATAGACATGCAGGAGCTCGAGAGGAAACTGCACTCTAAAGTGGTTCTGCTGAATAGGAGAAAACAGAACGCTGACGACCTCGTAAATGCACTGAGGGAATTTTCACGCCTAACGAAAAAGAGCGTCGGGAAAAGGATTGAGATGGTTGAGAGTAGCAGAAAGATGAAGGCAATAAAGGCGAATGGATTCTTTTTACAGAGCACACTTGACGAGGCATATCTTCGCAGGTTTTCGAGGGGTGCATTCGAGGCGCTGAGAGTGGCGCACATCATTGCGAGCGGCGTATCGGTAGGTGAATCGAGAGGCAGGCTCTAGCCTTCTGAGGCATATATTGTGGCTAATTTGCGCCAAAAACGGTTTTCCGATAGTAAATCTGATAAACAGCGACGGAGAATACCTTTATATACCTTTTTATAATATATTGATAGTGTTACAGCAAGACATAGCAAGGATCGAAAGCAAAAGGTTATTAATGTATTTCAGTGAATTATATTTAACACGACTATAGGTGGCATATATGGTAAAGTTCATTATAGCAAAACAGCTTGTAGGGAAGAAAGTCATAACAAACGATGGTTTCGATCTGGGCAGATTCGTAGACGCAGAGATTAGCAAGGTAACTGGCAAGATTAATGTTTTGCTTGTGGAGCCTGATCCTGACAGCTCATTGGCTGCCAAGATAAAGAGCGACGATGACCAGGTAAAGGTGCCATACAACTCAGTTATGGCGGTCAACGACTACATTGTAGTTGATAGGAAAAATCTCTAATTTCCTATAGTCGGCCCATTTGGTGGTCATTATAATAGTCTGTGGAGCGGACGAGGCTGGACGCGGGGCGATTCTTGGCCCTCTTGTTATAAGCATTGTTGCCGTAAAGAGCACCAGCGCCCACAGGTTTTCTAAAATAGGGGTTCGCGACTCGAAGATTCTTTCAGAGAAGCGCAGGAACCAGCTATTCGACGAGATAAAGGATATTGCTATTGATATAAAGGTAGACAGGATAACATCCAGCGACATCAACGCTGCGATGAGGAACCACATATCGCTCAACGAGCTTGAGGCGGTAAGGTTCGCTGCTCTTTTTGACCAGATAGAGAGTGAGGTTGGTGCAATCTATCTCGATTCGCCTGATGTTATAGCGGAGCGCTTCGGCACAAGGTTCAAGCTCTCAAGCACCAAGTCCACAAAGGTGGTAGGAATAAAGGGAGAGAAGATGGACAAGGGCCTGAAATACACGCGGATAATCGCCGAGCATAAGGCGGATTCGAGATATCCCGTAGTCTCGGCAGCGAGCATAATAGCAAAGGTGACCCGTGACAGGGAGATAAAGAAGCTTGAGAAGATGCTTAAGATACCAATAGGATCGGGATATCCGTCAGACTACAAGACGATAGAGATGATAAGAAGGAACCTGAAGAGCGGCATACTCGAGGGTAACATAAGGGAAAGATGGAGCACCATGGAGCGAAT
This sequence comes from uncultured Microcaldota archaeon, assembly GCA_963755385.1. GTDB lineage: Archaea > Micrarchaeota > Micrarchaeia > Micrarchaeales > Micrarchaeaceae > UBA12276. Next base: position 551,372 of record CAVWJC010000001.1, on the reverse strand, counting down.
AAGGCAGAAAAAGCTGAATTTTTAGCCGCTTCTAGTGCAAAGCGTAACCAGTAATGCTGCACCATCTGTTGATTACATGGTTGAAAAAGAGCGAAAACGAGAGGGAGAATCTGGCAGCCAACATGAAAGCGGCAGGAGAAGGAACCTTTTAGAGAGGGCACGAAGCCGTGCAAGTGCCCTGGCAGAAAAAGCGAAGAGCAGTGCAAAGTTAACCGCTAGCGTTGTCGGGCTTGGAGCTATGATATTCGCTGGCGGAGCGATGTACAACAGATATGCAATAACGCCACTTACCAATGCAGATATAGATAGGGTTGGGAAATTCTTCACGGTAGAATATGAGAAAAAGATGAAGCGAAAACACAGGGAATTCGGATCAAGAGAATTTGATATACAGCAGATACTCAAGATAGACAATACGGATTATTCCAGCACGGCGGTAGGCTGCAGGGTATTGGTCCCCGGTACTACTCGTGATTTCGGGCAGGCATTTCTTTTCAATGCAGTTACGGACATGGGCTATTGGTACCAGATTGGGATATCCCAGGGGTTTGCGTTTGACACTTTAGAAGACAAAAAATTCGGCATCATCTACCAAGCGTCCGGTCCAAACGGTAAAGTGTTATTTGAGACAACACAGCTTAAAAACAGCATAGAACCTGTTAGAGAATATGATATTTCCATAAGGCTTAAGGGCAGCAGTGTGATTGCAGAGGTGCGCGACTCCCAAGGCAAGCTGCTAAAAAGTATTGATGGTCCCTCATTCGGATCGAAGAGATTCGTGGGGAGCGAGTGGAGGCTAAAGAATGGGGAGAGATATTTTACCGGAGCGATGACCGAGATAATAAGTGCCAGTAGGGATGTGAAAACAGGAAGCGCCACCTACATAATTGCCGGTAGTAACCTTGCAGGCATAGGCAGTTTTGCACTCACTGCCAATATGGGAGCTAGCGATGCCACTAGGGATATGTCAGGAAAGCACTTTGACTATACGCCAGGCGTACATAAGTCAAAAAGTGGGAAAACGACAAGCATGAGCATGGGAAATTATGTTGAAAGTTTGGTGCCGATGGTAGTGGAGGCAAACGGAAAGAAGATGGATGGATATTCGTTCACCACTTCCTCCTCTGCGAAATGAGGCGTTTAAGTGCTGTATAATAAATATGCTCTTATAATAATAGTAGGGCCTGTGGCGCAACTTGGATAGCGCACTTGGCTTCGGACCAAGTGGTTGCGGGTTCAAATAGACTTTTGGTAAAAGTTTGGTCAAAAGTTTGGAAAATCCCGTCAGGCCCGTGCAGTTAAAGCCTTGCGTTGTTTACGCTCTAGCATTTCGTCCCTTCTCAATATTCTTTCCAGAAGCTCTAGTTGTTTTGGCTTTATTATTAAAACCCCGACACCCACGCCTGCATCTGCGGCAATATGCTTAAGACTGTAATCAGAGTACCTTACGGAGCTTGTATGAATAGGATCCCCGAGGTCATGAACAGACTTCGTGCTGGACATCCTTTGCTCCAGCTTATGGCGCTTTCTTTTTGATAGAATCATATAGTTACACCTGGCCCCTCAAGTAAAATTCATGCGATGTATTTAAGTCTTTTGTTCAGTCTCGGATCTGCCTTTCCGCAGCAATATCCTCTGGAGTCTTGTGCCATTGTATATTTCATTTACAAGTTCCGTTATCCTGACAGTGAGATCCGCTGGTTCATCCGAGGTCGATTCGTTTACCAGGGATATTCTCTGTATGGGTTTCACCACGCCGTTATTTCCGTATACGGTAGCAACAGAATAAATATCCAGTTCTGTACCTTTAGGAAATTCTGTTATGTATACGTCATATTCCGTGGGTTTTATCTTTTCCTGTTCTCCCTTCGGCAACATAATCCGCTCTGCGTTTGCTAGTTCAAAGGCATCGCGCGTTGGAAATGCATGAATTAGTATCACCTTGCTGGAAAACGGAATTATCCGTTCTATAACTGCAGAAAACTGCATGGAGACCCTGTCCTCAGTGTCAATCGTCCTTGCCGGATTTTCATGCGTCCTTATCGCTATTGTCTTTTTTTGGTTTATTGTGCTGAACATCCCACCACTTCATTTTTCGTAATCCTTAAGTAGGGCCTCGAATTCTGACGTTAGGCCTCTTGCCTTCAGGCTGCCAGCGCTGATATCCACTTTCTTATATGATACGGTTCCGTCTGTAGCAGTATATGACCTGTCCACATTAACAGCGTCAACTAGTTCAATACGTACCGTAGGTAGGCACCACTTCGCCTTTTCCAAATGTGTTTCGTAGGTGATTGTGCGCAGCTCGTGGCCGTAATAGATTGTCTGTTCTCTGGGAATGGTTAGCGGGACATTATTTTTAGCCTCGTAGGTTACCCCGCAATTTGAGTATGAATTTGAGAGCGTCTGTTGCTCTTTTGTCGACAATGACTATTGAATGGATATCCATCTTCACAGCTACTTCTGGTGTCCTTAGCAGTATGACGCCAAAAGCGGCGGCTCCCAGTACACCTAATCCTGCACAGATTTTGTCTGTTTTCTGCATTCCATCACACCGTAATTATGAATTCCCAAATATATATAACCAACTGGATTGCTGGGAAAACCCATTTTTGCAATCGCTCTGGTAAAATGGTAAATTGATGAGGGTGAGAAAGCTTTATAAGCTTTATGATAGAATAATATTGTAATTCTGTTTTTCCCGCATTACTGCATTATGCAGGAGGGATTCAGATGGACAAAGAAACGATTGAAAAGTTAAGTGCCTTTATTCATGAGAATAAGGGGAAACGCAAGTTTAACCAGAGCGTGGAGCTTGCGGTAAATTTCATGGGACATAGACATTGCAAAGCAGGACAACCGACTCAACCTTGAGATAAAGCTTCCGCACCCTAAGGGCAAGTCCCACAATGTGATAGTTTTCGCTGATGACAAGACAATAGCAGCAAGGCACGGAGGCCGGCGCAAAGATAATGCCGAGCTCCGAGATACATTCCATTGTCAACTGACAAGATCAAGATAAATGAGCTGCTTCAACAGCGAGCTTCTCGCCCAGCCAAGCCTCATGCCCCAGATAGCAAAGGCGCTTGGGTCAGATTCCTGGGTCCAAGAAACAAGATGCCAAGGCCGCTTATGGGCGTTGACATCAACAAGGCGGTACAGGACACGGCAAGATCGGTCTTCATAAGGAGCAAGGGCAAGTACCTGCCAACAGTGCACTGCATGGTAGCAACGGAGAGCATGGACGTGAATGCAATAGCCGCAAACATAGACGAGGTTGTAAACGCAATCATAAAGAAGATAGGCAAGCAGCACATAAAGTCGGTGTATGCAAAGCTCACGATGAGCAAGCCGATAAAGATAATGTGAGGTTTTATTATGCTTACAAAAGACCCAAAAGATAAAATTCGTAAATGAGCACAAGAAGCTGCTCAAGAGCTACAAGGTAGTGGGCGTAGTCCAGCTTGAGCGGAATACCGGACAGGCTTCTCCAGTCCACAAAGAACCAGCTCAAGGACAACACACGATTCATAATAGGAAGGAAGACCCTGCTCACGAGAATACTTGAGAGCGATGCGCACACAAAGAAGCTTGTCGAAGGATCTCACCGACACATCGCAATAATTCTAAGCAACGAGGACCCATTCGAGCTTTACGGCAAGTTCAAGTCAAACTAGCCTGAGGCTTGCTGCAAAACCAGGCCAGATATCGCCTGAGGACGTTAGCGTAACTGCTGGAGAGACAAGCATACAGCCAGGGCCAGACAGTAACAGACCTCAAGAGTGCAGGAATTGACGTCCAGATACAGAAAGGCAAGGTAGTGATATCAAAGGACAAGGTGGTTGTCGAAGAAGGAGAGTCGGTAAGCCGAAGCATGGCGAAGGCACTGCACACACTCGACATACTCCCGTTCAAGGCAGTCATAGAGCCATCTCGCTGCTTAGCAATGGGCATGATATTCAACAAGGCAGTTCTTGGCATAAACGCCGAAAGCACAACCCAGGAGATATGCAGCTGTGCTTCAGTAATGCGCTTGCGCTATCGCTTGAGGCAAAGATAATAAATGCTTACACTATAAATACATTCATAGCAGGGCGCATACGCAATGCGATGCACCTTGGGCATCGAGTGCAAGATACCAGATTCCGGGATAATAGACATGCTGCTTGCCGATGCTGCAATGACAGCTGCATCACTTGAACGGCAGAGCACTGAGGAGGCAAAAGAATAATATAATGCTAAAAAACACGGTGAAATATATGGAATACGTATACGCTGCTCTTCTCTTGGATGCTGCAGGAAAGGAGATAAACGAAAAGAGCATAGAGGAAGTAGTAAAGGCAGCGGGCATGACAGCCGGACGAGGCGCAGGCAAAGGCAATAGTTGCATCGCTCAAGGGAGTGAACATAAAGGACGTCATAAAGAACGCACAATCAATGCAGCATGCTGCGCCAGCAGCATGCGGCAGCTCCGGCACATGCGTGAAGGAAGAAGAAGCACAAAGAAGAAAAGAAGGAAGAAGTGAAGGAGGAGGAAGCTGCAGGAGGACTTGCGAGCCTGTTCGGCGGAGCATAATTGCTGATTGTTCTTTACACTGTTAAAAGTGCGGAACAGCAAGCAATTTATAGCTTCAGCTAGCATGTATATATGCAGGTTGTCTTTATGGATGTTTTTGTTAACAAGGTCAAATGCACAGGATGCCAGCACTGCAAGGACGTCTGCCCAGTGGCAGTCTTCGAGATGAAGAACAGGAACGACAGCGCAGGGGCAAACGCAGACACAGCGCCGGAGGACATGAAATGGAAGGGCACGACAGATCCAGAAGTGCATGCGAAGTGGGTCGATGCGAAGGACGGCCACAAGCACTTCGCTGACGAGAACGACGGCACAAGCGGCGGCCTTTCAGTGGCAGTCGCGGGAGCGCGTGCATACTATGCCAGGCCTGCCTGATAGAATGCGAGGGAGAATGCATCCACATAACAGACGATGCAGGAGTACGTTACGATTCCATATATAAGTAAGTACAAGGTTCGGAATTTCCAGCGAATCCTTTTAGACCTTTACGAGAAATAGGTATTGTATGCACAGGTAGCATGTATAATCCTATTTTGATCCTCTATGATAACCTACGCGGACAAACCGTTTGATGACAAGGAGAGCTTGGGAGTGCTGAACAAATATGTGAGGGAGTGGTTCAACTCAAAGTTCGACGAGCTTACTCCCCCTCAGAAGTACGCATTCAAGCTCATCAGCGAGAAGAAGAATGTACTCATTACGGCGCCAACAGGCTCCGGAAAGACAATGTCGGGATTCCTTTCCATAATAAGCAGACTATTTGATTACAGCCTTGAGGGCAAGCTTGAAGACAAGGTGTACTGCCTTTACATTTCGCCGTTAAGGGCGCTCAACAATGACATACGCAACAACCTGGCGAAGCCGCTTGATGACATCTATGAGATGATAAAGAAGGAGAAAGGAGTTGACATACTGAAGGACAACATACAGCAGGTAAGGATAGGCGTCAGGACTGGCGACACGACACAGGAGGAGAGGCGCAAGATGCTTGCGAAGCCGCCAAACATACTCGTAACTACGCCGGAGAGCCTTGCCATACTGATAAACTCTGAAAAGTTCGTTGAGCATCTCAAGAGCGTGGAGTACATAATAATCGACGAGATACACGAGCTTGCGAACAACAAGAGAGGCGTGCATCTTGCACTGTCTGTAGCAAGGCTTGAGAGCATAATAGGGCATGATGTGGCAAAGGTCGGACTGGGCGCAACGCTATATCCGCTTGATGAGGCAGCGAAATATCTTGTCGGATGGAACGGCAAGGAGCCGAAGGACTGCGTAATAGTAGACGCCTCGTGGAGCAAGAAGCTGAACGTAAGGACGATATGCCCAGTTAAGGACATGATATACTCTGAAGACGAGGAGATAGACACTAATCTTTACAAGCGGCTTAACGAGATAATAACAAAGAGCAAATCAACGCTGATCTTCACTAACACAAGGAGCGGAACTGAGCGCGTTGTCTTCAACCTCAAGAAAAGGTTCAAGTACGGGGAGGATATAGCGGCGCACCACAGCTCCCTGTCAAGGGAATCAAGGCTGGAGGTGGAAGAGCTTCTCAAGAAGGGAGGGCTGAAGTGCGTAGTGTCATCAACAAGCCTGGAGCTTGGGGTGGACATAGGCACCATAGAGAATGTGGTGCAGCTGGGCTCGCCGAAGAGCGTGACAAGGGCGGTGCAGCGCATAGGCAGAGCCGGACACTCCTACAAGGCGACAGCAAACGGTGAGATAATAGTGCTTAACCGGGACGACCTAATCGAATGCTCAATTCTGCTTGATGCGGCGATAAAGAAGCACCTTGATGCGTTTGTGGTGCCGCAGAATGCGCTTGACGTGCTTGCCCAGCACATAATAGGCATGTCGCTTACAAAGAAATGGGGCCTGGATGAGGCATACGATGTCATAAGAGGCGTCTACGCATATCATGATCTCCCAAAAGAAGATTACCTATCGCTGATAAACTACCTGGCCGGCAACTATGTAGGACTTGAAAGCAGAAGAGTGTACGGCAAGATATGGTACGATGAGAATGAGAAGATGTTCGGCAAGCGCGGAAAGCTTGCGAAGGTCATATACATGCTCAACCTTGGCACCATACCTGACGAGGTAGCGGTGAACGTATTAGACACAAAGAAGAAGTGGATAGGGAACATAGAGGAGGAGTTCCTCACAAAGCTGAAAGAGGGTGACATTTTCACATTGGGAGGAAGGCTCTACAAATTCGAGTATGCGAAGGGAATGAAGGCCTATGTGAGCGATGCTCACGCAAGCGCGCCGACAATACCGCCCTGGTTCTCCGAGCAATTGCCACTGAGCTATGAGCTAGCCAGCGAGATAGGGGAGTTCAGAGAGAAGCTTTCGACAATGATGAGAAAGCACATGGCCGCAAAGAGCATAAGCAAATTCAGGACTGGAATGAAGATGCCGGACGACGTTGACAAGTATCTATCCACGCTGCCGATAGACGATAACTCAAAGAAGGCAATATTCGGCTACTTCCTGGAGCAGATGCTCTTTGCCGATGAAGTTCCCACAAACAAGATGCTTCTAATCGAATGCACAAAGGACATTTCGGAGAAGGATTCGAACTACATTGTATTCCATTCCCTTTTCGGGAGAAGAGTAAACGATGCGCTTTCGAGGGCGATTGCGTGGCAGATGGCGGAGATGTTCGATGTTGATCTTGACATAATGATAAACGACAACGGTTTCCTTTTCAGAACGGAAGATCCGCTGAAGCTCACGCAGAAGGACATGAAAAACATAATCGAGGACATACACACAACAGGAGTCGAGGCAATACTCAAGAAGAACATAAGGAAGACGGAGCTCATGAGGAGGAAGTTCAGGCATGTTGCGGCAAGGAGCTTCATGATACTGCGCAACTACAAGGGCTACAAGATCCCGGTAGGAAGGCAGCAGTTCAGCTCGCAGCTTGTCTTCAAGGCTGCTGAGGAGATAGACCCGAACTTCCCTGTAATAAAGGAGACATACAGGGAGATAATGAACGAGACCATGGACCTGAAAAGGACTAGCGAACTGGTAGAAAACTTAAGCAGTGGAAAGAAATCATTCAAGATAATAAAGACAACAATCCCCTCACCATTCTCCCACTCCATACTCACCTTCGGGCATGCGGATGCGGTAATGATGAAGGAGAGGCACAAATACCTCCAGAAGCTTCATAAGAACGTAATGAAAAGGATATCCGGGAAGTGAGAGCGTGGCAAAAGAGAAATTCGAATCAGTAAATTCAGAGGCTGCTTGGGATAGGGGAGTGCTCCATCTGAAAAAGAATGACAAGATACTTGCCAGGATAATCACAACTGTAGGGCCGATCAAGCTTGATAAGAAGAAAAAGGAGCCCTATGATTCGTTGATGAGGATGTTCATTTACCAGCAGATAGCAGGATCCGCTGCGGATTCGATACTAAAGCGCTTCGAGCAGCTTTATGGAGGAAGGCTGCCAACGCCGAAAGAATTCCTTAAGACGCCGGAGAAGAGGGTGAGGAGCGCTGGAATATCACCCCAAAAGTACTCGTACATCAAGGACCTGTGCGAGAGAATAGTAAGTGGCAGGCTGAAGCTTGATGGACTTGCAACAATGTCAGATGATGAGATAATACTGATGCTTGATGAGGTAAGGGGAATAGGGAGATGGACGGCAGAGGCATTCCTGATGTTCAACATGGGTAGGATAAATGTATTCCCCACTGACGACCTTGGATTGATCAATGGAATAAAGGGTGCATACAAAATCAGAACGCTTGATAGGAAGAGATTGGAAGCGCTCACAAAGAAATGGGAACCCTACAAATCCATAGCTGCACTGTATCTGTGGCGAAATTTGGACAAAAAAGACTGACAGTGAGAAAGGCCTTAGATCCTAGCGCGCCTACTTATCAACAGGAACTTTACTGTTGTAGATTGCAACGGCAGCGTCATGGCTTCTGTCGCCAGTGTGCGGGAATAAGTAATTTGAGGCGCACAGATCCTTTGGCAAGGTATCTATGATTCTCATGAATGCACGGTTTGCAGCCTGCCTAAATTCCTGATTGGGATGAGTTATCTCAGAGCCCAACATAAGAAAGTCCAGGTTTATGAATAGGTCCGGATTATTGAGAAGAATGTTTCTGGATTTCTCCCAGGTTTTGCTTTTCCAGCCCTTGTTGCCCGGCACAAGGTCTTTTGCAAGATGTGGCCTTGAAACTACCCCATGACGCAGAGCACGGTCTATCGAGAAGTTTACATCGCTTTGCAGCGTCTTCTCCGTTCCGACAGGCATGCCGTCCTTATCATGAAATCCCATTACCATTAAATTTTCCGAAACTACCCCCAATGATTTGCAAATTCTGAAAGCCTCGTCGGCACTGGATATGCTCTTGTTGCCTTTATGCTGGCTTTTCCATTCTTCGTCTGTAGTCCCGTCTACGCCGAAACCTATCGTCTTTAAGCCCGCTTCTGGTATGAGCTCATGCAATTTCGGCATGTCAGACATAGCGTTCAGGAAACTGTCTATCCTGCTGAGGCATCTCAATTGTAGAATCTATTCCTGACTCCTTTTTAGCGCCTATAAATATGTCCAAAACTTCTTTAAATCCGTCAGGATTTTGGAAGGCATCAAGCGAGGTAAGATACATCGTAAGTTCTTTTATGCCCAGTCTGTTCGCCTCTTCGCAGAGTACGTCTATATCGCTCTTTACTGTTCTGCTGAACGTTTCCGGAACGGCTTTGTCCGCTACGCAGAAGTCACAATTGTATTTGCAGCCTTGCGATGAGAAGAAACTGAACTCCTTTTTTAGGTAGGCGGTCAGTTTGCCATCATTCATAAGCTTGATTTGCTGGGTAATTGGCACATCATAGACCGCAGGTATGTCCACTGGCAGTGAAAGCGCCCTGGCAAGCTCATAATCATTTGTGATCTGTATCCCGCTTGCACCGTATATCATTGAGAATTGTTTTGGTTCGAGATAGCGTACCCCCGGCCCGCCAAGTAACACCGGTCTGCCGGTCATTTCGGATATTGATTGTGCCATATGTTTAGAGATCGAAATGTAAGGGGTTCCAAGCACCCCTACGCCGATATGAGTGTATTCGTCCATATCCTTAGGCATGGGTTCTAGGTTAAGGTCAACGACCGTTGTTTTAACACCCGCGGCATTCAGTTGCGCGGATAGTTTTGTAAGATCCATTGGAAGCCATATCTGCGTTTTGTCGTAAGAATGCTTGCATCTTAGCAAAAGCATTGATTTTTGTTTTTCTTCCCGCCGGACTGTCGTTGCGTAGCCTTCCGGTTAGGCTATTAATCGGTACATCTATCATTGGCATAGCTCTCACTCAAATCCGGGCCCAGTTTATCACTCTAACTTTTTGCTGCTTTAGATATATAAATCTTTTGTCTCCAACGCAAGGCATAAAATCTGCAAACTGCTTATATCTTTGATAAAATTGATGCTTAACAAAGATGTTGAACTTCTTGACGGGCTTCCGATAGCTTACATAAAGAGCCTTGATGCACTTGTGCTTTCGGACCTTCATCTTGGTTATGAGAGCCACATGGCAAAGAAGGGAGTATTCATACCCAAGGCGAACCTGAATAAGATAATCGTCGAACTTGAAACCGCACTCCGAGCCAGGAAGGCAACGCGGATAATAGTTGTGGGCGACATAAAGAATGATTTTTTAACAGTGGGTGATGATGAGTTCAATGAGCTCCATGACCTGATAAAATTGTGCAATACCAAAAAGATAGAACTCACGCTCATAAAGGGGAACCATGACAACTTCATAGACAGGTACAGGGGCCCATTCAAGATAAAGGTCTTCGGGGATGAGGCACTGATTGGGGATTACCTATTCTTTCATGGCGACAAGATACCGAAGATCGTTGGCAAGAAGCCGCGCATGATGATCTCGGGACATGAGCACCCGTCGATAGGCATAGTGAAATCGGTGGGGAGAACCGAAAAGCTGCGCTGCTTCCTTTCCGGCACTTACAAGGGCATAGATCTGCTCATACTTCCCGCCATAAGCTACTTCGCAACAGGCTCTGACATAAACCTCCAGAGCAAGGAGCACCTCATGTCACCCATCTTCAAGCACACGGATGTTGATTCCATGCATGCGATAGCGCTCGGCTATGGCTCAACAATAGACTTCGGCAGCATAGGCGACCTTAGGAAACTTGTCTACAAGTAGAAGAACCACGGAAGTATGTTGACTATTATCAGTATGATTATGAATGCGCCGACGAAGTTTATGAATTTCTGGCTCTTTATGTTGGCGCCGTAGATCCTCCATCCGTCAAACCCTGGTATTGGCGCGAAGTTCAGTATGCCCACAAAGAAGTTGAGCAGCATCGAGAGCGAGAATAGCGTGAACAGGAAGTACACCGCATGCGCAAGCCATCCGTTTATTGTTGGCGTGTATTCAGTCCCTATAGACACGCCTATAACCCCGGCCGAGCTGTTTGACTGGGATGGCACTGCCCTGATATTGTAGGAACCTGTATTTGTGAGCAATGTTATGGTTGCGCCGGGCTTTTCTGTTGCTTTTGCCGCATTAAGCGCTGCGATGGTTGAATTTGAGGTTGAGAGATTGGTCATGGAAACATTGTCCCATTCCAGTATCTGCATCCCGTTCTTGAGTATGCCATTTGCCGGGTAGTTTGGCAGTGTGCCGGTCACCACAACGCCGTAATGGTAGTTTATCTGCGCTGCCGGGAATATGTAGTACATGAATGCCATCATGAGAAGGAAGAAGACTATCGTAGCTATGAAGTTTGCCGCAACGCCGGCCGAGAATATCTTTGTCTGCTTTACGCTGTCGAGCTTGTCCACCATCTTCTCGTCCGGTTCTACGTAACCCCCTATAGGTATGAATCCGAAGACCAGCAGACCAATCTCCTTGAGCTTGACCTTTGCCTTCTTTGCGAGTACGCCATGCGAGAACTCGTGTATTATGAGAAGTATCGCTATAGAGATTACGCCAGCGAACAACGGTATGTTGATGCCGGGTATTATCGGTGCCACGCCCGCCTGGTTGGCTATCGAGACCGCCCCTGATGATGATGGGCTTAGAGCGAACTGTATTATGCTCCATAGTATTGTTTCTGCGCCGTAGAGCAGCGAGAATATCAGAAAGCCGGAGAAGCCTGCGAATATGGTGAGGGCGTATATCACATAGGTTATGAGGCTAGGCCCGGCATGCGCCTGGCTTGAGCCAGCTAGCGCAGACTGGATCTGCGGCAGGTTTATGAACTGCAGCGCTGTCCCTATGTTCGGGAATACGAAGATCATTATCAGTATCAGCGATATTATCCCGGCGGCGTAGACGCGCTTGTCTATCTTGCCCTTCATCAGCGGATATGCAAGAAGCCCAAAACCGAGAGTGAGGCCCCACATGGACATCACGTCCCAGAATACCTCGTATTTCTTCGCAACGTTTGCTATTGTGGAGAGGCCGCTCTTGCTGCCCAGCATGTAGAATCCGTAACCGCCCTTCAACTCGAGGATCCTCTGTATCGCAACGCCAATACCTACAAGAAGGGCTATCGCGGCGGCTGCACGCAGTATGACATTTATTGCGCCTGCGTAGTAAAGGAAGTAGATAAGGATTATGGATATTATTATAAGCGCAGCTATGGCAATCTTTTTGAGGTAGTCCTTCATTTGACCAGCATTTGATGAGAATTTATATAGGCGTAAATTATTATAATGGTACAGCTAAAATCTAGTGGTGATGGGATGGAAGAATGCGAGATATGCGGGAAGAGGAGCAAGGACATATACATCGTGAATGTTGAGGAGGCGGAGCTTAGGGTCTGCACCGGCTGCGCGAAGGGCAAGAAGATAGTCTCGAAGGTTGTTGAACGTAAGGTTGCGCCGAAGGGCTTTGGAACCGTGAAGAAACCGGATATAGAGCAGCTTGTGGACAACTACGGAGAGATAATACATGAGGCAAGGGAGCGCATGAAGATTCCGGTGAAGGTGCTTGCTGAGATGATAAGTGAGAAGGAGACGCATCTGCTCCATGTCGAACAGCAAAGGACACGACCATCTGAGGAGCTCAGGAAGAAGCTTGAGCGCGCGCTCGGAGTCAGGCTTGTTGAGGTTGCACCTGCAGGTGACGAGAGCATGCACGGGCGGGGAGGAGGAGACAGCGTGACGCTTGGTGATTTCATAACCAAGAAGAGGAAATGAGGTTGCGTCATGGCGGTTGACCTTAGCAAGCTGATATCCAAAAGGAGGCTCATGTTTGAGGAGCTGAACGGCAAGTCGATTGCCATAGACGCCTACAATGTGCTCTACCAGTTCCTTTCGATAATAAGGCAGCCTGACGGGACGCCGCTCATGGATTCGCACGGCAATGTTACAAGCCATCTGTCCGGAATATTCTACAGGACAATAGAGCTCATCGATTATGGAATAAAGCCCATCTACATCTTTGACGGGCTGCCATCAGTTCTCAAGCAGAAGACGATAGCAGCAAGGATGAGAAGGAAGGAAGAGGCACGAGAGGCATTCGAGAAGGCGAAGGAATCGGGGAACATAGAGGCAATGCGCTCCCATGCGATGGCAACCACAAGAGTGGACAAGGCTATAGTGGAGAGCTCGAAGAAACTTATGGATGCGATGGGCATAGGCTATATGACAGCACCGAGCGAGGGGGAGGCTCAGGCAAGCTACATGTCAAAGAAGGGGCTAGTCTATGCAGCGGCAAGCCAGGATTATGATACGCTGCTTTTCGGATCTAAGTACGTAGCAAGGAACCTCACATTCAGTGGAAGAAGAAAGCTCCCCAGGAAGAATGTCTACATAAACGTCGAGCCTGAGCTGGTGAGCCTCCATGACACGCTGAGCGAGCTGGGGCTCAACCAGAAGCAGCTGATATGGATAGGCATACTGCTAGGAACGGATTTCAACAACGGGATAAAGGGCATAGGCCCGAAGACGGCGCTCAAGATAGCAAAAGGAGCAAAGAAAATAGAGGACATAAAGTCTTACGTGAGCGAGAACTGCAAGGAGGATTTCGAGCTTGACATAAAGGAAGTGGAGGATCTATTCACAAATCCGGAAGTGAGGGAGATGGAAGATGATGATATTGGAAAACTGCTGGGAAGGCATCCCGATAGAACAGCGATGATCGATTTCATGTGCAAGATCCACGGCTTCTCGGAAGAAAGGATAGCGAAGTACGCTGACAAGCTTGAGAAGGGAAAGCCTGACTCAAAGCAGAAGGGCATAGAGGGCTGGTTCAGGTAGCGCTGTCAGCTTGGTCCCAAACCCTAAGCCATCCCTTATAGAAGACGCCCAGCTTGGAGAGGGATATTTTCTCGAGATTGTCGTCAGACCTCAGATCTACCAAAGCGGTGAATATGCGTGCTGATGAGCTGCCATCCAGGCCGTGGTCCAGTTCGGTTGCCTTGACAACGTACGGATTCTCGAACCTTGCCCCGGTCTTCCGCTCGTAACCCTTTGCATCGAAATTCGGTGCGGGGTAGGCCTCCAGCCTCAGCATCTTCCACTTGTCAAAGATCAGGCCGCGCTTCACGATCGTGACATCGCACCTAAGCGTCTCTTTACGCTTTTCGACATCCATTTGACCACAATACAATTGCTTCAAGATAATATATAAAACCGCAGCTGGAGCACTGGCAAAAACCTAAAAAAGTAGGAAATCATTATATAGTTTCCTTGGCATAAAACTTTGATTCCATGGTGGAGAGCAGAAATGAGACGAACCAGGGCTATGATTCCAATAACCATGTTGCCGTCTCATGGCACAGGGCCGAGTTCGAAAATGATAGGGCGAGGAAACCCTTCGTGGAAGTGCTGGAGACGCGCGATGATATAGTAGTGCTGGTGGAGATACACGGATACAAGGGCAGCGAGATGAGGATATGCACGGATGGCTCACGGCTGAATGTTGACGCAAGTTCCGCAGAAAACTCCTGGAATTCAACAATAACCCTGCCAACAGCGATTGACGCGAGAAATGCAACGGCAAGGTACAACAGCGGCACACTTGAGGTGACGCTTAGAAAAGGTTATTATAGCGTGAAGGGCTTTGTATTAATAGAACTTATTTAGGTGTAAGAGATGCAGATAAAGGTAAAAAGATCGAAAAAGCGCGTAGGAAAAGCGTATAGGAATATACAGAAGATCGCAAGGATAAGGAAGATACGCAGGAAGCTTTTCAAGAGAAACAAGAATAGGCGCCTTTCCTAGCTAGTATAGGTCGGCATACATTTGATTGTTGAATTCATAGGCGACAGTATCCTCGTTGAATTGAAGGCTTCCTAGTATGTCGTCGCGGCTATTGAACTCGCGTCCCTCCTTCCCGAATTCAAGAATATGGAACTTGCCCTCGAATTCGTAGTAGACGAACACCCTCCTTGCTGAGTCATCTATCTTTACGAAGACACGCGAGGACGGGTTTCCAAGGCGGATTAACATGCTGCACAGCAGTATGGATTTGTCCATGATGTCGCCCATCATGAATGTAATGACCTCGTCCGGGGAGATCCAGAACTGGAGCGGAAGAGTCACATCCTCGATATCATCATTAACAAAGCTGAAGGCCATGAGGCTGGCATCATAGAAATCCTTGCCGTAGGTGTAGTTAAGGAATTTCGATTTTATCCAGTTGGCCTTTTCGGCCACTTTCTCGGAATTTGGAGTGACAAGAGTGGGCAGTTCTGCAACTGAGAGGCCCTCCTTCTCTTCTATGTATTCCTTATAGCGTGATATTACCGCAAGATAGAGGTTGTTGAGCCTGCCCTCCCTTCCAGTACCTGCTGCCTCATCCATTTCTACCCCATTATTATTGTTTGGAAAGATAGAATAGCCTTACGTACAAATCGCTTCTAGAGGGAAACCTACCGAAAGGTTTATAAATGGACCTCAAAACCTATATATATTATCAGATTCATATTTTGGACTGGTACGATGCGCGCTTAGTGGGATTGCCGCAAGTGCCAATCCATAAAATGATAAAATGGCTTCACCAAAAGAACTCGCGATATGCCACGTCATAAAGAACGGCACGCTTCTCTTGATAAAGGCAGAGGAAGGAATAAACAAGGGCAAGTGGAACGCGCCTTCTGGCGAGCTCGCAAGCGGCGAGAGGTCTGACAAGGCAGCAATGAGGCATGCATTCCAGCAGACAGGGCTCTATGTCAACAAGGTAATGCATCATGGAACGATAAGGCTTTTCCTTAACGGAAAGGTAGAGTACGATTACAAGCTCCAGATATATTCATCCAAGGTTTTCAGCGGAGACCTTAAGCCGAACATAAAGGGCGAGGCCCGCTGGTTCGGCACAAATGAGCTCCCATTCTACGAGATGTGGGCTGATGACAAGTACTGGGTAAATCTGGTGCTTGAGGGCAAGAAGTTCGATGCGGATTTCTTCCTTGATGAAACGAACGAGAATGTGGTGAAGTACCAGATAAGGGAGAAGAAGGAAACCTTCAGGAAGGTGCTTCCGATAATAATAGTCCTGGCAGTGATAGCCTTGCTTATCTATGGGATAGTGAGCAGCGGCATACTGAAACAGGCTGCAAAGCCTCCAGTGGTGCTCAAGCCTTCCTCAACTGCAGCAACTACAGTCACTACAACAACAGCAACTACAACGATAGCATCGCCGCAGATAGTGCCGCCTCCGCCAATACCGCAGTCGACGCTCTCGAACAAGACTTATATTTACTACATATATTATTCAGGGAATCCGCCACAGGCGCAGACGTATTACACAACAGCCGGAAACGCGGGAGTAACAAACTGGCAGCTGTTGCAGGGAGTTCCTGTAGACATAAACAATGCCGACTGCCAGGTTTACAGCTTCTACACATACTGCACAAGCTCGGTAAGCCTTACAAACACAACAAGCACGACAAGCAACACTGCTGCAAAGGTCCAGTCGAAGGGCGTCAGGATAGCCAACCCGGTATGCCTTGCGCTGAAGCCGCCAAACCCCGACATATGCTACGACACATATTACAACACATCCTGAGAATTGAAAGCTTTAGTGATTAGAGTGGAAGAGAAAAAAATCGATAAGCAGTCTGCAATCAAAAGCACGCTTAGGAAACCGCATAGAAGGCAGGTGGGTACACTTGGCTGGGTTTTTGAGAAACACATAGAGATCATGCGTGAGCTGGACAAGGTAGGCATGATAGATGACATAGACCCGATGGAGAGCCTAAAAAGGATCGGAGAAGCAAGCAGGGTATTGAACAACGGCATTAAGGTTGGGTCAGTTCAGGTTTTTACCGTGAATTATCTGCCTTTGGTCGCCGAAGCCCTGAGGAGCGCTGCATCAAGATGCGATAGTGAGGAAGGGATTCCGAAGGGCTTGAGGGAAAGCTGGCAGGTCGACATAGCAAACCTGAGGGCGGATAATGGCGTTGAGGCGGAACTGGCCACGCGTTCCGAGGGTTTAACCGAGGAGAGGCTGGCTGCAGCGAGGTTCTTCTACCAGAAAGTTGCTGAGATTGGAGAGCCATTCCTAAGGGAAAAGATGAAAGAGAACTATATACGCATACTAAGGGCAATTCCGCAATAAGTAAAATTGAGAACATACTGATTTTTAGCTTTTTATTGAGCTAATCGTTTGTGGAAAACAAGCTCATCTCCGATATATTCAACGAGATAGCGGCAATGCTGAGCGTTGACGACAGGCCAAGCTCGAAGTTCGAGATACGCGCCTATCAGAAAGCGGCCCTCACAATAGGAACTCTTCAGGAGGATGTTGCTGACGTTTACAGAAAGGAAGGCAGGGAAGGGCTCATGAAGCTTCCCGGGATAGGTAAGGGGCTTGCGGGAAGCATAGAGGAATACATCAAGACCGGCAAGATAAAAAAGTATGAGGAGCTGAAGAAGAAATTCCCTATCGACATGAAGGCGCTCACCAGCATTGAGGGAGTTGGCGCCAAGAAGGCCATAGCGCTCTACAGAGAGCTTGGCATAAAGGATATCGCCTCGCTCAAGAAGGCTGCTGAGGCGCACAAGATAAGCGGGCTCGCCGGCTTTGGAGGCAAGAGCGAGGAGTTGATACTTAGAGGCATAGCGCGGCTTGAGACAAACAAGGGAAGGCTTCCGCTTGGCGATGTGCTCCCAGTGGCAGAATCCATGGTTGAGAAACTTATGGAAAGCGGGCTTGTGGTAAAGGCAGTAATAGCAGGCTCTGCGAGAAGGATGCGCGAGACGGTAGGGGACATAGACATACTTGCATTGTCAGACAACAGCGCAAGGGTCATGGATTTCTTCGCAAAGCTGCCTGACGTTTCAGGCATAGTGGTCAAGGGCCCTACAAAGACAACAGTGACTCTGAAGATAGGGCTGAACTGCGACCTGAGAGTGATAGCTCCGGAGAGCTTCGGCGCTGCGCTCCAATACTTCACTGGCAGCAAGGACCACAACGTGCAGGTGCGCACCATAGCTGTAAAAATGGGATACAAGCTGAATGAGTACGGGCTTTTCGGCAAGGGTAAGAAGCTCATGCCGACAAAGGAGGAGAAGGATGTCTACGAGAAGCTGGGCATGCAGTACATGCCACCTGAGATGCGCGAGGCGCGCGGAGAGGTGAAGCTTGCGCAGGAGCACAAGATACCGAGGCTTGTTGAACTGGGAGATATAAAGGGCGATATGCATACGCACACGCTTGACAGCGATGGCGCGAACAGCATAGATGAGATGGCAGAGGCCGCGATAAAAGCAAAGCTCGATTACTTCGCAACAACAAACCACACGAAGAGCCTTGGCATCGCGAATGGCATGGATGAGAAGGGATTTGAGAGGTTCTTCAAGAGGGTAGACAAGCTTAACGATTCGCTTGACGGCAAGATAAAGATACTGAAAGGGGCTGAGGTTGACATACTCAAGGAGGGAGCCCTCGACCTCACAAAGGAGTGCCTTGGAACTATGGACTGCGTTGTAGGTGCTGTGCACTCTTACTTCAAGATGAGCGAGGAGGAGATGACAAAGAGGGTGTGCAAAGCACTCGACAGCGGATTGGTGCACATATTCGCGCACCCAACAGGGAGGGAGATAAACGGACGTGAGCAGTATCCGATAGACCTTGAGAAGCTCTTCGAGGCTGCCGAGCGCAACAAGGTGGCGCTTGAGATAAACTCATTCCCGGTAAGGCTCGACCTCAGCGACACCAACATAATGAAGGCATCGAAGTACAAGATCAAGTTCGCGATAGACACAGATGCGCACAGGACATCACATTTCGGATTCCTGAGATATGGAATAGGAACAGCAAGAAGGGGCTGGCTCACAAAGGAGAGAGTGCTCAACACCATGCCATTGAATGCACTGATGAAGGAGCTTGCAAAATAGTTTTATTCTCGCATGAGCCCTTTCGATACCACCATTTTTGAGGAGGCATTGTACGATGCCGTCAGTTTTATGCGCCCCGTAGGATCGCATGCCTGGTTGTGTATTACCTTATTGTCATTGAGGTAGGGGAGAAGGAGTTGGTCTCCTGGATTCAGCTTGCCGTCTTCGTACATCACTTTCCATATTTTTTCCCAGCCATTCAATTCGGCAAGCACAGAGTATACACCAAAGTGAAACTGGAGTGCATCGCCGTGCATTATGCCGCCATCCATTACGAATTCATCTCTCACGAAGCTCCAGTTGGTGTAGAATGGCCGTGATTTGCTGCTGATCTGGCTGGTGAATATATTTTCGACGTTGTCACCTGGTTGGATGGTGTATTTGCACACAGGAACCTCTTTCGAGAAGATCATGATTGACGATGATTTTGAGGTGACATCTACGTTGTTCAGAGGAAGTCTCGATTCATTTAGGTTGGAGCAGCCGATTGTAGCCATTGCAGCAAGTCCTAGTGTTGCCGCAGTTAGCGCTTTGGCTTTCTGTTTTTGAATGTCCATTAGATCACTACATAAACATATGAATTGCCTCATATATATGTTTTTCGCAGATTGCAAAGGCGAGATTTAGAGCCTTTTGGTGCAAAAATACGACAGGAAACGTTCATTTAAGGAGATTATATATATCTCCTAAATCAGAATTATAGTGTGATAATTTGGGCGCATTCCGGAGGAATATACAGAGTGATAGCACATATGTAGCGGTAAAGGTAGCGCTTGCTACTGCTGCAGCAGTATACGCCGCACATCCAATCATAGACAAGGTTTTTGAGATCCAGCAAAGGACAACGGATTACAACTGGAGCTTTGCCACTAGCATATTCCTGGCAGGCGCGCTTACGCTTGGGTATGGCTTTGACAGAATCTTCCTCAAACAGTACAGAGAGATCAAGAAGGAGAAGAAGTATTGCGAATTGATGAGGAAGGAAGGCTTCGATAGCCTTAAGGGTTCGGTGAGCAGCGAGCATCTTGAAAGTTTATCGGATGAATACGTGAACAGGCTGGTGAAAATAGGCACGGACATGGGCTACAGTGAAAAGGAGGCGTTGCAGATAATAGGCACAGATTCGCCGAGCTACAGGGGCGAATTAAGAGAGATGTATCTTGAGCAAAAAAAGAAGGCGAGCAGGGAGACGCTTGACGCCTGCGGCAAATTACAGGACAGGAGTAGGGAAATGCGGATAGGCGGAAATGAGGAGGCGTTGCGCCTCGCGGAAGTTAGGATGGCACTGGACGTAGCGGAGAATAAGGCAAGCAGATCTGAGGTATACGGTCTGATAGGAAATGAGAAGAACAAACCAGTAATATTAAATATAGAATTAGGGAATGGCAATCTCATCGAGAAGAGAGGCATACTTAGGAAGGTGCAAAAGGAGAACGGAGTAATGACATACTATCTCGATGTAGACGGTGGAAACAAGAACATTGAGAGAGTCGAGGGACTCAGAAGAAACGACAGGATGAGAGTGGCAGAGGTAGAATACCGTAAATGCAGGGTGAATGCAGCAAAGGTCATAGGCAATGCGCGAAAGCTAGAACCGATAATAAATACGGTTGCGCACCAGATGTTCCTGACTCGCAACTCTACGATAGATGGAGCAAAGAAGGAGTATGAAAGATATAAGGCTGCGAAAAAGACTCTGGAAGCAAGTGCCTCGGCAAAGAGGGAAGGTGAGGTTCAGGCGAAGCCAGCAGAGGCCGTCAAGCAGCCGCAGAAAGTCTCGGTAAACCAGGATGTGAAGTTATTAAGGAGAACTGTTGTGGAACGCGCAAAGCCGGACAGCTGGGTGGAGGGGCTAGGCAAACGTATCAGCACTGCACCAGTTTATAACGAGAAGACCCAAAGATACGAATATGAGATGTCATGGCCGAAGAGGATATTCCTCAGAGAGACGCATGATCTTCTGACCATGGGAGTACTAGGCTGGATAAACAGCAGGGACATGAACAGCGAGGTATTAGTATGGCTTGACAGCAGACCATGGTACCTGAAGCCATTGCCGCTGAAGCTTATTTACAATACAGCACACCTTGCGATTAGGATACCTACTACGCTCATAGGCGGAGTCCCCACGCTTGTAGCAGACGTGTTCTGGACCGATAAGATAAAGAGATTCAGGGATTATACCGGAATGAAGGCGGGAAAGATAAAGCCGAAGGGGAAATGGGCAGAGGAGGTGCCAACATACCTCGGCAGCGTTCATGGCAATCTCGCAAGGAATGCCGCAACAGGCACTGCAAAATGGGCATGGAACCATGTCGCGAAGCATTTCACAAGCAACATGGCAAAGATGGCTGGTGCCTATGTTGTCATAAGCGGAGTTGACTGGTGCCTTTCAGCTGCGGGCATGCCCTATACGATCAGGGACGGGCTTTACTTTGCAAGCGGTGCTTTCGCTTATCATTACAAGCCAATAGAAAGACTGCGGAAGGCACGCACCAATAAGGACCGGCAGGCAAAAAAGGATTAAGGGGTTTTCCTTAATTTAGATAGAAAGTTACTTTTGGCTTCATGCTGTATCACAAGCTTTTCTGTTGCGTTCCATGTTGGAGGCGTAGGTTCAATTTTCACTGCAGGGTTTTCTTTCGTATTTTGTCCATTGGGGTTTTGTTTTTCTGTATTCATTCTTCCACCTTTTGTACTGAGTGTTGTCTGTTTTCGCTATGGCCTGGTCAGTGGCTTTGCGGATTTAACATACATTTATAACTCAGCTATGATTTGGGCGCAGGATATTTATTATGTGATGTTAAATTTGGGCCTCCTTTTTACAAAAATGTTGAGAAGATATTAAGCTGTTCTCAGCATAAAATATACCATAAATCATTCAGCGGTGGAACATATGTCTGAGACTGTAATCGGAAGCATTTATCCTGCGGCTCTCATCGGCAAGACGCCACTATTCGGGAATATTTATATGCCATACAGGCTCATCTTCACGTCAGATAAGGTCATTGCATTTTATCCCGACCCGAAGAAGACATTCAGGTCAGGGCTCAAGGTGTTCAAGGCCTACAAATATAGAGGAGGGAAGTGGGCAGGGTTGATTAAGGGGATGGGTGCGGATGATATAGTCTCGGATGGGAGTGAGAACGTAAGCAATGAGATGCTTGGAGTTGACAGCACGCAGGGATATGGGAGCATGCCATACGACAAGATAGGCGGCGTTATGTTTAGGGCTGGAGAATTTGACAGCACCTTCAACATACTGTTCAGGCCTTCAGATGCGACATTGGTAAGAGGGCTTGAATTCAGCACAGCACGCTCCGCGCTGACGAGTATTAGGGCTCTTCTTGGAAAGACCAGCCTGTCCAATAAGATTGAGGATGAATTATAGGTTTACCTATTGAAGATTTCGGAAATGTCCCTCCTCAGGATTCCCTTGAGTGTTCAAGATGTTCCTTGTTATCGGATCTGAGTGATATTACGCCATCCCTTGTCTTAGTTATTGACATGTCCTTGCCAAAGGGTGTGCATTCCCTTTCAGCCCCTGCGCCCAAAGCAATAAAATCAAGCGGCACTTCACATGAGCGGTTTTTCTGATTTATGCTGCAATGCATTTTACGCAGCATGTCTCTGAGAATAGCGTCATCGTTCGCTTTTGGAATGAAGTCACCAATTAGATTGAGGGTCTTTCCGTAGAGATTATCTTGTGGCTGTGCGGAGCCTAGACGGATGTTATCGAATCCTATTGCCCGAAATGAGTTTATCACATGATTGAATGTGTATCCGTAATGCACACATGTATCGAAGAGCATGACCTGGCCCCCGTGTCTTTTCTACAGGTGTTTATGCTGGGTTGCCATATCCTTTTTTATTTTCCAGTTGAATCTTGTATCTGCGTCAAGTCCTTCCGGGTTAACAAAGTATATCTGTGGTCTTTTCTCGTGCGGATATAACTGCGCCCAGGCCCTGATCAGGCCAAGGTAGGCGAGCCTTGCTTTTACGTCTATCAGGACAAGCGTCTGGATATTATTTTCATGGAGGTATCTGGCAAGTGAGAAGGAGATATCCTTGATCTCTTCACGCTCCCTTCTGTTTGTGAAAATTTTGAATTGGTACTCCTCTTTTTTATGCCAGCCGCTGAACATCTTACCACATCATATGTTGGGAATTTTTAGATAGTTATATGTATCGTCCAGGATTATGGGAGTTATAATAATCTTAATCTGCATAGATTATCCGGTGGCAGGCGGGCAGCCTACCGAAAGGAGGAAGCTCCTCTCATACAGAGTGCATCATTGCCCAAGGCATAATTCGGAACAGAAACGATACCAGAACAATGCATTAAGCGATGACACTACGAGCGCATTGCAATGGATGAAACGCGCCGATGCGATGCACAGTGAGTATGCAAGGCTATACGCCGCTCAGACTAATGCTGCCTAAAACAAAAAGAGGGCTACGGCCTGCCACTACACAGAAAAAGCTAATTATGCGAGTCGCATTCGTTTAAGACATCGATCGTCTTTAGCCTTAGGGCCTCAAGCTGGTGTATGCTGTTAATGCTTATATTGTTGGTGATTACATCCCCGCTTAGGCCTGTCCCATAAGGCACATTTAATATCGATCAGAATTTTTGGATTCTGCCGACTGAATCGGTTTTTTGGCTGAATGCATCAATGCCTTTCTGGTAGTAGTTCTCGAGCAGCCCGAATGAGTACTCCTTTCTCACTAATGCTATTGCGGATTTCATGGCCGCGGTCAGCTTGACCTCGTTTGATGTGCCTGCCCTTTCCCGTTCCAGGTATATGGACATGCCATTAAGCCTGCCTTCTGGCAGAGACATGTCGTGCGATATTACTGAAACGTAGTTGAGCATTGTTGGGATAGTTTGCTTCCCATCCTCTGTTATTGAGAATCCGTAAAATGTGAGCATTGTGCTCGAATACACAGCCACGTCCCTTTCCGTGTACCATTTTGGCCCATCCTGCATAAGGCCAAGGAAGTTTTCCCCTGTGGAATAATTTTCCCTTGGCAGAATCAATGATAGAGTATAAGAGGTCACATTCGCGCCTTCCGGCCATTCGGCCCTGTTTGACATATGCCCGTTCGTCCTCAAGAATGATGCAACATCGCTCTCTGTATGCTGGGACCATACCAGATTCCTTGACCTTCCGAGGAACTCCAGCCTGGTCGGGACATTGCTGTTGTCTATGAGCGCGTATTTCTCATTTGTTATAATGCTGTCGACAAGAGAGCCCCTGAGCTCGTCTATGCTTATCCGCTTGGGAGCGGCGGTCAACCCTTTGGCCGATACCGTAGTAATAGCGGCATCCCTGATGCGCTCTTCTACCTTGCCGTTGCCGCATCCAATCTGGCCAACTGCCAAAGAAATAACCAATGCGCCGGTTGCCAGGCCATTTGCCCTAGTTTTTCCGCTCACATCATCACAATAGTATTGCAAGTTGCTTCATATATAAGCTTTTCCTAGCCATACGGCAATAGACGTCATCCGGGGTAAGCCTTATAAAAGCTCCAGCGAAAGGTTTATATATCTATTCCCTCAAATATTTATTAACTATTTTTAGAAAGATTTTTAAACTTGATTAAAAGGCAGAAGGTTTTAGCTCGGAAAAAAAGGTGGCGCAATGAAGAAAACAAGCAAAAAAACAACAAAAAAAATCCAAAAATCAAAAGCAATTAAGAGGCCTGCGGCTTCAAAGCCGAAGGCATCGGTCCAGGAGTCTGCACCGAACATAAGGAAGATAGTTGTTGACAGCAACAACAAGCTCAATCTCGCCGAGGTTCCCGCAAAGAGGAAAAGGGGAAGGCCTCGTGGAACCTTTGGCGCACATCCGGAAGGAGTAGGCGCAACCATGCCAATGGCAGGGGAGGGTCAGGCACCCGGAAGGACAGAGAGAGTGATTGGGGCTGTGAACAAGTGCCCGAGCTGCGGAAGCACCGACCTTCTCTTCGACAACGAGCGTGGAGAGCTGGTATGCAACAACTGCGGCCTTGTAATAGAGGAGAATGCAACTGACACAGGCCCGGAATGGAGGGCATTCGATGCCGATCAGAGGAACGCAAGGGCAAGAACAGGGGCTCCGATAAAGTACACAAAGCCGAACAGGGGCCTTGTCACGGAAATAGACCTTTACAACAAGGACATAAGGGGAGTTAGGATACCATCAAAGAGGCAGGCACAGCTCTACAGGATGAGGAAGTGGCACAAGCGTGCAAGCATTGCAAGCTCAAGCGAGCGCAATTACCTCATAGCACTTGCCGGAGCTGAACAGGGTATCAAGCTATCTTGGACTGCCGGACAACATACGAGAGAGCGCAGCTCTTGCTCTACAGGAAATGCGTGCAGGGCAACCTCATAAGGGGACGTCCAATAGAAACTGTAGTGCAGGCGGTAATATACGCAAGCTGCAGGCAGGCTGGAATGCCGAGAACGCTTGACGAGATATCAAACATATCAGGACTTCCGAAGAAGGAGATAGGAAGGGCATACAGGGTAATATCCCACGAGCTCAACCTCAAGATACCGCTTACTGATCCGATAAGCTACGTTCCGAGATATGTCAACGCACTGAAGCTTAGCGGCGAGGCGCAGGAGAAGGCTGTGCAGCTCCTCAAGAATGCGATGAAGAAGGGGCTTGTCTCAGGAAGAAGCCCGACAGGCGTGAGTGCGGCGGCGGTATACATTGCCGGCGCGCTTGCAGGCGAGAGGCGAACGCAGAAGGAGGTTGCAGACGTAGCAGGAGTAACTGAGGTAACCATAAGAAACAGGTACAGGGAGCTTAAGGAGCAGCTGAACATAGACGTAAACCTCTAAGCAAATAGGGCAAATTCTGGTGCTCTGCGTTGCGGTGCTGCTTGCAGCCCCCTTTCTTTTTGGGGCTGCCGCAAACGCGCAGAGTACATATGGCAACATGAGCTTAGGAGAGAGCATAAACTCGACGGCATCGTACATCAACACGATAAACCAGAGCTCTTATCTCATATTCTACCCGAACCTAACGTGGGCGTACAAATACCTAAATCTTGCTAGGAATGAATCACATACCAATGCGACATATTCTTATCTGCTTCTCGAGAAGGCAAATGCAAGTGCAGAGATACAGGCGCAGTTGCTCTCAAGATACCAGCAGCTGTCAGCACTTGTCCTTGTGGCGTTGACTGTTCTTCTTGCGGCAATATTATATTTCTTCATGCGCCCATATAACGGAAAAAAGAGATAGGTAGCAGTCGGGATGTATTTATAGCCATAGAAGTTAGACAACTGTCTAATTATACGAAATTAGTAGAGTGCGCTTAAAAAGCTATTCACTCCAATAGATATTGGGTAGGGATTAGGATTTTAGTTTACTGGATAGATTTGTTTTTATATTTCAGTATCTGGGTGAAGAATATGGTGGATGAGAACTTGGAGGAAGGGACTGAGCACAACCTGAAGGTTGATGCAAAGGGTGCACGAGGTGAGGGCATTGGCCGCATCGGCAACTTCGTCGTTTTCGTGAAAAATGCAAAGACCAGGATAGGAAATATATACAAGATAAAGGTCACGAAGGTGCACAGGACGTTCGCCTACGCCGAACTTAAGGACAGCAAGCAGCAATTCATAGGCAACGGGAGTTTGGTTGACCTGAGCTGAAGGCTCGGGCAACCGGATAAAGGTAAATTAATATATAGGTATTGGTTCAAATATAATCTATCTAATTAAGACTTCGATCCTCACGATTCATACATTAATAGACGGCCATTGATTTAGAATTGGGTTATAAAGTGCAAAGAAGAAGGTGCACTATATCAGATCAGAATACAATAAATGCATTATGCATGTTTTTATAATAGCCAAGGCATTGGTGTGAGAATGGACAAAAACGAAATAGAGAAACATTTTAAGGGAACTACAACGGTTGGAGTTGTATGCAGCGATGGAGTAGTTATTGGTGCGGACATGAGGGCAACCATGGGCGGATTCATAGCCAACTCTGATGTCAGGAAGGTATTCAAGATAGACACGAACCTTGCATTGACAATAGCAGGCAGCGTAGGAGACGCTCAGGAGCTCATAAGGATCATAAAGGCGCAGAACGAGATATACAAGATGAACGAGGGGCGATCGATGTCCCCAAAGTCGGCGAACTCGCTGCTCTCAATAATACTTCAGGGCAACAAGATGGTACCATACTACGTTCAGCTCATAATAGCAGGAGTGGATGGAGACCAGCCGCAGATATACAACATGGACCAACTGGGAGGATACACTGAAGAGAAGGAATTCACAGTAACAGGAAGTGGATCAGAGGTCGCAATAGGTTACCTTGAGGACAGCTTCAGGAAGGGGACAACCACAAAGGATGCGGTGAAGGTGGTTGCAAGGGCGCTTGCCATGGCAACAAAGAGAAACGCCTACACGGGTGAGGGCGTAATAATAGCAACGATAACAAAGGCAGGCTACACTGAATATCTGGGCAAGGACCTGGATAAGATGCTGGGTGCAAAGTAATAGTAATACTCAAATCGACCTTCGGCACAATAAGCGGATTAAATGGATACCACAAGAGGCACAAAGCCAACAGATAGATTAAACCTTAGAACAGATCCAACTGTGATAAGCGGCTTGGAAGCAATCTGCAACAAGGCGATTTTCCTGGCAAACTCAGGGGAAGGCAAGGATGGCTATATTAGAAGCGGATTGCTGATTGGCGAATCTTCGCCACACATAGTACCGGCAGACGGAAAAATGCGCAGGTGGTTAGGGTATTCTTCGTCAGGTAAGGGTATTGGCATAACTTATACGAAATTGGACAGGCCAACAGAGGCATACGATCATGTCCTGGAGATAAACATTAATGGCGGCCTTAAGAGTGAGGACCGTGTGTTTCTCGCCACAATAAGCGAGAAGAATTCGAATATTGCGGGTATTACAGGGTACCATACCATACGTGCCCCTAATATAATGCAGCCGTGGTTAAACGCCATTAATGAGGCGTATGAAAAGATTGTTGGTGTAAACGCATCAGAGCCGATAGGCAAATTGGTAAGAAAGGACGTTGTGGTTGAGACTCACGGATCAGAAGCGATAGATACGCACGATTGGTAATCGGGTATTAACAAGATTTTAAATTAAACAGTGATTTTTTGGAGGATAAAGTAGTGGAGAGCAAGGAGCAAAGGGACAAGGAGAACGCAGAGGAGCTTTTTGATAGGATAAAGTCTATGGTTCCGGCGAGCGCAGGCTTTGTGAAGGCTGAATTCGAGGGCCCTGACATAGCGGTATATCTTAAGCACACCAAGACGCTCTACGAGAACGATACAATAGTGCGCAGCATAGCCGCTTCCATAAAGAAGAAGCTGGTAATAAGGAGCGAGATAAACTCACTCATGGCAAAGCCGAAGGCGGAAGAGATCATAAGGCAGCTTGTGCCAGCTGATGCTGGGATAAACTACATAAAGTTCGCGGACGAGTTCTCGGAAGTATACATAGAGGCACTTAAGCCAGGGTTGTAATAGGCAAGAACGGATCAACGCTGAAAAGCATAGCAATGGAAACAGCCTGGACGCCAAAGGTGCTTAGGACACCGACAATGAACAGCGATACACTCACAAGGGTGAGGCAGCTCATGTTCAACGAGGCAGAATTCAGGAAGAAGTTCCTGGTAGGAGTTGGAAAGCACATAAACAGCGTGATAATGAAGAGCGAGTGGCTCAAGGCAACGGCGCTGGGAGGATACAGGGAGGTAGGAAGAAGCAGTCTGCTTCTGGAGACGCCGCACTCAAAGATAATACTTGACTGCGGACTGAGCCCAGAGCCTGCAATAAAGGGCCTCGAGGCAAATGCGGCATCTGACATCAACAAGGCATTTCCATATCTTGACAGCGCAAACCTCTCAATAAACGAGTTGGACGCGGTAGTGCTTACGCACGCTCACATGGACCACATAGGTTTTGTGCCATACTTATTCAAGTTCGGATATGAGGGACCGGTATACTGCACACCCCCAACAAGGGACATGGCTGCACTGCTGTTAAATGATTACATAAAGCTTAGCGCAAGAGCGGGCGGAACGCCACTATACGGAGAAAAGGACATACGAAAGATGCTTACCCACATGATAACAAGGGATTATGGTGAGGTGACAAACATAACAGGAGAACTCAAGCTTACGTACCACAATGC
The DNA here is from genome assembly GCA_963755385.1 of uncultured Microcaldota archaeon. GTDB lineage: Archaea > Micrarchaeota > Micrarchaeia > Micrarchaeales > Micrarchaeaceae > UBA12276. Next base: position 522,265 of record CAVWJC010000001.1, on the reverse strand, counting down.
AGGTCACATCCTAGGAAGCGCAACAGTGCACCTTCACGTAGGGGAGGGAATGTACAATATAGTGCACACGGGCGACATGAAATACGGATTTACAAGGCTTTACGATCCGGCAAGCACAAAGTACCCGAGGATAGATTCCTTGTTCATAGAGAGCACATACGGAGGCAACAATGACATCACAAAGAACAGGGGAGATGCTGAAAGGGACCTCATGGAAGTGATCAAGTCAACGATAAAACGCGGAGGAAAGGTAATAGTGCCGCTTTTCGCTGTAGGAAGGGCTCAGGAGATGCAGATGGTCCTGGAAAACTACATGATGAACAAGCCGGAATACAAGCTTGATGTGCCAGTCTACCTTGACGGAATGATACTTGAGGCAAGTGCGATGCACACCGCTTATCCGGAATACCTGAAAGAGAGCCTGAGAAACAGAATACTCAACAACAGGTCACCATTCGAAAGCGAGATATTCGAGATAATAAAAGGAGAGAGGGAGGAGATATTCGAGAAGGGACCGGCAGTAATACTCGCAAGCGGCGGAATGATGAATGGAGGAGCGAGCGTTGAATACTTCAAGAGACTGGCGGACGACCCGAAGAACACAATAATATTCGTAGGATACAACAGCTCCAACTCGTTGGGAAGAAGGATACAGAACGGTGTCAAGGAAATACCGCTACCGGACGAGAACGGAAAGTTGATGCCATTCAAGGTGAACATGAACATAAGGACAGTGGAAGGATTCTCAGGGCACAGCGACAGGCACCAGCTCATGAGCTTCGTTGAGAACCTAAGGCCTAAGCCAAAGAGCGATATTCACAATGCATGGAGAGGAAAGTAAGTGCGAGGACCTGGCAAGATCGTTGGGAAGGATAATGCACTGCGATGCAAGGGCGCCGATGAATTTGGACTCCATAAGGCTGAAGTAGGGCTCGACGCCCGGGGAGTGCTCTAGCAACTGGAGTACCGCGCACTCGATTTTTGTTTATGAGCGCATGTAGTATTTAAGTCGAGTCAAGATCTTTCAGATGGACTTTCATGCTCCCCTTTTCCCGATTCTGCATCCTTCCATCTTGCATGTTCATGCTCCTTCACCTTTTGCCTTAGTTTCTTTATTTTTCTGACTTCGTAGATCAGAGTGAGCACTGAGGCGGCAAGTGCTCCTGCGAGCACAACATAAAGGTAATCAGTAACGTGCTTCTTCGTTATTATTGGCGTGATGGTGGTTGTGAATGTGGTGGTTACTGTAGTAATGGTAGTCGCGATTGTTGTGGTTGATGTCGTCTGGCGGTATTCCGCTATCGCTATTATCGGGTTCATCCCTGCCTGGAATGATACGGTGCATGAGCTGCTGTTCACATTATCCGACACATTTATAGGGCCCCATGATTGATTCTTGAATACTAGAGGCACGATCTGCGAGCTTGGAATGCTGCACGGATATTGTGCATCCACTGTTATGGAATTTATTGGTCCTGGATTTATACTGAGGTTGAATGCATACAGTTCAGAATAAGAAAGCGGCGGCGGAACGGATACACTGACATTTGAGACGGATATGTAATTTGCGAGTGATTCTGGTATTGAGGCCGCAAGCCTGCTGTTGTTGAATGATATCATAATCGCGGTAGTGTTCGATGCGTTAGGTTTATTTGCTGTGCTGGTTGTCATGTTTAGGCCGAATGTCCTGTTTGCGTAGATGTTCAGCTCAATGGTCTGCTCTATTGGCAGGTAGGATATGTTGATAAGTCTTATGTACACGTTGTAGCTTGCATTGGTCAGATTGGGTGCAAGAAGGTAACTCTGGCTGAGGTTTAATTGATAAAGGTTTGAGTTTACTGTTACCCCAGCTGATGTTGGAGTTATGTAATTTTCCACTGCAGTGAAATTAATTCCATTGATTCGGAACTTCACGCTGTTGAGCTGTGTTATGGTTGAGATTATGTAACCGTTTGAGGTTGTATTTACTACCGGTCTCGATGAGCCTCCGCCGCCCCCACCGCCACCGCCGCCTCCTCCCCCTCCGCCACCCGATGATATTGTGGTTGCGGCAGATGTTGAGGTTGATGTGGATGTAGATGTGCTGGTTGATGAGGTAGTGGATGTTACTGAGGTAGATGTTGTAGATACGGCTGATAGGGATATTACTGCTGTGGATATCGAATTCACAGTGTTTGATGGGCTTTCGCTGTCCCTTATCATCACGTTTGCAGTTATTGTATTGCCCAATTCCTGGGATGTTATCAGAATCGCAAAGTTGTTTGATGGAGAGATTACGCCAGTCCATAGCTGGTTGGCTATCAACGAGTCGGTGACTGAATTGATGACCTGGTAATTATAGGTGTAGGGGGATATTCCCTGCTTGGTTGCAGGAAGAGTAGCGGTGAAGGCCTCATACTGGCCTACTCCTACAGTTGGAGTGTTGCTTGCCGTTAAGATTGGTATTCCAAGCAGCTCATTCACGGCTATCGTATTCTGCACGGAATTGAACTGGAATGGTGTTGTGGTTCCCTCATCGAATGCGATTGCATTGAACTTGAAGCTGTTGGCAGTAGTTGGTGAGGATACCTTGAAGGTGATGGTATTTGACCCACCTACGCTTGTTATGATGACATTCGGGCCCTGTTTTGCCGATCCGGTTACGTTGTAGAGTTCGGTGTTGAAATATTGGCCTGTGCCGCCTGATGCGGTAATGGTGTATGTCTCGGTCTGTCCTGATACTAGGAGTACGTTTGATGGGCTTATTGAGATAGTAGGGGCTGAATTGTACCCTATTGGGGAATATATAGAATTTACGGTGTTTGCGAGGTTGTCCGTGATTATCACATTTGCCTTGAAGCTGTTTGTGGTGTAAAGCGCATTTGGAGGGGTCCAGAACCATAAATTTGATGTTATTGAATTGCCCGAATACCTTTGGCTTGCTATTAGAGTGCCTGTTATGGCATTCGCTATGTTGAAGTTGTAGGTGTAGGGGCCCTGCCCGCCGATCACATTTGCAGTTAACATGATGCTCTGCCCCTGGTCTATCAGAGTATTGCTCAATGCCAGCGTAGGGGTGGCAAGCTGCATTATCGTAGTTGTTGAGGTGCTGGTGGAGGAGGTTGATGTGCTTGTTGAGGTTGATGGGATAGATGTAGATGTGGAGGTGGATGCTATTGAGGTAGTGGTTGCTGGCTGACTTATCTGGTAGACAACATAATTTGAGGTGGCGGGTACCGCATCCCCGGACGCATTAGCAGCATAGACAAGAGTCAGGCTGAGCTGTGTTGATGTGTTTAGTGTGCTTGGCGATACGGTGAACTGGAATGTTGCTACCTGGCCATTAGGGATTACGTTATCGTTTAGGCCGTATATTAGGCATATCGCGTTGCCGTATTGCTGCTGCGCATTGCAGTCAATCACCTTGCTTGCGGTGTTGGCGCTTGGCCCGGTAGTGTACGACAGGTAGTTCAGGTCTCCCTGTGTGAAATATAGGGTGAACTGCAGGCCGGATGGCATCGCGCCGTTTATGGATGTGAGGTTTATCATGAAGTTGGCCGTACCTCCCTTCTGGAGGGGCTGGCTCTGTGGCACAAGAAGTATCTCCGCATAGGGACTTGATTGCAGGAGCGCGTTTTTCTTAGTGGCAAGATTCGTATTATTCGCAAGAAGAAGTCCAAGGAATACCGCCACAAGGATTGCGGCAACCGTCCAAATTAGCAGGATTTTACGATTCCTCATCTGATAATATGAATTGGGTATTTATTTAATCGTATCTTTTAGGATAAGTTTGACTTACATAGAGTTTTCACAGGGGGAGATAGTTTTATATCTCAGGTTATTTGGTGCCAGATTTTTATGATGGTTCAGCCTTCTTCCATTTTCCCGTCCTTTTGTCTTGTATCTTTTCTTTGTTGTAGCGGCGCCATACGCTTGCAAAGATCGGGTTTGCTTTTAATTCCTCGAATGTCCCTTCGCCAACCAGCTTCCCCTTCGAAAACAGGTATATGTAGTCGAACCTGTCAAGAAGATGGAGTCGGTGTATTGATGAGATTATTGTCTTGTCTTTGAATTCCCTGAAGATATTATCATGTATCCTAAGTTCGTTCAGGCTATCAACGCTGCTTGTAGGCTCGTCAAGAAGGACTATATCGCTCCTCATTGCGGCGAGAAGGCCCCTTGCCAGTGCCAGCCGCTGCTTCTCCCCTCCGCTTAATGATACCCCTTTCTCCATCACGCTCGTATCTAGGCCTGCAGGCAGCCTGTCAAGGACGGATTTTAACTGGGCCATTGAGATTGCCTTCCGGAGCCTCTCCTCGCTCGTCTTCAGGTTCATTGTTATGTTGTATCTGAAGGTATTGTTGAATATCTCCGGCTCCTGTGGTATCAATGTAACATTATCCTTAACGCTGTCAAACCCATCCGGCAGGACTAATCCATCACAATAGACAGTTCCCGTCTCGGTGCCATAAAGTCCCCTTATCAGCGAGAGAACGGTGCTCTTTCCGCTTCCACTTTCACCCACCAGAGCTATTTTCTGGCTCCTTTTCAATTTGAAGCTTATATTCTCTAGATGATTCGTCTTGCCTTTCACATCATAGGTGAAGGAAAGGTTTTCTGCAGATATCTCCCGCCATTTGCGTGGCAGTTTGTTTACCTTCTTGTCTACCAGTTTGCCATACTCCTGATCTAGCGGATATGCACCTTCGACCCTTGTGCTTGCCCTAAGTATGTCTCCGTAAAGGTAGGCAAATGTGTAGAAAGAGTTGCCCATGTTGTTAAGATAACCGTAGAACATGTACAGAGTTCCTATCAGAATGATTCCGGTAAGGTAGTAAGAGGTGAGGGTATAGTAGATCAGAATGACGACCACCATGATCTGTATGGCGATTGCAGTGAAGCCCCATTTCATCTCATTTTTCTCCGCACTGCTCCTGAAGGTAGGATAGCTTGCCATCTGCTTGCTGTCTATCTCGTCCGAGACCGTTTTCCTAAGCCTTAAGGTTATTACAGTAAATATGTTGCTGACATAATCGTAGATTGCGGCAGAAAGCGCATTATTGTATTTATTCAGTTCCATGTACTTCTTGGTCAGATCATTATCTATCCATACGATCACAATTATCACGACTGCAGCGAATGCCAATGCGATTAATCCCATTATCCAATTAAGCACGAATATGATGACCAAGGAACCGAAGAAATTCATGAAAGCATAGACTACCTGATTTGTCATCTGGGTGGAGAAATCCTCAATTGCTGTTGAGGCGCGATTTATCTTGTCTATAGTGTCTCCCGAGTGCGCATCCTTATGCCATTTCACCGGCAGCTTGAGCACTACGCGCATTTTGTCATTGATGTAATTCTTTTTTACAAAATAACCGGTTGTTTGCTCCATTACCCTTCCAATGCCGTGAAAGAGCCAAAATACAGCGGTTATGGCCAGCAGTATAATGATTTTGAAGATTAGGGAGTTGAGCTCGATTGTAGAGGTTATGCTCTGCTGGATGGTGTTGAATATAAGCCCTAGCACATAGGGCGTAAGAAGCGTTACCGCTCCGGCAATGACGAAGAAGCCCATGTATAGCAGGAACCTTCCCCTTCTCTTGCCTAGATACTCCCATTCTGTCTTCAGCATATTGGCTAACGGATTAGTCATGCGATCTTATATAATTGGGAAAACAGTATAATTAAACCTTGTCTATTTGATGTCTAGGGAGTGGCAAATCTTAAGCCATAAGCAGGGGCAGGGGGGGACGTATAAATATCTTAAATACAAGAAAGATTTGATAAAATGGTGTGTTTATGGAAAGGTTAAGATGCGGGGTTGCAATATTGGGCGGCGGGTCTAGTAGGAGAATGGATGGATTGGATAAAACATTTATGGATTTGCTTGAACGGCCCGTACTCGCCTGGACGGTAAGCGCCTTCGAACGGTCCGAATTTATAGATAGAATTGTGGTCGTATTGCCAATTGAAGGCATTAAACGTGGTGAAGAGCTTGCAAAAAGCGAAAACTGGAAGAAGGTATCGAAAATATGCAAAGGAGGAAGAAGACGTCAGGATTCTTCTCGCGCAGGCCTCGAATTTTTATCCGACTGCGATATTGTAATGATACACGATGCGGCAAGACCGTGCATAACTGAAGGTATAGTGCAGAAAGGATTTGATGCGGTAAAGCCCACAGGAGCCGCAGTAGCGGCTACAAGAGTAACTGATACGATACATGTTGCCGGTGAAAGGTTTGAGATTATTCAAACACTTGATAGGAATTGTTTATGGCGGGCGCAGACCCCCCAGATTTTCAGCTATGAGATAATGATAAAGGCGCACTCTGTGATTAAGGAGGATGTTACTGATGACGCTACGATGGCAAAGATGATAGGTGCAGAAGTAAGGCTGTATGAATGTCCTTCTAGCAATATAAAGATAACAACGAGAAGCGATATCCCTGCGGCTGAAAGTTTTTTAAGAAGCATGTTTTCTGCCGCCTTTTAACTTATGTATGTTGTTAGGAAGATTCCCGTGTGAGCAATTAGCATAGGCATAACACAGAGAAGGCTTTTTGTGGATTTTTATGCCCTAAGTGTCTGCACCGTCTGTTGGATTGTGCCTGTGTTTTCCACTACATCTCTTACCTTTGAGAGGAAGCTTTCTGCCCTTGATATCACGTTGTTTACAGTCTCTACAGGTATGTGGTTCCTGCCGCTGTGCACTACGTCATTCCTCTTGTCCCTTATGGACATCTGCGTCAGCCAACCAATGTCAACCCTTAGGTTGGGGTTTCCCTTCGTGACTATATCGTAATTGGCTGCAACCTTCATGAGCACCTGATGGTCAGGATCCCTTTGCCCAAGTATGTTCGCATCTGAGGCAAGAACCTTGACACCCTGAAATATTGCGCAGTATGCAATTGCGAATGCCCAGCTGTTCTTCTCTGCAGCCCTAAGAACTATCGCGGATTCGAGAGCATTTTCTGCGCCCTCAAGCAGATTCCTTGTTTGAAAGCTGTTCCCTAGAATCAGAGGGATGCCTTGTCAGGCCCGTCTGTACTGGCATTTGAGACGGCTCAAGACGCAATAATCTCATCACATGGTCAGAATCGACCCATAGTTTGCGTTCCAATGCAGCCCTATGCGCTCTCCCAGAACCCATTCCCACGCCCCGTATTTTGCTTGGATGGAATAATTATTAAAGCTGTGCCATGGTCTAGCTTCAGTGCAATACATACTTTGGTCGCGGGCTACACGGAGTTCGCGAGTTAGACAATACATTTAATACTTTGCATAGATAGTCTAGCAGAAGTGGTTTGTATGAAAACGTACAGAATGATAGTAGGCCTCTTTTCCTTTTCCATAGGATTGGTTTTGTTGTTCAATCTAAACGCAGTACTCCCGAGTACTCTTTTCCCGAAACTCGTTACGGAGGTCGTTATAGCGGTGCTCTTCTTTGGTGGGTTGATGCTCATGGCATTGAGCAGGGACTGGAACACTAACCAGAAGAGTCAGAATGCAGCAAAGGGCCAGAACATGGATCAGCCAAGAAGGCAGAGTCAGCCCAAGAAATCCTGATATCGGTGCATGCTCTGAATAGAAAACTTGTAGTACTGAGCCTCCTTACATTCGTCGTAGGATTGGTCTTCCTCATCAACATAGGCAACATATTGCAAAATGCGCACCTCTATTCAAAGATAATATTCCAGCTGATTACGGTGATGATGGTTTTTGGGGGCGGAATCTTCTTACTCAGTGGACTCGAGCTTGAGGTGCAGATAGATGGAGGATGGGGAATGATAGCCGCTATTATTGTGATTCTTATCATATTCTTCTTTTTGCTAGGAGGATTGGGTATTTTCGGAGTTTTTGGTTGATTTGTGATGTCAAATTATAAGTTTGCGATTCTTGGTTTTTTCGCCTTTATTGTAGGGATAATACTGCTCTTCAATGTTGGCGCCTTTCTGCCGCAGACAACATGCGGCATCACACTCACAGGCTGGGTACTCTACCCAGTAATAGTATACGAGATAGTTACAGGGCTGCTAGTGCTTGGCGGAATCATACTGTTCTTTGCAAATATCAGCACTGGTGAGTCGCTCTCAAAGGTAATCACAGGCATAGTTGTGGTGATAATCATAGTTCTGCTTGGAGGGGGCATAATCTCCAGCATAGGCACATTCAGCGGAAGAAGTATACTAGGAGCGGCATGCATAGGCGCATCAGGATTTCTTTGCCAGAACCCAATATACGCAAGCACAACAGGAAACATATACGTTACGGTGGGTCAGAACACAGGCACGTCATGGGATACTGTCAATTTCGTATTTGTAAGCCAAGGCACACAGAGCTATGGGGGATTGCCGGTAGTAAACTTCAATAGCAGTACGGATGGAGGGGCAGCGTATGCATTGCCTAATGGTCTAGTTTCGGGTCAGTCCTTAGAGGTGACACTACCGGCCACAAGGCCCGTGAGCGTATGCGTCCCGGCAACAGGCGCGATTTGGGTGCAATACACAACACAGCCAGGCGGACAGGTTCAATACGCACAGATAGCATCAGTCAATGTAAAGGCAGGCGGAGGCAGCCCGCCAACAACCAGCACAAGCACATCGACAAGCACAATCAGCACAACGTCGACATCGTCAAGCTCTACCAGCACATCATCATTAAGTACAACATCGACAAGCAGCACAAGCACATCTACGATAATACCATCAATTACGATACAATCGGCCGAGGAGATAATCTTCAGGAACTATACGTTCAATATCTCTGGGCCTACGCCCATCATCAACAGGAGCAGCAGGATATATTACCAGCAGTACCAGATGGCGAATGCGACCTTCGTGTATGCGTTCACATTGCCCTATTCCGGCTATCTTGTATTCAATGCCACCTCAACTCATGCGAATGCCCCTTACACATGCCCATGGCCGGTTTATCTCTCACAGGAAAGGCCAGATATAGTGAATGGCCCTCTTTTCGTTGCGGCATTCAATGGTTTCAACGCAACAATAGAATCCCTATGCCCGGTACAGGATAATACCTATTACATACCAGTAAAGAATGGCACAACCTATATGACGATAACAAATGAAAACGTTTCCAATTCCATAAGAATAGACATGAACCTGAAATATGTTGGATAGAAAAATCAGAATAGCCAGAACCTTCCCTTGGGCTTGCCTTCCTTGTTCTCCTTGCCTACTGTGTCGATCTTCACCTTGAACCTCTCTTTGACATTTATCCTCCCGTTTCCTTTGCATTCCTTGCACACTCTTTCGTAGGTCTTCCCCCTTCCTCTGCACCTGTTGCATGTGCTCACCATGTTGAACCTTCCGAACATCGTGTTCTGCTGCACATGCACATTTCCCGTTCCGTTGCACTGCGCGCACTTTGTTATCTTCGATTCGGGATCGCCGCCGGTTCCTTTGCAGTTGTCGCACCTTTTCTGGCGCTGCACCTCATATTCCTTCTCTGACCCTCGCTCTATCTCATCGAATGGGATGTAGAGATTGACTCCTGTCTGCTCAGGCTGCTCGAACATGTCGCCAGTGAATGGCCCTCCTCCGGTGAACATGTTCTCCTGGAACTGCCTTATTATCTCCTCGAAGTCTATGCCGCTGAATATGTCGTCGCTGGTGAACCTCTTGCCGAAGCCCTCCGGTCCGAAGCTGTCGTACTGCTTTCTCTTGTTGTCATCGCTAAGGACTGCGTAGGCCTCGTTGATTTCCCTCATCCGCGCCTCTGCCTCATTGTTCTTGTTGATATCCGGATGGTACTTCAGCGCAAGCGTTCTGTAGGCCTTCCTTATGTCGTCTGTGCTGGCGCCCTTGCCCACACCCAGTATTTCATAATAGTCTTTTGCCATTCAGATCATTGCTTGTCATTGCCTTTTTATTCGGGGCCTACGCCGCTGCCGCCCTTCCAGGTGCTGCCGCCTGGCGCACCATGGTCCTGACTGTCGTCCGGGCCTGGAGCTCCCTGACCGGCACTGCCTTCCTGGCTCTTACCTTTGTACATGCTCTGCGCCTATTTCCTCAAGTGACTTCTGCAGCGCTTCTACCTTCTCTTTTATCTTTCCGAAGTCATCTCCCTTGAGCACTTCCTCAAGATCCTTCTTTGCGCCTTCTATCTTTTCTTTTACTTCAGCTGGTATCTTGTCCTTGTAATCTTCCAAGGACCTCTCTGTTGTGTATACCAATGACTCCGCTCCGTTCTTCAGCTCGATATTTTCTCTTATCGTCTTGTCCTCCTCCTCGTGCGCCTTCGCATCGTTTGCCATCTTGTCTATCTCCTCCTTGCTCATCTTGTGAGGCGCAACTATGTCCATGCTTTGCGCCTTGCCGGTTGCCGTGTCCTTTGCCGTTACGTGAAGTATGCCGTTGGAGTCTATGTCGAATGTCACCTCTATCTGTGGCACTCCCCTTCTTGCTGGAGGCAATCCCGTAAGCTCGAACCTCCCAAGGTCTACGTTGTCCTTTGCAAGCGTCCTCTCTCCCTGCACTATGTGTATGTCAACCTGTGTCTGCGAGTCTTCCGCTGTTGTGAATGTCTGTGTCTTCTTTACAGGTATTGTTGTGTTCCTGTCTATCAATTTTGTCGCTACGCCACCAAGCGTCTCTATGCTCAATGATAATGGAGTCACGTCAAGAAGGACTATATCCTTTACCTCTCCTGTAAGCACTCCAGCCTGTATTGCTGCACCTAACGCCACTGCTTCCATGGGGTCTACACCCCGTTCCACTCTTCTTGCCCAGCAGCTGCTCAACATACCTCTGCACTATCGGCATCCTTGTAGGACCTCCTATCAAGTATTATCTTGTCAAGTGTCGTTTGGCTCAAGCTTTGCATCCTTGAGCGCCTGCATCACCGGCTTTGCCGACTTCTCTACTATCGGCACTACAAGGCTCTCCAGCTTTGCCCTTGTGAATGTGTATGTGAAGTTGACAGGCTGCCCTTTTACATCCTGCGCGAAGAATGGAAGGTTTATCTCAGTGTTCAGCGAGGTTGAAAGCTCTATCTTCGCCTTCTCCCCTGCCTCCCTTAGCCTCTGCATCGCCTGGGTGTTCTTGGTTATGTCGATGCCAGTGCTTGTCCTGAATTCACCTGCAAGGAAGTCCACTATCGCATTGTCCATATCAGTTCCGCCAAGCTGCGTGTCCCCGCTTGTTGACTTTACCTCGAATACTCCCTTCCCGAATTCCATGATTGTTACGTCAAGAGTTCCTCCGCCAAAGTCGTACACAAGTATCTTCATGTCCCTGTCGGTCTTGTCAAGCCCGTATGCAAGGCTGCTGCTGTCGGCTCGTTGACAAGCCTCACTACCTCAAGCCCGGCTATCTGTCCGGCGTCCTTTGTTGCCTGCCTCTGGTTGTCATTGAAGTATGCTGGCACTGTTATTACCGCCTTTGTTACCTTCTCTCCCAAGAATGCCTCAGCATCCGTGCTTTATCTTCTGCAAGAGCATGGCTGAAAGCTCCTGGGGCTTGTACTCCTTTCCGAATATCTTGTATTTGTAGTCAGTCCCCATCTTCCTCTTGAATGCTGTCACTGTCCCTTCCGGATTTGCTACCGCCTGCCTTCTTGCAGGCTCCCCAACAAGACGCTGGCCGTCCTTTGTGAATGCAACGTAGCTCGGGAATGCCTTGCCGTAAAGGGAAACCCCTTCGCGGCTTGGTATTATTACAGGCCTGCCGCCTTCCAGTACTGCAGCTGCAGAGTTGATGGTTCCAAGATCTATTCCTATTATTTTCATGTTTATCACCATCAATATTATTTATTTATCTGTTTTGAGCTTCTGCGCCAGCCTTTTTGTCAGCCTTTGCGATTTTCTTAGATATTATCACAGAGGCCGGTCTGAGCAGTCTTCCCTCAAATGTATAACCCTTCTTCACTACTTCAATATTGTGCCGTCCTTTTTCTCGCTCTCACGCACCATCATTATCTCATGCTTGTATGGGTCAAATACTCCCTCAGTCTCCACTTCCTTAAGTCCTTCCTTCTTAAGCGTGTCTATGAAGTTTGAGTAGAGCATCTCTATGCCCTTTGCAACGGCTTTCCTCAGTGCCGTCTATTGCAAGCATCGCAAGCTCGAACTCGTCTATTATCGGAAGCATGTCCATTAACAGAGCGCGCCTTGCCAGTATTCTGGGCATTGGCTATCTCATTCCTGACGCGCTTCTTGTAGTTGTCGAAATTCAGCTGCAAGCCTAAGCAGCTGGTCCTTCGGCATCTGAAACTGCTTGTGTCTCTTCAGCATGCGCCTTCCTGCTTTCGGCTCATTCTCTGCCACTTCTACCTTTTCAGAATCATCATTCTTTTTTTCTGGCTCTTCTGCCAATTGTACCACCTTTTACTGGGCTGCGCATTCTTCCTCATTGAAAGCTCCATAAGCCTGTCGAATTCCTTTGCCGTGATCAAGCATTCGCTGCATCTCCCTGTTTATGTCGTATTCTATCTCCTCTATCGCCTTCTGCATCTCGGATGCCCTAAGGTAATACTTCCTTCCGCGCTTCACCAGAAGCCCCGCATCTATGAACCTGTTCAAATGATATATTATGGTGCTCCTGGCAAGATCGGTGTCAAGCTTGAGCTCAGAGCTTGCAAGGCCCCTGTTGCCGTATGCCGCGGCAACTAGTGAAGTTGCGCAGTATCTGCTCCTCTATCGAGTCCTCATCTCCGCTTCGGAAAGCCCGAAGACATCGCAGAACCACTTCAGCATCTTTTCCGGATTGTTGAAGTCAGGACGCTCCACGAATCTTATCACTATCCTTTCCATGGTATAGTATATACGCCTAAATAGTTTAAATAATCTTCGTTTTTTAGCATATATTAATTGATATGTCAACTATTTATTGACATACGTTTAAATCGGCTCCGCCATACCCTGTTGCAAGATACTGCTGCATTATTTCTATCAAATTTGATAGATATAAAGACATAAATACCTGTCCGTGCATAATAATATCATGAAGACCGTGGAATTTCTACAGGAAATAGAAAGCAGGAACATGCCGATGTTCGAAACGTCCGATGCGGCCAGAATCACCGGCAAAGGGGAGAAATACGTATCGCTTTTCCTGAGCAGGATGGTCAGCCACAGGCTGCTAAACAGGATCGAGAAAGGCAAGTACTGCCTGCCAAGCTCTGACGTATACTCGATAGCATCAAATATAGCGTATCCATCATACCTAAGCCTTCTCTCTGCTTTCAGGTACCACCGCATAACAACGCAGATAATTACCGCTATCGATATAATATCCGCAATAAGGCATTCCAGCATACAGAGCCTGGCTGGCCACAGGATAAATTTCATAAATCTAGGCCCCCAAAGAATATTTGGGTTCTACAGGGACAACGAGACAAACGCATTTGTCGCACACATAGAGAAAGCAATAGTGGACTCGCTCTACCTTCAAAACCCTCCCTATCAATATGTTGAAGAAGCCCTGAACACCGCCTACAGGGAAAACAGGTTGGACGTTGAGCGCATGGTATACTTTGCCCATAGAATGAATTCTGCAATAACCCTGAGGAGACTTGAAGGGATGTGTAATTCTATCGGGATACCAATAAATGGATTGAAGGTGCCTAAAAATGAACCTATTTGATTACGAGCTCGTCAAATGGAAAAACTACTCCAGGATGCTTGGTTTTGCAAAGGCCGACCAGTCCGAGAAAGATTATCTCCAAGAGCTCGTGCTGTTCGAACTCTATTCTGGCAGGCTTGGCGGAGAATTGGTATTCAGGGGCGGCACCGCAATATCAAAATTCTACGGCTCTGGGAGATTCTCCGAAGATATCGACATTATAACAAGCCAGGAGATTGGTGCAGCCGAAATTGAAAGAGAGGTAGACCGGACACTGAAAGGCCTCAATGCATACTACCCCACAGATTATTCGACAGAGCACTACAGGAACATGCTAAAATACAGGCTGAAGATAAAAGGCCCTCTATACGCCGCGGCGAAGAACGAGCAGGCAAAGCAGACGCTGCAAATAGACATAAACACAAGGGAGAGACCATTCTTCGAAACGAGAAACATCTACAGGACAACCATATACGAAGACCTTAAGCCCTATATGATAGTGGTCGAAAGCCCGCAGGAACTGCTGGCCGACAAGGTAAAGGCGATGCTTGAAAGGACAAAGCCGGTAGCAAGAGACCTATACGATGCATGGATGCTGATAAAAAAGCACAGGATAAGACCAGACCTGAAAATCGTCGGAGAGAAGATCGTCAAATACGGCAAAAGGGAAAACGAGACACTCTCGCTAAAAGAGCTAAAAATCAGGATAAATGAGATAAAAAGGATATGGGAAGTGGAGCTTTCAAGGCTGATGCTGACAGTTCCGGATTATAATACCGTCAAGAAGGAGTTTGAAGTCTCAATTAGGCCGCATTAATTGGGCAGTGGTGTGTCAGTTAGACCCAAGCCTTGAGAGTGTCATCTTCTGGAGTATCCTTGCGTTTATGTTCTCGACCCTGCTGCCCTTTATGCCGAATGCGGCTGCAACCGACTTTGTGTGCGCAGGTGAGCCCTCGAATTCGGACTTTACCCTAAGGGCGGGCTTTACCTTGGCAAAAGCCGCCCTCTTGTCGGAGAAAAGCACAAAATCCGAGCTGCTCTTCGCGCCGACCATGCCTATCGCATCCCCTATCTGGTCGGTCATCGCGGCAAAAATGAGCATCTCCATCGCAACGCTCCTCGTCCTGTTGGTGTGGTTCTTGAATGCAATCAGCGCATTGGCGTATGCACCTGCCAGATGCACCCTGTTTGCTATCATTTTGCTGTCGAATATCTGGATCACCGCATTCTTCCCGTTCAGCCTGCCGATCAGCCCTACGAGCTCGCCCAGCTCCTTCCTTGATGAGGCCCTCTTGATCACGAAATCCTTGAACTCGAGCTCTGGCACATTCATCCAATCAACGATAAAGGATGTCCCTTCATATTTTTATGCCTTTTTCTAAAGTCAGACGCTTTCACAGATTCATGGTAGAGTAGGCCAATCGGCGCACAACGAGTATTGAAAGGCCCCATAAAGGTATTAGCCATAGCGGTATCCCCAAAAATGAGGGATTTGTGTACACCCATGCTCCAGCGCCAGTAGTGAAGATTTCGGTAATAGGACCGGCAATCATCCCGACAATAAAACAATAAACATCAGCTTTTTCATGCCAGAAAAGGAAGCCAGCGGCGCACCCTGCAAGGATTAGGATTGTCAACAGCAAATCATTGCGGTATGCTAGCGAAATGGAAAAGATAACAAATATTATCAGGCAAAGGCTTAACAGAATGCTAATTACCCTCATTTTTGCCGCTTGGGTGGTTTTCATATAAATCATATAATTAGTTCCTTACTTAAATCTATCGTCGTGCCTGGCATACAGATAAAGCACCAGCCACCCTGCGTATTGTTTATTTAAATCCCAAAGCTTGTAGAAAAGTATATATAGATGTAGTTGCATATATACTCACTAATTCTGTGGGCGGCGCAACGGTCTGTGCTGAGCCCCGAACCGATGCGGTGAAATGGTTGGTAAAAAAGAGAACGCCAATTCAGGAAAGTATGCGGGTACTTTCGCATACAGGCTTATAAAACGGCTTATAGCACTGATCATCTTCGGGTCGGTGCTGTGCATGGGCATGCTGCATGCGGTGCAGGCACCAAATGCTTTGCAGCAATGCGGCAACAGTTATCCTGCAGGGATAGACTACTGCATACCGCTTGACATTTACAACGGCCAGGCAACGATAGCAGACGGCACGCAGATACCCGATCTCGCTCAATGACTCGAACACATTATGGTCAGGATATCTTACCTCAAATGCGGACAATATCTGCTTCTATGATGGCAATACAGGATCATGCGTGCCGGCATGGCTTGAGGGAAACATAACCTATGACACATCCCCTTATTCTGCCTATTTTTATCCTGGAAATTTCAATACGGCGAATGTCCTGTTGCTCTACTGGCTCAGGATAGACAACCCAATACCGAACGGCCTTTCGTCCAATGAGTTTTACATAGGGATATTCAACAGAAGCGTTGACGAATACGGAGTTAGCGGAGTTCTTGGATCGAATCCGACCTTTCACTGTGACTCTGGATGCCCATCGATATATTATGGAGGTGCTGACAATGGCGGTAGTGTGTTCGACTTCTACGATAACTTCTGGGGAAATTACTCATCGACATCAAATTCTGATATTATCGATTCGGCTTTCGCAGCACAGAACGCAACATGGACTGTGGACAATGGGCTTACATTCACCCAGGTCAACAGCAAGGATCCTGTACCATATGTAACCCCTACCGCAATAGTTTACATGTATGCGAAGTCTTATGCGCCGTTAGGCCTCTCGCAGAACATCTCCATAGACGAGAACATATGGCCATTCTACGGTCGTGATGATTACATACTGCCATATGGCCCTTTTGAATATCTGCCGAATTATGGGACAATAGGCTTCTTCGGCGCTGACTATAATCTCTATGGAGTAAACCAGCTTGACATGGGAGGCATCGTTGATTCGAACCCTCCCGGATTCTATCCACCGGAGCAGCTTTATCTATATTCGAACAACGGCACCGGAATGATTAAAACGCCTGTCACATACGGTGAATCGCTGCCGCTAACGCTGACGCTATACAACAATGAAATATACGTGCAGGCGAACTACAGCAATGTGGAGCAGGAGGGTGTTCAGACGAATATACAGTTCAGCAACGGAGGGGATCTTTTTGCAATATCCTCAAGCATAGAAAACTGCAATCCTGAAACCTCTGATAAATGCGCAAGCTCCAATAAGGTACAATGGGTGCGGATACGGACACCACCTCCAGATAATATATTCCCGCTTGTCATTGAGGAAGGCATATACCCGAAGTTTAACCAGACCATAAATACAACTTCCACAAGCACATCAACCACAACTACATCCACCACAACATCAACAATGTCCAGCATTACGCTTGTGACATCCTCCATCCCCACAACACTATCCACTACTACAATAGGGCAGACAACCGAACCTACTAGCTCCACAACCACAAGCAGCTCAACAACCAGCTTGACAAGCTCTACTGCAACAACTACCGCTACTTCTTCTACCTCAAGCTCAACTACAGCAAGTACCGTTCAGACAAGCACAATACCACCAGCCGGAACAGCAGACAGCAACAGTACAGGCCAGGAGACGCCTGAGGAGGCTGGCGCTCTTAATATTGTCCAATCAGGAGGCGGATATGTTTCCGCAATACCCGACAATCCAAATCCACTCTTCCAGAATCCAAGCTCCAGCATAAATAGCACCAAGCAGAACATCACTGAAGGGAACCTGACAATGTCCGGAAATAGCACCATACCCGGTTCGAACTCGGTAAATACATCCAGTGATAGCATCAAGAACGGCACATTAAGAAACAATGCGCAGACATTCGTGCAGAGTTCAAACGATCCTGAAACTAATTCACCGCAGGCAAGCCCGGAAGAGCAGACACAGGGGCCCGCGGAGGGAGGAAACGACAATACTTTGTTGGAGATAGCCGTTGGCGTTGCACTCGCATCATTCGCAATAGCAGCGATCTACACCATTTCTAGAAAGAGGCTTAGGGAAGATGACAAACGGAAGGGCTATGATAACTGAGCTGAATAGGGCTAGGCCTTCTTGGGCTGTTCTGTGCGCAGGAGCCGCGTGATGTTGTGCGATGAGATAAAGAGCGATGCGGAGTATGCTATCACTGCGAGTCCTGCTGCAGCCAGTGCAGAATCGATAAAGTTCACTGAATGCGACTGCGCCATTTTCGTGACAGAATGTGCGCCGACAGGTCCGGCAACCACGTCCATGACCGTACCAGAAAACCTAAGAAATGTCCTGCTGACGGCTATCTGCCCAAAGCTAAAGGTGCATCCGGTTTTCGTATCTTTTACTATGGGAGCACCGTTAAATTCCTCCCTTACAAACCGGTCCATTGAACCACACTAGCTATCTGTTTTAGAAGATATAAATAACTTATCTTGGTTCATTTCCGAAGACTGGAGGGGCAAAATAGGTGAACAGTATCATGTTCCTGTTGCTTTTGTCACTTCTTCTTTTCTATCCCGCAAAAGTTTGTTTGCGTCTTTTACACAGTTAAACATGGCCGATGTGACGGCCAGGAATAGCGGTACCAGTATCAGGCATTCCATCTGCCCTGTTGTCCCTTGAGCTGAATCGAATAGGGGTATGGATTTTCGTAAAAGAGGTTCGATATTCTTTATGCCGTCATACAGAACGACCGCGGTGCCTGCGCTGGAAACTGCACTGCCAAGCACCATGATGCCCCTAAGAAGCTTAAGGGAGTTGAGGCTCGTTGGCGTATTGTGCGTATATTTTTGCATTGCACCACAGTAGTATCATGCAATTTATAGTATTTAACGTTTTGTAAAGCGGCGCAGGCAGGCAATTTTTAGGCTTTAGTAATGGTACGTGTATTAGCGCCTTCTGAGATCGTTAATAACTAATGCCGAATTGTTGCGTCTTGATTCTGTTATGGTCCTACCGTCTTGCTGAATTTCGAACGTAATGTCGTTAGCCTTTTGATTCTGGTAAGCCGGATCTACCCCATAGGACAGATTGGTGAATTCTACAGCCCCAAAATATGGCAGATGCGAAAATTTGCCGTCTGTAGTAGAAAGTGCTCGTTCGAATACCCATTCTACCGCGTATTGTGGCGAATCATACGCGAGCGAGAGTGATCCGCGTCTCCTGGTGGTATTATTCTCGAATCCCAAAAGCCACATGTTTTTACTATTTCGTATCTTTTCTATGCTTGCAGTAACCCTTTGCCCTGGCTTTACGTCTAAATTATTCACATCCATCGGAAAATCCTCCGGCAGCCTTTGGTAAAATACCTTACAGTCTGCGATAGACGAATAATGAGTGCCCATCTGCAGCAGATTCCGCTTGTCCACCTGGGGCGCCCCGCCAATCCCAATCCACTGTCCGGTCATCAGCTTTTCCCCTTGCGTTGAATAAGGTTTGGTACAATCCATGACCCTTTAATCCCAGTGAACATAGGTTTTGGCTCTGCGAAGCCTGTGAATTTCCCATAACCGGCCCAGTTGCTATCCTGTACTGTAGTCGTATCAAATCTGCCAAATGAAACGAAGGCTAAAGCGCCGACTAGAAGAAGCTTGGCTAGCTGTCCTCGTTCGTTCTTTCTGATCAGTTTGGAGGCTTCCTTTTCCGCCCTATCAGCTTCACGCCTTCGGGCTTTATCTTTCCTGGCGCCCAATCCATCACTTTATGGATTAAGGTTTAAGATGTATATATGTGTTCCAGTGTCGTTAGACAATCGCCGTTACTTTCGTCTAGATGTTCAAAAAATCAAAAAAGTTCGGAGAAGAAGCTTGCAATTTTTAGGCTTTAGTAACGGTATGTTCACAGCTCGCTTGCGCTCGACTGCTTACGCACCCGTCCTATCAAAGTCGTCTATTGCGACCGCCCATAGTGTCTAGTTTCGGGTCTGGCTTCGTCCTTAGATGCTTTCAGGACTTATCCATGTGGCGCGTGGCTACCCGGCAATGCATTCACAACCGGTACACTAGAGGCGCCGATCCCCTGTTCCTCTCGTATTGAGGGGAGCTTACCCTCTGACACTAACACTCCCAGTAGATAATACCGTACTGCCTCGCGGCGTACTGAACTCAGCTCGTGTATGATTTTAATGGACGAGCAGTCCAACCCTTGGCTGCTTGTGCACAGCCAGGATATCATAAGCCCATATCGATGTATCAAACCGCCAGGTCGCTGTGGACGCTCACTGGCGACAAATCGGTTACCTCCAGAGTAACTTGTTTGACAGCTTGGACCCCCATTAAAAGGGGTACCAAAGTTCGTTAAGCCCCTGTTTCCAGTCTGCATCCCACGCTTTTAAGGATACAGTCAGCCCTGCATTTACCTTTTCGCTTAACAGTGGTTTCCCAAACCACCTAAGCAGAGCATTGGTCACTTTCGTTTCCTTATCGAAAGCAACCGTCCAGTCTAACTACCCACCTGCAGCTGTCCTATTACTAGTTAGCTGCAAGACAAACTAAGAGTGGTGTTACATTTTCGCTCCACGTGCGCCGCAGCACACGCATCTACGCTCCCACTTACGCTATGCATAATCCATCTAACAACAACTACAGGCTGTAGTCAAGCTTCATGGAGACTTCTTTTCCCACTGAGAGATCGCGGCATATTCACCGCGCAGTAAGTTCACCGGGCCCCATGTTGGGACAGTGGAACGATCATTACGCCCTTCATGCAAGTCACCTATTAAGTGACGAGGTATTACGCTACCTCAAGAGAGTCAGAGTTACTCCCGCTCTTTGCCAGCGCTTCTTCCCCTTGAAAAGGGCTTTCACGTACTGGCGGTGAGCAGGCGTCACCCACTGTACTTAGCGTTTCCGCTTTGCGGTGAGTTGTGTTTTTGATAAACAGTTGTCGTTCCCTAGTCAATGATATCTGCATATCCTATACGCAGACATGGCTTCTTGGTATCTTACGCCACTATTTTGCCGATTTCCCTAACATGGGTTACCCCGTCACACCTTGGCCTCTTCAGCCAGCAGCACCTTTACCGGTTCTAGGTACGAACTAGAATGATCGTTGCAAATTCCCTTTTCACGGGCTCAGGAATTCAGTCCATAGTTCATTTAGCTGCTTCTCCTCATAACGAGACTCTGCAGCCCTTTGCACTTCCTTGCGGACCTATCCCCAAGCGTCAGAAATCTACCTTGCGTTGCCGCTCCTACATTCTAGGTGCATGAATATTAGCATGCTTCCCTTTTGCTGAATTGTGATTAGCATTCAGCTTAGGATCGACTAACTCTCCGCTGACGAGCGTTGCGAAGAAAACCTTGTGCTTTCGGTGTATGGGATTCTCACCTATATATGCTGTTACTTATACCAGGATTTTCCCTATAACATGTTCCATGCGAACTTTCGAACGCACTTCTAGACATGCCATACGCCTTCTTACCAGACTTATTCAGTCTCTGGGGTCTCGGTACCTGATTTAGCCCCGTATATCTTCAGTAAGACAAGTCTCAACTGGTGAGCTATTACGCACTCTTTGAAGGATGGCTGCTTCTGAGCCTACCTCCCAGCTGTCTGTGACGAGTCCGACTTTTTAGACACTTAATCAGGATTTGGGGACCTTAACCTCAGTCACTATCTTTGCAGTCTCACGGGTCTGGCTTACCCAAACTCGTCGACTCCAGGGGTCTACGCAGCACATACATTCGGAGTTTGATAGGTTGGTGGACCCTTTCGAATCCGCGCCAACCAGTCGGTAGCTCTACCGCATGTGCAAGCTCGCCCTGAGCTATCCTAAAGATACTTCAGAAGGGACCCGCTATTGCCGTGTTCGAGTGGTATATCGCCGCTACCCGCAACTCACCCAACAGGACATGCCATGACAGGTTGCAGGCCTCCACCAGCCATTAGGCTAGCTTCGCCTTGGTCGCGCGTAGTTCACAACGGCTTCGGGTCATACGGAAGTGACTGAAGGCATTTTCATACCCTGCGCCTCACATGTTGCGCGCACTCGCTTTCGCTGCGTCTTTCGACTTGCCACTCCCGTATACTCCCTGGCTCTTGCTTCAAGAAGAATGATAAGACACTGTTCCATAAAGTTCGCATGGGCCTTTCGGCCTTCAGCTTCACAATACTTCATAACTTCCATGCCTTACCTTCCTTTCACCATCTAGTTTCAGATCTTTTCAATCCCATGCGTATGGGTTCTTTTCAGCTTTCGCTCACGCTACTTGTTCGCTATCGGTCTATAGTCAATATTTAGGGTTGGGTTTTAATGCACCCGTATTCATTCTGCATAATCAAGCAGAACTACTCTATCGCAGTAATTTCCATTACACTTAACTTACGAGGCTGTCACTCTCTATGGCGGTTCTTTCCAGAACCTTCAGCTCATGTTTTGGATTCCTCCTGCACCACATCTCCGCACCTGTTGCCAGGCGGGATTCAGGTTGCCCTCTTCGGCTTTCACTCGTGTTACTCGCCGAATCGAAAATTCTTTCTTTTCCTGCGGGTACTAAGTCATTTCAGTTCCCCGCGTTTGCCTATGCTTTCGCATATAATTAAGGAAATCCCAGGTTCAAAGCCCGACTTGCGGCTCCCCTGGGCTTATCGCAGCTTGCCACGTCCTTCTTCGCTGCTATAGCCAAGCCATCCCCTAGATGGTTTGATAAATTATGCAAGCTTCTTCTCCTAAATCAATCGCGAAAAACACGATATCACAAACATAATGATGACGCTGCAGAGCATATGCTCTGAAAGTAGTATTTTCATCAAGCAGGAACCCTTCGAAAAAGGTCCATCAAAAATGCCCTCTAATACAGTAGCCTATAAAAGCTCAGCTGCCACATTAGCACCGAGTATATTATCCCCTAAAGGTATAAATACGTATCTCATCAAACCGTGGCGGAATTGGTGCTGCGCCAATAGGGCATGGCAGGGTTCTCTCGGTAGACCTCGTCGGCTAGCTCTGCGATCCTTTTCAGGGAGCTTTCCGGCCTAAGCTCCGATCTTCTTAGAAGGTCTGTCACCCGTGCGTCGATAGCCTTGGCATGCTCATAGGTATTTGGGAACCATAGCTCATCCACGAATTCGCTCCAGTAGGTGGCTATTATCTCGAGCTCCTCCCTCTTCTGAGTGATTCCCGTATTCATAGTGGAATTGACCACAATATAGAGACCGTACTTGTCCCTTATCCCGTTAAGAGTTGAGAGATAAGCGATGTTGAGAAACTTATCCGAATGCGGCTCGATAACAAGCGTCCTACCATCGATGTAATTGAATGGCAGCATGAAGTCCGGAATGTACGATATGCGTTGGGCCGCGCTCCCTTGCCCGCAATGGTCTGTTTTTAGGTAGAGGGTAATCGGCTCATATAGCACAGGAACATCATGATGGAGTAGTACTTTCTTAAAAATGCGCTCATGCTTGCTCTTGACGCCCGTGGACTGCCTTAGCTTCCTCCTCAGGCTCATGTAGTCATCAATTCTGAGCCTTTCGCCAAGGCTAAAGGCAAATGAGTCAACCCCGAACCGTGACCCTGATGCGGTTTGCGCACTTGATGTGGACACACTAATCATCAATTGATGGAATTATCACTGATTAATTCATCTGTTCAGCCAAATATAAATAACTATTCTGCAGGGCTATTCGAAGCGGTACTGCAAAAAACGGCTTTGCAGTTTTATTCTAAAACTGTTGATAAATTACCAAAATTGTTGATAAATTCAGCATTTACAATATTAATTTACTCGTTTTCTCTTCGGCTAAAAAATTTTGAAAAAATTTCTATAACTGTTGATTTATTATTTATTTAGCTGCAAAGCCGCAAAAAACGCAAGGTTTAATAACTTGTACTTGAAATCTACATGAAATATGGGGTTGAAGATGGCAGTCAAAAAGTCAAAGGTCTCAAAAGGAAAATACGCGGTAGAACTGGAAAGGCTAAGGGAGCTCAATGCGATAAATGAGGTCCTCAAGAAAAGCGACATAGAGAACGCCGCTCTTACAAATACATCAAAGGACTCCGAGACTGTCAACGACAATGTGCTTGACAACATGCTTGACCAGCTCAACGTCAATAAGAACTCGGGAAGGGATCTTAGTATAGTCGAAAGCATGGCAGGGCAGAAAGTGTCAAGGCCTTCAGCAAGGAAAAAGCCGGCAAGATCCGCTGGCGGAAGAAAGAAAGTGCTAATGGTTAAAAGAAGGCCGCAGAAGATGAAGATGCAGAAGGTCAGGAAGGCTTCCAAAAAGAAGAAGCGTTAATAATCATATTCTTCATAATACAATAAATGGGCTCTTGGCTCAGTAGTAGAGCGTCCGCTTTGCAAGTCTTTTGATGCTTCAAAAGAACCAAAAAAGCGGAAGGTCGCGGGTGCGATCCCCGCAGAGTCCATACATCGTCCCCAAGTTGCGCTGTCCCAAGCTCGCTTCTCCTTTTCAATATGTTAATTATCGTAAGTTCCATGAAATCGCCATAGTTATATTATTTTATACCGGAGTTATTTTAGGTTCCTATTTATTCCATGAATCAAGAAATTCGGGACATTAATCCGGTTACGTATAGCAACATATGAGGATATCCATAGCACATAACCTGGTAAGTGTTTGGTGGTTATTTGGATAGAGATATCAAAAAGATGGATAAGCTGCTTGCAGATTTGGGAAAATATGGAGAGATCAAAGACCCTGCCAAGACCTCTGGAGATAGGATAACAAGGATACTGAATTTCAATTAGGACACCAGGGAATCTGAAGATATGAAAATAGCCGTCTTTAGAAATCCCAACGTTACTTCAAAGCATGTGAATATGGCTCTGAGGGACAGTAATCCCAATGTCCTTCTTGCGGCACTTGAATCTCCAGTCGCAACTGACATCCAGATTGCAAGGGGAATACGGATACTAGAGACGGATTTTGATATGAAAAAGGGGGAGATCAAGGATCTGCTTGAGACGAGCATTACAGGGTACAGGAAGACAGGAATTCGTAATGACAAGAACACCGAAAGAGTACTAAGATTCCTGAACAAGCAGTAATCCATGCGTTGATAAAAATAAAAAAAGAAGAAATAATAGATGTTATTATTTCTTTGACCTGCGTGCCGGTTTTGGCCTCATCTCAATGATGCCGAACTGGTTGCCCTCAGTATCCTTGCAGTATGCCATCAGCCCAACATTAGGTATTTCGTTGACCTTGCCCACAAGCTTGCCGCCCTTTGCCTTTATGCTCCTTATAGTAGCGTTGATGTCCTTAACATCTATGGTGTTGACCGTTGTCATGTCCTTTCTCGTCCGCTTTGCAAAGCCCCCGTTTATCCCAATTGCCTTCTTGTCGCCAGTAGTCACCATCCAGTATTCCATTGGCGCGTACTTCTCGAACTTCCATCCGAATATTTCTTTGTAGAACTTTGATGCCCGTGCTGGGTCATCCACAAAAACCTCGAAATGAACTACTCGTTGCATTGCTTCACCTTGTAAGGATGTTGCAAAACAAAATTATAAAAAGACTCATCTGAGAGCCTGTTTCATCCTCTCCCAGTAGTACTCCTTCCAGCCAAGGCTTATGTCCTTGTATTTGTCTTCGGGGATCCCAGTCTGGACAAACTCCAGTTTTGTGCCGTTCCCGTTCTTGATGAGCGTGTAGCTGACTATCGAGTAGTGCTTGGCTGGCCAGTCCGAGGTCCTCCATTTCTGCACTATCTTCTTGTCCTTGACAAGCTCGAGGTTCGTTCCGTCTATGTCATCATCGTAGGCCGTGAATTTGCCGCCAACCTTATTTGATATCCTTGCCTTCGCACCAGTGAATGCGGAATGGAGCTTTGAATCCATAAGCATCTCGTAGATATCGTGCGGCGAGGCGTCGAATGTGGCGCTCTGCCTAAGCGTCCGGGTTTTTATTTCCTCTTCTTGTTTCATAGCAATACCAGCATGGCACCCATGGCCATTAGCCATATGATGGGAGTGCAGAAATAAAAGGCTAACTCAGAGGTTCACGCGGGGGAAAAAAGAAGCTTTAATAACCTGAATCCCAATTTAATTAGTGATGCCTTATGATGCCTAATATTGATCCAAGGACCATGAAGAACATGATGGCGAAGATGGGTATAAAATCTTCGGAAATAGAGGCCGAGAGGGTAGTGATAGAGACAGCGGGAGACATGAACATCGTGATAACGAACCCCCAAGTCACAAGAATAGAGGCGCAGGGAACGGTCAGCTTCCAGATAAGCGGAGAGGTCGGCGAGGCGGCGAAGAGCGAGTCGAAAGTGGAAGTGACCGATGAAGATATAGAGCTCGTCTCCCAGCAGACTGGCATAACGGACAAGGCCCAGATAAGGGAGAAACTAATCGAGGACAATGGCGATATAGCCAAGGCAATATTGGATCTAACTGACGGAGAGGAAATCTAGTACTTTATTCTAAAGGCATAAGCATAGGGAACCTTCTCCACTTTCTTGACGCTAGATTTGTCTATTATCTTTGCCTTTATGGCGGTTGAGACCGATTCCTTGCCAACAATGTTGGCTGATGAGAGCCGATCGTGCCGTATAAGCTTGAGCGCCCTTTCCTCATTTGCAAGCTCGCCCTTGTAGAAATCGGAGTAATCTTTCAGGTTTATCTCGAAGTCCTTTTCCTTGAGCACCTTTCCAAGAAGCTCGGAATCGCACATCGCAATTATGTCGCCGTTATCTGTGCTGTGAATCTTTATGTAGATCATGCGCTCAGCCATATTTGTATATGAGCACCGTAGCGGCAAGGTATAGTACGCCATAGGCAGAGAGCCATATTCCTCCGGAAAGGTTGTGCGCAGCAACCGCAAGATAACCAAAGCTGAAAAGAACGGCAGAGAAGGCAAGCTCGAACCGTGTGTTGTAAAGTGAGTATGCAAGATTGTGGCTAGTGTTCTCTGTTGACCTGCTGCTCCATCGCATCCTCGGGTTTCTGTTAAGAAGCGCAGCAAATGCCGCCTTGGTCCTTGCTATCGCAAGCGAGAAGTTCAGTATGAATACCATGAAGCCCTTGCTAACCGATTTGAAGTATATCTTGGTGAGTATCACCGGCACAAACAGCGATAGTACGAAGGCGAATGCGCCGAAGAGCTCGAGGTCAAGGCCGGCGCTGCGTGTCTGAAACGCCTGGTTCAGGGTGAGATGTATGAATGGTAGATTGGAGAAGACGATGAGTATGGACACTATAGTGAAAAGCACCAGTATCAGCGATAGGTAGTTCAGCCCGAAGCCGTGTGTCATGTAGTCTATGTTGGAAAGCGGGGAGCGATGCTTGAACTCCTTGGTGCGCTTCTTGAAGAAATATGAGAGGAACTGGGTGTCGCCGTAGTTGTAGCGCCATTGCTGCTTGACCAGTGCCGTGAAGGTCGTTACAGGCTTGCCGTAGGCGTAGATCTTGGGAATGTAGATGCTCTTGTAGTTGTGAAGATCGGACTCGAAGCTGAAGAATGTGTCCTCGATTATATATTCGGGGAAGCCGCCTATCTTGGTGAGCGCGCTCCGCTTTATTATGCCGCATGATCCAGAGAATATGCTGGTGTTGTCGAGAGCGCGGGCGGGCTGTATGAACCTGAAGAAGAATGCGTCAAAGAGATTGACGGAATCGGAGAAGAATGAGCCTCCTGAGTTGCTCTTCTCAGTCTGTATGTAGGAAATGCTTGGATCATTGAAATATAGAAGAAGATCGACGAGGAAGTTCCTGTTGGTGAGACGTTCGTCAGAGTCGAATATCGCAAGATAATCTTCCTTACACTGCTTGAGCATGTTGTTCAGTGCACCTGCCTTGAAACCGTCCCTGCTCTCCCTATGCAGGTAGTTCATCCCGTTCCTCTTTGCAAATGCGGAAAGCTGCTCGATGTTCTCCTTGATTGTTGAATCGTCGAGCACGTAGAATTTAACCTTGTTCTTGGGATAATTCATTTTCTTAAGTCGCAGAAGATTGCCCTTTACAAGTGCCATTTCCTCGTTGTAGACCGGAATAGCTATAGCGACGGTAGGGAAGCTTTTGAGAGGCTTGACTGTAGCGGCAAGCTTCTTGACGTAGTCATAGTAGAAATGCGACCTGTAATAGAGGAAAGAGGCAAATATGTTGAAGAAACCCGCAACAAGCGAAAGAAGGCAGAATGATACCGCAAGAAGATACATGTATGGCGTGTTCGCAACGACGAAAAGATACACTGAGAATGCTATGCCGGAAACGGAAAGCAGTATGAAAAGTGTTACCGTAAATAGGAGCACGAAGCGGTTTTTATAGGGATTCATTTCCATGTATTACAGCCTCTGCATTAAAGTATATAAATCAATTATTATTTAAGCTATTAATTAGTTGTGTAGCAATAAATAAGTGCCGGGATGGCGGAATCCGGTAACGCGCCAGATTATAACACAGTTATAGTTATACGGCGAAACTCGAGATCTGGTTTCCGCAAGGAAATTAGGGTTCAAATCCCTATCCCGGCGAACTTCAATACCATCCCACTAATTGCTCTGGGCAAAAGCAATAAATATTTCAGAAGCGATTGATAATAGTGATAAGATGGAAAGGACTGTGTATATTTCAGGCTCTTTTAAGAGAGATGCCAAAGGAATGGAGGCAACGATAAGAGAATTCGAAGCGATAGGCTTCACTGTTTTGTCACCAAAGAGTTTGGTAATTGTTTCACAGGATATGAATTTGCCAGGCCTTCTTAGGAATCATTATCCCGAACGTATCCAAATTATGCAAAAAACGGTTGAGGAGTTAAATAACCAAAGAACCACAACGGCGATAGCAAAGTCGGATGTTTTCTATATGTATAATCCTGGAGGTAACATCGATACGGAAAATGCTTTGGAATTGGGTCTTGCTCTTGGCTATGGAAAGCTAACCTTCGCTGAAGAGACGTTAAATGATACTACTTTGCGCGAATTCTGTCCAGTTGCTACAATGAGCCATATCCTGAATCAGGTATCCATCATTAAGGAGAAGATAATCTCCAAGGAGCGCTAGGCTGTCAGTAACAGATAAATAAGACAACGTTGAAGTCATACTATGGCAGTTGACAGGGTAATGGAGGACAAGATTAAGACAAGCCAAGATATGATGGAAAGCGCGCTAGCTCTGCTCATTATTGTGCTGGTTGTCGGAGGACTCTTTTACGTGTTTCTGTTCGTAGTAGCTGTAGTTGTGCTTTTGGCATACATCTTCTTTAAGTACGGGAAGAAATCGGGATTAAAACGCAAAGCGAATAGGACTAAGAAATAAACAGCTATTCCGCATTCTGCACCACCAGCTCCTCAAGAAAAACTGTTGCATAGGATCCAGCCGGCAATGAGAAGCCCATCTTTAGTGTATTCTCCTCTTCTTCGTGCGCGTAGGTGATATCTTTGAATGGTGCGAAGAGCGCCCTTGATGTGCCAGTTGAGTGTAGTTCTTCTATACCCTTCACCTTGAATGAATCGGTAGTTATACCAAGCTCTTCCAGCTTGTTCCGCTCGAATTCCGTGATGTTGTTTGTGTCCTGCCCGATTATGTTCCCGACGAGAAATGCGCTTTTTCCCTTGCTCGCGTCGAAGTGCTCTATTGTTGTGATGCCAGGGAAACCATATCCATTCGCATAGCACACAAAATCAGATGCGCTTGGCTGCATTGATCCATCTTTTATTCTTTCATCAAGCTCCAGATTGAATATCTGCGCCTCAACCGAATGTATGAACATCAGCGATATTGATCTTGGAAGCTTCCTTATTGCGTTTGCATAATTTGTTGGATATTTTGATAGGTATTCTATCATCGAACGCTCATATTTCAGGTATCCTGGAAAATATTGCAAGGCCGCCTTGAAATCCAGCTCTTCCGAGAGTTTTTCCCTTGCGGCTTTTGCATCTCCCATTGTCTCATTCTGCGTTCCTGTCAAAAAGTTCATGGCTGCAGCCTTGAAATCCCCTTTCAGCATGTCAAGGCCGATATCGAAGTTCGTCTTCCTGTATCCGAATCTTTGTTCTCCGTAGTAATTTGGGAATACGCCGTTAAGCTCTGATATTATTTTGTCCAATTCGCCGAGCGATGCAAGATCTCTTATTTTAACTGTGAATCTGTTTCCCAGTAATTCCCCCATCTTCACCTTTTCGCTTCCATACCATGACCCGTTTATGGTTATGTCCTTTATGTGGATGTTCTGGAGCTCCTCCGGCTTTGCTCCGAAAAGGCTGCACAGTTGCGTCGATATCGACGTTCTGTCTTTAGTCCCTGCAAATGCGGTCGACTTTACGCCTCTTCTGAATCTCCTTGCGATCTCCTTGAGCGCCTGCGACGTATTCCAGTTTCTTTTCTGAAGCACGAATGTGGCGAATTTTCCTTCTGCTTTCTCATCAAGCTTTAGATCTGCTGGTGTGTATTTCCTGTCGATTTCTAGCACAACTCCGTTTTGGGTTATCTCTTCAACCAGGAAATCCTCTGGGCTGCCCTTTATCCTTCCCTTCGCCCTATCGCCATTTGACAGCCTCAGCATAGAAACAACTAGTAATAAGCTAAACTTACTTTAGTATAATCAGACGTCGAAGCTCTCGAGATTCTTTGGCACTATCGCCCTGTACTTGTTGGCTATGCCCTCTCTTAGCTCTTCCGACTTGCTTTTCTCACCGTGCATTATGAATACATTCTTCAGGCCATTGACCTTCTTTATGAGCGCCTCGAGCTGCGGCCTGTCCGCGTGCGCCGAAAGGTGCTGTGCATCAACGACAAGCTTTATGTCGACCGTGACTCTTCCATTGTCAAGCCTTAACCTCTTCGCGCCGTCCTGTAGCGCTCTTCCAGGAGTTCCTTCCGCTTGGTATCCTACAAGTATCACCTTGTTGGTTGAGTTGCCTCCCAGCTTTGAGAGATAGTATATCACAGGCCCTCCTGTCAGCATTCCGCTTGTCGTGACTATTATGGAGCTTGTGTCCTCGGTGACTGCCTTTGCGCGCTGCTGCTTGCTTTCAACTGGTATGAAGTTATCGCTCTTGAATGGATCGTAATCGCTCATCAGTATCCTGCTCTGGAGCTCCTTTCTGCAGTATATCACATTATGCCTGTGTATCCTCATAGCCTTGTTTATCATGCCGTCAACGTAGATCGGCACCTTTGGTATGAGCCCTGAGTTCATGTAATCGTCAAGCATCAGCAGTATCTCCTGCGCCCTTCCTACGGCGAATGATGGTATTATCACCTTTCCGCCGAGGGCTATTGTCTCCTTTATGCTCTTGAGCGCATGCTGCGCCACTACTCCCTCTCTCGGGAAGACGTCCTTCTTGGCACCGTAGGTGCTCTCTATTATGAGCGTCTTTGCGTTGAGGTTCTTGATGTCAGCGCCCTCAAGCAGCTTTGTCTTGGTGAGGTTTATGTCACCGCTGTATATGAGCGTGCTCTTGCCGTCGCTGACGCTTATCATCGAGCTTCCGACTATGTGCCCGGAGTGTATGAATTTGAGCGTGAGGTCCTTTATCTTTACTTCCTCATTGAACTCGCATATCTTGTAGCTCTTTCCGAGCCTTGTGAGCCCTTCCTTTGTGACATCCTTCGGCTCAGATATGCGCATGTAATCGCTTATCAGAACGTTAGTCAGCTCCATCGTGGGCTTTGTCGAGTATATTATGCCCTTGTACCCGGCGCTGTATATGTGCGGCAGATAGCCGATGTGGTCGAGGTGCGCATGCGATATGAATATGCCCTCTATCTCATTTAGTATAGAGTCATGCATCATAGGATGCTCTTCGACCGTACCGAGCTTTATGCCCGCATCAAGAAGTATCTTTGTCTTTTCCGTGCTTATCATGAGGCAGCTTCTTCCTACCTCTTGTGCACCTCCAAAAAAAGTAACTTTCAATTAATCAACTATTATTATCTTTACTTTGCTTTATTTGCTTTACTTTCTGTTCCCAATCCAAGAAGAGATGCACCCAAGTTACTAGGCAGATTTCTTCTTTATTACCGCAATATCCTCTAAATTAATCTCCTGCGGGCGCTGCTGGCTCTTCTTCGGCCTTTGCTGCTGCTGTTGCTGCTGCTTGTTCTGCCAGCTGCCTATGCCGAGCGCCTTCCTGAGGCCTACATACATCGCATCGAGCCCTGTGTCCAGTTCCTGCAGTTTCAGGTTTATCTCTATTATGTTGTTCTTGTAGAGCTCTATGTCCTTCTTTATGAATTCAGTCTTGCTCTCAAGCCTCGCCGATGCAAGAGCCTCTCCAAGCTCGCCATTTATCTCGTTTATCTTCCTTATTATGTCCTTTTCCTGCGTCAGCGATGATGCCTCCGTAGATATTCGGAATTCGAGCTTGGCCTTCATGCGCTTGAGGTAGCCGATTCGCCTCCTCTTGGCGCCGTCCTTGTCCTCGTTCTTCCTCATTGTGAGAAGACGCTCTATGGCAGTAGATTCCGCCTCCTTGTAGCCGAGCCTTCTTCTATTCTCCTTTATCCTTGTGATAAGCTTGCTCCTCTCCTTCCTTAGATCGTCTATGTCCTTCTTGAGCTGAGCCGCTTGCGGATTGTTGGATTCCTTTATGAGCGCGTTTAGCGACTGGACGCTGCCGTCGCGGTCGTTGTGCGGAGCCCTGGATGGCTGGCTGCGCTCACCGTTATTTACCATTACCTGTTCCTGTCCTGTCTTATTTTCCAGTAAATCACTTGCCTTCATCGATAAATCTAAGCAGAATTATGTATTGAGTATTCTCCTGTACATATTTAATAAATCATCAGTAGTCCGTTCTATTGAGTACCGTTTTGCAGTCTCAAGCATTCCTTTATAGGAGTCAATATTATATAAAACCTTCCTTATCTTCCTTGCACACGCCTCTGCATCGCCAGGCCTGAACTTTTCGCCGTTTTTGCCGTTCTTTATGAGCTCGCTCAGCGCCAGGTAATCGGCTCCGATTACGGGCTTGCCGCAGGCCATCGCCTCGAGAGATACCACTCCCTGCGTCTCAAATGTTGAAGGTATGCAGAAGGCATCGCAGGCGGCATAGTACTTTGGCAGCTCGCTGTTGTCCACGAAGCCAACGAATCTTGATCTTGTCCTGGAGGTTCATGCGGCTTATCATGCGTTGGTAATAATTGTAGGCCGGGCCGGTTCCAACGAGAGCGAACCGCACATTCTCGTCCTTGAAGGACCTTGCGCTGTTTATGAGCGTCTCGAGGCTTTTCTCCCTGCTAAGCCTGCCGACATACATGACAAGCTTCTCCCTGCCGCTCTTGAGAAGCTTGGTTCTTACCTTGCTGCCGTCTATCTTCGGGTTGAAGCTCTTGAGGTCTGTGCCGTTCGGTATTACGTCGACATTCTTTATGTCCTTGCGTATGAGCATCCTTTTTATTGCCTCGCTAGGCGCGGCCGTGCTGTTGCAGTTGTCGTAGAAGAATTTTGCGTACTTCCATGAGTATTTGAGTATCGTCTTTCGCACAATCTTGCTGTCCACGGTGTATTCCTTTATTACGGAGCTGTTCGTGAAAAGGGTATGGAATGAACCGACGAGCGGCTTCCTGTCGAACTTGGAGATGGTAAGGGCATGCACGCCCATCATGAATGGTGTATGTGCATGGTTTATGTCCATCCTGACGTTCCTTACCTTGAATGCTGATGCAAGAGGGAAGAGGGCCATGCTGTATTGGGGGTATTTCTTGAATGTTATGCCCTTTATGACCGTGATGCGGCTGTCGCCCTTAACCATCTGCTTGGTCTTCTCGTTGCCGCTGGCAAAAAGGTAGACCTCGTGCCCCCTTTTTTCAAGCTCCTTCCTGAAATTGATTACCGAGACTACCACTCCGTCCACTGCTGGAAGAAATGTGTCTGTATAAAAAGCAATCTTAAGTGATTCTGTCATCTACTGGCCCAATCCGTTAATGGTTAATATTATATTTTAAATTTTGACTGCCTCTCCGCCAGCGCTCTTTATCTTTTCTAGCGCGCTTGCTGAAAAGCCGGCTGCCTTTATTGTGGCCGCCTTGCTAAGTGAGCCGTTCCCGAGAACCTTGCAGTTCCTGAACTCGAGAGTTGTTTTTCCCTCTTTTGAGCCCTCAAGCATTCTGTTTATCTTTGTAAGCGTTATCTCGTCAAGGCGCTTGCGGTTCCATGGCACGAAACCCACATGGCGTATCAATTCGGGGGTCTTTGCGGTAACGTAGGTCCACTTGTGCTTCTTTCCGCCGCGGCCCACACCCCCCTTGCCGCCCTTTCCTCTGGCATTCTTTATGTTTCCAACGCCCCATCGCCTTGTGCCAAGGTATTTTCTGTTGCGTTTTTCAGTTCTAACTACCATGATTACACCATTCGCCCAAGCAATTCATTTATCTTTGGCCCCATGTAGCCAAGAGAGCCGCCCTGGTTAACGTTGCGCTTTGTGCTCTTGTACCCGTGCCTTGGTGGATGAAGCCGGAATGGCATGAATTCGCTGAATTTCTCGGCATCATACTTGCCATCCATTATCTCCTTGGCAGTAAAGCCCTTTGCATGGCGCTCGAGCAGCTTGGCGAGGGTAGGTTCATCTATCTCGCCAAAGGCCACGTAGTCGCTGCATTTCTTTAGCATCCCATCATATGAGTCTATTACCTTTATGATAACGCAGTTGCTAACCCTCTTCAGGTTGAGCCTCTTCATCGTCTCGGTGATGTCACCGCGGACGTTGACGGTACCGCGTATTCTCAGTACTGCGACTAATTTGTTGTTAAGTATTCGTTTCTTCATAAAAATCGAACTTTCCCTAACTTTCTTACTAACTTATAACTTATTTAATATGGAATAAGTATATAATCCTTGCTGTAGCCCGTTAAACGATCACATCCCAAGGATTGTCTTATACCTTTATTTAGAAGAAGAACCGTAGTTTAATTTTCAGATGATTATTCTGAGCTTTTTCAAAAGTAACGAATCCCTAAATTAAATCAATAAAACAAGAATGATTCTGCTTTCTGTATTTAACCTTAGAATAAGCTCCTGCAAAACACTTTGCAGTTCCTTCTTCTAACATATTATGCAGCTTGAGATATATATACCTTCCTACTAAAACAGGCTCTTCTGTTTACTCTCCCCGCTTTCAGGTCTTCGCTTTCTGTTAAGAAGTTCAAGCTCCCCAAAAACACCCGCATATCCGGGTATTATGGTTATCTTATTCTCCCTGACGTTCTTTATTGCCTGCGCGATATCATCGGTCGAGTTTTCTTTTATGAGCTCAGGATCAACGTCCGTCAGTATGTCAAATTCCTTCCCAGTATTGTCCAATAGTTTCCGGTATTGTTCAATAACCCCAACAGAGTATGTGGTCTTGTGCATCGCGTAGGCTATGATCTCGATGAGAGGTACCAGATTAACGTAAGGTATTGCATTGTCAGGCCTGAAACCTGCAGGCCTGTCCGCAAGGTCAGATACCCTGTGCAGAACGCCAACAACAAGCTTTTTGCCGCATACTCTGCACACGCTAACCTTGCTGTTTATGGGATCAATAGAGAACTTGCATTCCTTGTGACCGTCAAAGTGGTATTTACCCTCTTCCGGGTAGAATTCTATTGTCCTTTTGAAGCGTTTTGAGTCCTTTCGTTTTATTGTGTCGATTACACTTGCGTATGTGAAATCCTTTTCAGCAAGCTCGAATACGTTTGCTTCTCTGCCGAGCTTTGGCAAGGAGTGCATGTCGCTGTTGGAGAGAAGTGCATACTTGTCAAGTGAGGATATCATCCAATTCATTGCAGGGTCCGAGCTTAATCCGGTCTCCAATGCGAATATGTGCTTTTCCTGATCCTCATAGGCATCCTTCATTGAATCGAATCCGGAAAGAGAACCGAATATGCCAAAATAAGGAGTCCATGCATGTGCTGGAAATACGAAAGCATCCTTACTGACCTTGAAAACCTCTTCGACAAGATGTGCTGCGCTCATCGAAAGTTGTGGACGCCCATCACCCTCAAGTGATCCGTATTTTGCCAGTACACTCTTTAGTGAATCAAGAGATTCAAAATCTGGCAGGGAGATAATGTGATGTATTTTCTTTACCCTTTTGTCATTCCCGGTGAAGATTGTTGATACCTCTCCGCTGAGCATGAACCTGACTCCAGATTTCGAATTCTTTATCTTGAAAAGGCCGGTATCGTTTACTGGTTCGAGGTTTGCCTTCAATTCGGCAAGCCATTGTCCATGAAGGAAGTCGCTTGTGCCGAGAAGGGATATGCCCTTTTCCACAGCAGCGGTTTCCATGCCATTTATCGTTATGTTTGAGCTGCATGCCATAGCGAACCGCGAATGGGTATGAAAATCGGCTATTACCCGCATGTCAGAGCCTCTTTGTTACCCCGTTCTTGGGGCAGAGCCTCTTAATCGGGCATTTGCTGCAATAGGGCACAGCCTGGCATATGGATTTGCCATGTGTCTTCATCACATAGGCGAATGTTTTCCAGTGCTTCTTTGAGACCTTTGACTTGAGATCGGTCTCGATCTTGTCGGGATCGGTGTTAAGGCTGAGCCCCAGTCTGTAGGAGAGCTTTATCACCCAGGTATCGACAGGTATTCCCTCAACTATTCCATAGGCGTTTATCAGTATTGTATTTGCAGTCTTGCGGCCTATCCCTGGAAGATTTACAAGCTCGTCCATCTTGTCAGGAACCTTCCCTCCATATTTTTCGGATATTTCCTTGCACGTAGCGATTATGTTCTTTGCCTTGTTGCCTGCGAAGCTCACGCTTTTTATGTAGCTTATAAGCGCCTCCGGATCAGCGTTTGCGTAGTCCTTTGCGGTCTTGTATTTTGCAAAAAGGGATGGTGTTATCTTGTTCACAACCCCGTCCCTTGTCTGCGCGGAGAGTATTGCAGCAACTACAAGGTCGATAGGCGTCTTGAAGTTGAGATAATAGTGTGCGTCCTTGTATGATTCGCTAAGTTTGCTGGACAGAACGTCGGCATCTTTTGCGTCAAGCAACTTTCCAGAAGGCATATTTATAAATAGCAACAAAAGTATTTATTATACGCTAATTTTGAGTGGATAAATGGATAGTTTTTGCCCTAAGTGCAGGATTATGATTGCACCGAAGGAAGTGGAGGATGAGGTAGTGCTTGAGTGCAGCAACTGCGGCTTCAGAAAGGTACTAACGCATTGGTCGGAACATGAGTGCCCGTCATGCCACCACAATAAAGCGGTAGTAGTATTCCATGAGATGGTGAAAGGGGATGAGGGCACTACGACCATATATAGGTGCATTAACTGCGGTACAACATCAAAGGAGGGCTGGGCTGGTGGTTAGATGAAAGACAAAAAATACATGAAAAAAGTCATGTCGCTGCTCAAGAGGAGATACAGCAACAGCCTCAAGACATCACTTGACCATTCAAACGAATGGCAGCTTCTTGTTGCAACAATCCTTTCAGCGCAGGCACAGGATAAGCAGGTCAACAAGATAACGAAAAGGCTCTTCAACAAATACAGCAGCATTAAGGATTTCGCTGATTTGAGGCCATCGCAGCTTTATCCATACATAAGTAGCATAGGACTCTACCGTGGTAAGGCAAAGAACATAGTAAAAACCGCTGTAATTCTCAAAAGGGATTTCAATTTCAAAATACCTACGACAATCAATGAGCTTACCACATTGCCAGGAGTGGGAAGGAAGACTGCAAATGTAGTGCTTGCAAATGCCTTTGACATCAATGAGGGCATAGCGATAGACACCCATTGCATAACAGTAGCAAACAGATTGAAACTTGCGAATACAAAGGACCCTAAAAAGATAGAGCAGGCGCTTATGAGGATCGCAGAAAAGAAGGATTGGGGGAATCTCACTCATATGTTTATAGCATTGGGAAGAGATACGTGCACCGCAAGGGTAAAATACTGTGATAGATGTGTTTTGAAGGCAGTATGCCCTTCAAGCGAGGCGAGATGATATGAGAGCTGCACTTTTTAGCGGAGGAAAAGATTCCACGCTTGCAATACACAAGGTTCATGCTGAAAAGCCAGTAGAGCTACTTATAACGATGGTGTCCGATAACGATTTCAGTTATATGTTCCACAAGCCCAATATTGATTATTCGAAGATGCAGGCTGACGCGCTTGGAATAAAACAGGTAATATACAAAACAAAAGGAGAGAAGGAAAAGGAGCTCAAGGACATAGAGCAATCGCTAATCGAGAACAAGGTAACGGAGCTCGTTACCGGTGCTGTCGCAAGCACCTATCAGAAGGGAAGGATAGAGAAGATATGCGATGCACTTTCCATAAAGGCGATTTCACCGATATGGCACATAGATCCCATTGTTGAGCTTTCGGAGCTGGCGAAGAATTATGATGTGATAGTTACGCAGGTTGCAGCTGAGGGGTTTGACAGGAGCTTCCTCGGCGCAAGGATTGACAGCAGCATGATAGAGAAGCTGAAGAAGATAAACGCGAAGTACAGGATAAACATGCTCTTTGAGGGTGGGGAGGCGGAATCATTCGTGCTTGATGCTCCGCTCTTCAAAAAACGTATTATAGTAACAAAAAGCCACGTTGCCTTCACAGGAAGCGTTGGCAGGTTCATAATAGATGAGGCGGAGCTTGAATGGAAATGATTTTAAGCTATTCATTGATTAATAACTGATACCATGGCTTTTCTTTCAGAGAGAGGTAAATACGCGTTAAACCCTATAGAGGAGGAGGACAAGCTTGCTGAAAGGCTTGAGAGGAAGGGAAGTAAGATAGTGAGGCTTAACAGGGGGGACCCTGCAAAGTACTTTCCCACTCCAAAATACATAATCAAGGCATACAGAAAGGCGCTTGAGGATGGGATCACAAGCTACAGCTCCGGTGAGGGCTCAAAAGATCTGCGAGGCGCAGTATCGGAAAGATATTCAAGATTATACGGGTTGAAAATCTCACCAGATGATATCATAGTGACGCAGGGGGTATCAGAGGCGCTCACCTTCCTCAACAGCGCGCTGATAAACGATTCTGATTCTGCCGTTTTGTTCAAGCCGTATTACACATTGTATGTCCCGTGGCTGAGGCTTAACGGTGGCAATGCGATACTAGAAAACTATGACGAAGAGAATGGATGGGCGGTACATATCGAAGGCTTGGAAAAATCGCTCAACAAAGCGGCAGGGAGGGGAAGGTCAGAGCGGATAAAATACATGATGATAACCAATCCGAACAATCCGACCGGAACGGTTCTCAGCAGAAGCGTGCTCAAGGAGGTTGTGGATCTGGCCAACGAGCACGGAATATTCCTGATAAGCGACGAGATATATGACGAGATCGTATACAATAAGGCACGGTTCTCGAGCCTTGCGCAGCTGGCAAAAGGCGTACCCCATGCGATACTGAACGGTGCCTCGAAGGTTTACGATTCGACAGGTTTCAGGATAGGATACATAATAATCCCGGAAACGGACAAAAAATCAGAGTTGCTCAAGGAGCGCATCTACAACTATGCGCAGACAAGGCTTTCTGTAAACTCACCAGCACAGGTTGCTGTGATTGAGGCCATAAAGAATGTCAGCGAGCACAAGAGAGCAATAGGGTCGATGGTAAAATCCATAGAATCGCGCGCAAATCATGCAACAAAGCTGCTGAACGAGAACTCGTATCTTAAAACGGTAGAACCGAACGGCGCATTCTACATACTCCCACGAGTTGATTTCTCAAGATTAAAAATAAGGAACGACAAACAGTTTACAGATCTGCTTCTAGAGAAGGAGGGTATACAGGTGACGAGGGGATCCGGTTTCGGCGCAAGCTCGCATTTCAGGATAGTCGCGCTTCCGCCAAAAGAGATATTAGACTACGCGATAAATAGGATAAATGCCTTCTGCAAGGCGTATTCGAAATAGGGGCTTGTGGTCCAATGGTACGACGTCAGCCTTACACGCTGAAGACCGGAGTTCGATTCTCCGCGAGCCCATTCAGGCATTTCAGAGGAGCCTTATCAGATGGTCTTATTTCTTAAAGAAACCTTAATCGTTAGCCATTCTGGTAGAAACAGACGAACGTTTATATATCTGAAAATAGATAGGATTATGTGATAAAACGGTGTAATTATGGCAACAAAAGATTATAGCCGACTTGATAATGCGCTAGGAGTGTTGAGACAGAGATATGGCGACAGGGCACTAAGAGGTGTTGGCATCAAGACTTATGTTATGGCCCATGCATTTATGCGGGATGAAGGCCTGGAGTTGGCATCGGCATTCCACATAACAGATCCACAAACAAGACTGGAAATGAGAACAGTGGTTGCGAATGTGTTAAAACCATTGGATATGAACATCTTTGTGCTGAGAGAGAAAATAGGCATGGGCAGAATGAGCTATAGTCAGTTTGCGGAATCAATGATAACGGATTTTCTTGCAGATGTGCAAGCCAGATATACTGGCGATTTAGATAGTTCGGTAAAAGCATTTGTTGAAAATTTCAATGCGACGCTTGAATCAGAGCATATCCAAGATAGCAATAACATAAAGGCGGCTGTGATATACCCGCAGACGATTTCAATTATGAGTACGTGGTTAGCCCATAACAATAAATTTGCAAATAATCTGATAAACGCGATAAGATCTAATGAGAAAGTGAAGGAGATGAAGTTGGCAATAGACTCGATAGCATCGGTAAATCCATTATATACAATAATGAGAACGTAGCCTATTGTGCAAACCTCTATAGACCAATATTTATTTATTGATGCAGCATAATATCTGATCTGATGTCGGATATAGAGAAGGTTGTTGACAAGTTTTCTGGCTTCCTGACGAAGGCACAGGCTGAACAACTGCTCAAGGATGGTTTATATGTTCAGCCGAAGGTATCTACAGTCACCACACTTGCGAAGGGAAACATGAGCGTGAAGGAGCTTCTCAGCCGCATTAGTTCGCAGGATAATAAAAACGGGGATGCTAATGCAGAAGCACGTGAATTCATAGTAAATGTGAAGGATACGGTGTACCGTATATTCAATCCGCAGCTGATAAGTTCGCAGGGAAAGGAGAGGACACGCAGAACACTTATACTTGGAGAGGAAGGATCGACTATTGCTCTGAACCTGTGGGGAAAGCTTTCCGATCTTATTGATACGAATGCATTCGAGCGCGGCGATACTGTAATAGTTAACAATGCACTTATCGGAAGTGCTGGTGGGGAGCTGAGAACGGGGCAGGGCGCAATAATAAATCGCGTCACTCCTTCGAAGATGGACGCGCTGACTGATTATTCAAAGATCTCTAGTGACGTGAGAAGAACAGATATAATAGGTAGGGTAGTCGAGATAGACCCGATAAGGCACGTAAACCAGCTCGGCAGATCCGGACAGACGGCTGTCGCCTCGTGTGTCCTTACAGATTCGGCAAATGCTGTTCCCGCATCATTCTGGGGTTCATCAGCAATCGCGACCACGCGCATGCGCACCAATGACACGATAAAGATAGAGTTCTGTGACCTTAGGATGCGCGATGGAAAGCTGCAGATAACAGCAAATGATGATTCAAGAGTTGTCTCGAGCGGTGCATTCGCGAAAAGGCTTGCAAAGAAATAAGCTGCTATCTCTGCCCGTATTTGTCCAGGAATGCTTTGTAGGACTTGGCCAGTTCATCCGGTGCGGATGGCTTCAGGCTTTTTATTATATCTTCCAGGCTCTTCATAGACACGGGCGACTCGTTTCCTGTGCTTATGCTGTCGTTCATCGCCTTCTGCTTCGCCTCCCTGCATATGTTTGCTATATCCGCGCCTGTGTATCCCTCCGTTTCCTTTGCAAGCTCTGCATAGTCCATTCCGGCCTCCTCTGGAACATCTTTCAGATATTGCTCGAATAGCTGAGCCCTGTGCGCCTCATCTGGCGGTTGCACGAATATCAGCTTGTCGAACCTGCCCGGTCTAAGTATAGCTGGGTCGAGCGCACTGGGCCTGTTTGTTGCACATACAAGCACGACTCCCGGAGTTTCCATTAACCCGTCCATCTCCTGGAGGAACTCTGATGTAAGCAGTATTGCTGCCTCGCTAGCGTCCTTCCTCTTCGGTGCTATGCCGTCAAGCTCATCTATGAAGAGTATTGCTGGCGCGTTCTCGACTGCCCTATTGAACATCGCCTTGATGGCAGCGAGCGCGCTGTTAACGTCTTGCTGCATTATCTCAGCTCCGTTTATCTCGAGCATCGTGACGCCCTTGAGCTCGCTGGCCACCGCGCGCATGAACATGGTCTTGCCCCCACCTGGAGGGCCGAACATAAGCACTCCCTTTATCGGCTTGACCCTATATTTCTTGATCATCTCTGGATGCTCAAGCGGCGTCTGCACCGCATCGGTGATCGCCTTCTTCACATCCTCAAGCCCCACCACATCGCTTATCGCCGTTAGCTTTGATTTCTCCACCTTCTCCTGGCTGAGCCCCCTTCGCTCGAAATCCACCTTGAACTGGTCGTACTGCTTGAGCTGCGCGAGGCTTGTTGAGGGCTTTGTGGCCTTTATTGCGCTCACCACGTCATCCTGCGTTATCTCAAGCACCTTGTGCTTGCTTGCAGCCTCCTGCGCTATTTCCTGCGCCACATTGTCGCACATAGCCTTTATGTCCGCACCAGAGAAGCGTTCGGTTAGCCTCGCAAGCTCATCGAATTTGATATCCTTCGATACCGGAAGCTTCTTCAGGTATATCTTGAATATTTCCCTCCTTCCCACAAAGTCGGGAAGGGGCATGTAGATTATCTTATCGAACCTGCCGGGTCGCAGAGCTGCCGGGTCTATCACATTTGGCACGTTTGTTGCTCCGACAACCACTACATTCTTGAGCCTCTGGAACCCGTCAAGCTGTATCAGCAATTCGGAGAGGATCTGCCTGTGCGTCTCGTCCACATTGCCCTGATTCCTGCTCCTGGTTATCGCATCTATCTCGTCAAAGAATAGTATGCATGGTGCATTCTTGCTAGCAACCGTGAATATCGCAGAGAGGCGCTTTTCAGTATCTCCCGGAATCCCCGACACAAGGTTAGGCGTCCGCACAAGGTAGAATCCCGCACGTATGTCGTTTGCTATCGCACGCATCAGCATCGTCTTTCCTGTTCCCGGAGGTCCGAATAGCAGAACACCCTTGACAGGCTTTATGTTGTATGCCCTTGCTACTGCCTTTTCCTCAATTGGAGATATTATCGCCTCCTTGAGCTCCTTCTTGGTTGCCTCATAATCGCCTATGTCGGAGAATTTTTCGCTGGGGCTGCTTGCCATGAGGTCCTCGAATGCCTCGCCGAACTTGAGGCGTGAGATCTTCCTTGCGCACATCAAGAGCCTTGACTATGTCTATCTTATTGAGCTCGAGCACGTAGAGCATTGCTGGTGCTATGAGGAAGCTGCCGAATGCAAGGGTGTATAGCATTGTGCTGCCATTCCCGGTTAGGCCTGTAAGCCCAAGATAAATGAGCGGGTAGATGACGCCGAGAAGGCTTGCTTCGGTGCCCTTGTATCCAGAACGGCTGGCTACTGCCGCAGAATCTATCAGGAAGACCGCGACGATAAGCCCTATCAGCTCCGGTATATAATCGAGTGGCTGGATGGTAAGCGCGGAGAACAGCGCGCCGAATTCCGCATACATGTAGCTCACCACCTGCTGGTTGTAGAGGTTGGAGCTTATCGTGCGTATCCCTGCCCCGAAGGTGAAGACGCTTGGGGCCGTCTTGTTTGCGACTGAATAATTGAGAGCGGGCGAGTTCTGTATGCTGGTGTGCGCAAGGTGCGCATCATATGATATGTAGGCAGTATTCTGTATTGCTGTGACTGCGGAAAGCATCACAACAGCAATCACGAATATGACTACAAGAGCCATCGCGCGCTTGTAGCCTACTATAAGGACCCCTAGTATCAGCGTTGGTATTGCAAGGATATATCCGAGAGATGAGAGCGAAAGCGGCACCAGTATCATCGCGAACATGAGCATTCGGTAGTGCCTGTATCCAAAGACAAATCCCATTGTCATAAGCAGAAGGAATATGTAGGCGAGCGCTGGCGTCTGGTACATCAGCATCGGGAAGATGAGCACCATGAGTATTATCAGTCCCAGAAAAGCGTGCCGGAGTGTGAATATGAAGAGAACAACCGCAAGGATTGCGATTA
Source organism: uncultured Microcaldota archaeon (assembly GCA_963755385.1). GTDB lineage: Archaea > Micrarchaeota > Micrarchaeia > Micrarchaeales > Micrarchaeaceae > UBA12276. The sequence goes on along the minus strand of CAVWJC010000001.1, from coordinate 478,655 downwards.
TTATTATAGGGTAGAATGGGAAGGCTGCCGCAAATGCTATCAGAGAGGCAATGACGAGAAGGGAATCGAAGAAGTTGGGATTTGTGGTTATGTCAACGTAAGTATCCTTGATGCGGTAGAGGGCGATTGGCGTGCTGTGGTATTTCCTTATCACATCTTGCGATATGCTGCCCTTTACGGAAACCTCTTCCTGCGCATCCTTTTCGTCCTCAACCATCTAATCATTGGTAGCTTCGAGCATTCCTGTTGGTCGAACATGCCGTCTTTGGCCTAAATTGATACAACTCTTAAACATATTAATACTAGTGCCTATAAATATTCAATATCCCGTTGTAGCTCAATGGCTAGAGCGGTCGCCTGTAGTATGTAGACAACAGTGTTGGAAAGCGACAGGTTGGGTGTTCAATTCACCCCAACGGGATCCTATTTTTATGAAGGTAAACTAGAAAGGGATATTTTATATATTTAGGAATCAAAGCAGTACTGTGATAGAAATGCAGCAGACAAGGAAAACATCAGTAGACGCATTGAAAAGCATGGATGACAAAACACTTATGCAATTGGTCAAAAGCGATGAAAAAGTGGCATTCATGTTCTTAAAGGACAAAGACCTAAAGGCCAGGCGGGCAGAGGGTAGGCTTGGTGAGGGCATAATGCCGGCATTTATCAGCGTAGCGGTAAAGTATCACAAACCTGTTGCCATGGCTGCAATCGAGAGCAAAGAGCTAAGAGAGATGAAAGTTACCGGATACGGGAGGCCGCTGGCAGATGCCGCTGTGCAGCATCACGCCGAGGCAGCAATGATCGCGATAAATAACCCAGAAGTATACAAAATAATAGGAAAACATACCATGAATGGAAATCCGCGACCGATTGCATTTACTGCAGTGTATTATCATTTATCTGCAGCGAAATATGCACTGGAGCACAGCGAAATATACAACCTCAGCTTTCAGATACGCGAAAAGCAAAAGCAGAAATTGGAGAAAGAGGAGGAAACGATGCTCAATTACATAGCCCATCACCCAAGCCTGAGAAAGAGCGTTATGGAGCTTCAAGGAATTACCGCAAACCGCAAAAAGGCCATAGAGGAAAGGTTGGGCTGGGCAGTACAGCTTCTCAGAAAGAATGGCATAGAAGACGCAAGCGGAGCTGCGCTTGCCGAACTACTTCGCCAGCTTTCTGAAGATGATAAAATGCGTAATATAATGGAGCGGTCATAAAGTTTATATGTTTATATACCGATTGATATGTGATAAAATCACAACAAAACAAAGACAAAATGCAAACTCTGCTAGCTATCTACTGCGTTCAGTAGGCACCGCGGCACTTGCAGTTTCTTTAACCCCCATCTTGGCGCAGAAATCGCCAGTAATGGATATACCTACAGAGAGGATCGAAGCAATAACAGGCTTTCAGGGCAGGGCAGTTTCTGGCGGGTTGATTTTAGGCAATTATGAACTACTGCTCGTATCAGAATACAGTGCAGGATCAAAGAAATTCACATTTGAGCAGCAGTTAAAGGATACGAGCCCATCCTACTGCGGCAGCGATACTGGCGTAAGGGTTGCTCAAGTAACGAAAACGGACTGCAGAATGATACTGATGGGTTCTGGGGAAACCTTTATGGTAGGCAAATATAAGCTATCAATAGTAGGCACAGAGCCAAAGACTATTGCAACAAACGGCGGCACTTCCACAAAGTCAGGCGAAACTCGAGAGATCAAAATAATGCTTGATATAAAGCAGGAAGGAGAGCATGAAAAAGTAAGCAAAGTTCTAACCCTGCGCAACTTTAAGCTTAATCCATTTTGATTGCCAGAAGAGGCTGTAAAGGTATTAAATGGCAAGAAAAGTAAGAGTGTACCCGATAGACGGGAAGATATACAACTTCAGGGCAGAAGTAGCCGGGATCTTTCTGCGTAAAGTCCTTGCAATATCCGCTTCTGATGCTTCCGTGTCAGAGAAAAAAGAATTCAGGTTCAACGAAAGGAGGGAACCGGTTAACCTTCTCTCCATAAAGGTGCACGAGTTCAGGCCTACTGAAAATATGTTAACAGAGCCTCATCTGTCACCTAATTTTCATGCGAGAATAGATAGGAAGAAGCTAATCGAAAGAATGCCAGACCAATCGGTTCGAGATTGTGTTGGATTGGCCGTATGCAGCATTTATGGGGGATCAATCGTGGACTTGCTGCGGTCCGCGAAGCAATAGGACAGCTGGGATTTATCATTCCAAGACAGATAGCTTATAATATTAACCGCCAAATTTGTTATTAGATGGTTCTGTGATACGCACTCATATGATAAAGGAACTCAACGAATCGATGGATGGCAAGGAGGTAGTGCTCGCCGGATGGGTTCATGAGGTAAGGGAGACCGCAAAGATAACATTCCTTATACTGCGCGACAGCACTGGGCTCGTGCAGGTAATTGCAAAGAAAGGGGAGGTGAGCGACAAGCTCATCAAGCAGCTTTCGCTACCAAAGGAGAGCGTCGTAAGGCTTAAGGGCATAGTGAAGAAGAACAGTGAGGCGAAGAAGGGCTTTGAGATAATACCAGAGGAGATAACAGACCTGAATCCGCTCTCAAGGCAGATACCATTCGAGGTCACCGGAAAGGTGCCGGCAGAGATCGATGTAAGGCTTAATCACAGGTATGTTGATATCAGAAGGCTGGAATCAACAGCAATATTCAAGATAGAATCAACAATACTTCAGAGCTTCAGGAGCTTCTTAGTATCAAAGGATTTCATAGAGATAAGGACGCCAACGCTTGTTGAGGCTGCCACTGAAGGAGGTTCGGACGTATTCGGTGTTGAATACTTCGAAAGGAAGGCATATCTCGCCCAGTCGCCGCAATTCTACAAGCAGTTTGCGCTTGTGTCAGGGCTTGACAAGGTGTTCATGATAGTGCCAGTTTTTAGGGCAGAAAAGTCAAACACAGTGTTTCATCTTACTGAAGTTACGCAGATGGATATAGAGATCTCGTTTGCAGACGATAATGATGCGATAGCACTTCTCGCAGAGGCTGTGGTCTACATAATAAAGCGGGTAATAAAGAACAACGAGAATGATTTGAAGACACTTGATGTCGAGCTTAAGATCCCCGATGTGAAGATAATAACTTACACAGAGGCGCTTGCGGCATTGAACAAGAAGGGGGAGAAGCTTAAGTTTGGAGACGATATCGGAAGAGATTTAGAGGAAAAGCTCCAGACGATATATGGAGATGGCTTTATAGTTAGGGACTATCCGCGTGATATAAAAGCGTTCTATAGCATGCCGAAGGAGGGCAATCCGGATATAGCAAAGGGCTATGACTTCATATACAAGGGATTGGAGATAAGCAGCGGAGCACAACGTATCCACCTTCCCGAACTGCTCATAGAATCAATAAAGAGGAAGGGACTGAACCCTGATGATTTTAGGTTCTACATAGACGCATTCAGGTATGGCGCACCGCCGCACGCAGGGTGGAGCATAGGTCTGGAAAGGTTTGCAATGAAGATAACCAATTCGAAGAACATAAGGGAGTGCTCGCTGTTCCCAAGGGACAGGAAGAGACTTCTTCCATGATCTTAGGAAAAGTTATGGTTGAGCGTTCGCTTACAGCTCACCACAAATTTAATATACCAATTACAGCATAATGATAGTATCTTTGTTTCGAAAGCAGAGATTAAATTACGGTACATGCCTTGGTAATGTAGTGGTCCAGCATGCGAGCCTGTCAACACTTTCTGTGGCAGTTCGCTTGTAACCCGGGTTCGAATCCCGGCCAAGGCGTTTTCTAGCTACGCCGACAGTCCGGGTTCGATTATAAAGCCTAGCAAATTACTCTTAAGCAAAAAAGGGTTCGATTTAAACCAGCTTTCGCACCAGTTGGAACTGGCTGCGAACTCTCTTCCTCAGTCGAAGTTAGAAGAACTGAAGGCTGTTCTTCACAAGGTCTACAAGAAACGCTTTAAAACATCGGCAACCCCCAAATACGGCTCAATCAACAAGGCATTCACCGAACCTGAACTGCAACGTTTCCTCAGAAACGTGAAATCAGTTAAGTTCGTGCTCTTGTTCAAATATCAGGCGTTTCTTGGCCTTCGAGTAGGCGAAGTCTCAAAGTTGCACATAAGCAACATCAACTTCGACAAACGAGAACTGACTTTGAAATCTGAAAAGTCAGGCAGGCTGGATTCTCTCATAATCCCAATAGACCTCTTCAAAGAAACAATAGAATACATAGCCAAAAATGAAGCATCAATAAAGGCTTCAAACGGCTATGTATTTTTCAAAGACAACGACAACAATCATAACAACCTAGCCCACGTAGATGTAAACTACGTCAGAAAGGTCTTCCGAGATTCGCTGAAACTTGCGGCTTTAGACGAGTTTTATGCTTATTCGGAAGAAACAGACCCTAACAAGAAAACTAGGCGTCTGTATCGCCTTTCCACGCATAGTCTTAGGCACTATGCGATAACTAGGTTCTCCAAATCAAATAATGGTAATGTAGTCCTGACAAGCAGGTATGCAAGACACGCTTCACCGACTACAACCATGCGCTATATTGCTAAAGATAGCGAAGAACTCTATAAAGAAATAGACTCAGCCTTCAATAATTCAAAATTGGACACAATTAAATTATTAGCCAAAAATACCAATAAGGTTATATAATTGCCCGTCAAAATAAATATTACAAAACATGCGTTTATAGCAACGCTATATAAACAGCTTGCGTTTTCTGGGTGTATAGGTATTAAAAGACATTTATTGTCAGCGTATGCTTTAAATAATTTGAGTAAATGGTGTAAATATGGTAAATAAACTAGGTATAAATAGTGTTAATACCAATGAAATATTGGTATCCATGAAGAATAACTCCTACCTTAACAAAATCCATCTAGGCGATTCTTTAGACTATATGCGAAGCTTGCCTGATGGTTTTGTGGATTTAGTCATCACCGACCCTCCTTTCAATATTGGCAAAAAATATGATTCTTATAATGATAATCTCAAGTTCGAAGAATATCTAAACTGGTGCTATAATTGGCTCGATCAATTAATCAGAATACTAAAGCCGAATGGCACTCTATATCTATTCAATTATCCTGAAAATAACGCTTACTTAAAAGTTTATTTAGACAAAAAGCTTAAATTCAGACGATGGCTTACTTGGCACTATAATACAAACACAGGCCACTCTAAAATCAATTATACACGCACACAGCACTCCATCCTTTTTTATACAAAAAGTGATAAGTATACATTTAACAAAGAACAAGTAGTTCAACCTTATAAAAACCCAACTGATAAACGTATCAAGAAATTGCTATCTAATGGAAAGCACGGTACAGGCCCTTATGATGTTTTTATATTCAACATAGTAAAAAATGTAAGCAAACAAAAAACTGAACACATAGCTCAATTACCAGTCGAATTAGTTGAAATATTCGTTAAAGCCAGTAGTAATCCAGAACAACTTATCTTCGATCCATTCTTAGGTTCTGGCACAACCGCTGTTGCTGCAAAAAAGAACAACAGATATTATCTAGGTTGTGAGATAAGCGAAAAATACTATAATATAATTAATAATCGTCTGCAAGACTTAGATAAGAGTATGAACGAAGTAATAATGCAAACTAATGGTAAGAAAAAATTAGCCGAAAGATTAAAACAAACCGCAATCATAACTATATCAAGCCAGAATTGATATTATCACACCTTTTTGTGATATTTTCTCTTATTTAACTAGATATTCTACAGCCCTTACAAACTTTATCGAATTAAGATCTTCGTCATCTGTAAACTTGTATTCATAAATCTTGCATATATTCTCCTTCTTGTTTCTCAATCTAATAAAGAACAGCAATTTAACTTCTGTCTCTTTTGGTAAGCGCCCTTCTTTAATCAACATCTCAAAATATTTCATCATACTAAATAGTTGTCGTATTTCAAAATCTCCATACTCTTTATTCTTTGCCTCCACTGCAATTATCACGCCCTTATCAGTTTCAAATATTCCGTCTATTTCTATCTGCTGTCCATCAGCAAATAACCTAGATCCATTTACTTTAAACTCAAACGATACTTTCGACCTCCTTGCTGTATGTACTTTCAACTCTTCTTCATCAAGAAAATCCTGAATTATCCCACTATTATAAATGTAAGAAATTGCGCCAGCTTCGCTTTCGCCTGTTTTATCTATTAACCCTCCATCCTTCGCCATTTTCTTAATGTCTGTTATCTTTTCAAGCTTATGGTACCCATTACCTTTTACAAAAGCATGATTCCCTTTTCCTAGATGAACAATAAAATACCCATTTTCCTTTAATTTATTAGGTAGTTTTTCAGCAGATTCAAACTTAACCGCATCAAACTGGTTCATAAACTTCGTATCTTGTGTTATTGCCTTAAGTTGAGCATTAGAAAAGCGTATTACCTTCTGACTCGGGTTTTTTGCATATAGCGTAGTGAATAGAATGTCTATTGAGTCCCGTTTTTTACTCGCCATAAGAATACTGACACAACGATTCTATTTAAAGCCAAACGATTCTTTAATAATTTTATAAGCCCTTTCCTTCAACGATATAACATACATCGGAGCTTTCCCCTGTTCTTTATACTTCATAGCTCTTTCAAAATTAGGTGCCATTTCTCCACTCCCTGTAATACCAATAGCCACATCTGGTCTAATTTGGACTATCTTCTGAAAGCTTTTCCACTTTATTAACCTATGATGGTCATACTCTACCGCTACTCTAAATTTTCCCTTTCTAGCTACTAAGTCTATTCTCCCTGCCCTTTCAGGTTTATCTTTCATCTTAAATATCGGATATTCCTTCGTAGTGTAAAATCCATTCTTCCTAAATATCATCTCCAACTGACTAATTGTATCATTATGCTTTATCTCAGGACTTACAACCTTCGTTATCTGAATTACAATATCCTCTACTAGCTTCTCATTCATTTAAGCTCACCATCATATAGTAGTCCTTATCTCCAGTTTCCTTCTTTATGTTCTTTAGAACGTTCTCATCGCAGGCCACCCAAGTTATAGGCAGTTTATACTTGTTTCTCTTGCTAGCATTTTGTCATGATCGCATCTTTCCTAGCCGTTGTCTGTATCTTCATAACCCATCCTCTTCTTGTCGTCCCACAAGATCTTCTTGCCTTTATCCACAGGATATGCGATTAAGTCGACCGCTTCACGCTCCTTCGGAGCCACGACCAACGTATTCGGTTTCGTGCAGCTTTTCTATGGTCTTGGCTAGGATTTGCTTGTGCAAATCGACCCAGCGTTTAGCTCGCTTTGCAGTATTGTATCTGGGTCTACCCATTTCTTGCCTTTTGCTGTTAGCTTATACCTCTCCTTGCTCTTCTCTACAAAGCCCAAACGATACGGCTGTGTCTAATAGACTCCCTGCCTCGTCCCGTAGCCATAGATGGTGTTGTTGCTTGTAGCAAAACGCTTGTCCTTCAGCCATTTGCTAGCTCGCTCTCTGGTAGCGTTCGGGTTGGCCTGTATAGCCACATAGCGCAGCGTGGATCGTAGGCGTTGGCCTGTTTTGAGGCAAGGTTAACATAAGAGGTTCAGCGTCAGTCTGCGCCTCGTAATAGTTCCTTTCCTTGTCCTCCGTCTTGTAGAAAAGCGTGTATTCCGGCACTACGTTGTGAATCCACTCGTAGCGCGCATCTGTGAAGCAGTGCTTTGGCAGGCTGGAAGCTGCCCAAGACAACTTTTCGTCTATGGCTCGAAGAGCCACTAAATCGTCTTGATGATTTGTATTGAAAAGAAACTGGGTTGCGAACTGGTTTCGCACTTTATCCGGTATATCTGTAAAGTTCTGCGTAGAAGTCCATAAGAGCCCGAAGGCTCTTATTTCACGGCTCATTTCACCATATATGGACTCGTATTTCTCGAATGTCCTTAGAAGCCTGTGGGCTTCGTCTACGCATATCAGCGTATTATTACGGCTGTGCCCTGTTTCTGTCATGTCCTTCCAAACCTGTCTTAGTATAAGTTCCGCATAGAAGGTTTTTGCGTCTTCATTCAGACTAGAAAAGTCAAAAACTACGCTGTCTTCTAATTCAGGAACTTCATGCGTAGCATCGTTGTAAAGCGATTTTGCGTGCTCTCTTACGAAGAGCAACGCACTCTGTTGAGTCTGGTTCTTCGAACTAGAGATTGCTTTATCCAGCCTTTGGCTGAAGTCCTTCCAGTCCTTTGAGTCCTTTCCGATCTCTCGCAGATAGACTGGTATGTATTGGGCTGTAATCCCAATAGCCGTCATCGGAAAGGTTATCGCGAACGCATTTACGAAGGCTTCGATGTCACGGAAGGCGTTTGGCAACGCTTTCGAAGCCTCGACTATTTTGTAGCCCATTTTTAGATATTCATCGTTGGGCTTGAACGAGAAAATGACTTTTCGGTTGTCGAATTGCTCCAGCAAGTATCTCGCCAACAAGGATTTTCCTTGCCCTGATGTGCCTACTATCATAACGTTCCTGTTGGCTTTGTTCTCTATGTAGTTTTTCAGCTCAACAGGCTTAGGCACCAGTGCCCTTCTTTCTATTATTTTCTCTAACGGAGTCTTGTTCGCAAAATATATCGGTTTGTTAACAGACCTTACGGAGCTGGCTGATACCGCTCCTTTACGTTCAGCGTGGTTAGAACGAATTAGAACAATCGTTAGGTATATGGTATACACTAACCAGAATACGCCTATAATCCAGAATTTTGTAATTCCTATTGCGATTAACGACAAAATTCCTAGTCCTATTACTATCCATAAATATCGCCATACTCCCATCCCTGCGACCAAATACCTTGAATAGAAAAAGTCATTGGTATACTTTTTATTGGCCATCGGGTTTACCCTTAGGTATTTCTGTATGGCTTCGCCATAGTCAAATTGGGTGTATTCTTCTTGTTCATAACTTATGTTGGTGCATCTTCCTTTTTATTCTTTAGCCACGCTTAAAGTGTGGCTTATTTCCTATGATTGAACTGTAAAAATTAGTCTTTCCTCTTCTGTACTGAACTGTCCTTCTTACTCTCCATCCTACCTATATAACGTATAGGAAATATTTATATGTTTCGTTTTTGTCGTCGTAAATACGACGTGAAGATGGACTTTAGGCCAGCTTTGACAGCAAAAACCTAGTGTCCAAAGAATCTTCTTCGGTGTGCTGCTCTGCCACCCAGTCTATGTCCTGTAAACGGATGCCTTCCATACGCTCCCGGATGGCTTGCCACTCTCTTCTTATAGGCAGCCTGATTTTTTCCTATCTTAAATTCTCCTCTTCCAACCTCTTCTACCTTGTTCCTTATACCCCTATAAATTGTGTATATTGTCCCTCCTATGAAACCAAAGATTATTATCGCTGCGATTGCCCAAACGCCAAAGAATATGATAGCTACGATACATATTCCGATAATTAGAAGCCATATTTTTGTATTCCTGTGCAGTTCCACCATGAATTAGTTGGAACGTCGGTGCTTTTAAGGTTAAGCTTTATCTCTACCCTTTCTCCCCTCCTCTAACTTTTGTTGCCCTATCCCATCTCCCTTTAAATGGGTCATTATTCGCGTATGTAAATTGCTACTAAATCCCACATATTGCAATTTCCCCTCAAAATGGCTTTGTGTAAAAAGGGGTTAAAATGACCGACTTCTTACACAGTTTAAAGGCTTTTTACACAACTCACTTTAAAAAGCAAAAGAATAAGAAAGGTAGTTTTGAATCTAAAGCTATGGCGATATGGGAAGAAATCCTAATAGGTATTGGAGAAACAATACTTTCTGCCATTATAGGAATATCTATAGAAAATCAATTCAAAGTAAGTTTATTTGTAAAGAAAGTATTAAACAGAAATTCTCCTTGTAATTTTGATTTTGTATGCGAATTAAAAGGAGATAAAAACAAAATAAAGTCATCTATGGAGTCAGTTCTCAAGAATAGAGGATATAAATTAAGCTATGATGAAAAGGGGTATAGAACACTTCTTACAGCTAAGAAAGGGGATTTAGAATCATTAAAATTGAGGATAATAGAGGAAAATCCTATACAGATAGCTTTAGATTCACCAATTCAAACAATAGTAAAATCTGTTCCTAATAGACTAACAGAAATAACTGCTATATTACAAGAAGTAAAAGATGAAAGCGGAGCTAAGGTTGATTCGGCATCATTACAGGTTTCATTACCTTATCACCCAACAAATAAGATTAAAGTGCCGAAAGGTATGGAGATTAAAGAGTATAGAATTGAATTATTGGATAAAAAGAAGGTAAAAGTAATACTAAACCTAAACAATAATATGAGTATCAATTCTACTAATTTTATAGACCTTGTGGAAGCATATCGTTCTATCATATAACTTTTTAAAAGTTGCTATAGTAGTATTATAGAATTAGATGTTAGAAAACAACAGGGGCTCTTCCTTATTAATAAAAAATGTGCAAAAATTCGATATAAAAGATAAAGTAGAAGTTCCTCTTCAAACTGATATAAACAAATATAGGGGAGCTACAGATACAATAAAAAGAGCTACAACAACTATAGAGTTAAAGTCAAAGAATGGAGGAGACAAATTAACTTATGAGGTCAGTCAATATTCAAATACAATAATTGAACCAATTCGGTTTTATTTTAATGGTGTATTTGATTATGATAAAGGATATCAACGTAAGGCAGTATTCCCTATGATTTATAGAAAATCTGATTCAAAACTCTTTATATTTACAAATATATTACATAGTGAAATATTCCTTGATAGGATAGAAGAACTAAAGAAAAATATAGTTTTGAAAGATACTTATTTTGATTTTGAAGATTTTAAACTTATCCCAGAAATAAAAAACATTTGGGGCGTTTGGGAAAAAGTAAATTTAGCACATAAAAAAACTAATGCCAGTTTTGGAACACAAGTTGATAAAAGCGTAGATGTCGAATTGTCAAGAGCGACTTCTATAAATTTAAAAATGGAGATTGATGGTAAAACTTACACTCTTTCTATTTCAAAAGATGGCAGAATAAGTAGTTCTCAAAGATTAAAGAAAGAAGAGCTAATTAATATTTTTGATAAATACTTTAAGAAATATTTGAAAGAATAGATTACTTATTTAATAGACTTACCTCATTATTTACGATAACAATATTATGGCACAGAATCTTTAGCAATAACTCATTTACTTGTGCAGTTCTGTTTTTGCTTCTTAACAAATCGCTAAACTTTGCCTTCAACATAGCAAAAGTGCTTTCTACATTACTTCTTAGATGATAATGTTTCAAGAACTCATCTCTGTTTAACTGAACATAGTGATACATCTTTCTCCAAATCGTGCTACCAAGTCCTTTGGCTGTTGCATTAACTCTGAATGGTATGTATGGTGTTGCACCTATGCTATCTATGTAATTCAGATTGTTTCTTGAACTGTATGCCTTATCCGCACTTACTTCATTTATCAAGAATCCGTTATTACGAGTATCTTCTACAAGCGGTATTAGCCTATTCGTATCTCCGCTCCATTCATCTCCAATATCTACTGCCGTTATGATATTGGTCTTTACACCACAGCAGATATGAGCCTTAATCCATTCGTGTTCTGCTTTTGTGTGATGCTTTATTTTGCAGTATTCCATAAACTTGGTAGTCCTAAACCCAGAGCTATCTACTGCAAAATTAGTTTCAACGGATTTAAGCGGTAATGCTGATAATCCGATGAGTTCTTTCAGTATCGGTGTTATGCTCTTCCTTTCCATAAAATGCCCTACAGACGCATAGCAAGGGGTATAATTGACATATCCCTTTTCTTTTGCACCTTTCAAATCGCTCATAAACCTTCTAAGGCTGAATTGTGTATAGACCTTTAGAGTAGAAGCAAATAGCAAATCCCTTATGCTAATAAGTGGTCTTCCTGTAGCCTTCCCTTGCGGTTCTTCAACGCTATTAACCAAATCGCTAAGCAATTCCATAAATCTGCTCTTTTCTTCTATCTGTCCTTTGTCATACAAAGCCCAATTTTGAGGGTAGGTAATCTTCTTTGTTATGGTAATACTGCCATCAGCATTTACCTCTTTTGATAGCTTTATCTCTACAGCGAATATATGTTTACACTTTATGCCTCTTCCCAAGAAATCTGGGCAAGTGCATACGGATTTGTCAAGCCTTAATATTACCTCATATTTCTTACTGCTACTTTGTGAAGGCACGAGCCATTTCTGACCATTAAGGACTATCTTGCTTTGCTTGGCTATCTCATAGCCTTTTTGTTTCCTTATCTGTAATTGTCTTTGGACTTGCATATATATCATCTACATTATATGTATAGTATATATTATGATTAGATAGATATATATACCTATGTGTATGATATATATAATATGGTAAAACAAAAAAAACCACAAAAAGTGGTAGATGAAAATGCGATAGCAAAGTCCATAACCATACTACCTAAACACCAGCGTTTTATTGAGGCAAGAAGCCTAAACCTCTCTAAGTTCGTGCAAAAGAAATTAGATGAAGAAATAGACTTACAAGGCTGGAAAGAAGAATAATTAAGCTGGTAAAATGAACGAAACTGAAATGAAAAAGGCATTACTGGAGATAGTAGAAGACTATAAAGAAAATTATGATGATGTCCGAAAAGAACATATGAGCGAAGATGATACTCGTGCTAAATTTATAGATAGAGTTCTTAGAGAAGTATTTGGTTGGAAAGAAGCAAAGATGGATAGACAAAAATCTATAGAAACTAAAGGGAGATTAAAACGAGCGGACTATTCTTATCCGAGAGTGCCAAAAGTTATTGTTGAAGCTAAAAAACTTGATGTGCCTATTGAAAATGGGGAGTTTGATAATCAAGTAATAGACTATGCTTACAGCAAAGCAGTCAATTGGGCGATACTGACAAATTTTAAAAGATTGAAGGCGTGGTATGTTACTCGTGATGATGTAATCTCTGTATGTAACTTGGATTTAATTAATGGTAATGTTGATAACGCAATAAAGAAATTATCGCTTTTTGATGAAACAAGTATATTGAATGGCGAATTAGAAAAGGAGGCAAAATCAAATGGATGGTATGAAGAAATAGATATAACTGAGGACTTGACTTTTAGTTTGAACGCACTAAGGAGTAAAATAAATAAGTATCTACAAGCTGAAATTGGTAAAGATAAAGATACTGAAATTGAAGAACTCACTCAAGGAATAATAAACAGACTAATCTTTATAAAGAAAGTAGAAGCCGAAGGTTTAGAAGAGAATAAACTTGAACAACTCATACGTGATGAAGGAAAAGATATATACGATAAATTAAAGAGAATTTTCGCTTATTATAGAGAAAAATATGATAGCGACATTTTTGGAGAACCTACCCAAAAATCTGAAGTAGAAAAAATAACAATAGATGATTCTAAAACAATAGACTTACTTAATACAATCTCCAGACCTGTTGGAGGTAAACGAGAGTATAACTTTGCCGCTATTGATACGGATATACTTGGAGATATGTATGAGAACTATTTAACATATGTTCAAAAAGGAGCAAAGTTAGTAGGAGGGAAAGGAGAGAAAAAGAGGCACGGTATATATTATACGCCTAAAAATGTAGTGGAATATATTGTAAATAAAACGATGCCAGAAGTAGCTCTTGCTAAGAAACAGAAAGTTATGACCTATAAAGTGATAGACTTTGCTTGTGGTTCTGGCTCATTTCTAATATCTGCTATGAACTACTTTGATAAGACTTATTCAAAGTTAGATAAAAATTATGAAAAACTATCTGTAAAAGATAAGTTAGCAATACTAAAAAAGAATGTTTATGGTATAGATTTTGATGAGAAGGCAATAGCAATTGCAGAACTAAATACCTATCTAAGTCTATTAACAAGGCAAGTTCAGAGGATGGTCGGGCAACCAATAAACATATTACCAGAACTGAGAACAAATCTGAAAATGGGTAACAGTGTAATATCTGATAGCGATGTTGATAAAAAGGCATTTACTTGGCGTGACAATTTTGCAGAGGGTAGTTTTGATTTTGTAATAGGAAATCCTCCATATGTTGATTATAGAGAAATAGTTGGAGCAGATTGGCTGAAAAAGAATTATTATTCAGCAAAAGTAAAAGAGAAGTTTAATCTGTTAGTTATATTCTTAGAAAAAGGACTAAGATTGCTTAAGAATGAAGGACGATTAGGTTATATAGTTTCCAGCCAGTTTCTTTCGGCTGATTTTGGTTATAATATACGAGAATACATTTTGGAACACTGTGAGATTGAACAAATATTAGATGTTTCAGAGATAAAACTTTTCAAGCGTGCAGCAACATATCCAGTTATAATAATATTAAAGAAAAAGAAAAGCCCTACAGGAAACCATATAATAAAACTTGCTGTAGTAAAAGACAAAGAAAATACATTTGAAGATATAAAGTTTTCAGAAATAGACCAGAAATCTTTTGGAAATATTACTAAGAAGATATTCGTTACTGGTCTGAACAAAGATAGATACGAATTGATAAAAAGAATAACCAAAGAATCAAAGACTTTGGAAGACTTAGTGGAAGAGTTTACTTGGGGAACAAGTGCATCTGGATATGGCAAAAGAAAAATTGATAAGGAAGAGTTTGAACAGCTCGGTTCAAAAGACAAATATGCCAAATTTATACAAACTGGTGACATTGACAGATATGCAATAAAATGGCAAGGAGAATATTTAGAGAAAAATGTGTTCACAAGAGATAAACTTGAGTTGTTTGAAAAGGAGAAAATAGTTATCGGACGTGTGAATAAATATTTGAAGGCTACTTTAGATAAAAAGAAATTTACTGTAGGAAAGGCGGCAATCCTAATACCAAAACCAGAGGTTGATATTTTCTACCTTTTAGGTATTCTAAATTCAGAGTTTTTTGACCTATATTACAAGTTGATATTTAGGTCTGCACATATGGCTGGAGAATACTATGGGTATGATATTAGAAACTTAGAAACGATGCCAATAAAATTGGTAGAAGGTCAGAAGAAAATAAAGATGATAGCATTATCTAAAGAGATGTTAGAACTTAAAGAAAAAGCACATAACATCAATCCAGAACTAAGTGAAGGTAGAAAATTGAAAGACCGAATAGATGCACTAAATAAGGATATTGAAGATTTAGTTTATGACATATACGATTTAAGCAAAGACGAAATTAAACTTTTAAAGTAAGTTGATAAAATGAGTTTTTACACAAAATCAAGAGTTTTTACACAGAATACCGTTTTTACACAAAGCTCCTCAAAATATAACATATAAATACCCGGAAGTTCTGGTAACTCCATGCCCCTTATAGGCTTTTCCTCAATTTTTGATAATTTTATTACGTTGTTTTGTAATTGTTCGATTATAACATCAAGAGTGTTATCACTCATTTATTCACCGTCATTCACTCTTTCAATAAAGACCAGTTACTCCTATATTTATTTATCTCTTTTAATTCCGGATGATACCTAGGCCAATTCCACCCATCTCGTCTCTTATATTTGAAATGTTTTCTTATAACTTTAGAAGGGACAACATAAAAAACGGCCCTTCTTTCAAGCATTTTTAAATCTACAAAAATATAACACAATCCGCCTTCCTCCGCAGTCTCTTTGTCTTTCCAGCTAAGAGACCATTGATAAGTATCTCCGCTTTTTTTATTCGAATGAAATGCGTTACTAGTAGTCTTGACACTAATTTTAATTGGTGTCTTTGATCCCTTAACATGAATATCGTAACCACCTTGCACGCCGCCTTTCCATACCCATTCAATTTTGAAGTGTTTCTTTAATTCCCGAAAGGTTAGTGCCTCCCCGACAAATCCTGTTATCTTCTTTCCTATCTCAAGTTTCTTTGCAGTATCTTTGTGTTTGTATGCCCACCATTCTATATAATCTACGAAATTGTTAAGGTAATTTAGGTCTTTTTGAGTTATTTCCTCCATATTCATCCATTACCTTTCTACACAATCTAATAAATACCTCCTTGGGGTCGGCAGGTCGACCCCGAAGCTATAAGCGCGCCAGAAACGCGCTCAAACATTCTAGGAAACATTTAGGTTTCCTGTGCCACTTGTGGCACTGCCTTATTTCGCTGCCGCTCAAAGGCCTATGGCTGAATCCATCACTCCATCCGCAGTTCGGGCAGGTGTATTTTTTGCGAGTTTTCATAAAATTCCCTTCACTTTTACGTGGGGAATTTTTGAAACGAGCCACCTGCCCGTGCGGTAATAAGTGTAGAGAACGCAACGCTGAGGTCTCGGTCTGAGCCTTGGGCGAAGCCGACTGACCGAAGCCGCAACAGAACAATTGTTCATCTATCCTTGGGTCAACCTGAAACTTTTCAAGTTTCACAAGCGGAGCTTGCAAGGGTCTCCCCTAGCTCCAACGAGCTTTAAGCTAACTACATTAGCAACATAAGGAACCTTGACTTCTTTAAAGAATTCATCAAGAATAGCCACTTTTGAGGGGGGGCAAAAGTGGCCTTTTAGAGTGTTGTTTTTAACAGGGAAACAACCAAAATTATTGTGGTAATTTTGAAAGCAGAGCCCGCAGCCACCGCAGGTGGCGGTAGACCACGAATCGCTTTAGCGGTTCGGGGGCGTAGCGGGCTTAATGCTTTACTCCACATGCTTTTAGCAAAATCATGACAAAATGGTCGTTTCACGACCAATGGGGGTGTCTACGACGACAAAACTGGAAAAAGAGGGCAAAACACAGCCAATTTACTCTACATGAAGGGGTGTTTTACTCTACATGAGGTGTTTTGAGTGGTCAAAACCAGTAGAATAGACATAACAGAAAACTTTTACGATATAGCCGTTCTGCTTACGCAGTTATTGGCTCTATCTAAGTTGTTCTGGGGTTCAATTTTATACAAAATCGCACCCGATGTCTATATAAATTTCAAGCTTCATAAACTGCTTAATAGAAGGGTTCGATTCTCCTAAAAGATGAAGCTATGGAAATTACTAAGAAAGGCTTAAATTACGAGCATAATGCTCGACCTGTCACGGTTGAAACCCGGGTCCGAATCCCGGCCAAGGCGCTTCAATTACTTTTCTGATGACAAAATAAGACTTGCCCTCTGATAAAGGCACCGAACAACGTGCTATGTTTTTATATGAGTAATATGGGATATTTTTATGGAAAAATCCGTTCGTGGGACAAAAAGCTTAAAGCAGAGAGCAAGAACAAGAATCGAAGCCAATTCGGATATTCATTTCTGCAACGAAGCTTCAAATAGTTCTTTTATTGGAAGACGAAATTTAACGGAAGTTATTGACCAAGACAAATCCCAATTAAGGAAAATTGGTGGAAGTTTTGCCAAGATGGCTAATAGGATGGATTCGTTATTAAAAAAAGCTGAACAAGCACGAGAAAATCGTATGGTTGAGAGAAAGAATATTTTTATTAGGCATGGTTATAATACGGAAGAAATGTTTGATGTTCCGGGTCGTGAAGGTGACCTCACAACACCTTTAGGGTTAATAATGAAAGATGTTGAAGAACTCTTTAAAAGGCCGTTACAGCTTAAAAATGACCCAAACCTTGAAGTAATTAAAATAATTTCAACTAGGGGTCAGCAAGACTGTCCATTTGATAATTGTAATGAAAATATATATGGTGGCAAGAAGAATGGCGATTACTTATTTAGAAATAAGTCCAGCGGAAAGGAAGTTTTTATAAACCTCTTAACCACACACCTGGCCAGAAAACACAGTTTATTGGAAAAAGACAACGAATATGGAATTTCAGCAGAGGAATTTTACAAAGAATTTATGTAATGTGTTATTTACACTAAAAGTGAGACTATGGACAAAATTGCAATAGTTCGGCCAAGGCGAAGGTTAAACTGTTTGAATCCCGACGTCGTTCTTGGATAAAGTTGGAAACGTATATGCCTTAAATAACGTGATATTATGGATAGAGTATATATAGGAAGGGGAAAATTATCTGGCAAAGGTGTGTTTTCTAATCTACATTTCTATAAAGGTGACGTAGTAATAAAATATGAACTCCGGCGTTTGACTAAAAAGGAATTCCAGGAACTTTCAAAAACCGAAAAGAACTTTGTTCATAATCACAGGGGAAGACGCTATCTTTATTCTTCACCTGAGAGATATGTAAATCATTCTTTCAATCCTAATACCATACAAGACCTTAAAAATCGGTGTGATATTGCAGTAAGAGACATAAAGAAAGGGGAGATGATAACTACAGATTCCACAAAGGACGATTTACCTTAAAATTATAAGAACTCAGTTGAACGCAAGGTTTAAGTATATGTTTAAACATAAACATATTATGTCCAAAACAATAACAATAAAGGAAAGTGTATATGCGGACCTAATAAATGTCAAAAAGGAGGATGAAAGCTTCAGTGACCTCTTTGAACGACTTATAAAATCTGCAACCCCAACCGAAGTATTGGCTAAGATTAAGGGCAGTGTAAAATTTAGGAACAAATCCAAAATGCTTGCAGAAATATATGCTAAGAGAGCTGAGATGAGAGCTTGATAATTCTAGACGCTGATATTATAATAGAAATTTACGATAAAGAATCAGTTACTGGAGAATCTGCCTTCAAAAGGATAATGGAAAGCGGTGACACATTTTGCACGACCTCGATAAATCTTCATGAGGTTCTTTACGGACTTATAAAATATGGAAAGCCGTCTGGGTATATAGGTCAGCTTCCAATCTTAAACTATTCTAAAGAAGACGCAATGCTTGCTGCTGACTTAGAACTAGCAGCAGAGGCAAAAGGCAAGAAGATAGCCCGAATTGACGCTATGGTAGCTGCGATAACAATAAACAGCAATGCCAGACTGTTTACCAACAATAAAAAGCATTTTGCTGGAATAGAACGCTTAGAGTTATTTTAGTTGGTGTAGGCCATGGACAAAAGCGCAATAGTTCGGCCGAGGTGAATGAAAATTACGACGTAGCGCCAGGTTCGAGTCCCGACGTCGTTCTTGATAAGGAAGACGGCACCTATTCCATATGGGCATTCCACTAAAGTTTATCCTAGGAATGCCAAATAGTTTAGCCCGAATCGTTGTTCTGGCATGAATGGCATAATTGAATTAATTAAAGCGATAGCTTTATAAAGCTAAAAGTTTATAATATAGTCATGGATGTGTTCTACGCTCTTGCAGAGCCAAGGAGAAGAAAGATCATAGAGATACTCGCCAACAACGGCAGGTTATCCGCTACTGAGATATGCGACAATTTTCGGATAACGCCGCAGGCAGTCTCACAGCACCTGCGCATTTTGCTCGATGCGAAAATACTGCGTATGGAAAGGCATGCACAGCGGCGCATCTATCGGATCAATCCTGTTTCCATGCTTGAGGTGGAGAGATGGACCAAGCGGATGGAAATGCTTTGGAACGAACGCTTTGAAGTACTGGACCGTGTGCTAAAGGAGGAAAAGAGAGTTGCTAAGAGGAGATGAGACTATGGAAAAACCAATAAAGGAGTTTACAATAACGCGTATGTTTGATGCGCCGAGGGAACTTGTTTGGAAGGCTTGGACGGATCAGAAGCTAATACGGAAATGGTGGGGACCTAGGGGAGTCACTAATCCAACTTGCGAGTGGGATGCAAGGCCTGGAGGCAAGATCAATATAGTAATGCTGGCTGGCAAGGAGCTTGGCCAGTTTGCAGGCCAGGAATGGCCAATGAACGGCGTTTTCGATGAGGTTACGCCACAGAGCAGGCTTGTGTTCAGTTCGAATGCCTTGGATGTTGGCAGGAATATACTGCTAGAGTGCATGGTTACGGTCGACTTTGAGGCTATAGGAAAAAGGACAAAGATGAACCTGCGATTTACCGTAACAAAGGCTGATGCAAGAGCGGAATTTGCAATCAAGGGAGCTGAAAGCGGATGGAATCAGCAGATTGATAAGCTTGGAGAGGAGCTGAAAAATGTAAGATAGGTGCTCAGGCGTGGCTGGCGGCCGGCTGATTGACAGCTTTGTCTTCAGATGAGAATAGGCTGGCCAGGCCTTTTTGTTCCCCCGAATTTCTTGAAGAGCGCATAGGTAAGATTGCCTATAAGCAACGCTGCGAAGATTATCAGTGCGCTGATGTACAGGCTTGGCGGCAGGACAAGCAGAAGTATGACGTAGATGACAGCAACGTAGATTCCATACACCACCTGCGCAAAGTATTTTGGAGGTGAGGTCCTTGGTTCAGTCAGCATTAGGAAGGCAAAGAAGTAATTGACGCTGATGAACGCGATTGCAACGCTGCCTGATGTTATTGGGAGGCTTGCGATGATGCTCAAGACCACACTTGCAAGCACAAAGGCAAACGCAAGTACTAACCTTCTGGATTCATAAGCCGCAATTATCAATATTATAGAGACAGAGATCGCAACGCCGTATAGGTTTATGCTTGTGGTTGCCCACCAGGAGCTCCCTATGGAAAGAATGCCAAGTGCAAGAAGGCCCAGCGCTGCGGGATTGAATATGTTGCTGCCCTTTGATTTTATGAAGAACTTTGAGAGCACAGCCACGGCGCATGCCGCGAATATAGGTATTAGTGGAACGTTGATTGGCGCCACGCAGCCTATTATCAATCCGGTTATTATTCCTGAGAACGGTATCTTGAGCTTCTGCCTATGGTAATATTTCTTTATCACTAGCTCTATTGCAGCGCATGCGAATACTGCAAAAACAAGCGAGTATGGGAATTGACCCAACAGGTAGGCGGATGCGCCACCAACCAGAAGCAGCAATATTATTGCGGTGATGTACATTCTGGCTACGGTGTGGCCCAAAAATTTCATTTATACGCACATCAGGTGTTCAGAAGTGGGTACTTGTAGGCCACTATATATCCAGTAGAATTGACAACCGCATAACCATCGTCGCCGAATGAGGCGTCGGAGCCGTGCATGTCATCGCCAAGGTTGGTATCTATAAAGTACAACTTGTCGCCTCTTCCTATGGTGACATTATATATTGTTCCCAACTCGTCGAACTTGAGCGAATACTTTGTTGAGCCATTGGCAAACTCTGTTGTCGTGATGTTGAAATCCCCTGTTGCTATCTTGCCTGAGGCTGAGAGCGTCGCATTGCCTGAAAGCTGATAGGCATACTGCTCGAACTGGAAGCTGCTGAAAAGGGTGCCGACTACCTGGGCGGAGCTTCCGGTTTTCGTGCTCCCACCTGTGAAGCCTCCAGGATGCATCGCGGAGAAGATATGCGGTGCTGCAAATACCCCAACTCCGAAGCCGACAACTAAGGCAACTACAACTGCTATCACTAATATATACTTGTTCTTGTCCAAAAACTCCCCACACTGACTTGAATTAAGTTTAATTGCAAAACATCTATTTATAGGTTTCATTCCGGTTCGGCAATAATGCCTAAGTGGATACGCATGTGTTTTTATTTGCTCCTATTGCATTGTTTAACGCTGGTGGGAAAGTGGATCCGATATCACTTATAAACAATCTCTGGGTAATAATCGCCGCGCTCCTCGTGTTCATAATGACAATAGCTGTTGGGCTGCTTGAGGTCGGTGAGCTTGGCGAAAGCTTCTCACGAGGCCTATTCAAGACCATACTCATAACAGGCGCAGCGATATTCGTGATGGCGTTCATAGGCTTCAACATTGCATTCGCACCGACGATACTTCACGGCCTTATCGGAAACCCATTCTACAACGGGCTCTTCCTTGGCGGCTTTTCCAGCAACTCGGTCGGCCTTCTAAGTGGCGCATGGTGGTCAATGACCTCGCAATACTTCAATACCGGGCTTTCAACCGGCACCTACTTCCTGTTCGAAGCGGCATTCGCATCCGTTACGCTTGCGCTCGTTGGCGTGGTGGTGCTAAAAAAGATGAAGCTTAGCTCATTTGTGTTATTCGCAATCGTATATTTCATAATAATCTGGACGCTCCCGGCAGCATGGATATGGAATCCGACCGGCTGGCTCTACAGCATGGGCATGAGGGACTTTGCTGGCGGGCTTGTAGTGCATGGAGCAGCTGGTGCGGCAGGCCTGGCTATACTCCTCCAGATATGGAATGAGGAAAAAAGGAAGGGTTACAAGAAAAGCCCGCAGATCACGACAAAAATAAACAGCACTTGGCTTGCGCTTGCGATACTGTTGCTCTGGATGGGATGGTTTGGGTTCAATCCGGGAAGCGTGCTTGCATTCAACAGCGGCGCGATGACTGTAGTTGTCACCACATTCCTTTCAGCGGCTACCGCGATGTTCTCAGTGATGTTCTTCAGCTATGCAGTAAACAAGAAGAGGCCAGACATATTAACTGCCACCAACGGCATACTCATGGGACTGATAGTCATAACTCCGCTTGCGGGCTTTGTAAGCCCTGCTAGTGCGGCAATACTCGGCCTTCTTGGAGGGCTTATCTTCACTTACTCTAGCAAATGGTTCGCGGATATGAAGTGGTTCTCAGATCCGGTCGGCCTTCTTTCAGGCCACCTTGTGGGCGGACTTTTCGGCGTTCTTATGATAGCGGTATTCGCGCAGGGCAGCTTTGCGGCCGCTGCTGAAACAAGCCTGCCAAATGGGCTTCTGTTCGGAGGTGGGATGGCCGCATTGGGCCAGATGGGCATAGAGATACTTGGTATTGTGGTTGTCATGATAACAGTATTCCTGCTTTCGTATGTGTCCTGCCTTGTAATAGCGCGCATAACGAATGGGATAACAACAGATTATAGAAAAGAGGGCATGGGGAACCGAGCCTAGTGAGGAAATGTCAACATTTAAGTTAATGCGCAGTGAGTAGATTATTCGTAAGTGCTTTTAGAAGGGAATTATAGGTGTTGCAAGTTGCTTGGCTTTAACAAATACAAATTCAAGAATGAGGCACTGCCACCAACGCTTCTCTCCAATTTTATACTCGGTTCGCAGGACGGACTGGTTAATGTGCTTGGAATAATATTGGGAGTGAGCGCGGCCACAAGCGACATACGCATAATAATAATCGCCGCACTGGCAGCACTTGGCGCTGAATCAATATCTATGGGGGCCGTAGCATACACCTCAACTGTTGCAAGAGCCAGATATTATACAAAGGAACTTCGGTCAGAGGAGCAGAGAATAAGCAGAAAGCTCCCAAAGGAGAAGGACCAGATAAGAGAGGTTCTCAAACTGTGGAACTACAAAGGGAAGCAGCTCAAGTCCATGACAGATCACATATCATCCAATCCCAAGGCAGCGCTTGAGTTTGTTATGTCATACCAGAAGAAGCTTGCGCCAATAGACAAATCAGAGGCGTGGCGCAGCTTCGTTGTTGTCGGATTGTCGACCGTATTCGGCTCAGCGATACCGCTTATCCCATTCTTATTCTTCATAGGCCACATAGGTTATGGGGTTGTTGCCTCTGTAATAGTAAGCGGAGCACTACTATTCCTGATAGGAGTCTATGAGGCGAAGACGACAGTCGGATCGGTGTGGAAGAGCGGACTGCAGCTTGCAATAATAGGTCTTGCGGCCGGCTTTGCGGGTTACCTCATCGGCCACTTCATAGGCGCGATACCAGTATAGCACACGCATAATGACGCAGTGAATTCAGATAGGAATAAATACGTTGATAATCAATAGTATTAAAGTCTAATTTCTGTGGGTGTAAAAATGAACGACGAGGAGGTAGCTGAACTTATAGACCAGATAAAGCGTCAGATAGACATGGTGTTGAACGATACCAGTGTGCCTAAGAACGTTAAGAGCGCGGTCAAGGATGCTAAGGACCATCTTGGCGGCGAGGGCGACTACGTTGTTCGTGTGTCATCCGCCATATACAGCATGGATTCCATAAGCAACGATATAAACCTTCCATCGCAGGCGCGAACTGCGGTCTGGAGCATACTCAGCATGCTAGAGTCGATAAAGACCAGTAGTTGATATGGCTGGTGAAAATGCAGTAAAAGAACTTGTAAAGAAATTATCGAAATTCGGTGTTCTGGTTGCTGCCGACGTTGTGGAGGGTGACCTCTCTAATACAGACATAGATGCGATAGCTTCAAGAGTGCTGGAAAGGATGGCATCGGATTCCAGCTTCAGCATCATAAACCGCATCGACATAGCTAACATGGTAGAGGAGATAAAGCTGGAAAAATCCCCCAAACCTATCGAGATAATACAGAAGAGCGATTTCAAGGCCTACGCATCGGAGGTTGACGCGCATTACAGCATAACAAACAAGACTACGGAATACACGAACGGCACTGTCGACGGATTTGTCTCCTATTTCAGGAGCAGGATCGAGCGGCTCAGGAAAATAATAACACAGCACCGCAACGCACTGAACGGGATGGTTGCGACGCTTGAGGGGATAAAATCATACTCGAACGGCCGCGAGATAACGGCGCTTGGCATGATATCCAACAAGATAACCACAAAGAACGGGAACATAATGGTGGTGATTGAGGATGAAACCGACGAGGCTAAGATAATGTTCATGAACGGCACATCGAAGCAGTCGCAGGAGCTCTTCGAGAAGGCAAGGCACCTTGTCGAGGACGAGGTCATAGCCGTGAGCGGGAAGATATCAGGGCCGTTCATAATAGCAGCGGAACTGATCTGGCCGGACATACCGATAAACGACAGGAAGCAGAGCGAGGAGGATGTTGCCATAGCGTTCATATCGGATATCCATATCGGGAGCAAATTCTTCATGGAGAAAAATTTCTCCAATTTCATAAAGTGGCTTAACGGAAACTACGAGAAGCGCGAGGACCTTGCGAGCAAGGTGAAGTATCTTGTTGTGGGGGGGGATGTTGTCGACGGCATAGGCGTGTACCCGAACCAGGACAGGAGCCTTACGGTTCTCGACATATACGCCCAGTACAGGATATTCTTCAACTACATAAGCATGATACCGGATTACATACAGGTATTCGTAATACCGGGCAACCACGATGCGGTGCAGCGCGCTGAGCCGCAGCCGCAACTCAGCAATGAGCTCGTAGGAGATTTCAAATCGGACAATGTTCACATAATACCGAACCCCAGTTTCCTGACGCTTCACGGAACCGAGATACTGGTCTATCACGGAACATCGCTTGATTCTATAATAAATTCAATACCAGGCACAAGCTATGCAAAACCGGAGAAGGCGATGATAGAGATATTGAAGAGAAGGCACCTATCGCCAATCTATGGCGGGAACATGATAGTGCCCAGCAAGAACGACAACATGGTCATAGATAAAGTTCCGGACATACTACACATGGGGCATGTCCACAAGAACGGGATGGCAAACTATCATGGAGTTGACATACTCAACAGCGGCACATGGCAGTCGACAACAGACTATCAGCTCTCGCTGGGGCACGTGCCAACGCCATGCGTCGTGCCGATATACGAGACCAAGAGCAGCAGGTTCACAACGATAAACTTCGAGAGGCCTGAATGATGGACACCGATGAATATTTTGAGGCATTGAGGAAGGATTTCGAGCGCACAAACCTTGTCGCGACAAAGGCGAGAGAACTGGATACGACCCCAAGCGGTTCGTTGAGATAAAGCCTGCCCGGACCTGGCATCAAGAGTAGGCGGAATAATAGGGATAGATGGGATAACTGAGATGATAAAGGCGCGTGCGGAGACAAGAAGCAGGCAGGAATTGGCATTCGAGATGGTAAGGGAGATATGCACAGGCGATACTTTCAGTGCGAAGCCTAGGGAGGAGAAGCTCCTGCTCGCGGTGCGGATAGGACTTGCAATATTAACTGAGGGAATAGTTGTGGCGCCTACAGAAGGAATACAGGGCGTCGAGTTCCACAAAAACCCTGACGGATCTGATTACATATCATTGCTCTATGCTGGGCCGATAAGAGGCGCTGGCGGAACCGGTGCGGCAATGTCAGTTGCGCTTGCGGATTATGGGAGAAAGCTGCTGGGCATCGGAGCCTACAAGGCGCAGCAAACGGAAGTGGAGCGCTATCTTGAGGAAATACAGATATATCATTCAAGGATAGCCAGGCTTCAGTATTACCCCCCTGAAAGCGACATGCGCGTCATACTTGAGAATTGCAGCGTGTGCGTTGACGGGATACCGAGCGAGAAGCTTGAGCTTAACATACACAGGAATCTTAAGAGGCTTGACGGAAATGGAAAGGAGCAGCTCATGACCAACAAGGTGCGCGGAGGCATAGGGCTTGTAGTATGCGAGGGCGTCGCGCAGAAGGCGAAGAGCGTGCTGAAGTACACGAAGGCTGCAGGGCTTGACTGGAGCTGGCTGAACAACATAATAAAGGTGGATAAGAGCTCCGGGCCGAAAGAGGATGCAAAGCCAGGGAACACTGCGGTATTCCTTCAGGAGCTTGTTGCTGGAAGGCCGGTGCTATCATATCCGGGAAGGAACGGCAGCTTCAGGCTAAGATATGGAAGATCCAGGCTCACGGGGATCGCGGCAAAGGGCTTCAGCCCGGCTACGATGATAATACTTGATGATTTCATAGCGACAGGAACGCAGCTCAGGATAGAGAAGCCTGGTAAGGGCTGTGTTGCCGCACCGGTTGATACGATAGAGGGCCCGTTCGTGAAGCTTGACGATGGGGAGGCATTGAGGATCAACAACGCGGAGCTTGCGAGGGAGCTGAAGCCGAGAGTAAAGAAGATAATAGCGGTAGGCGACATACTTGTTACATACGGGGATTTCAAGAAATCGAACACGCCGATGCAACCGACGAGCTATGTTGAAGAATATTGGGGTGAACAGCTAATCGCGTCAGGCTATACCACCGAGATCCCAGCAAGGCCAACATTCAAGGAGGCGGTAAGAATATCGTCGGAGAACAGTGTGCCGATGCATCCACTCTACACATATGATTATTCGGATATGAGCATGGCAGAGCTTGTCGGGTTGCGCATCGCCATACCAACATCTGCCATAGAGAAACGTGGCGCAAGCGTGTTCGATGTCGAGTCGGTAACGCTCCCGAAGATATGCAATGATATATCAATAATGGAATTGGCAGAGCGGCTATGCATTCCGCACAGAGAGACAGAATCCGCGATAATAATAAAGGGAGATGGTGCACAGAGCCTTCTTGCAAGCCTGGGTTTCGTCGATGAGAACTTTGCGCTAAACACAAGAAATGCGAAGGAATTCGACCAAACCCTCGGAGTGCTGGAGGCAATAAATTCGATTGCGCCCTTCAAGATAATGAAACGCTCAACAAGGATAGGCGGAAGAATAGGCCGTCCGGAAAAGGCAAAGGAGAGGCTGATGAAGCCATCTCCGAATCTGATATTTCCTGTAGGAGAAGCTGGAGGAAAGGAAAGAAGCCTCTACAAGGCTTATAACGGTGAGAAAAGGAAGTTCGGAGGTGCAGGAATAAGCGTTGAGGTCGCAAGGTACAAATGTTCGGTCGGAAAGGAGATAATATGCTTCCCGTACTGCGGCAGGCACAAATGCCATGCAAGGCTTGAATCGAAGTGCGGCAGCTGCGGAATGCTTTCTAGCGGCGACAAATGCAAGAACTGCGGAGGCAGGATATCCGCAAAGGAGCAGCGCATCATAAACATAAATGCGATAGTGGAAGAGGCGCTGAAAAGCCTGGGCGACCAGCCGCTCAACAAGAACATAAAGGGAGTGAAGGGGCTCTTCAGCCGCGACAAGGTATGCGAGCCCATAGAGAAAGGAATACTGAGAGCAAACAATAATGTGCACATATTCAAGGACGGCACATCCAGATTCGATGCGACGGACATGCCGATGACCCATTTCTACCCGAAAGAGTCACAGGTAAGCGTTGAGAGGTTGAAGGCTCTGGGATACGATAGGGATTATCTTGGGGAGCCTTTCGAGAATGAGGACCAGCTTCTTGAGCTTCGCCATCAGGACGTGATGCTCAACAGGAAGGGTGCGGAGCACTTCCTAAACGTCGCAAAATTCATAGATCAGCTTCTGGTCGGATTTTATCATCTAGAACCATTCTACAACATAACAAGCATTGACGAACTGGTAGGACACTATGTGATAACACTTTCGCCACACACATCAGCTGGTGTTCTGTGCAGGATAGCTGGATTCACAGACGCGCACGTGGGATTCGCTCATCCGTATGTCATATCGGCAAGGAGAAGGAACTGCGATGGTGATGAAGATACAACAATGATGCTGCTTGATGCGCTGATAAACTTCTCAAGAAGCTATCTCCCAACAACGATAGGTGGAACCATGGATGCGCCGCTCATACTGACAATAAGAGTAGAGCCTGGAGAGGTAGATGACGAGGTCCACGAGATGGAAGTGACAAGAAAATTCGGGCTGGAGTTTTACGACAAGAGCTTCCAGTATCTGCCGCCGTCGGAAGTTGCTGTCGAGACGGTAAAAAGCAGATTGTCCGCAAAGAAGGGGGAGTACAGGGATCTGATGTTCACACATCTTAGTGGAGTGACCTCAATAACAAACGCTCCGCAGAAGAGCATGTACACTAAACTCAACAGCATGAAGGAGAAGATAGAGGCGCAGTTCAGGCTCATGGACATGCTTTACAGCGTGGACAGGCAGGACACCGCAAGAAAGCTCATACTCAGCCACTTTATTCCAGACCTTATAGGGAACATGCATTCATTCTCGAAGCAAAGTTTCAGGTGCGTAGCATGCAATGCGAAGTACAGAAGAGTTCCGCTGGTCGGGATATGCACGAGATGTAAAGGCAAGATAGTGCTCACCATATCAAAGGGAAGCATAGAGAAGTATCTTACGATGGCAATAGACCTTGCCAACAGGTACAACCTTGAACCATACCTAAAGCAGAGGCTTCTTCTGATAAAGGAGGAGATAAGCAATGTCTTCGGTGGTGAGGCGGAACAGGCTCTGCCAGTCAAGCAGTTCAACCTCTCGAAATTCATGTAGCTCGTGAATGTTTTCCCGATCCAGAAGTTATGTATTCTTTAAGCGGGTTAAGCATTCTTTCTTCTATGGCAGAGACGTAACCATGATTCCCGATGATATGGCCGAAGTTGGTCTTCAGTTCAAGCATAAACTTGTGAAGTTCTGGGGTGTTCTCGACATTTATGTCAATCTCTATATCCCAGCTTCCTATGCATTTATTCAGGAAAACCACATTGTTATGCTGGAGACAAAAGGCAAGGAACTTCTTCTCCTTCTCTTTTGTCATGCTTCGAAAATTTATGAATATTTTATAGTACTCGAAGCCAAGGCTCTTGGCATCATACCAGGAGGTATAGCCTAGTATGAATCCATCCTTTGCAAGCCCTTTTATCCTATAGGAGACTGCGTCAGGAGTAAGCCCAACAAGTTTTGCGATGTCCACTGTTGTTGCCCTTGCGTCACCATAAAGGGCGGCAAGTATCTTCATGCCGGTTCCGTCTATCTTCGTAGCTGACGAGACCCACTCAAATGGCAGCTCCGGATGTCGTTCGCCGCCAAGGATCTTGTTCCACGATAAGTATGTCTGATAGGTCGTCGTGATTACTGTTTTCTCGATTATGTTATTCCCGAACTTTGCCATGGCAAGGTTTACTGCCTGTTCCACCTCAAGCTCGTCCTTCGCGATAATCCGCCAGAGAACATCATAGCTGCCCTCGCATATCGTGCCCCATGCAGTTCTTGGATATGATTCGAACATCTTAAGAACGTCACGTTCGGTTTTGCTGTCGAATACATCGAATTTCAGGTATATTCTGTAGTTCTTGAATCCGAGCTTTGCCATGTTAACATCAGCAAACAGCAATGATATGACCCCCGCATCGGTTAGCTGCTGCATTCTCCGCTCAACTGTGCTGCTGCTCAGCTTGAGCCGTTTCCCTAGCTCAGTAAAGCTGGCCCTTGAATTGAGGTAGAGAAGGGAAAGTAGACGCTTGTCCTTTTTGTCAAGCCAATATAGTCCCATGTTTTATTAATTATCCTAAATAATTAATATATATTTCGGTTTTCTTGCATTTTGCATTAAGATATAATATATAATTGGAGCTGTATATCTTATCCTGTGATAACGTGGTACTAAAGCAGTGGGAAGATATTTATATCAGGGATAACAGCAATATAATTTGTAGGAAGTGATAAGATGAACAAGCTGAAAAGGGCAACCCAAGTGGCTATTCTGGTCGGTGCATCGCTTTTTGCGCCGCGTGCACTTTTGCGTTCACAATCGCTGCCGCAGGATCAAATACAGCAGGCACAGACCGAAACGGCAAGCAGCACCAAGGTTTCAGGCATCGGTCTCAACATGACAAATCTGGGAAAGGACGATACCAGCACCACACTGTCCGAGACTTATCTAAGATCTTGGAAACAACAAAAATCTATGGATAGTCGGCGGACAGGCCTACGACCAGAACCTGTTTTCGAACTCCGCGGATTTCGGATTCAAGTATGTGGATGGTAGGAACCTTTTTCGCATGACCATACGCGATGACAGGAATGCGCTTGGTAACTTTGATGTATCATATGGCTTCGATACCGAAACATACATAAACAAAACATTCACTCTACTTGGAGATGTATCAAGCTTTAGTGTAGATGGACGGAATTATGCCGATTTTGGGGTTGGACAGCAGATAAAATTTGGCGAGAGCAGCATAGTCGTGATGTATGGAAACCGACAGAATACAAACAACTACAGGCTTGGCTATTTGCTCGATAACCCGGGATGCCTGCTTGCAGTGTTGGCAGATTACAAGGAAGGGGCAAAGCCTGTCTACAGCGGATTCCTTTCCCTCGCAAAACTGGACCGGTTCTTTGCCTCATATGATCCGAACACTAAAACGTTTACCTCCAAGAATTTACTTGCGTTTGGAAACAAAGAATTGCCAGCCTATGCAATGGTCGGTTTCTTAAAGGAGCAGTACATCTTAACGGAGAAGATCTGTTGTTGACTCGGACAACACGGTCCTGTTCCCGGCATCCTTCTTCGTGGATCCGAAGGCCAAATATGCGGATGTGTTCAGACTCAATTTCACTGCAAATCCTGAACGCGGAAAAGAAGTGACCAATTTCGTAGACAATGCGTTTATGATTCGTACCTCAGGAGGCAGCGGCTACATCCTTACCCAGAATCTTACAAGGAACACCAGTGCAATAGCGCCGAACTCAAACACTTATTATGGTGTGGGATTCGGCTACAGGTTCGGGCATTTGGCAAACTTTACGCCAATCATAAATGTCCAGTCCAAGGGTTTTACAATCAGCCTTGGTGCAAATTTCTAATCAGTATTGGCAAAAACTAATCCTTTAAGATTAGTAGGGTTTTTATTAATTGCATGATATTAGCTAGTCATGGTAGCACTAATAATCCCTGCGGCGACGAACACGCTCATTGGGGAAATAATACTGATAGCACTGATAGCGGTAGTAATTTTTGTGATATTCAAGCTCGGGAAGGGGCTCATGAAGCTTCTTTTCGGCATTATCGCAAACAGCATACTGGGACTCATAGCGATATTCGCACTCAATTACTTCTTCAGCTTCCAGATACCGATAACGCTTTACACGCTCATACCTACGGCGTTATTCGGCCTGCCAGCGGTTGGGACATTTGTCATACTGAAGTTCTTTGGAATTTCGCTAGTTCCAACAATGACGGCAATCCTGATATAAGGCTGGATTCCCTGGTTTCTTGGTTAGCTGCAGGCAAGCTTGATGTCGCTTATGTCGACGGTCTTGCGCTTCGCATGCTTTGAGAGCTGGACAGCCTTCTCAGCAATGCTGAAGGCCATCCTGTTGATATGCTTCTGCATCTCGGCGCTTGCGTCCGATCTTATGCGCCCTGCTCCTGCCTCTTTTAGTATTTTTTTGATAGTGTGCTCTGATATATACATTATTTCACCGTAAGGAGTGATAGTTATGATGCCATGAACAGTATAAAAATCTAACATTTTAGCGGAACTGTGGGTTAATCTTCTATCTGCTTGAAGACCTTGTCCGCTATCTCAGGGCCCAATATCTCCTTTACCTTGTCCCTGTGTTTTGGTATTTCGGAAACCTTTTCTATCCCTGCACCGAATAGCTGCCTTGCCCTTACCCTTCCTATCTGTTCCAGCCTTACAAGATCTAGCAGCTCTTCCTTTATTCCGTAACGCAGCCTCACTCTCGCCTGGATTAGGTCCTGCCGTGGCATCTTGGTTATCCTTGCCAGCTCCGCGGCTGCGTAGATCAGCCAGTCCGCATTCTGAAGCTTTGTGTATATCACGCCTGGTGTGGATCCATACTTCCTCACAAGCTCGAATTCCCTCTGCTCATTCATCCAGTCGCGCAGCATAAGCGCTGTGCTGAATGCCCTTACCGGATCATAATACTCGTACTTGTCGTAATTCTTGAAGGCCTTGCTCCCCTTGCCCATGTAGAGATATGCTGCATAAGCTTCCTCCGCCTCCTTTGTTGCGGAAAGATAGGGTCTCATCTCCAGCGTGTTTGATATCGTGTAGAGTATGCCGAGCATGTCAAGCCTGCCGCTGTTTAGCGAGTCCACCATCCACTTTGCGGAAAGAGGGTCTATGTAAAGCTCGCTGACACGCTTCCCCAATCTTGTCGCGTTGTACTCGTTGTTGTTGTCCTCTATGAATTCCCATTCTGCAAGCTCCTCCAGAACCTCTCTTATGAGATTGTTTATGTGGCGCTCATTCCCATACTGGAAGCTGTAGAAGCTCTTTGACATGAATTTCTGCAATGCCTTTTCATTGTTGAGGAAGTTCTCTGATATGAATGCAAGTATATGCGTCCTTAGCACAGGCGCCACCCCCAATGCGGAATCTATCGACTCCGGTTTTTCCTTTATGTAATCATAGAGCTCTCTAGCCTTTGCTGTGGATGTTGCCATGATTAGTGCTCTCCCTTCCGTATCGTATTTTGGGCGGCCTGCGCGCCCGAATAGCTGCGTTATCTCGTTTACGCTTAGCCGTTCATTGTAGCCGCCCTCAAAGCGTGATGAATCCCTTACCAGCACTGTGTGAGCCGGCATGTTTATGCCGAAGCCCAAAGTGGTTGTAGAGCATATTGCCTTTATTTTTCCGTTCCTGAATGCGCCCTCTATGAGGGCCCTCTGCTGGTTCATGAGCCCTGAATGGTGGAAGGATACGCCTTTCTCGACAAGGCTGGCCAGCTTCGCGCACTGGTCTGTCGGCCTGCTTAGTACATTGAGAACATTTGCGCCTATGGACTGCAATTCTGCAATGTCCTCCCGTGATAGCTTGCTAGCTACATGCGCAGCTATCCTTGCAGCCCCTGCTTCGGCATTCCTTTTTGTGGAATAGAATATGAGCGCCTGCTTTCCCTGCATAAGCGTGTCCTCAACCAGCCTTATCTCGGGCATCTCGCTTGTCCCTAGAAGCTCCTGCGGCTTAGGCCACCCTTTCTCTGCCATGTAGTATACGCTAGATTGGTGGAGGACCCCTTTCGCAAGCTTTACGGGTCTGTAATCGCTCCTCACCAGCTCGGCCTTCATCCATTTTGCTATCTCTTCCGCATTGCCTATCGTGGCGCTGAGCGCTATCATCTGCGCATCGCACATTGTGGAAAGCTTTGTTATGAGGAGCTCGAGCGTAGGCCCCCTTGACATGTCGCCAAGCATGTGAACTTCGTCGAATATTATGCAGCCTATGCTCTGCACCCAGTCTATCCCGTGCCTTAGCAAGCTGTCGAACTTCTCTGTCGAGAAGAAGAGCATGCTGTAGTTCTTCAGCCAGAGGTCATTTGAATCTAGGTCGCCTATGGATATGGCTGATGTTATGTATGGGTAGGTCTCCTTGAACTCCGAGAATTTCTCCGAGGCAAGCGCGCGCATGGGCGCGATGTAGATCGCCCTCTTTCCGCTTGAGAGTATCGAATTGACGCACCCCATCTCCGCGACAAGCGTCTTGCCGCTTGCTGTCGGGCTTGCTATCACAAGGTTCCTCCCTTCCAGAAGGCCCTTGGCTATCGCATCTTCCTGCGGAGGAGTGAATTCCTTTATGCCTCTTGCATTCACCGACTCTATTATCTCCTTTGGCAGCCTTCCCTTCAGTGAGGATACGTCCATGAATATATTTCTTTTTTATTATTAATAGACATTTCGCCGCGATGCGTGTATATGCCTCGCCCGGATTTAGTATGGAAGGCATAGAGAATGGTATTTATTTATTCCCTGAGCTTATAGGTTGATTCGATGGTGGACCTTCCTTGCGAAAAGAGAAAGGCGCAGATATCGCTTGAGTTCCTCATCGTCTACTCATTTGTGCTAATCATTTTCATAATACTCTTCACGCTGATAGCTACGCAGAGGGCGGAATCCCTGGTGCAGCAGCAATACTCGATACTGCAGTCGCAGGCCCAGGCGATAGCCACATACATCAACCAGGCTGTAAGCTCCGGAAGCGGATATTCGGTCACGCTGCCGCTTCTTGGGGGATTCGCGACCCACACCTACAATATCTCGATATCCAGCACGGGAGTGGTAATACTAGGCACTAAATCGGGGCTGCAGCCGATAACGGCATACGCATTCAGCAGCGCAAAGAGCTTTGTGATAAACGGCACACTCGTCCAGAGCGCAAACGGCATCTCAGTATACCAACTGCAGACATATACGGGCAGCATCTCGATATACAACTCAAAAGGGATAATATACATAGACAAGCAGCCGATTTCCACAACTAACCTTGCGCAGGGCATGCTCACCACACAGCAAGCTAATGTGAAGGCCGCACAGTTCAATGGACAGAACAGCTACGTAAACCTGACAACAGAGCCAACATGGACGAATTCACTTACAGTAAGCGCATGGTTAGATACGGCAAACCCCACAACGGCACACAATTATCAGGAGATATTCAACAACAATCAGGTGTTCCTGCGCCTCAGCGGCGACTCCGGAGCTGAGAACAGGATAGAGTGCTTTGTGAAGTTATCGGACGGTTCTGTTGATCCCCGCGCAAGCAGCATAATTGCGCAGCCGGGCAACTGGTATTATGTCACATGCACCTGGACAGGCTCTACGCTAAGCATTTACGTAAATGGTGTCTTCCAGACCGGCACCTCAAGGACATTAAGCCTCAACCCCACCACAGGACATGCCCAGATAGGTGCAGGTGAGCAGACAATCCCGAACATAAATCCATTCAATGGACTGATAGAGGATCTTCAATTGTACAATACGGCCCTCTCGGCCAATGCGGTGAATACGCTTTATCAGGAAGGCATAGGAGGAGCGCCCCTAGGGTATAATGTTATTGGCTATTGGCCACTCAATGGCAACACACGCGATTACGGAGGCGGCTCAAACCAGGGAACGCCAAACAACATCGCCTACCAGAGCACCACCCAGTTGGATTCGCTCCTCATCCCAGCCTCTAATTCACTTGTTGCTCCACTCGCCGGATACGTTGCAAGTGCTGGTTCCATAGGGACCTACGGCCATTCTGATGTCAACTACACAAATAGCGGCTCATTATCCCAAGTATTCTTATCAAGCAACGGGGCTTCGGGAAGCGCGAATGTGGCGGTCGACTTCTTCAACGGCAACAGCAGCACACAGGGCAATCTAATAGGATGGTGGCCTCTTGATACGGGCTATGGCAATGTGCTCTACGACCTTTCCGGAAGGTACAATAACGGTGGTGCGAACGGAGTTGCGTGGAAATCCACCAACCTTACAAATTTCGCAGCCGCGAGTTTCCCAGGTGACCTTGGAAGTGTAACAGGCAGCAATACGCAGGATGGATTCATAACAATTAATTCCGCGCAGTCGCTTCTTAGCATAGGAATCAATTCCACATTCACGGTTGTAGGCTGGATTTATTACAAAGGGCCAACATCGTCACACAGCCAGGGCATAATCGGCGATTGGTTGGATCCCGGAGCCGGCTTCCAGCTTCTCGGATATTGTGCGCGCTGTGCCGGCACGGCTGCCCTTTATGTCAACGGAAGCTTCGTCTCATTCCCCACATCTGCAAATTCCTTCCCGGCAAACAGCTGGGAGATGATAACCGCGCAGTACAATGGCAGCACCGGATTGGCAAACATATACCTCAATCGGACGCTCTTCGCATCCAATGTGCTTCCGAAGCAACTTGGGCTGGTGCAGCCCCAGCCAATGTACATAGGCGATGATGCATGGCAGACCAGCGGGCTTGACACATTCAACGGCATGATCACTAATCTTCAGTTGTATTCTGCTTACCTGACGCAGAACCAAGTCGGCGCGTTATACGCGCAGGGACCTGCGTCGACGCCGCTCGGAGACACGGGACTTGTCTCCTGGTGGCCGCTTGCAGGGAATCCTAACGATTATTCCTTCAACAATAATACCGGCTCGATGCAATACAATGTGATATTTCAGAACGGCAACTACACGGGCATGGGTGAGGACTTTGCATATTTCAACGGTCTTCCAACAAGCAATGGCATGCTTGGGCAGGTGGACAGCATATCGGGCAACCAGCTCTCAGTATTTGCATGGGTCGATCCGTCGAATGTGCCGCAAACGTTGCCGACAGTCATATCAAAGTTTGGCGCTACTGTGGACGACTACCAGCTCGGGTTGCAGCAGAGCGGATCATCATTCCTGGTGATGGCGTGCAGCCACGTCGGCGCATACGCAAACTGCTCCACATCCAGCAGTGCGATCGGAACCAACGAATGGAGTTATGTAGGGTACACCTACGATGGGTACTACATGCGAATTTACGTGAATGGCCAGCTTGACAAGGTGGTGCAGGAGGCAGGATCCCTTTCCTCATCGTCGGATCCGCTAATGATCGGCGAGACTTCGTTAGGCTTAAAACAATTCAGGGGCAGCATGGCGGACGTGCAACTGTACAACACTATGCTTACGCCGCAGCAGATAATGCAGTTATATGCGCAGGGGCTTCCAATTCAAAACAGGTTAAATGCTTCATTTGGTTAGACTATGAAAACAATGCGTGGACAATTCTGGAGCTTTGACGTCATCTTCGCAGTGATAATATTCAGCTTCGCGATAACAATACTCGCATTCACATGGTACAGCATAAGCAGCCAGCTTGCGCTTGGATATTCGAACGGGGCTGGCATAATGCAGCAGCAGCTGCAGAGCCTTTCGCAGAGCATACTCTCTCCTGGCGTGCCTAGCTATTGGCAGGGAACGGTCAATACCTCGAACTCGCTCACATGGAGCGGCGTGTATGCAGGATTGGCTGAGAACCAGAGCGGGGCGGTGCTATCTCCCGCAAAGGTGTATGCGCTGATGTCGATGTCAAACCAGAACTACCAGGCCACGAAGCAGGTGCTTGGAGTGGGCTACGATTATTACATAACGATAAAAAGCAACCCGGCGATAGGAAGCGGGATAAACATAAGCATAGGGAGCAGCCCATTCAATAAGGGTGCGCTAACAATATATGTCAACAACAGGAATGCGGTGATGAACGGCGTGCCGGTTAACGTGCGCATGCTGCTATGGACCAACAGGACTCTTGCCACAAGCTGATATGATGCAAAAACAAAAGAACCTCAAGGGATTCATATTCACACTTGACGCAGTATTCGCGCTTGTCGTGGCCGCAGCAGGAATATCAATACTGCTTTACGGCTCGCTCGCGAATCAGGGGCTTTATGCATCGTCTTCATCAGAGGCTTACGGCCTTATGCAGGGAATGCTCCAGACCACGCTCGGCACTGCGTCCGGTTCTGCATACATAACGGCTCTGACGCCAGCTGCAAACGTATCCGCGCTGTCATGGCCGCAGTACGGGCATGATGCACAGCTCAGTTCCAGTTCTGCATATTCACTCCAGGCGCCATATCTTCTTTATACGTACACTACAACATCAAACATGATACCATCGGCAGTTCTTGACAGCGGCTTCGTCTTTGTAGCATCAGGAAATAAGGTCTACATGATAAATGCCAGCACTGGTGTGCTCAAGTCAAGCCTTCCCGCCGGAAGCGGCGCGAATGTTGTCGGTGTTCCTGCAATCTACAAGTCCACGCTCTTCTTCGCAAACGCGAGCAATTACGTGAGAGGCATAAACATATACAATTCGGTGCTTCAGTGGAACTTCACTGTTGGCAATTCGATAACAACACCCCTTGAGATAGAGAACAATTATCTTGTGTTCGGAACAACCAATGGCTTCTATCTGCTTAATCCGCTGAACGGGGCGAAGGTGGCCTACGCAAACCTGAACACGCAGGTGACTGCACCGCTCTTCACTAATGGTGAATACATAGTATCTACGGATTCGCAGATCAATCAGAATTACATTTATTCCTACGTGCTGTACGGTAATACGCTCTCCAGTGTGTGGAATGCACCGCTGCTCTCGCTTCCGACGACTGCACCGAGCAGCACATACAATACGGTAGCGGTTGGCAGCGGCAATGTCCTTTACTTATTGACTCTTGGCGGAATCCCAATAGCGAACAGCGTGAATCTAGGATCCGGAGTGCTCGGGGTCTCTGCTTACAAGGGAACTTACTACGCGCAGACGGAGGTAGGCCTCTACAGTTTCACATACATGGGAAACTCGATCGCATCAGCAATAGTCCCGAACACGGTGCAGAATACCGTAGTATCAGCATCCCCGTCCGTTGTCTACGCAGTTGCAGGAGGCTCATTCGTAGGATACAGCGGCGGACTCAATAAACTACTCTGGAATATAAGCCTGCAGGGCAATTATCCGCAAGGCTATGGCAGCGTCGCGCTCGCCTACGGCAATGCATACATCCCTAATGGGAATGTGCTCTATGTGTTCGGCACCTATAAGCCGCAATCCAGCGACAACATGCTGCAGATGCTTGCGGGCATGTACCTGAACAAACAGGGCGGTTATGCGGATTATGTAATGAGCAGCGTATACAATTCGAGCAATGCTGGCATCTTCATAAACACTAGTTATGCACCGGACCTGCATGTTGCATCTTTCAACGCGCCATCAAACAGCTACATCGAACAATCCAGCGGGTATGCATGGATGAACAACGCTGTTGACCCGTTCAGCATCTCGCTCTGGGTTGATCCGAATGCAAACAACGGGGTGCTTGTCGACGAGCTCGGGCAGAAGGCAACAAACACGGGAACGCACGGAAGCCTTATCGAACTCTATAACGGCAATGTCTATGTAAGAGAATCGGGCAGCCAGGCATGCACAAGCCTTGGGGCTATACCATTAAACGCCTGGAGCAATATCGCAGTCACATTCAACGGCAACAGCATATTCCAGGGCTACATAGACGGGATGATTGCGGGCAATGTGCTTGGCGCAAGAACCGTGCCTGGAGGATCGGCGCTCATGTATTATCCGATAGGTTCTGCTGACACTAACAACTGCGGATCCGGGGCTGCCTTCTCGGGAAACATGCTTGATTACCAGATATACAATGCAAGCCTGGGCTCGCAGCAGATAGGCCAGCTCTACCAGAATGGCGCATTCGCTGCCCCGGTCAGCACGCACAACCTCAAGCTATGGCTGCCTCTTGTCGGGAATCCTAGCGACCTTTCCGGGAATTTCAACACAGGCATACAGTACGGCAGCATGAGCTACATATATTCGAACTACAGGCCGCTAAAGCTCTCCAATTCATACCAGACCAGCAGGACATCAGTCCCTCTTACGATCAATGCGAACGGAATATCAAGGCTATATAATGTGAGTGTTGTTACATGGCGATAAAAAGAAGATCCAATAAGGGAATACTGCTTACGCTAGTCGTAATAGTGCTCGTTGTACTCATGGTTGCAGAGATAGTCACATTCGTTTACCTTAACATAAACTACGAGACGCTTGATACGCTGGGAAGCGGTGCGGGAGGAAGCTACAGGGTAGTAGGCGCGCTGAACAGCAGCACAGGAGTATTCCTTCACACAAGCTTATCAAGCGCGCTAGTTGCGCTGACGAACTATGAAAGCACAAGGAAGGCTGTCCCCATAAACAGCACGGGCTATGCATTGGGTTCGCTGATGAACAATGGCATGATATACGGAACTAATGAGATTTCACTTATGGCAGGATCTACGCTTATCAACTACACCAACACCATAATAGCCCAGGCAAAGCAGCAAGGATTCACGCTCTCGCTCTATAACGGGAGTTTGCAGATATACCAGACCGGCCAGTCCAGCATAAACGCAACATACTACATGCTTGCTGTGCTGAACTCCAGCTCTGGATCATTCACATATCCAATAGTCGCAAGCTCGGGCATATCCGTCAATGGCAGCTATGATCTCTACAGCATAGAGAACGGCGACAACAACAGGCTCAAGTTCGGGGGAGGCTATCCCAGCGCTGTTGTGATAGGCAACACCTACGCCACTTCAGGAAGCTCGTCGCCATTCCA
This sequence comes from uncultured Microcaldota archaeon, assembly GCA_963755385.1. Lineage (GTDB taxonomy): Archaea > Micrarchaeota > Micrarchaeia > Micrarchaeales > Micrarchaeaceae > UBA12276. The sequence continues at coordinate 438,376 of CAVWJC010000001.1, read as the reverse complement.
GTTCATATACGGCACGATAATATACGCAAACACTCTCGGATCATGCGCGGGATTCCCATCAAGATTCGAGAATGCGAACTTCATACTCGCAGTGCCGAATGACCAGGCTGCAGGATCATGCGGATTTGGGGGTGTTGTGACATACAACTCAGCCGGAAATTACAATGTGCCATATCTTGTATACAGTGGCACATCAAACATAATGACATACTTATACAATGGCACAACGGTGCTGCTTAACGGGCCGGGACATGCGCTCCTCAACATATCAGCATTGCAAAACGCGATGCACAACGGCTACTATTTCAGCTCAAAGTTTGCGCCGGCATACATGGACTGGGCGCAGGGGAACATAAACAAGAGGTCGCAGAACGGCCTCGCCTCGTTCAACATTTACAACAAGCAAGTGCTCTCATCAACCCCTACTGCAAACGCCTATGTGCAGGTTCCGAACTCCGCGCCCCTGCAGCTTTCAACACTTACGATAACAGGCTGGATAGATGTGAAGGGCCCTGCGCAGAACTACTGGAACTGGGTTCTTGCAAAGTCAGGAGCGTGGGGCGTAGGCGCTTGCGGAAACAGTTTCCTTGCATGCTACTATGACTGGAGCACAGGCATTGAGCATGATTCCAACACCGTACTCTCCAAAAATACATGGTATTTCATGTCAGCAACAGTTGGCAATGGCAACGAGATAATATATGTGAATGGCGCGAATGTCTTTGCAGGCGCACTGAGCGTGCTTAATCAGGGAACTGGAATCCAGCTCGGCAACAGCGCAGGCATAGATGGGCTCAATGGAACAGTTGCAGATGTGCAGGTCTATAATTCAATACTGACGCAGCAGCAGATATACCAGCTTTATCTCAATGGAGTGGATGCGCTGCCACTGCCATCGAACGGCCCGGTTGGATACTGGCCACTTGATGGGAATCCGAATGATTACAGCGGGAGCGGATACAACGGCTTTGTCTCCGTGCCGGCAAACACGATACCATACGCATACATTTCAGGGTATACTGGCGATCCTGTATACGATGGATCATTCTACGGAGCTAACCTTACGAACATGATGGAGGGCGTGATGAACTGTGCCAATATGCTACAATGCAGCAACCAATCACTGCAACAGCTCTATCTGAGCCCGTCAGCATTCTCAAGCTCGCAGAATGCGCCATTATCTGCAGCGACAACGCTTGGGCTTGCAAATGCTGTGATACCAGATGTTGCGCATTTCACAGGGCAGGGTGGCGAGATAGTCACCAACTCTGAGATGGCGCCAAGCATAACTATGATACTTTGGGCGCGATCGCCTACGCCTACATGGAATGCAAACGGATGGCTGGCCAGCGGAAGAGGGGCAGAGGGATTTGTGATATACCCGAACCAGGGAGCAGCAAGCGTCACTGGTTACATCTATGATCAGGCTGACAATCTTTACACAGGAGCTTCGGTCACGCCCAGCAATATAATGGCATGGAATCAGTACGGGATAATCTACAATTCAGTCACGCAGACAGAGTACACCATAGTGAACGGCAACATCGGAAGCGGTGCATCAATAACCATAACAAGATTGCCGGTGCTGCTGCAAACATACTTCGGAAGCGATTCGCAAACGGCTGGAAGATACGGTTCTGGCTATGAGGCTGATGTGCAGTATTACAACACAGCGCTGAATGCACAGCAGGTACTGCAACTCTATCAGAATGATAGCATAATCGGCATAAACCCCACCGACAAATGGGCATTGTCTGGAACGTACAACGGCATAACGAATATGACTCCGGATAGCGCGAATCTGCTTAATACCGCTGTGCTTGTCTCAAACACATATGGATTATGCACCGCCGCAAATGCAGTGATAGGAAACTGCGGCATATCATTCACGCAACCATAAAAAGTATTGGCTGTGGCGAATTTTCCCTAGGTTTAGGTCCAAGATGGTAAGTTTATATAGACTTAGCAAGATTAATATCATTTAATATATAGCAAAAAGTAATTCCAATAAATGCACTGTTTATGAGTATCTCTTGAGGGATAAAGATATTGATGGTGCGGTAGCGGAAATTAGAGGCCGTGAACCGCCAGAAGGATTTGAAGCCAATAAGAAGTGCAAAGAATTGTGCTATGTGATGAGTGGGAAGGATAAATTATTTCTTAGAGATGATAAATCTGTAAGTTTATCCAAAGGAGATATGGTTTTGTTACAGCCGAAGGAGGAATATTATTGGGATGGAAAGATGACTCTTTTCATATCATGCAGTCCAAGATGGCGTTTCGAGGATCATGTCTTTATAAAATGAGATTTTAGGACGCATGAACCTGATGAGTTTTAGCGCATAGCCTGCATGATGAGAACCAGCAGACAGTATTTGTTTACAGCCTTGCGGCTATAAAGTTCTCTTACACCCCTGCTCCTATGCCAGCGAACATCAGCGCTATGACGTACTGCACGATGAAAAAGATCACTATACCCGCTACTATGAAGACGGGGAGAAGTTTAAGGCCTTTGATGGCTGACCCCGACGATATCGCCGACATGATGAGGCTGGCGAAACCGCATATTATGATTATTGACGCAAGTGAAAAGTCACGATATGTATCTGGAGTTATCTTTGGAGGGCTTGGCTTGAGGAATGAGACACCAGTTGTCGGAAGCCCTCCTGGGTTCTGCGCAAGTATTCCCTTCCATACAGTATCTGTTACAACTATCATCTGGCTTGTGAGGCCGTAGAGAACCGGCGCGGCAATAAGCCCTGCGAATGCTATGAATATGCTGTACATGAGCATCTGGCCTGCGACCTCCTTCTGCGTCATCTGCTGGTTCCTCATATCCTTCGATATCTGCTCAATCAGGTCTGCCATTGCTCCACCGTATCTGAGCGATTCGAGTATCATGCGTACTGCATGGCTCAACTGGTACGACCTGTACTTTTCGGTGAATGCGCGCAGCGCAACGTCGAAGTTCTCGCCTCCGAATATTCTCCTGTTCATCGCCTTTACGTCCTCGCTCAGGAATGTGAACTCTGGCCTCGCTGCGAGCAGCATCGCCCTGTCGAGAGCTATTCCGCTTCTTAGGTTCGCGGATGTTATTTGGAGATAATCGGGCAGCATCGCCTCCAGCTTTGTCTTCCTTGCGTCTATCCTGAATTCCAGAAGCATGTAGATTATGACTATGAAGAGCACTCCGGATCCAAGGCCGGCGCCAGCCGCAATTGGTGCGCTGCTGAGTATTATGTACACCGCAAATGAGACTATGATCAGCAATGCAATCGATCCGACTATCATTATCTGAAGGAGCTTCTCGACGCTCATATTGACTCCGGAGAGGTCAAGCTCCCTCGACAACCGCACGCCGACGTTCCTTGATACAAGCCTCTCGAATTTTATCTGCATTGGATCACAGCGTGAATACGGGCCTCGATCCCGTTATCATCTTCAAAAATACTATCTGCAAGAATATAATACCCACTAGGGCAAATTCAAGCACCGTGACATTGACAGTGAATATCGCGATGAATGTTGTTAGTATGGTGACTACCGCGATTCCCATGCTCGGCATTATTATTCCGAAAAGCATGTAGAACATGGCAATCGCGTTTAGACGCTGGCCGTAACGGCGCAGCTCTATTATGCGCTCCTGTGAGAGCTGGTCTATGACACTCTGCAGTGCGCTGACGACGTCTGCGCCGGCCCTTATGCTGACAGCCGCCTGAAGCATTATGCGCCTGAATGAGATGCTCTTTGATTCTGATACCGTCTGGTCGATCGCATCCTCTAGCGATGTGCCGAGCTGTACTCTTTGTATTATCTTTGCGAATTCCTTGCTCGCCTCGCCGTAGCCGCTGCTTATGGATGTTATCGCGTTGAAGAGCGGCATTCCCGACCTGAGCGATATGATCATGTCTCTTGCTGCGAAGAGTATGTCTCGCTCTATGCCCTTGCTCGAGCTGGATCCCTTCATTGTCGGGAAGTTGAGGAATGTCTGGAATGCCATGTAGAATGAAAGCCCGCCTATCATCACTGAGAATATTATAGTCTGCGGAAGCGCAAGCGAGAGGTACTGGAATAATATGAACAACGTACCGCCGAGAACGAGACCAAGAGCGAGCGATGCTATGAACATGTTCCTTACGAATTCGTACAGGCTTGTCTTGATTCCCTGATTTCGCAGCGCATTCTCAAGCCCCTTCTTCTTTGCGCCTACGCCCTCAAGATAGAGCCTGAGCTTGTTGGGCTTCTTCATCTTTTCGGACGTGCCCTTCATCTTGAGATTTGCCGGGATGGTAGGTGCCGGCTCGTTTGCACGCTCTGTCATCTCCTGTATGTTCTGCTGCGATTGCGCTATGCTTTGCCTGAGGTTCTGCAGCACTGCCTCGTCCTGCTGCGCACCTGATTGCGAAAAGGAAGAGGAACTCTGCTGCTCCGCCTGAGCCTGCTGTGTCAGACCAGCCTCCACCGCATATTCCGCTGCATAGGAAGGGACTGCGGCTGCCGCTACGTGCGGTGCCTGCGGTGCCGATGTGGAAGCAGCAGTCGCGGCCGCATCCGGCTTGGGCTGTTTTGGCTTGCCCCCAAATAGTCCGCGGTGTGGGGCTGGAGGATTTTGCGCTGCGGGTTTGCTTGCAGCTTGCTGTGCCTCCGCATTTGCAGTGGCGTCCGATGCCTTTTTCTTCCTGTCGAATATGCTCATTTCTTATCACTCGGTAACAGTGAAAGCGCCTCCTCAAGGCGCTTGTCCCTTAGTATGCCGAAGATGACCGCGTTCTCCGGATCATCCGATTCTTTCTCCTTTGCACCGCTCTGAAGGAATTTCCTGAGCCCGTATAACTCATTTCTGACTACCTCCAGCTGATCTGCGGTGAAGACATTCTCTTTCAGCCCCTCTATTATGCGCTCCAATTCCGCAACCTGGTCATTGATTGAGAGCCTTGGGAGCACATTTGCATTCTCCTTTGGCCTTATGTTAGGCATCTTTACCTGCATTGTTTTAATGTTATTGCCTAGCCCCTTGACAAGTCCGCCGAGCTCAACCTTCGCGGTATTCACCATCGGCTTGGGCACCGAGAAGATGTTTGGTACTGGAATGGATGGCTTCTGCTGCGCTGATGCCAAGCCGGATGCTTGTTGAGTTTGCTGCGGTTGTTGAGCTTGTGGCTGCCGAGGTTGGGGCTGTGGTGCCTTTGGTTGCTGTTGCTGCTGAGCCTGTTGAGGTTGGGGCTGCTGCGGCTTTGTGGCCTGCTGCGGAGTTGGGGTTGGTTGTGGTGCCTGCTGGGATGTTTGCTGCGGCCGGGCCTGCTGCACCTGTTGCGTCTGCCTTGACATGAAGAGTATCGGTGATCCCTGTACGTGGGCAGTCTTCTGTTGCTCCTGCATGCGCATCCCTTCCATATCCATAGCTGTTGTGAGAAACTTCCTGAACTGAGGTTTTGGATGCTCCTCGATCCTGCCCTCGAAAAGAGTGGTAAGGTCTATGGTGTTGACTTCGTGAACTGAGGAATTTGCCTCTATTATTGCAATCCCCAGCAATAGTTCCTCGTAATTCAAAAGCAACACCTAGAAAATATTCCTTGCGTAGGGCACGTTGTCCTTCGCGAGCTGGACAACCTTGTCCCTGTGCTTGTAGTAGTTTGCCACCACAAAGCCGGCATCGTCTATGGCCGTGACATTGTTCCTTATCATCCAATCTAGTATGATGTTCTTCTCAGCAAGCGCCTCAGCCATGTCCTTCTTCGTTAGGCCGCCGTATAGGGTCAGCGTGTCAAGAAGCCTTGTCATATCACTTATCTGGGCATATTTGTCCGTGAGTATGTTCCATTTGTAGAGCACGTTGATGTCGCCAGTCGAAAGCACCTCTCCAAATTCGAGGACTCTTCTTATTCCCTTGGACCTGTGCCTGAAAAGGCAGACAATCGCTCCCAGGGCGTTCATCGTTATCTTGGGTATGTCTATAGGTGGGTTTGTCATTCTGACTATTGTGTCCTGCGCATTATCTGCGTGGACAGTTCCATATACGGAGTGGCCGGTGTGTATAGCCTCGAAGAGCGTCTCCGCGTCCTTCTGCGTTCTGATCTCTCCCACAAGCATTATGTCGGGACGCTGCCTGAGGGCGTTTATCATCAGCCTGTAAAGCGTTATCTCTCCCTTTCCCTCGGGGTTCGGGTCTCTTGAGACCATGGGGATCCACTGCGAGAATGCGGGAAGCTGAAGCTCCCTTGTCTCCTCTATAGATATTACTCTTCTCGTTTGCTGGGAAGAACATGCTGCATGCGTTGAGGAAGCTCGTCTTTCCGCTTGCGGTTCCTCCGGAGAATAGCAGGCTTATCTCGTTCTGTATGCATAGCCATACAAGCGAGGCAAGCTCGAGCGAGATTGAGCCGTTCTTTATCAGCGCAGTCATTGTCCACGGGTTCTTTGCGAATTTTCTTATCGTTATAGTGTTGCCGCCCTGCGATATCGGGTACAGTGTCGCATTTACTCTTGAGCCGTCGGCAAGCTCCGCGTCCATGAGAGGGGCAAGGTTGTTTATCTCCCTGCCTATTCTTCTGCCTATCTGCGATGCCTGATCGTAGATGGAGTTGTCGCTTGTCGGCTTTATGTTCGTCTTGCACCATCCGAGCACCTTGTGGAATACCCATATGTAGTCCTTTGCGCCGTTCACCGCTATCTCTTCGAGATTCTCGTCGGCAAGAAGCGCCTCCAGATCGCCCAGGCCGAGCATCATGTTTACTATGTAGGACGTGAGCAGCTTCTTCGCATCGGGGCTTGTGCCTGGCACGTATTTGTCTATGAGTATGCTTCCGGCATCGGTATACTTGCTGTTCAGCGATGTGAGATAGCGCTTGTCCTCCAGTTTGGCTGGGTCTATCGGCACCATCGCGGTTAGCTCGCTTCTTAGTGACATGACAAGAAGCTTTGTCGCGTCCCCAATTCCGGGGAATGTGACATTGTAGAGCGGAACGAAGTCGCTGCTTTCCACTATCTGTATCTTCACGGTAGTCCCGTGTGCGTCAAGCTGGTACTCCGAAAGGATCCTTTTGGATTATGTCTGCCATTTTTACGCCTGTGCCTCTGCACGATTGTCTATTTCGTCCGCTGTTTGCTTCAGTATGTTCCTGATGCCCTTTACCCGTTCCTTGGTCGGGTCATGCTCCTTTGATATGTCCTCGACCGCCTTTGCCTTCCTTTCCACACTGATGTTTTTGTTCGCGTCAAGCGTGTTGAGTTCGGTTGTGAGCTTCAGTATCTCTGATTTTGTCGTTGCAACATCCTTTAATACTTCGCTTATGTTTGATTTCCATCTTTTTATGTCCGCATCAAGCTTCGAGGCATCGCCGAAGTTGCTCTTCATCGCATTCACGTCGTCGAATATCTTCTTGGATTTCTCGTCGACAAACCTGGTGTCATTCTCGATGCTGTGGGTTATCTTGTCGTACTTGTCATTGACGCCGGTCTTGAGCATGTCAAGAACCTGCCTGGAGAGCTCGTACTCCTTCTTAAGGTTGGCCATCTCCGATACGAGTTTCCTTGCGGCGGATTCCTGCTCCCTGAGCGATTTCACAAGCTCATTGTACTGCTTGTTGTTCTCAATGAGCTCCTTATTGATGCCTGTCTGCGAATCGGTTAGCTGCTTGCGGAGCTCCTTCACCTGCGCGTCAACCTCCTTGTTCATTGTATCGAAGAATTTGCTCTTTGCCTTGGAGGTCTCCTCCATGGTTTTCTGCGCCGATGACATGTTGGAGACTATCATGTTCAGCTTTGCTATCTTTGCCGCAATCTCCGATTCCGTCTGAGCGCGCGTCTGAGGTCCAAGCTTTGTGTTGAGCGCGTCTATGCGCTTGTTTATCTCGTCAAGCTGCCGTGCAGAGTCCGCCTTAAGCTTTTCCATTTCCTTCTTCTTAGCCTCGATTGGCGCGTAGGCGCGATCTATGTCAGCAAGGATGCGCTGCACCTCGGGCATCTTCTTCTGGTAGAGCTTCTCTATGTTGCCTATTGTGACGTTGAGGTCCTCTATGTTCTTGGAGAACTTCTCAAGGGATATGCGCTCAACCGCGAGATCTTCTTCAAGTATGAATTTGGTGACGTCCGTCTTCGTTCTGACGTCCGCCTGCTTGTCAAGCGTGAGTGTGACAGGCTCGAGGTACATGCGCCCAACCTCGTATGTTATGCGCACAAGGTTGCCGTTCTCCAGCACCTTCGCCCAGTTCTCTATTACCCTCGGATCCATGTTTAGTGCTACGGCTATGCTGTTAAGCTCGGATTTTCCCTTTACCCTCAACAGGTCAAGAAGGGTATCGATGCTCGTTTTTGTGTCAGCCACGTCCTGGTTTCTCACGTTCTCAGGTGAGTTTTGGGGTTCCTCAGCCATTCAAGCACGTAGATACATGCCAACAAATGTATTTAATACCTTAAGAACTCGTTGTGATAGCAGCTTACGGTAGGTTTTAGGGCAAGGCTAGAAGAGGCGCTTTGCCACGAAAGATACCACTATCGCTATAAGAACCAGGTATATCATCTCCCATATGGTAAGTTGGGCATATACCAGCATCAGAACCAGTATTATCCCCATGGTGACTGCGTATATTGGCAGGCTCCAGCTTAGGACCTTGCTGCCATCGAGCGGGAATATAGGCAGCATGTTGAAGAATGCGAGGAGTACGCTTATTTCAATTATGAAGTAGATGGCAGTGTAAAGGTTTGAATTCATTGGGTGCACTATTGTGGCGAAGGCAAGGAAGCAGAGGAAGACCGCAAGATTAGTGAGCGGCCCTACTATCGAAACAATCCCGTTCTGCCTTTTCGTGAACCCCTGCGTGTATATCATGGTTGCGCCTGGCATCCCTATGAGAAATCCGAAGAGGCTTGTGAAGACCGTTATTATGAGGCCGGTATAGAACATGCGGAATTCAGCTATTGCGCCGTATCGCTGCGCGAAGAACTTGTGCATCAGCTCGTGAAGTATGAAATTGAGTGTTACGCCCACTGCGGCTATTGGAAGTGCCATACTCAAAGTTCTGCAGCGCCGTTGCCTTATGTGGCCTGGAAGGCGGTGATTCCGCCGGCGAGCATGAGGGAGAATGCGAGTATGAGTACAATGTCCGATATCAGTATGTCCCTTATTTCCGTGGCAGATGTTATCGGATGCCCTGTTGCCATTACTTGTTATTTTAACAACAATATATAAAATCCAAGCACAATAATATACTGTATTTAGCTCCATCGTCTAGTGGTCATTGCGCCACTAAACGTGCAACCATAAAAGGACGGCGGCCTCTGGAGCCGTAAACGAGAGTTCGAATCTCTCTGGAGCTAATATTCATTTTCAGGTCAAATGTGATAGATATGTCAGTAACAGTAGATTATAAAAATAGGTTAAAAGTTTATGAAGGCGAAGTTGCAAAGTGCACGGTTGTACTTCCAGATAATAGACCAGAGGAGATATTGCGTGTGATGAAATTAATGAGGAGTGTGGTAAGCCCGCTTGCAGAAGGACTTGTAGAAATTCGGGCGTCGCTAATGGATAATGAAGAGATAGCAGTAGAAGCTGTTGGATTTTTAAGGGACAGAAACGCATTTGGTTTTCTCAGAGGCAGGAATGTGATAAGGGAGGTGTTGATAGAAAAGACACTGATCAGGTATTTCCCAGGCTGTTAGGTATTCGGATATGCCCATTCTCAACCGTTAGGATCAAATCCGCAAAACTATTTTTACACAGTAGTCATCATGTCTGTTAGGCAGCTAGACGCTTACATAAATCTTTTTATTGGTGTGCTGTGATAGAGCTTACTGATTCGGGGATTTGATGGTAAAGAGTGCAATGGAAGGGCATGTGATTGTATGCGGCTACGGGACTGTGGGGCAGAAGGTCATAGAGGTGCTCTACGAGCATAGCGTGCATTTTGTGGTAATAGAGATCGACCAGAAGAAGGTGGAGCACCTGAAGGAGCTGGGCTACAACGTCATAGAGGGCGATGCTACCTACTCCAAAACTCTCAAGAACGCCGGGATAGACAGCGCGAAGGCAATCGCGGTAGTTATGGACGATGACGCCAAGAACCTGTTCACCGTTCTCGCGGCGCACGACATAAACAAGCATCTGTTCATAGCGGCAAGGGCTAATGACGACTTCGTAAGGGAGAAGCTCATCGAGGCAGGAGCCGATTACATAGTGATGCCGCAGCGCGCGGCTAGCAAGGAGATAGTGGGCGAGCTGCTCAAGACAAAAACGTAGTTTCATGGCACAGCTTGACGAAATGAATGGTTCTGAGAACGTAGCTGCACGAGTGATAATAATCATACTGCTCTGCGCGGTTATGTTCGGGCTCATTTCAATTGGGATAATCACACTTGTAACGCATAGCCTCTACGCGGCCAGCTATTACACAATATCAGCGCTTTTCGATGCGAATGGGGAGAATACTTCAACCTTCATAGGCGCGGTGCTGAACAGCGGCCCATACGGCAGCGCATTCTACACAGTAATGGGCATATCCCTGCTTGATGGCCTTGCAAAGGCTGTCATAGTCGGTTTCCTGATAGCAGTTTTCATAAACCTGCTCTCAAGCATAGACATAAAGTCAACATTCGACGTGATAACAGCGAAAAGGCAGAAGGATCATGTGGTTGTGTGCGGGTATTCGATGCTCGCCGAAAGGCTGTGCAATGACATGATGAAGGAGCGCATAAGATTTACGATAATAGACAACAATCCTGAGAAGGTCAGCACCCTCCGCGACCTGAAGTTCAGCGCCATAGACGGCGATTTTACAAGGAGGCCGGTGCTCGAGAGCGCGGGTCTGAAGAATGCGAAAGCGGTGGTATTTGCCACTGAAAGCGACTTTGTGAATCTTCTCGGCATAGTCACGGCACATCATATGTATCCGAACGTGACGGTAATATCAAGGGCGAGGCAGATAGCAAACGTGACCAAGATGCAGCGTGGAGGCGCGGATCTCTGCCTGGTGCCAGAAGTTGTTGCGGGACTGGAGCTAGGAGAGCGTATAATGAAATTGTGATAGTATGGCAAACCTGAAAAGCGCGCAATACATCATGATCGGCATAATAGTTGTGCTCTTCGTCGCGTCGGTATTGCTAACAATATATGCTGGCATAAGTCCAGGGCGCGCGCTGCTTGATTCGACACTCGATGCGCTCGATGTAAGCTACGTGCTCATACCATTTGCCATCGCCTCAAACCCACCCATATTCCTCGCAAAGACACTCGATGCCGGCATATTCCCGTTACTTGCAGTGATACTCGCCGCGTGGTTCTTTGATTTCATAAATGGCATAAACTTCAAGGAGCGGATGGTCCTCTCCAGACTGAAGAAGATGAATGATCATGTGATTGTTGTACCATCGAACAGCTTTGCAAGGTCGCTGCTCAAGGAGCTCAAGAGCTCCTCGATTGATTGCGTTGCAATAGCCGAAAACAAGAGGGAGATGCGGCAGATACACAACGAGAACGAGTTTGCGATAGCTGGAGATATAAGATCAATGGAAACATTCGAGATTGCGGGGATAAAAAGGGCCCGATGCCTCGTCGCTTGCAGCAAGGACGACATACAAAATGCACTCATCGCGATAACGGCCAAGACGGCGAATCCCCACATAAAGATAGTAGTGAGGGCGGACAAAGATGAAAACCGGGTGAAGCTCATGAGGGCCGGTGCGCACAAGGTGATAGTGCCAGGAAAGGAGGCAGGGATAGACATGGGCAACGAGATAGTCAGGCGCATTTTCGAGAAGAGGGGCCTAAAGAAACCATGATGCCTGCGCCGTAGCGCAGGCGCGTTTCTGGGGTTACCAAGACCCGCTTGGTCTGTTGTTTATGATTATTAAAGTATTTAAATCTTTCTCAGTATATCTATTTGTATATTAAAGTAAAAGAAGGTATAAATAGTTTGGCTGCGCAATACTAGCAAGAAAGTCGCGCATTCCTGCGCCATACAAATAGGTATTGCCTGTGCTGTAAGCAAGTGCTTTTTCTGGGGTAATGTCTGCAAAGTAGCGTAGGTGCGAATTCTTGGGGTTGTCTAGTGGAACCGAGACTAAAATGTGAGCAGAAGCTCTGTGCAGGGACAGATTCGGCGGTGGATGAATTGGATTGCCTATATTGCGCCGACATGACGGATATGGAAAAGGTTGAGACAAAGATGGCAGACGTGGAGCTGAAGGAAGCGCTCCCTGTGATTGTAAAGGAGGTGATATACAGGAACAAACTTTTCCAAAGGGAGAGGATAAGGCAGCATATGGATGTGCCGTGCCATATACACATAGTTGTTACAGGCGCAGGCACGCGCATCTACAGCACATACAGCAAAGCATAGAGGCATCCGATAGCGCACCGGCTTGGGTTGTTTTTTTCCTTTTTTTCTTTTTTTCTTTCTTTTGTTTTTATACTTTTAATCATATTGTATTCCATGGATCCCAAAGCGTTGGAACTTAATTTATGCAAGGGCGTATACGAGCCTAGAGAGGATTCTTACCTGCTGGCAAGGGCCGTGCAGAAGCATGCCTTCGGGAAGGTGCTCGATCTTGGCACTGGGACAGGCATACAAGGGATAACGGCTGCGTTGAAGGGATGCGATGTCACTTTTGCGGACATTGACAAGAACGCGATCGGATGTGCAAAAACTAATGCGAAATTAAACGGAGTGGATGGTTTGTTCCTGCTTTCAGACCTTTTTGGAGGCATAAAAGACAAATTCAACACGATAATATTCAATCCGCCTTATCTTGAGAGCAAGGAATTGAAGGACATCGCGCTTGATGGAGGACCCAAGGGAAGATTAGTCATGGACAGGTTCTTGGGAGTCTATAGGAAATATCTGCTTGATGATCATGTTGTCCTCCTTCTGGAAAGCTCCATCAACGAATATGAGAAGGATGTGGAAAGGCTAAACGCAAGGATTGCTGGAAAGGACCACTACTTCTTCGAGGATCTGGTGGTGCTATTGTTTGGGTGATGCTTGCCCTTCTTTTTGAAGATAGAATCTGCAGCAGACACCCATATGCCGCTGCTCTTTATTACAGGCGCGAAGAATCCGGCAAGCGGCCTCTTTCGTTCATTCAATGAATCCAGTTCCCTCTCTTCCTTTTTCGTGAGCTTCCATCCGGATGCGCCTGCATTCTCAAGTACATGTGCCCTGTCACTCGCTTTTGGTATTGCGACAACGCTCCTCTTTGCTATGAGCCAGTTCAGCGCGACCTGTGGCACTGTCTTGCTATGGCTTTTGCCAATTCGCTCAAGAAGCTGGAGCGTGTTTACATTCTTTGGCTCAAACAATGCGCCTCTTGCGAATGGGCTGTAGGCTATGAGTGTAATCTTGTTCCTATTGCAGAAGTCAAGAAGCTCGTTCTCTATGTCCCTTACAAGTATGCTGTATTCGACCTGGTTCGACACTATTTCGTATCTCTTCATGGATTCCTGTGCCGCCTTGAATTCCGAAACAGTGAAATTGCTGACACCTATGTGCCTTATCTTTCCCAAATCGACAAGTTCCTCCATCGCACGCATGGTCTCTTGTATCGGTATACTGTGATTAGGCCAATGAAGTTGGTAAAGATCAATCTGCTTTATTTTGAGCTCCGCGAGGCTGTTGTTGCAGGAGTTGATGAGATCGTTGTGTCTGAAATGGTTTGGGGAGACTTTTGTTGCGATGAATATGTCCTTTTCGCCCTTTATTGCGTCGCCGACTATCCATTCTGAGCCGTACATCTCAGCAGTGTCGATGAAACGCATTCCAGTTTTTAGTGCCGCTTTTATCGCGAGCTTTTCCTGCTCGGGATTTGGGCCCATCTTCCATGTACCAATCCCGATCTCCGGTATCTTCTCCTTTGTATTTCCCAACTCTTTTAGCCGCATAAACCGCACCAATCCCGCCTTAAATTTAAGATTCGCCAGGGTAGGGATTTGAACCCTAAATTCCGTGAGGAAACCGGTTGCCTTGTTCGCATCACTAATCAGCTCTTGATGCTTTGAAGCTCAAGACCGGCGCGTTACCGGATTCCGCCACCCTGGCATATTAAGGAGTTTATTGTTTTAGATATAAATTAATGAGTGTTTGGCTCTTCCTTCACGTCTTTGCCCTTGTGCTGCCTTATGTTGAGTATGCGCTTGAGCGTTGTGCTTACGCTTTCGCCTATGTCCCAGTATCTTTCCTCTTTCCATGGGTCTCCGTGCATGTTGTATCCTCTCTGTTCCCAGAAGCCGGGCTTGTCCTCGGCCATTACCTCAATCGAATCTATCCACTTCGCACTCTTCCAGAAGTACAGGCCAGGTATCACTCCCCTAAGCGGCCCTCCGTGCTTCGGCTCCAGAGGCTTGCCGTTGAAGTTGAATGCAACCATGGCATCATCAGTCATGCAGTTCTCAATTGGCACGTTTGTTGAATATCCGACATAGGATGAATAATGCATCGTGTATTTGCCCTTGGGTTTTGCCCTCTCGAGCAGCATCTTGAGCGATATGCCTTCCCATTCGTCCCCTAATCTACTCCGATGTGTTACGCAGTGCTCATCAACAGTTCTTTTTATCTTTGGCATTTGCATCAGCTCCTTCCATGATACAGAGTACGGGCTTTCCACGGCTCCATACACCCTGAAATGGAATGTCTTAAGATCAACATCGGGTGTGTCGCTCGCGCTGAGCACTGGAAATATCTTTGTCACAACCTGCCCTGGCGGAACCTTCACAGCCATGGCAATACTCTTTTTTTGAGGTATAAATTACTTTCTTCGGTGTTTTTATGGCAGAAAAATTAGATGAGATAAAATCCTTTTTCGGTAGATTGTTTAGTGGATTTGCCGCAGATGGCGGCAATAGCAACGACGTGAGACTTGGCTTCGGAAGAATTGATGCGATGCTGCTCCCTAGAAGCAGCCTTTTCATAAAAGGCAAATATGCTGCGATAGACCAGCAAATAAATTATGGCTGGGTACAGAAAAAAGGCAGGTTCTTCCTGCACCCTAAGTCAGAGTCGAACCCTCACATAGTGATATCCGGAATGAGCGGCTTCGGCAAGAGCACCCTATTCAAATCGCTGCTTCTTGACATAAAGAAGTGCGGAATACCCTGCATAATCTTCGATGCACATAATGAGCATAGCGAAATGGTCACAAGGCTTGGCGGCACAGTGCACAATGCAATCTATTCAGGCATAAACATACTGGAGCTTGATGGTGCAAGCATCTCTGAGCGCATATCGGAGCTTATCAGGCCTCTTCAGGAATGTTTACCTTCTGGGACATATACAGTCCACAAAGCTCAGCGAATGTCTCTGGTATACTTACAGGAAGTGCGGCGCACGTTACATGTCAGACAGGGACATCAAAACTGCGCCAAGGATAAAGGATCTTCTTGACGAGATCTGCATATTCATAAAGAATTCAAAGACGGTGGGGGAGCGGAACACACTGATGCGGCTTAAGGACAGGATATCGCTCCTCAACAGTTCCGCATTCAGCAGCACTCCAGTAGGCATGAGGGAGATATGGGAAGGCATACATTCATTTGCGCTTGCCAGCATGAAAAGCAGGGAGGCGCAGCTCATCTACATAGGGGAGCTCCTTAACAGGATATATTCGATGATGCATGACAGCGAACGTGTCGGGATGCTTAGGCTCTATATAATGATAGACGAGGCGCAGTTCCTTACTGATGAATCAAACAGCAACTCCATAATATCAAAGCTCATAGAGGAAGGGAGAAAGTACGGCATCGGAGTCATAATAATAACACACGCAGCAAGCACGCTGAACAGGAAGGTCATGGCAAATGCGTCCACATTTTTAACATTCTATTCAAGGGAGCCAACCGAGGTTTCCTATGTCGCGAAGGCGCTTTCCGGAAGCAACCCTGCAATGGCAGATGCGCTAAGAAGCAAGATGTTCAGGATAGCGCAGAACCAGGCGATACTGGTGAGCAGTAGATGCCGAAATCCAGTTCTACTGTCAACACCAAGGTTCGATGAGATTGCGCTTGATGGAAGTTCAGAGCAAAACGATATCGAGCTAAAGGGATTTCTAGGCTCGCATGCAAGAAAACCGGTGAGCCTTTCGCATCTAAGGCAGATTAATTCAAGAATTGCAGATTCTGAGATATCAAAACTGGTGCAATCCGGATTCCTCTCGTATATGAAAGACGAGTATGATAAAGAGGAATGGGTGATGTGTCGCAATCCTTCCTTGAGTCTTGAGCATGAGCTTTGGGTAATGAGGATATCGGAGCTTCTCACTGGCGCTGGGATTAGTAACAGCATAATAGATAATTCCAATGGCCCTGACATATCAGTTGCAAATAGGGATTGTAGAATGGCGTTGGAGTATGAGACAGGAAGCAAAAGCGCTGAAAGCACTCTCAGGATGGTAGATTCTAGACTGAAGAGTTATTCCAGAATTGTTATAGTGACAAAAACCGACCTGGTTGAGCAATACAGAAAGTATTTTAACTCTGGAAACATTGAAGTTATTGGAACTGAAAGCATTGGCATGCTCCCTGAGATTGTTGGGGCGTGAGATTGGGGGCTTCACTGCATTGGTTCTTATGTGATTGATTCCATGGACAGGCTTGCGTTCATCCTCTCTTTTGCGATAGTATGCCTAGCGCTATCATATGTGCTGTTCGCGAACCAGCTCTACTTCTCGGTTCTGGCGATGATTGCAGTCTTTATCATAGCGATTGCCGCCTTTGTGATTTTCATCCTTGCCGCAACGCGCTCATCCGGCGGCATACTTTCACTTGATACGAAAACAGACCGGATAATCATAATAACCATGGTGGTTGTCGTTGCATTGATGATCCTAAGTGCATATTTTGATTCGGTTGGATCCACTCCAGTCAACCAGCTGCCCGCGGTATTCTTGCTGGTTTCGTTGGGTGTGGGAATATCGATTTTCGGAATCTATCTGATTGGCAGGTTCGCAAAATCCATGAAATCCTACAAGCTTTATGCGATTGTGATAATAGGGGTGCTGATCGTTGCCTCGCTTGCCTATTCGGTAATGTACGGGATAAGAAGCGTTAACTGGAACGGGATTGACGAACTTGAGTTCAATTATTATGCGGCCAAACTTTTTGTGCAGGGTACAAACCCATACAATGCGAGCATGGGCCTGATATTGCAGCAGAACCACATAGAGCCAACGGTTCAGCTCAACGGAACCTATGAGCTTGCCTACGATTACCCGCCGCTCAGCTTCCTACCATACACATTCATGCCGCTTCTCGGGATAAGCAGCTTCTACATATTCATCATGATAGCCATATTCATATCCATACTTGCAGCATATGTCGTATACCGCAGCTCCGGGTACAACATGGTTGTGCTGATACCGCTTGCGGTATGGCTTTTCGTGACATACATTTTCGTAGGTACCTCAAACCAGTACATTGCTGTCTCATTCCTGTTCCTCATGGCATATCTTGAGAGGAAGCGCCCTCTCGTCTCGGGAATCCTTCTGGGGCTTTCCACCAGCATAATACAGCTGGTCTGGTTTGCGATACCGTTCTTCTTCGTATTGGTCCTTAGGGAGCATGGAAGCAAACACATGCTGAAGTGCATAGGAGCAGGCCTTGTGACCTTCATGATAATATGCGGCTATTTCATCATAGCCTCGCCGCATGTATTCTTGCTCGACATATTTGGCCTCTTTGGGCTTAGCAAGCTGATCTTCTACGGCCCAAACATAATGCAGTTCTTCGTATCACACTACTATGTGGCGAGCTGGTATCCTGCCGCGATATCGGTGATAAGCCTTCTTGCCGCACTCGTGATCTATTATTTTTACACAAAGACACTGAAGCTTCTTGTCGCTGTGATACCCGCCATGATATTCTTCCTCTCATGGAGGAACATATCCATCTACGGGCTTCCGTTCGTACCGGTGATATTGGCGATATATTACGTGCATGAGAAACATGAGAGCGGCCATGAAAGCAAACTTGAGGACTTGCTGAAGAATAAAAAGCCGATATTTTATGCGATTGCCGTTCTTGCGGTGCTATTCGTGGGAATGGCAATATACTCGCACACAATTTACACCAAGAACCCTGTGCTTAAGATAGGCACCATGCTCCCGATACTTTACGGGCAGACGGGATTTGTGGGTCCGTTCAGCCTTGGAGGCATACGGATAAACGTAGAAAACAACGGAAGCGTTGCTGAGCCAGTCTCATTCTACATAGTAAGCAGGAACCCGAGCGATGAGCAATACATACTGAGCATGCAGTTTAACGGAAGTGCTGGTCCGCAGATACTGCCCCCGCATACATCAGAGAACTACACGATACCCTACCAGCTCTCGCTGGTGAGCAATAATACGAAGATCTATGTCTTCGCCTTCAGCCCTGATTACATAACCTCAAAGGAGTACCAGATAACTCTTGCACACTGAGGCTAGATTTTGGAGTATCCGAGTTTGATATTAGGGTTAGCAGCCAGTATTGCCACCTTGTCTGCATCCGAAAGATCGGAACCATAGAACTTGATGGTGCCAAGGTGCTTTACTCGCTCAAGACCTATCACATTCTCAAAGTTGCTGAATTGGAATTCTGCGTTCCATCCTTCCATTGATGTTATATCAGTATGCCTGAAGGTTGATTTGCTGATTCTTGCCCTTGTAAGTATTGCACGGAAAAGGCTTCCTTCGGAGAAATCAAGCTGTACAGCCTTAACATCAGTAAAGTTTGCATCGGTGAGGTCCCTTTTTAGGAACAGCCTTGAACCCCTCAAATTCGTTAAATCCTTGCCAGTTAAGTCTATCGGTATCCCCTTTATTTCGGATTCGTCAAGGAGCTTCCTTATGTTTTCCTCCGTTACCGGTCCGTTTAACCTTAGGCGTTTTATGTTAGTGGTTATCTCCTCAAAAAGAGGACCTGTTCGAAGTTTTTGCGCCATCTGATCGATGCGTACTCTATTCATTGTTGGCATGATTATCACTTTAGTATTATTGTTATCTACTTGTTTATAAAAGTATGCAAATGGGTTGGGTTAGCGGAACTGAGTTTCAGAGAAATTTCCTAAGTTCGGTGAGTGCCTTTATAGTATGTCTTGGTTTGTCAGCCGCCCCTTTCGGCCTTTCTTTTGAGTACCTTCCGCGCTGCCTTACAAGCCTCACGGGAATGGCGCCCAGAATGTTTGCTGGCCTTATGTCCTTGTCTATCCTGTCGCCGACCACCAGTATGCTGCTGGAGGGGATGCCAAGCTCCTTTATGCATGTTTTCAAGGGAATGCCCGTAATCTTTGCATGGCCTATCGCCTCTGATATGATTATGGAATCGAAGTATCTCGCGAGGCCGAACTTGCTGATTATCTTTGTCTCAATTTCGGGATTCCCGTCTATGACAAGGCCCAGCTTGTAGCCGGAATCGCCAAGGAATTTTAGCGTTCCTATCGCTTCCCTGTATAGCCGGATATTTGAATAGAATGTTTTCATGTAAAGGTTGTGCATAGCCTTGAACTTCGCCCCAGTGAGGGTTATGCCGCTGATCTCAAGGAATGTTCTTAGTCTGAAGTCGAAATCGTACACCCTGTGCGTTCCATTTACCTTTTCCTTCATTTTCTGGGTTGCCAGCTCCATGTTCCTCGCGAAGTCCTTGGGCGACATCCTGAAGCCCGACTTTGCCATAAAATGCGCAACTGCCGCATCCCTAGCTAGGGAAGGAGCGCTTCACGTCTAGTATCGTGTCTCTGAAATCGAATATTACACCTTTTATGGGCATATGGGCACCAGAACGGCCATGGCCGAGCCTTCCGTTGTTTAGGTAGTAGATGGCAAGGTATTAATACATTTCCCGGCTTATATTAGTGTATTCTAGGCATTCGTTATTCTAATCTTTAACGGATTCAGAAGTGAATTAAATGGCTAACATCTACGATGTAAAGGCTTCAGACGTTATCAGGCTCGCCTCTGAAAGGCTCAGGGACAAGATAAAGAAGCCATATTATGTTGACTTTGTGAAATCAGGCGCGAACAAAGAGCGGGTCCCACAGGATCCTAACTTCTGGTATGTAAGGAGCGCATCCATACTGAGATTCGTCTACATGAACGGTCCGGTAGGAGTATCAAGGCTGAGGACAAAATACGGCTCTAGGAAGGAGCACGTCGTGCATAGGAGACATCATGTTAAGTCAGGAGGAAGCGTACTGCGCGATGCAATGATAGAGCTCGAAAAGGCGAAGCTTGTCAAATCAACAAAGGAAGGGCGTGTGATAACCCCGCAAGGCAGATCATTCCTTGACAAGATATGCAAGGAGATAAACACTTCTTGAGTGCATCTTTATGGCAGCTGAAGAGGATGAGGAGGCGCAATACCAGAAAAAGATGAGGAGGCGCGTGACAGAGGCGATAAAGAATGCGCAGATGGAGCAGCAGAAGAAGGAGATAATGAAGCAGTTCCTTGATGGAAAGGCTTATGAAAGATTAATGAACATACGTCTATCGAACTATGACCTGTACAACCAGCTGGTCAGCATGGTTGTCTCGCTCGCACAGGGCAGCAGGATATCCTCGAAGATAACCGAGGAGCAGCTCATGTCGATAGTGCAAAGGATGACGTTCAAGAAGGAATCAACAATAGAATTCAAGCACAAATAGGAATATTTATGGGGAAGAAAACGCAGTACAAGAAGAAAAGGCTCGGCAAGAAGCTGAAGCAGGCGAGGAGAATGCCGCTGCTGGTCACCTTGCGTACGCACAGAAGAACGCAGCAGAACCTTTTCAACCGAAACTGGAGGAGGCAGAAGCTAAAGCTGGATTACAAGGAATGATGCAATGGAAGCACTTAGAAGTACAAACACAATACACAGAAATGAGGTGGCAAGATTGGTGTTGGAGAGGGCAAACCCCGCCGCAACATCGTTGGAGTCTTATTTTGTTTTGCACTTCAGGATAAAGGAGGATGCGATAAGCCCATTTAAGCGCGATAAGCAGACCCAGACAACTCTGAAGAGCATTGCCGAGGCGCATAGAGTTGAGCTCAATTATGGGCAGGGCGAATATAAATCTGGGGCGATTATTAGAAAAATATTAGAGATTAGATTGCGTGACGGTGCAATAGGTGGAGAGACGCATAGGATGGTCCGCAGTCCAGATAATTTAATAAGTGCCGGAAAGAAGGTCGTTGCATTGCTTGGCGAGCTCATTGATTATGAGGATGTGCGCAAGCAGCTTCTGAGAAGGGAGTGATTTTATGGCAACTAGATTACTTACGATAAACATACGAAACTATCTGGTGAAGCAGCCCAGAAGGAAGAGGCCTGCAAGATTAGCCAGATATGTGAGATACAAGGTGGCGCGTGCAACAAAGATGAGGCTGGACAGCATAAGGATGTCGCAGGAATTGAATTCGCTGCTGCTGAAGAAGCATCTGCATTCGATGCTGCCGCTCAAGGTGAGCATAAACGTTGAGAAGGACAAGGCGACCGCGTCTGCATTCGGGGAGAAGCCAAAGCCGGCAAATGTCACATCCGCAAGCGCAAAGACTGCCAAGCCCGAACCTGCCGCAAAGGCACCAGCTGCTCCGAAGCAGGAAACAAAAAGCGTATCAGCGCCAAAGGCAGATGCCAAGGATTCCAAGAAGTCATAATTTAGCTGATTTTACATGGAGGCTGCTAAGTATAGGGTAATGGGCAGCGATTATGTAGGCGTATTCGCTACCGCTACTGACAAATATCTCTTTTCCTGCGAGGCAATCAGCCAACACAACAGGCAGATGCTGTCAGAGAAGCTGGGTGTAAAGTATATAGGAATACGACTGTCAGGCTCGGACCTCGTGGGGCTCTTCTCAAAGGCAAACGCTAACGGGATAATCCTCTCGAACCTTACGCTAGACAAGGAGGTGGAGGCACTAAAGGCGCAACGCCTTGGCATAAACATAGGCGTCATTGAGAGCGACCTCAATGCGCTGGGAAGCAACGTGCTCGCAAACGACAAAATCGCGATAATAAATCCTGATTATTCACAGAAGGACGCAAAGGACATAGAGGACATACTCGGAGTTGAGGTAGTAAGGGCGCACATCGACGGCTTTAAGACCGTTGGCGCAAATAACATATTAACAAACAAGGGACTTGTCATAAACAACAAAGCCACAGAAGACGAGAAAACAGAATGGGATAAGATGACAGGATTTGATTCGGTTAGGTCGACTGCGAACACAGGAGGATTGGCCATAGGGCTTTCCGCCATCGCGAACTCCAATGGAGTTATAGTCGGGGATGAGACAACAGGATACGAGCTTGCAAGGATTATCGAAGCGCTTGAGTAATTTAGATTGTCTACGTATTGGCTTCGTTAAGACATGACCTTTCTTTGCAGAAGATTCTGTTTACGCGGAAGAGCACCCTTTTTCTAAGATTGTAGGTATTTGCAAACCTTGAATAGGCAAGCCACCCATCTAGGCTGTTTTTTATTCGGGTTTGCGATATGGTACCATTATCGTATCTTTCTTCGAATATTTCAAGCCGTTTCCATATTCGTCTTGTGTTGCTTTTCTTGAGAAGCTTATAGTTTTGAAAAATCCGGAAGCCAAGAAATGTTATGCCATTCTCAAGTGGCATGATCCTTGACTTTTCTGCATGCATCTTTATTCCCAGCTTGCGCTCCAGAAACTGGCTTATCTGTATTTTATAGTTCCGTAGCATGGTCTTGTCCCTATGGAAGATTATGAAGTCATCGACATATCTTAGGTAATATTTCACTTTTAGGTCGTGCTTGACAAATTGGTCCAATTCGTTCAGGTAGATGTTCGCAAAGAACTGAGATGTGAGGTTTCCCAAAGGCATGCCCTTGCCCTTGATTCCGAAATTGTGGCTGTGTAATATCAATTTTATCAGCCGCATTACATTTGCATCATTTATTCTGCGCCCAATTATTTTGGATAGGATTTCTTGGTCCACAGTATCGAAGTAATGGAGTATATCTGCTTTGAGCGCATAACCTTTCCGATTTCGTTTACTTAAAAGTAGTTGCCCTTTCTCTCGCGCCATATTTTCTGTTAGTCTTACTTTCCTCATGAAAGTTTCTGCCCTTTTGACCGCTTTATGAGTTCCTTTGTTTATCTGGTTGGCAAAAGAGTCATGAATAAACTGCCTTTCAAATATAGGGCTGATTACATTGCATAATGCATGGTGCACTATCCTGTCCCGAAAGTGCGATGCGTTTATCTTTCTTGTCTTAGGATCCCTTACTATGAAATTTGTCACGGGAGATGGCACATATGTAAGTGATTCCAGCTCGTGTTGCAACCTTTTTAGGTTATTCTCCAGATCTGATTCAAAATAGGCTACAGAGTATTTAAGGGTCTTTCTTTTTCTTGCCTTTCTCCAGGCTAATTCAAGGTTGTCGTAAGAGGAAATTCTGGTATAAAGATTAGTATAGGTTTCCACAACGATACCCTGCAAAACCTAGGACGTAATCAGGAGTCATTCGAGCATCATTGTCAGGCCAATCGTTGGCATTAAGGTACCTCATGTTCCTGTTGTTGTAGTTGACGAGGAGCACCAACGGGCGCGATGATAACCCATCTACTAAAAGGCCACTTTAGTGGCAACACCACAGCTTCACGGTTTCGGCATTACTTACTCAATGTTGCTGTTGAAATTCATGTCCGGTATGCAAAATTGCAACTGGCGCTATAGACGGGTGTGTGGCTCCCAGATTTACGCCTACGGATGCATGTCCGTAGTTTACAGGGTCTTAAACCCCAATAAACCTAGGTGGAAGTAATTGGAAATTCATCCTTTTATACTGACGCGACAGATTTGTTACTTATTTTCGAGAATTCGTACTTCAGTCACATCAGACAAGGGCTGCTGTTTACCATCCCTGAAAGTGATTTATAGGATTTCACCATCACCTAAGCGCAGCATCCTTGCAACTTCGGGCTTGACCAGCGCCACCCGAGCAACATAGCCAGGCCAATCGTCGGCATAAAGGTACACCATGCCCATGCAGTCGTAGTAGACGCGGAGCACCAACGGGCGCGATTCTTTTGCTGCGTTTACGGCATTTTGGTTAACGTACAGTACTTCATCCCAGCGTCCTTCGTTCATGAAACCGGTGGCGTCTTCATCAGACATCGGATTAAACCTTGCAGTCTCACGGTATACCTGATACCATCCCGCAATTTCGGGCAGGCCATTGTGCGCCACGGCTAATAGATACACTTCTTTCTTTGCCCTTTCCAGTTCGGTCCTATTCATAACCGTATCTATGAATCCCGCGAGTTCACCGTGCAATGACTTAGCGGTCCCATAGGCCTCTCTGACAGGCCTTAGTTCCTGATCAGGAACTGTTATTTGTCTGATTGTGACCTCCCTATTGGACGTATTATTTATCGTTTTAGTTGTCTGATCTGCCATTTTTATCACTACCATCATTTAGTTTCTAGTTTCATCCTTGCCGTCCTTACAAACTTTTGTAGCATTTCTATTTCTCTTGTCGTTGCAAACCGTTCATGCAGTCTGAGTATGACTTTTTCTGCAGCATCAGCGTCTCTGAGAAACCCTTTAATTTTTGCTGGTTGTGAAGCGTTAGTCTTGCCATCCACGGGATTGGCCAGCGCCACCCGAGCATCAACGTCAGGCCAATCGTTGGCAACAAGGTACCACATGAGCCCGTTGCCGTAGAAGAGGAGCACCAACGGGCGCGATTCTTTTGCTGCGTTTACGGCACTTTGGTTAACGTACAGTACTTCATCCCAGCGTCCTTCGTTTATTAGAATTTGCGCCTGTTTTCCAAACATAGGTTTAAAGCTGATATTGTCTGTTTGGCGCTGCACAAGATACCATCCTGCATTAGCCGGCAGATTCTTTGAGTCTACCGCCAATAAGTATCTGCCCTTTGCGTTTCTCAATGTTTGAGTATCATGAATTGCCTCTGCAACGGTAGCAAGTCTGCTATCCTTGTTCAAGACCTTTGCAGTTGTGTGCGCCTCTCTGACAGGTTTGGAAGTTTGCTCCGGAACGGTTATTTTGACTTTTTGGATTGTTCCGCCAACAACATTCGTTTCTATCGTCATCGTTATCACTTATAATATAGCTGTTCCTAAATATATATATCTTTGCATGGCATAAGATTAGTGCTGGTTATATGGCGAATAATACCAATGGCAATAGCGCGCTTGAGGGCGGCAGCGTAGAGGAACTTCGATACGTGCAGCAGGTATACCAGAACCAGTACAATGTTGCAACTAATTCGATGAACATGATCCTGCAGGAGCTTGGGGAGCTTAATTCAGCGCAGAAAACGCTCGAGAGTGTTGATGTAATAGAGGGCAAGGATGTGCTTACCAGCATAGGCGCCGACACATTCTTCATCGGCAAGCTTCAAAGCATCAAGAGCGTGACCATGGCGGTTGGCGGCGGCTATCTTGTCGAGAAAGAGGTAGATTCAGCAAAGACAAGGATTGCGACTCTTGTCCAGGTACGCACCGAACGGCTCAACAAACTCATGAAAAGCAGGAAGGAGCTTGAGGCTGCGCTAATCGAGATATCCTACAGGCTCGGCAGCATGCGCTAGGTATGTCTATGTTTGAAGGACTCAGGAAAAAGCTTTCCGACGCCGTGAAAGGCTTCGTAAAGAAAGAGGAGAAGATAGCAGAGCAGGAGCAGAAGGCGGAGCCGGCAGAGAACAAGACTGAGAACGCAGTAAACGCGGAAGAGGAAGACGTTGGCGAGGGGCCATACGGGCATATTGCTGCGGAGGGGATTCACGATACCGAACCAATAAAGGCGGAGCCGGTACAGGAGAGGAAGGCGGAGCATAAACCAGAGCATGTAAAGAAGGAAGAGATCGTAAAGCTTTCTTTTACCACTAAGATGAAGAGCGCATTTCTTGGAACCATAAAGCTCAGCGATTCCGAGGTCGACAGCTTCCTTGACACGCTCAAGATATCGATGCTTGAATCGGATGTGTCTTACAATACTACCGAGGATTTCCTGAACGATCTTGGGTCAAAATTGCGTGAAAGGAGGATAAATTCGAAGAGGATACGGGAGGAGCTTACTGAAACCGTAAGAGGCTCACTGCTCACCATACTTGAGAGCGGAGGCCAGAGGATAAACATTGACGGATTCATAAAAATACGAAAGGAGTCAAAGGAGCTTCCGGTAAAGGTTCTATTTCTTGGTCCCAACGGGGCTGGAAAGACTACAACCATAGCGAAGCTTGCGCACCACTTCAAAACAAGTGGTACAAGCGTTGTGCTTTCCGCAAGCGACACCTTCCGTGCAGCTGCGATAGAACAGATAGAGCATCATGCAAAGAGGATAGGCGTACCGGTAATAAAAAGCAGCTACGGAGCTGACCCGGCAAGCATAGCATTCGATGCGATAGCCTACGCAGGCGCGCACAGCATAGATCTTGTGCTTATCGACAGCGCCGGAAGGCAGGAAACGAACAAGAGCCTGATGAGTGAGGTGCAGAAGATAGTGAGGGTATCAAAACCTGACATAACTGTATTCGTTGGGGAGAGCACAGCTGGCAACATGATAGCCGAGCAGATAAAGGAGTTCAACAAGTTCGTCAAGATAGACGGAATAATACTCACAAAGCTTGACAGCGATGCAAAAGGAGGAGGCACAATATCGATATCGCACACTACCGGAATACCGGTTCTATTCTTTGGAATCGGGGAGGGCTATGATGCGCTTGTACCCTATAGCCCGAACATAATACTTGATGCGATACTTCCGGAGAACGCTTAGTTAATCAGTATGACTACGCATTCCTTAGGAGCATTTCCCGAACCATTTCACGTTCTTGCCTGATCGTGATTGGCTGGGCTTCAGCTACTTTTATGCGATTCTCATTAAGCAGAAAGAATGCAATCAATTCGCTTTTGCTAGAAAGATTAAATCTATCGCACAGGTCGAATATCATATTCCTTATGGTGAGCGGAGTGGTGTGCAATTCAGCACTTATCTCCTTAAGGTTCTTGCCTGCCGCGGTCATTTTTAGCACATTAAACATGCGTTGATGCAAATGCATCGCATTGGTTCCGGTCTGTGGTGAGAATTGGAATACGGCGACCATTTCTACCCTTGTCCTGAACCCTAATTTTTTACATATGGAATAGACTAGGCTGTTTGCCTTACTTGTAGGGCAGTTCAGCTCAAGAGCAATATCCCTGTCTTTCATGTTTTCCAGTACCATGGGGAATATTTGCTTCTCCTTATCGGAAAGTATTCTGGAGTATATTATCAAATCATATATTTCGGCTTCCTTGGCTACCTGGCTCGGGGATAATGTAACTGGAAGACCGAAGACCAGTGCCTTCCTTAAGCGCTCTGTGGCATCCATCCAGAATTTTGGATTCGCATTTCCGATTTCGATATTCTCGGCACTAAGCATAAGCTTTAGTCCTATTTTTACCTGCGTAGGGTGGATTATAACACCAAACCCTCTCGCCTTCGCTGCTGAAACCAGCTCAATCGCATCTTTGAGAGTGGACTTCGAAGTTGGATGCGGATCCAATGCGAGATGGCAGTTTATCTCCATGAATTCTGCATGATTCCTCAGAGCAGTAGCTGTGGTATTCGGCTTGTACGCTAACACTTTTATCACGTTAATATTATAGGTCTGGAAATATTTAAAGCTGTCGTTAAGGTGTGCATGGGTTCAGATCGGGTCGCTTCAATGGTCTCCCAATATTAATTATCCTGTCAACTGCTTTATATATTTTCTCATTTTATATTTCGTAGGGAAGTGGTTTGTTGGACAAGCGCCTTTTGGTAATAGAGGAGGAGATACTCCAGCAGATGGCGGGTAAATTCACGGACATAGCCGAGGTCGACCGAAGGGTCGAGATGATAACTTCCATTGCCAGGAAGCTCGAGCCGGCCATAGGGCAGCAGGAGATAAACGAGATAATAGACGACATAAACAACCTTGACCCGATAACGCAGCTCCTCATAGATGACGACATAGAGGACATAATGATAAACAACACAGAGCACGTCTTCGCCTTCAGCTCGAAGAAAGGGCTTATCAAGATAGATTACAACATGGAGAACCGCGACGTGCTCAAGAGGTTTGTTGCCAAGCTAAAGGTCTACATGACCAACCAGGAGTACAAGGGCAACATAATGGACATCCACCTGCCCAACGGGAGCAGGGCTAACATCGTCACATCGCCGGTAGGGCAGGATATCACAATAAGGAACATGAAGAGAACTCCGCTCAGCATACTCGACCTTATCAATAACAAGACGCTTGATTATGACATAGCTGCAAGGCTTTGGCTCTATGTGGATGGACTTAAGGTAAGGCCGGCCAACATACTTGTTGGTGGGGTGCCAGCCGCTGGAAAGACCACACTCCTCAATGCGATGTTCTCCTTCTTCAGGCCGGACCAGAGGATAGTAACAATAGAGGAAACGTACGAGCTTGACACCAGCACGCAGGAAAACTGCGTTGCCCTTGAAACTAACGAGGACCTTCCGATGCAGGCGCTCGTAAAGAATGCGCTTAGGATGAGGCCTGATCTCATAATAATAGGTGAGGTAAGGGGCCCTGAGGCGAACGACATGATATCCGCGATGAATATAGGAAAAATATCAATGGGCACAATCCACGGATCCTCATCCAGGGATCTCATAAACAGACTGCAGCACACGCCCATGAACGTGCCCATGGACATAATACCCGTAGTTGACGTCATAGTGATATCAACCCCGTTCTACAGCAGCTCCTCGATAACAAGGAGGATAACGCAGATATCGGAGATAGCAGGCCTTGAGACACAGGTGCTCCTATCAGACCTTTACAAATACGATTACAAGACAAAGAAGGGCTCGACAATACTACCCAGCGTAACCTATAGGGATATGATAGCCAGCCTCATAGGCGTCCCCGCCACAAGCATACTTGCGGAGGAGCGTGTCAGGTCGGCAATACTTGAGAGCCTGAACAAGCAGGGAAAGAGAGACATAAGGAGCATAAGCGAGGTAGTGAAGGATTACTATGACAGCCCAGATGCGGCGCTCAAGAGGCTTGGCCTTAACGACATAAAGCCGGCCATAACAATCTAGCATTAGCATGCCTATTTATTTGCTGGCATTCATTCATTATTGATTGAATGGCGGAGCTCAAGAGGGTTGATATTCTCACGGTGGCAAAGATGTTTGCCGTGCTCAGCTTTATAGCAGGCATCGTGGTAGCGATATTCGCCGTTGCGGCCATCTCCCTGCTGCCTTCAACTGCCCTAAGCAGTTTAAACACTGTTTCACAATCGTCACAATCCCACTTGATACTGTTTTTCTCCAAGCTTGGCGATATCCTTCTGATAGTGATACCGGTACTAGCAGTAGTATTTGGATTTATTATAGGCGCATTAGAGGCGTGGCTGTATAATCTGATAGCCGAAAGGGCAGGAGGGGCGAAGCTCGTCCTTTCGAATGGAGTGGTACAGAGCTTTGATCCAGTATCTACGGCAAAGATAGTTGCGCTTATTGCAGGAGTGGTGTCATTCGTATCAATCATCATCATTGCCCTTTTCACCGCATTTACAAGCAGCGGCGTAAGCGCGATATTGGCAGTAGGACTTGGAATATTCGGGACTGTTTTCGTGATGATAATTGAATTCATAGTCATAATAGTTGTCGTGTTCGTGTACAATTACGTTGCGCGAAAGATAGGCGGCATACGCGTTGACATAAAGAGCAATGTGCTGAGAAGCGTAGAGCCGGCCCGGTTCGCAAAGATATATGCGATCTTCACTGCGATATTGGGATTATTCTACGGAATACTCTTCACTTTCATATTTTCGGTTGCGGCAGTAACCGGAATGCACATGCAGGTGTTGGGCGTGCTTGGAGCTCTTTCGATAATAATATTCCCGATACTCGGATTCATCTTCGGCTTCATATATGCTGCAATATACGCGATCGTCTACAACTGGATAGCCGAAAAGATAGGCGGCATCAAGCTCTACATCTCTTAAGCTTTGCCCGGAAAGTCTGCCAATAAATCTACTTCCCGAGCAAGATTCAGACATTATGAGTAGAATTGACTTTTGGGACGACGTTCTTCTTCTAGACAGTAGTTCCGAAACCGAGCATTCTGTTCAACTAAACCAATAAAAACAGTACTATACAATCAATATTATGGCAAAATCAAATATCATTATCTTATTAATCATAGTCATACTGGTATTATTGATAGTTTTTGGTATATGGTCTTTAGGAGTTTTTAGTAACAATAACTACAAACCTAATTTTCCTATAGAAAATTCTACTGAAACTCTTTATGTAAGTAGTCAATCAAATGGCAATGCAACGGTTAGTGTGGATTTAAATATAAGCAAAGGACATGCGCCCGCAGTCTTAATTTAACAATTACTGGATATTCTTTTAATTATAGTGCATCCATTCCAGAAAATACTACACCAAATTCAGAACCTAATCCCTATGCTTATGCTGGTTGTTTCAGTTTTAATGGAGGGCATAAGGTTATATTGCATAACTTGAAACCAAAAACTAATTATAGATTATCTATTATTGGTCAGATTTGTGGTGGTTTTTGCCCATATCTTGACAGGAACCAAAGTGTTTTTACAGGCAGCAACGGCTCCGTAACTGAAGTTAGAATAAATATAACAAGCAACTTAACAAACGACAACCAATAGATGAGCATTTAAATTGCTAAAGAATGGTAAGATATCCTAAACCTTTTTCTTCAAACAAACCGAAAGAAAGCCAATAAAAACACAGCTACCTAGTGTATAACCCTATACCGAATATTGTTATCTTTGGTGAATTACACATAACGAATTCTAAGAGTGCATGTTTCAAATCATTCATCCTAACCACGGTTTTCCTTACATGACCCCTAATCGACATCCATATATTATACAGAACACATGAGATGACATAGAAGAATAGTCTGATGAATCTGCTTCTTGTACAAGTCCTTATCTTGAACCGATTTACCTCTCTAAATGCGGTTTCTATTCGCCACCTTATTCTGAATAGTTTCCTTATTTTACCAGCCCGTTCTTTCATATTAGATGCAAGGTAAAAGTCGTCTTTCCTTCTATGAAATCTGTATACAAAACATTCTTTTTGGACATTTTCATTATTCACTTTGATTGGGTACAGTACAGCTTTCTTATATGGTAAATCTTGGCTGTTCAAAGCGGAGGAATATTTACGTCTACACACATATACTATTCCTCTTTTGTCGAGGTAGATAAGAAGACCAGATGAATAAAATTCTCCATCCATTAGCACATATCTTATATTGTATTTCCTACGAAGTTCCTCTATCGCATTTATTGTTGGTTGGGTAACGCTCTTTTTCAATAGTGGTATTATATCTACGATATATTGCATATTTCCAGAAACTATCCTTACAGCAAGGAATTTGAATGCAAAATGACTTCCATTCTTTGGTTTGGTTCCAACAATTCCTCTCTTTTTCTCACCGTGATACATTTCATCATGAACATCTATCGCCAGGTCAACTTCCTTATCGATTTTTGGTCTTCCTTTTCTTATGATTTTACGAAGTTTCTTGTAGCTTCTTGTTATCCGTAAGAAAACAGTATCACTAATCGGTTCTTTTGCAGTTGTTTCCAAACTCTCATGCATTAGTGAGGCCGTAATCAAAACATCGGTTATCTGTTCTTTTTTGTATTGTGAATGCCTCGATTCTGATATAAGGGGTTTTATCAAGTCTGCAACTGTCTTCCTGACAGTAGTGGGTATTATATTCTTTACATTTGTTATGGTTCTCATGTTCTTCTCAACTTGGCGGGGTCGTCAAACTTCCGCCTTGTTGAACGATATATCAAGAAACTTTTATAGAACGTGCAGTTTCGGAACTACTGTAGAAGCCTTTTTATAACAATTGCAACATAAACATAGCGTGATCAAATTGGCACGCTGGACAGAAACCAATATTTTAGCTCTAGGACTATACGTCAAGACCCAATAATATTGCAGGATGGGAGAAGAGTGGCGCATAGTGTGACGAGCGGCAGCGACGGCAGGATATGCGGCCACCTTTCAAGGCTGGTTGGAATAAAGAACCTTAAGAGAGAAGAGGCGGAGGCAAAATACACAGTATGCGCGCTGAATTACGACATCACGGACAGGAATACGATGGTTTTCGGCAACTCCAATAGCGTAGCATATGTTGATGTCAGCAACGGAATTATCAAAATTGTGGAGAATTCTTCAGCAATAGATCCCAATGCCAAGCGTGTGCTTATCCAAGCATCGGGATTGGTTGATGCTGCGCTGATATTCGCATCGCAGTCCGTGCAGCAGTACAGGATTAGGGTGTACGACAATGCGCCACTTGCAGGGGCATTCATGGCAAAAGCATCAGCTATGAGATTGGAAAATATATTAACGGTGGATTAACGCTTAACCCGCCCGGATTGCCAGCTCACGGCAGGAAGTCCTTGTTCTTTATCTTTTCCTTCAGGTAATCTTGTACGAATGTGAGCCTTGGGCCCTGCAGCGCATCCGATTCGAGCTTCGTCTTTGTCTTGAGCACCTTCCTCAGCTCTTCCGCCCACTCCTTGTGCTTGTTTATCCATGGATAGTCAAGCATCTCCTGAGCGCGCTTGAGGTCTACCTCTGTCGCCTTTAGCGTAAGGCTTTGCAGGAAATCGTAGTGCTCTATGTCTGACATGGTCACGCCTATGAATCTTGCCTCTGGAGTGGCAATAGAATCGCCCATGTAGGCAAGGTTTATGCTCCCGGTCTTTATCGTCCAGTATATGTACCATCCCCATGCATCAGCATCGTTGAATACATAGACAGGCAGGTCCATGTCCGCGAACTTCCTTATTATGCGCCTGGTCCCTCGCGCCGCCTGGCCTATGCACGAGACTAGTATCATGTTCTCCTTTTTCCATATGCCGTCCTCGTTAAGCCTCTGCCAGAGGGCGTCCTTCTCGACGACAAGGACATATTTCGCCTTAACATCAACGAATTCCATATCGTTGTCAACGTCGCTTGGTATTGCCCAGCCGCTCCTGCCCATCTTGCTTGCATCAATCTCCTGTTTTTCCTTTCCGAATGTGTCAAGTATCTTCATGTTGCCGGCAAGCACGCCCTTCCTGTTGGCGTTAAGGTTGAGATCTTCTCGTTTGAGGCCCAGTGCCACTTCGAGATCCTCGATGAGTGGATTTGATTCCGCCTGCTCGCTGAATATGTTCTCGTCGACATCCTCGCCCAATGAATACTTAAGTTGGTAGTAAAGGCCTCTTATCGTGGTGTGAAGGTTCTGCTCGACGAATTGATGGCATTTTGATGCGATTGCGACAGTCTGCATGAAGCGCTTTGTCTGGGCGGTGTTTATGAAGTTTCGCTCCTCTTGAGCTGGCCCTAGTGAGAGATAGCCCTTCTTGTCATTGTAGATTATGTTTGAGCGTGTCCTTGTTGTGGTTACAAACTTAGGATTGCGGTCGCCCTCTATATCCTTAACTATCTTTCCGCCGAAATCCTCAAGGCTGTGGATAGGGTCCTTCTCTATGCTCTTTTGGGTCTTCATCCGTGCTTACCTTTTTACTTATCTTATCGTTTTGGTCGTTTGTTCTTTAGTGCTTTGCCTTTTGTGGCCTTTTTCTGTTTTGTTGGCTTGGCCTTTACTTGTGGAGTGCTGCTCCTCTGCTTCGTCTCTGGCGCGCTTGCGGTGCTCGCCTGGCGCGGGTTCTTCTCATAATTCTGCAGCTCCTTTATTATCTCCTCCTTTCTCTGGCAATCCTTTAGTGAATTCTTCAGCACATCCGCGAGTGTCTTTGCAGGTATAAGCTTTATGCCTTTCAGCTTGTCCTTTGAGAGCGATACGTCGTCAAGGTTGCTTGCCGGAAGTATCACGCTTTTTATGCCTGAGTTGATTGCTGCCTCTACCTTGCTTGTGACTCCACCTACAGGAAGCACCTCTCCACGCACCGAAAGTGAGCCAGTCATTGCCACAGACTGGTCTATCGGGACATTTTCCATTGCCGAGATAATGCTCACCGCAACGGATATGCTTGCGCTGTCGCCCTCTACGCCCTCTATCTGTATGAATTGGACGTGCATATCGTAGTTGGCTATGTCGCGGCCCATGTGCTTCTTTATTATCGCGCTTACATTCTTGACTGCCTCGGTCGCTATCTTGCCGAGCTTGCCAGTAGGTATGAATTTGCCCTCCGACCTTGAGCCAGCCGGCGTGACTTCCGAGACTATTGGTATGACTATTCCTGAATATGTTCCTGAATAGGTGCTGCTGCCCAGTACCGCAAGTCCGTTTACCTTACCTACTGCGAATCCGCTTGTGTTGAACACCTTGTAATCCTTCCTGAATTCCAATTCTTGAGCGACAACCTGCGCCTCTATTGGAGATGCGAGGTTCTTTGCCGTGATTAGGTCATCGCGTGTGACAAGCTTGTGCTTCTTCTCGACTGCTATGTCGCCGCCTGCCCTCACAAGGCCGCCAAGATCCCTCAATATTAGGGTGAGGCGCTTCTTCCTTCCCGCACGTCGCCTTGCCTCCTCTATTATTTCGTCTATGGCCTCCTTGTCAAATGGAGGTATCTTGTTGTCCTTCTTTATCTCCTGTGCTATGAACTGTACTAGCAGTTCGCGGTTTGCGGCATTGTCCTCCATTGTGGATTCCATATAAACTTCATAACCGTAACCGCGTATCCTAGAGCGGAGTGCTGGATGCATTCGCTGTATATCCTGAAGGTTCCCTGCCGCTATTAGTATGAAATCTGCCGGGACTGGCTCAGTCCTTACAAGTGCGCCGGAGCTCATCTCGCTCTGCCCTGTTATTGAGTATTTCTTCTCCTGCATAGATGTAAGGAGCTCCTGCTGTGATTTGGGGTCGAGATTTGCAACCTCGTCTATAAAGAGCACGCCCTTGTTCGCCTTGTGTATTGCGCCGCTCTCTACGCGAAGATGCGCTGGTGTGCCAAGACCTCCGCTCTGAAGTGGGTCGTGCTTGATGTCTCCGAAGAGTGCGCCCGCCTTTGAGCCTGTCGAGTCTATGAATGGTGCATGCGCCATCCCGCTGTTGTCGACTATCAGCTTTGGCTCGTTGTTGTCCATCATCCCTGGGAAGCCGACACGCTTTGCAAGCCCGCTCATCATTAGCGCAACTGATCCGAATATCATTATTCCGAGTATAAGCGCTGCGACGAGTATTATCTCGTATCCTGTTACTATGCCAAAGACAGTTAATGCGACAAGGAAAAGCACTATGATTATCATTATTGGGCCTATTATGGAACCGCCCTTGTTCATGTTCATCCTGTTCTTGACACGCTCCTTCTGTATTATCAGACGGCCCTGCCCATCTCCCAGCTTTTCGAATGTTTTCGGGTCTGGATAGGTCTTGACTGCCTTCACAAGCGGTATGTTCTCATCATTCATGTTGCGGTATACGAGCACATCTTCCAGCTCAGTGGAAGGAAGCAGCTCTGCCATCGCCTGCGCTAGCATAGTCTTGCCAGTTCCGGGGCTTCCGATAAGTAGCACGTTGCGGCGCTGTTTTGCCGCCTTTTTTATTATCTCCGCGGCCTTTTGCTGGCCTATTACCTGGTCGATAAGCCTATCAGGAATCTTTATGTTTTCAGTCGTATTGTGGGTCATCAATCTCTGCCTTCCTTTTATAGTTAGGACAATATATAATAAAAAGATACGGGGTGTATTGCGGGAAATCCGGCATTCCTGGAAGGGCCATTCCGAGGCTTCCGTCAGGTATAAATATTTGGAAAACAATAATATACTGTGATAAAAATGGGATTAATTAGAGAGGCTGCGCCAGTCGTTGGCATAAATACCAGGAAGGTTCATGACTTTTTGACTGCTTCCTTCCCGGAAGACAGGGGAGTTCTTAGGAGAGAGCAAAAGCTGGTCGACAGCGCTTTGGTATATTTATACGGAAATAGCATCAACAACAGCATCCACAGGAAGAGGTTTATGGAGACAAGAGAGGAATCCATACGTGATTATGTGGAAGGCTGCCTTAAGACGATAAAGAGCTTGGACAGCATGCTGGAAAAGAGAGAGTATGCAAAGATGCACGACTTCCTATCGGAAGATGGAAATGGGAGTATGGTGGTAAAGCGCGAGTATGCGCTGAGGCTTGCAAAGGCCGTCTTCGGGCAGGACAAAATGCTCGCGGCTGCGGCAGTGGATTTCGCAGGTCCGCACACATCCGAAACACTCAATGAGGCAGAAAAGAGGGCAATAAGCATGGCAGCGGCCCAACAGGTCATAAAACTGCTTGCAGGAGATGCCCCAGGAGAGGTAATGACAAGGCTTAGGTTCTTCAGGAGGAAGAATATGGAGAGCATAAGGGAAATGCTCAGGGAGGTGGAATAAACGGGCGCTGTTATGGAAGTTCCTGAAAAAATCAATAGGGTTTTAAACCTTAAAGTGCATAATAAACACAGGTGTTTCTGATAAAAATAAAGGAAATTAGAGCCTTATCTGACGGCGCGCTTGAAACAACCCGCGAGAACCTTGTTCTTGAATTGAACATCGAGAAGAGGAAGATAGCGAGCACTGGAGTCTCAAGCAAGGTCGTGAAGACAAAGGAGATAAGGCGTACAATAGCCAGGATCAATACGATACTTAAAGAGAGAGGTGCAAAGGTCTAAATGTCTGAAATCTGTCCAAAATGCGGATTGCCCAAAGAGATTTGCGTATGCAATGTTCTCGACAGGGAGACTGAGACTAAGATAAAGGTCTACACCAAGAAGGCAAAGTTCGATAAGTATGTAACGGTTGTGGAAGGCATAAATGCAGATGAGATAGACAAGACCACAAAAAGCCTGAAGCGTATTCTTGCCTGCGGTGGCACAAACAAGGACAATATAATAGAGTTGCAGGGCGAGCACAAGCTCGCAACGAAGAAGGCGCTCATAAGCATAGGCTACAAGGAATCAAGCGTGGACCTGACCTGATTATTGCGGAAAGCACTTGAACTAGATTCAAGAGGCTTTGACTGCTTATTTTATCGTGCCAGTTACATTTGTTGGGGATTTGGGTTGCGATGGCCACTGGTATGCACCTACGTCCCACGGTCCAGTCAAGGGCCTTGGAATTGGTGTCCTGCCAGGGACTATTACGTTATGGTTCACCTGATCGTACCCGACCCCGTACGTAGTATCTGAACGGCAGGCGGCGGCCGCATCTGCCAATCCCGAAGTCGCAATTTGGTCGCAAAGGGATTCAAGGTTTGTGCCTGCTCCGACTGTTGCGCCGCTTGATGAGGTTGGCGCATATGCATAGCTCTGCTGCTGTGCGGATACGTCCTTGCCATTTGTCAGATCAAAATAGAGGAAACCGATTCCGGAAAGCCCGAATACAACTCCGACTGCAACAAAGAGGGCATCTCTTGTCGCTCTTTTAATGCGCTGAAGTTCACTCTCAACATCTGCAGTTTTTCTCAGCAGGTTCTTAACCCCATTATTTGGTTTGTGTTTGTATTTGTGCATTTTATCGCCAGTGCGTTTGATCTTGTTTGGTTTAAAGTGATAATTATGCACGATATTTATTTAAGCTTATGTGATGCGAAAGGGTGGTGCCTGACATTTAGAATGGCTTGACGGCAGGTATTTATACCTGGATTGCGGTAATTTAAATGTGATGCAATGCCTGTAGAAAGAACAAAACAAGACCTCTTAATGAAGAGCTGCGGGACAAAAATACCCCTCAAGAGCGTAGAGATATCCTACAAAGTGCATTTAAAATGGGTGAGGCTCTCCGCATATTTTGTTTAGATAACAGGATTGGGGATTTTGAGTCTGATGGCCGCATGTCCACACTGAAGTTTCTCAGAAAGGAATAAGGTTTCTAATAACGGGCTTTCTGAATCGGTACTGAAAAGTTAATAAACTTCAAATAAAAGCTTATCCTATGGCGGTACTCGGCATCGAGAGCAGTGCACACACGCTAGGCGTTGGCATTGTCGAAGATGGAAAGGTGCTTGCGAACGAGAGAAGGATGTACAAGATTACCGACAAGGGGATTATCCCCTCAAAGGTCGCTGATTTCCATGCTGGCAATGTAAATGAGGCAATACATTCAGCGCTCAGGCATGCTTCACTAAGGGTTAGTGACATAGATGCGATTGGCTATACAAGAGGGCCTGGGCTTGGGGCCTGCCTCCAGGTCGGATGCATAGCAGCTAGGTCACTGTCGCAGAGGATTGGCAGACCGGTATTTCCAGTAAATCATGCTGTCGCGCATATAGAGATAACTAAGGCGCTCGAAAGGCTGTCTGACCCGCTTGCACTCTACGTAAGCGGAGGCAATTCGCAGATACTTGCGCTTGTAGAGGAGCCATTCAGGCATTACCGCATATATGGCGAGACGTTCGATATAGGAGTGGGCAATATGCTGGATAACTTTGCGAGGTCGGCAAAGCTAAACCCTGCATGGGGCTCAACCGTAGCCAAAGTTGCAAAGGGAGGAAGATATCTGAACATGCCATACACGGTGAAGGGCATGGATTTCACGTTCACGGGGCTTTTGACAAATGCCGCAGAGCAGTTCAACGGAAACAGCATTGCAGATGTTGCATATTCACTCCAGGAAACTGCATTCTCGATGCTCTGCGAGGCAACAGAGAGGGCGTTATTCCTGACTCGTAAGAGAGAGCTTGCCTTGTGCGGTGGGGTTGCGCAGAGCGAAAGGCTGAGGGAGATGCTTGGATGCATTGCGGTAAGCGACGATGTAAGGTTAGGAGTCGCGCCTAATGAGTTCAATGCGGACAATGGTGCAATGATTGCACTTGTCGCGGAAAAAATGTTCCGCGCTAAGGTTAAGCTGAAGGAGTCAGACTTCGCAGTAAACCAGAAGTATACTATAGACAAAACAGTGGTTGTTTGGGAATGAGCAAGATTTCTGAGGGTGCTGAGGCGTA
Source organism: uncultured Microcaldota archaeon (assembly GCA_963755385.1). GTDB lineage: Archaea > Micrarchaeota > Micrarchaeia > Micrarchaeales > Micrarchaeaceae > UBA12276. The sequence continues at coordinate 399,493 of CAVWJC010000001.1, read as the reverse complement.
TGTCTATTCGGTAAGGTTTCTCGGAAGTGATAGCATACTCAAAAGGAGAGTGGTCAAGAGCTATAGGATAAGGGAGATGGATGAGGCGATAAGAGCACAGCGAACAAAAAACGAGGCGCGGATAATGGGCATTGTCTCCGCTCTTGGGGTAAATTCGCCCACAGTTCTGCTTGTGGATAGATACGACATAATCATGGATAGAATTTATGGGAAACAGCTTTCCGTTCTGCTAGAGGGAAAGGGAGTCCCAGAAAGGATTTTTGCGGATTTAGGCAGATACGCGGCGATACTCCATAATAACGACATAGTCCATGGTGATTTTACACCTGCAAATGTGCTCGTAGTGGAGGTTGGAGATGTTGCGCTTATAGATTTTGGGCTTTCCGAAATAACAAATTCCGCAGAGCAGAAGGCGGTGGATCTTCTACTCATGAAAAGATCCCTAAATCAAAAGGATTTCGGGGCGTTTGCCAATAGTTATAGGAAACATTGCAAACAGTTTAGCGTCGTGCTGAAGAGGCTTGCACAGATAGAGAGAAGGGGAAGATATAAAACAAGGACAATTATGACAGGATGATGCGCGATAGTATTAGCATTACCTATAGCATCGTGCCGCATACGATTTCGTTCCTTAGAATTCTGCAATCCCCGGATATAGTAACATTCTGCCTGGAAATGGTAGTGCCGTGCGATATAAAGACACGATGCTTTACGGTCATTTCGCCACCAAGTTTTATATCGTCGCCGATTACACCCACATTATCGCATAGGGTTATGGCTCCCACTATAGCCACGTTTTTGCCGGCTACATAGGCCTGGTCATCAACTATAACACCGGCAGATGTGTAAACATCATTCCTTACGAACGCCCCCTTGCCCATAAATGCACCAGGCGAACCGTTTGGATTTTTCCTTCGTGTATATTCGATTATTCCGTTGCTGCCGTATACATATGCCACCTGCTGAGAAGGGTCGCACCCCCTAAGCATGTCCCTATGCCTAAAGACCGGTCCGCGGAGAGCCGTTTGCTGATTAGATTGTGCTTTTCCTTTTTCAGAAGTTTTGGATTCCATGTTATCATTATTGCCCGTTGCTAAAATTAAATGTGAGACTTTGGGCACTACACTTCTTTCGCATACCTTTTTATCTTTTCTGTCTTATATCTATTTGACGATTAGTTAGGTAATTTTTATGGTAGATGCGGTCAGTCCTGATGATGAGGAGATCCTTAGGTTCATTGAGGGTGCGAAACCCAAGATATTTGTTGTTGGAACCGGAGGCAGCGGAAGCAATACGATTTCAAGGCTTTACAATATAGGAGTTCAGGGCGCTACGCTGGCTGCGATGAACACGGATGCGGCGCATCTCGTCAAGACAAGATCAGAACGCAAGCTATTGCTCGGAAAGAAGATGACAAAGGGACTTGGCGCAGGAAGCGACATAAAGGTAGGAGAAGGCGCTGCGATAGAGAGCAAAGAGGAGATAAAGCACCTTTTCGGTGGTGCAAATTTAGTATTCATAACATGCGGGCTTGGTGGTGGGACAGGCACCGGCTCAATATCAACCATAGCGCAGATGGCAAAGGACGCCGGAGCCCTTACTGTTGCGATTGTAACGCTGCCTTTCTCAAGCGAGGGAAAGACAAGAATGAGAAATGCGCTTGAGGGGCTCTCAAAATTGAAGAAAGTAACAGACACTACGATAATAATACACAATGACAAGCTGCTCTCGGTTGCGCCTGACCTTCCGCTCAACATGGCATTTAGGGTTAGCGACGAGGTGCTTGCAGGAGCAACTAAGGGAATAGTGGAAATGGTCACAAAGCCCGGACTTGTAAACATAGACTTCGCAGACCTTAGGGCTGTGCTCAGGGATTCGGGTTATGCTGTAATAGGAAGCGGAGAAGGAATGGCCACAAGCAACGGGACAAGCAGAGCTGTTGTTGCTTTAGAGAATGCGATAAAGAGCCCTATGCTAGATGCAGATCTTGGAACCGCGAAGAGAGCGTTAGTGAACATAGTAGGAGGGGAGAACCTTACGCTCAGAGAGGCAGAAACAGTATTCCAGGACATAGCAGGAAGAATAAGCGGGGATGCAATGCTGAAATGGGGCGCAAGGATTGATGCTGAGATGCAGAAGGATGCGTTGAGGGTGATGCTTGTAGTAACTGGTGTGGACTTCCCAGAATACACAGAGGAAGGCATACGCAGGAGCAAGCAGAAAGTGGAAGAGATAGAGATAGAAGGGCTTGGCTGATAAGATGGCTGGCTTGTCGCATAATTGCGATAGTAGGGTACACCACTACTTGAGAAATAACTCGTTATGTGGTAAATAACAAGGAATCAGCTATGCGCATCATAGAATAGGCGTTTATTCATACCAGAAGGAGTTACGTTGGCTGTATAACGCCAGGATATACTGTTGGAAGTGTCGGATAATACATGGAGAACTATGTGTAGCGCAAACAGATTATATATGTCAAAATCCGACATACGAACATACCACTGGAAGTATTACGATAACTGCACTTGGTCAAAATACTGGTATAAATTGGACTACCGCTAATTTTGTTTTTGTACCGCAGGGAACACCAATAGTTAATGGTGCCCCATCAATTTCGTTTGAATCCTATCCTGCAAACACTTACTATTCAAAATATGGGCTCACTTCCGGCCAGTTTGTGTATATAATTCTTCCAGTTAATAGTAATGTGGTTGTAGTAGGTACATCTGCGACAGGATCAATATGGGCGCAATATACAACAAATAATGGTAAGAACCCAAAATACGTAGAAATGGCTACAGTAAAAATTAAAGCAAGCTGAACTAGAGTTATCTGTAGATTACAGGTCATCTTGCATCAATCATTAAGGTCCGGACGAGGCCACTTGAGGTGTAGGGGGATATGTGGCCTTCGCCCGAATCGGAATTCTGTAAATTAGGTTACTGCCAAGATTACCTTGTCCTTGCTCCGAAGTGGAAACCCATTCTGAATCCCCTAAAGAAGTTCCACGATCCAAATCCGCCAAAGGACCCAAACCCTCCCATTCCTAGAGTTGTTCCAGTAGTCGTTGATGTGCAATTTTGAAGTGTTTGGACTGAGGAGTTCAGCTGTGTCCTTAGGGACTGTATCTGCGTCTGGTTAAGCTTTTGCGCAGCATGCAATGCCTCTCCGAATAATCTCAACGCAGATCCATCGAATACCAAAATGTCAGACCTTATTGTGGTAGATGATGCGTTGCTTGTTATGTCGGACTGCAATGCCGCGTTTGCTGCATTAACCTGCGGGGTGTTAAGTGTTACATTAAGTGCACTCGATGCTATCGGAGCTGAGCTGTCTATGAAGTTTGTTCTGCATTGAACAGTAGTGCTTAGTTCTTCTAGTTCTGCAGTTCTATTTACTGTGTAAGTGTTGGTTCTGCTTGAATTGTATGACATGTTCTGATAGTTCCACCCGAAAACAGTAGACCTGTTCACTATGGTTTTATTGGTTTGGTTGTGTCTTGCAAAAATTCCGAAGCCGGTATTCCAATTGAGGCTCACTGCCCCGACAGCAACGACCAGTATCGCTGCTACTGCAATCGGCAACATTAGTTTTGTTCCCATTTTATTCACCAGTAATAAGATATGCAGGTGCGGTTATAAATAACGTAACCAAATAGTTCGGTATTCATTTCGGTTTTATAACGACAAAACGTTGGGATTTATTTCTGCGGCTTGTTTAATTTATTGCAGCGGCTAGGGTTTATGCACACGATGAGACGTATCCACATTTAGTGGATTACGTACACCATCAGGAAGACTGGCGCAAGAAGTATTGATATTGTGCTGACTACCTTTATCATCGAGTTGAGTGCCGGGCCTGCCGTGTCCTTCAATGGGTCGCCAAGCGTGTCCCCAACTACTGCCGCCTTGTGCGCATCGCTTCCCTTGCCCCCGAACTTACCCGTCTCTATGAACTTCTTTGCGTTGTCCATTGCTGCTCCACTGTTTGCCATGAATAGGGCCATCATCAGACTTGCTGGAATCATTCCGACAAGAAGTCCGCCTAGCGCCTGAGGACCTAGTATCAGTCCCACAGCGATCGGAACGAGTATTGCTATCAGTTCCGGTATGACAAGCGCCTTGAGAGCGTTGGATGTTACGATGTCCACAGCCTTCGCGTAATCAGGCTTTGCCTTTCCTTGCATCAATCCCTTTATGGTCCTTACCTGCCTTCGCACCTCCTCAACCATTAGGTTGGCGGTGTATCCGACAGATTCCATAAGGAAGGATGAGAATATGAATGGTATCAGTGCGCCTATGAATATGCCCACCATTACAACCGGGTTTAGCGCGTCTATTGATGTGAGGTGCACAGCCTGCGCGAATGCGACGAATAGAGCAGTTGCGGAAAGCGCAGCGCCGCCTATCGCATATGCCTTTGTCGTTGCCTTCGTTGTGTTGCCCAGCGCATCGAGATGGTCTGTCACCTTTCTAACGCTGCCCGGTAGAGATGCCATTTCTGCTATCCCTCCTGCATTGTCGGTAATTGGTCCGAATGAGTCTATCGTAAGCACTGTTGCAGTTATTGAGAGCATTCCTACAGCCGCTATTGCGATTCCGTATACGCCTCCGGCAGCATAGCTCACAAGTATTGCTATTGCTATGAAGAGAACTGGCATCCATGTGCTCCTAAGCCCTACTGCAAGCCCTGATATCACATTTGTTCCAGCCCCTCCCTTTGATGCTGTTGCTATCTTCAATACGGATGAGCTCTTTATGCCTGTGTAATAGTCAGCCACCCAGAAGAGCAGCATTGCAAGCACAAGTCCCGCGAAGACAGGTACGAATGCATTTACGCCAAGCCCCAAGAGAAGCGCAAGGGCAAGGTCGAATACAGCTGCAACCGCAACCGCAGTTGCCATTCCAAGGTATAAGGCCTTTAGAGGTGTCTTACCGTGCTGCTTCATCACCGGTATGCTCACTATGCTTGCGAATACGCCTATGCAGGCGATAAATAGCGGATAGGAGAAGCTGTGTGCTACTGCACTAAGTGCAGCGCCTGCTATGAGCAGTGCCGCCACAAGCGTGACCACATAGCTTTCAAATACGTCTGCGGCCATTCCTGCGCAATCGCCAACGTTGTCGCCAACATTGTCCGCGATCACTGCTGGGTTTCTCGGGTCATCTTCAGGAAGGTTCAGTTCAGTCTTGCCAACCAGGTCTGCGCCTACATCGGCTGCCTTTGTGTATATTCCGCCGCCAACTCTTGCGAAAAGGGATATGAGCGAGGCGCCGAACCCGAATCCTATAAGTATTGCTATGCCTGATACGGTGAGGTACATGAGCATGAGGCTAAGCCCTACAAGCGCGAATCCTATTGCTGCGAATCCCGTAACGGACCCGCCAAGTATTGCAGTCCAGAATGCTGCGCTAGTCCCTTTCTCGGCGCTCTTTGCTGTCCTTAGGTTTGAGCGCACTGCTACATTCATTCCAAGATATGCGGTTAGGTATGAGGTTACCGCACCTGTAACGAATGCTACCACTATCTGCCAGCCGTTATGGAGGAAGAATCCCAATAGTACCGCGATTATGACAGCGAATACCACTATGGTCTTGAGCTGCCTGTTAAGATATGCGGATGAGCCCTCGCGTATGGCACGCGCTATCTCCTTCATCTTTGGCGTACCTTCAGGCTTCTTCATGACGCATATCGCGGCGTAGAGAGCGAACAGGAGCGAAACCACTCCGGCAATTAGACTGTAATAATAGAACTGCATATTACCCCCACCTTAAACGAAAACATATACAAAAGATAAGAATATAAACATTGGCGTTACGGCTCAATCCCTTACAATGTCAAGCACTTCTTCCAATACGGATGGAAGCTCAGTAATGCCCTCATCCTCGCTGAAATGGCCCTTCTGCGGATCAAGCACAAGCTTTGCGTTTAGGTTCCTTTCAAAGATTTTTGCGTTCTCTACAATCACGTATGGATCATTATCCGAGTATAGTACGGTGAAGTTGTTGCAATGTCTTCTCACACTTGGCCAGTCTATCGGCTTCTCAAGCCATTCCGTTGCGACTGGCCTTTCTCCTGGTTCAAGATTTTTCAGCTTTACCCAAGGCGCCACAAGAACTGCGCCACCTATCTCAAGGTCATCTGGAAGTATCTCAAGATACCGCAGCAGTGTCTGGCAGCCTATGCTGTGCCCGACAAAATAGGTATTGCGGTATGAATCCCTTTGAAGTTTCGGAATAGCCGATACCCAGTCAACTATTGTTGGACTATCAGTGTGCGGCATGTCAGGTATGACAACAACTATGTTCTGCGCCTCAAGCTCCTGCCTTAGCCATTGGTACCAATCGCTTGCGTGGTTTCCGTGCCATCTGTGTATTATGTAAACCATTTCCATAGGCCATCTATTTCTTCACATAATTAAAGTATATAAATATTAGCAAAGAGATGGAAAGGAAGAATCCGCCTATGGCGGTTACTATTAGTTCTGGATTTGCGAGCGCCGAACTTGTAATATAGCTGTTCCTGTTCATCGTTGCAAATACATACGGATACGTTGCTACACCCATCAGGTTTATCAGAATTATGATAGTTATCAGATTGAATGCGCCGCAGTATTTTATACGCTTGAGCTGCAGAATTGCAGATATTGCCACAAATGCGGTTGCAAGCAATAGGATAGGTGCTTCCTGCATTATGATGCTGCCGCCAACTGGAAGGTATAGGTAGATCGCCAGCAAGCCTATTGCAAAGCCTGCAATAAGCGACGCGCTCCCTATCTTGAATAGCCTTTCAGGCCTGAGCAAGCTGCATGCAATGGAGAATGATATGAATATCGCTGAAATTATGATAAGAAGGTTGAATGGGTTAATGAATATTCCAAAGCTTATGCTTTTGTCCGCAACATTTATTCCGTTTCTGCTGATGCCGGATGTGAGTATTGACATCACAATAAGCGCGGCAATTATTGTTGATACTGAGTAAACTGATCTGAGCCTTGACTCATTCTTTTTATCGCTTATATATTCGCTAAAGATGAGGAACATATTTCTGAGTATTATGAAAACTGCAGCTATAAGCAGTGGCACGGCGTAGGCAGTACCTATGATTATCAAGAGGCCCGGATAGCTTACCTCAAAATTGACAAGATAGAATACCGCAAAAGTCCCGGTAACCTCCCAGAGCGGATTTATTATCAAGTTTATCTTGTCCTTGTATGAATCGTAATCGAAGAGTGTTATTAGGGCCAGGCCGATCTCGCACATGAAGAGCACGAAGAATATAGAGAATATCAGGTAGCTTATTGCGTATATGGCGTTCATTGCTTATCAGACCCCACTTCAAGTGGCCTCCTCTCGAATACCTTCATGATTAATATTATTGCTACGGGTATTGCAACTATGTAAAATATAAGGATTAGAACAGTTACGGGAATTAGACCTTGTGTGTAGTTCCCGGCCTGGCTCACAAGCATTACATTGTATATTATCCACGGCTGCCTTGCAAATTCTTCCATTATCCACCCGTCCTCGAGCGCGAATACTGCAAGAGCGCCAGATATCACAAGGAGATATAGGATATGCTTGCTTTCAAGCGGCCTCCGTTTAAGTATTGCAAGAATTAGCACTATTGCAAGTATAAGCCCAACAAGCGCAGAGGAGCCAAGCAGCATATCGAACATTATGTGCACGATTAATGGTGGCCACGTGGATTTTGGGTAGCTGCTAAGCCCTGGCACAACCCCTGAAGCATTCCCTGTCGCAAGTATGCTTTGTATGTCCGGTATTGGGATGTAGTACCGTAGGGTGCCATTAATCGGTATCCCGCCTATCCGCTCCGGCGCATAGGCTTGTGGATTTATATTGCCCTCAATAGCCGCATACTTCTCAGGTTGAAGATGTACAAGTGCGGCTATCGATTGCAGGCCGGTAAGAAGCGCCAGCACCGTGAATATTATGCCAAGGATGAGCGTTAGCTTTAGTGCTTTTTTGTAGTATGTTTTCTTGTTTTCGTCGGTTGCCTTTGCCAGCATGAGCGCAAGGTACGCTATCACTATGAATGTTCCGGCGAAGTATGATGTTGCAAGGACATGGGTTACCTCAAGAGCGGTGGAAGGCGTTGAGAAGACAGCAAATGGCATTACGTTGGTTATCGTGCCATTGCTCAGGTATGCAGGTATATTGAAACCGCTTGGCGTATTCATGAATGCGTTTATCATGGTTATTAGCGCCCCGCTCATAGCTGCACCTACAAGTATAGGCAATCCGGAGAGCAGATGCATTTTCCTGTCCTTGAATTTACCCCATGAATATATGTATATGCCAATGAATACGGTCTCCATGAAAAATGCGAAGACTTCGATATAGAATGGGAGTATTGCAACCTCTGATACAAGTGCCATGAAATTCGGCCATACAAGCAGCAGCTCCAGCGCTACGAGCATGCCTGATGCGGTGCCCAATGCAAATAGTATGATGAATGCCATGGAAAGGCGTTTTGCAAGCACTTTGTAATGCTTGTCGTTGTATTTTATGGAAAGCGCTTCAGCTGCTAGAATTATGAGCGGCAGCGCAATGCCTATCGACGCGAGGATTATGTGGACTGAGAGCGAGTATCCGGTCAACGCCCTGTCGAAGATTAGGACATCCATTTGCTAACCCTTTGCTTTTGGTTTGCCTCTAAAGAAGCCAATCCATAAAAGCACTATGCCGATGAATTCAGCGATGTAGAGAAGTGACGGGAATGATACTATGTAGAGCGTTCCGGCGACGCTGACCACTACTACTCCGGCTATTATGCTCACATTCCTGAGGTCCTTTGTATGAATGTAGCTTATCAGCGTAACTATCGCAAGCACCGCGGCGGCGGGAAATGTTATGATTGATGAGGCGTATATTACAAGAAGGGGCGGCAACCCTGTAGCAACATAGTTTACCACTATGCTCTGCGCCTGCGAGGCAGTAAATGAGTATACGAGAAAGACGGTGGAGATGATGCAAAATGCCATGTATACGTTCTTTATCCTGTTTGATTTCACCAGTTGTATGGAGCCAAGCGCCAGAAATTCCACGAGTACGGCAACTATAAACAGGTAAAATGATGAGAGTGCTGCGGATTGGATGCCCACCGCGAAGAGGATTTCGACCAGCATGCCTATAGTGAATGCCCACATGCCGAGGCTCCAGAACATGCTGCTTGGCTTCCTGTTCCTAAGGTATGATTTTGTTAGGATAATGGTAAGCACAAGGCTGAGTATGAATACAACAACGGTGACAACAAGGCTTTCTAGCTGGAGTATTGGTATCATGCTTGCACCAATTCAGAATGGGGGAGTAGAAGTTTTTATGCCTATGCTAGCTCTTAACTGACTCGTATATCTCAGCTGCGCCGCTTGCAAGTATGAATGCAACCAGTGCGGTAACTAGTATATATCCGGGCGGTATTGGATACCCGGCGGAATATGCAAGTATGAGATAGGAGAATGTTACGAACTTCAGCACATTCTTAGAGCCTCTTGCGAAGCTGGATGAGGTGAGTGCTTTTGCGATTGGGGTCTTCATCTTTGATGATGTGCCCTTCGCTGCCATAAGCGCATCTGCTATCGAGTGCCTTATTATCACTATTATCACAACGAAGACAGGTACTATCGCAAGGAATGAGAAGACAACCCACATTGTGTACTCCATTATCCTGTCGCCGGCGAAGTCGAACCTTGGCCCGTGCTTTGCGGTTTTGCCGATGCTCTGCTTGAGCGCCTTTATCTTCGCTGCATTTTTCTTTCCGCCAAGCGAATAATTAGCATACATTGAGAGCGTAATCTTGCCTTTGCTTGCCTCGCGTAGCGCGAGATAGCCGTCAACGCCATCAAGAACGAAAGCAAGTGCAAGCAGCAGTATTGGTATGATTGCGTTCACTTTTGCAAGAATGAGATAGGCTACAAAGACTATGAGCGCTATTCTGATTATGGTTGCAAGATCTGCGCTCCTCATTAATAGACGCTCGTTTTGTGTTTTTATTTTATTGAATATTAGATGGTAGTATACCGCAGTGATATAAACCGCGGCTCAGCCTACCACCAAGTGATAAAATGTAATAATAACCCGTATGCAAAGAATAAATACCTATCGGTTGCGCTTTACGCTGTGAAATTTTGAGTTACCGAGGAAAAATCCTTCCTCCTCGAACTAAAACATACATATTGATATAGGTTTGCAAAAGCCAAAAAGTGATAGTCTTAAAAGTTTTGCGCAGTTGATTGTATATGGTGATTGAATGGGCATTACCATACCCAGCGCGAAAAGAGCAGAAGTAGCGCTTAGAACTGCTGAACAAATGCGTGTAGTCGTTTATAGGGGCGGGGATATAGAAAAGGATGGTGCGAAATACGAGCTCGTAGCAAATATTTCGGAACTGAAGGGTTACGCCAAGCTCTGTGTCTTTGATGTAAAATTTTTTGCTCGCGAAATAGGCCCTAATTCAAAGCATAACGAGGCCGTTATTTTATCGTTGAATATGGATGTGAAATTCATCAAAAACAAGGGCAATGGTTCATTTGAAATAGGCGTAGATCTGAGCAGGGAGCGATTTAACGACAATGGTTCAATACTTACGAAAATGAAATTTAATATTGAAGGAGAAAGCGCCAAAAGAATGTTCTGGTTCGTTTCGGGTGAGGACAGATCACTTAAGAATATATTTGAAAGGGTCTCCAACATACTTGTCTGCAGGCTCGGGCCGAGCGACATGGCACTCTCCTATGATGAAAGGGCGCTGAAGGTGGACATAGAATGCATGCAGAATAGGATAGCTGCTAAAACGAGCATTGTTCTGCCGGTTAAGAACCGAACTTAGGGAGATACCTTTAAAGTTTTTGACCGCATAATAGTATATCATAACACGGGTAGTGGAATGTCACTTAGCATATTACTTTGGGGATTAGTTGCGGTAGTCATTATTGTAGTGCTTGCAATAATTGCAATTTTCAACGGCTTTGTAAGCAAGAGGAACCGCGTGCAGGACGCTTCGGCGCAGATAGACGTACAATTAAAGAGGAGATACGACCTGATACCGAACCTGGTCAACGCTGTCAAGGGTTACATGACCTACGAGAAAAGCGTTCTCACGACTGTCACAAGCCTGAGAAGCTCAATAGTTTCTGGATCTATGGAAGACAAGGCGCAGGCAAACAATAAGATATCGGCTGCACTGAAGACAATCTTTGCCGTGGCTGAGAATTATCCTGACCTCAAGGCATCGCAGAACTTCAAGGAGCTCCAGGACGAGCTTGTTGATACAGAGAACAAAATATCATACGTAAGGACATCGTACAACGACTATGTGCTTGATTACAACAATGCGCTCCAGACATTCCCAGGCAACATGCTTGCATCAAAGTTCAACTTCCAGAAGGCTGACTTCTTCAAGGCGCCAGAGGAGGCTGATGCACAGCCGGTAAAGGTGGATTTCGGCGATGTCAACAGCGGCAACGGCGGAAGCGATGGCCAGGCACAGCAGCCTGCGGCTCCGGCGGCCAGGGGAAAGGCTTCGAAGAAGGGCGCGAAGTCCAAGTCATAATTGAGCTAATAACTGTGTGGTCTGAATGACAAGCTTCTTTGACGAGATAAGCGCAAATAGGTTAAAGTCCATACTGCTCATGCTCTGCTTTGGACTGATATTCGCAGGAATAGTATTCCTGTTCGTGTTGGTCTTTGGTGGAGGCCCTATAGGCTTCGCCATCGGAATTCTGATCATACTAGCATACGCGGCATTCTCCTACTTCTACGGGAGCAAGCTTGTGCTCAAGATGTCAAGGGCGCAGGTCGCTGACAAGAATCAATACAAGCAGCTCTACGATGTTGTTGAGGGTCTTGCTTTGGCCTCCCAGCTGCCCATGCCCACAGTCTACATAGTGAATGATCCGAGCCCGAATGCGTTTGCAACCGGCAAGAACAAGAAGAATGCATCGATTGCGGTTACAACTGGTCTTCTTGCAATGATGAACAAGGCCGAGCTTGAGGGCGTCATATCACATGAGATGTCGCACATAGCAAACAACGACATACAATTCATGCTTTTCGCGATAGTGTTTGCCGGAGTCATAGGGCTCATGGCAGCAATAATCAGGAATGTCTTCCTGTTCGGCGCACTCACATCTGGCGGCGGCAGGAAGAATGGGGGCATATTCATAATAATAGGCCTTGTCGTAGGGCTCCTTGCGCCGCTTTTTGCACTTCTGCTCAAGCTTGCGATATCAAGAAGGAGAGAATACATGGCAGATGCGAATGGCGCCAGAATAACAAGGGCTCCGAGCCACCTTGCCGATGCGCTCAAGAAGATACAGAGCTATGAGAACGCGCCAAAGGCGCAGCCCGTGGCACACGCCAATGAGATAACCTCTCCACTCTACTTCGAGAATCCTCTTAAAAAGAGTTCTATAATGAACATCTTCTCGACACACCCTCCAATAGCAGATAGGATAGCTAAACTGGAGCAGATGTACTGACTGCTGTGCCGATTATCTGGGATTTATAGGTATTTCCCATCTTGAGAATATTTGACTGGAACCCTCAGAGCGCATGAGCCCCTGCATTATGCTGTTGAATGCGTAGACGTCCGCCTGTATGCTTTTCAGCCCCTCATTCCTTGCGATCTTCCTGAACTCATCAATAAGCGAATGGCTTGTTTCGCCTCCCCTGAACTGCTTTACCACATAGAAGTTTTCTATATATAGGTATCGTTCGCCCGCCGGGGCGTCGAACGCTCTTCTGACCTTGGCTATCCCAAATCCAGACACTTGACCATTTGTATCGGCCACAATGAAACGGGACTTATCGTGATGCATTGATGACAAGCAGTAATTTCTTGTTTCGTAGAAATCTTGCATCCTGTTCAGGTTGAAGATATGGGGCATGTGTGTTGCATGCTCTGTACACATGTCAATCAGGCATTTGGTTATAAGTTTGACGTCGGTTTCCTTTGGCACCCTGATCTCGAAATCCGGCTTTTCGGTCTGCCTGGGCGCGGCTGTTCGCATCATGCGCGACCATAGTGGCCATCGTGTAATGTCCATGTTATCACTTACGCAGTTGGATTATCTTTTGAACCTGTTGTTTCCGCCATTCCTTTGGTTGGGATTCTTTGAGAATTTGTTGTTCCCGAAGCTCCTTCTGCTTGGGTTGTTCGGCCTGTTCTGCCTTTGCCCCTGGAATGAGGGTTTTGAGAACTGGTTTGGTGTTCTCCTCATCGGCTCCCTTGCAGGTGCATCCTTTATTCTCTTCACTGCCTTATCAAGGTCTTCCTTAAGCTTTTCGGCTATGAATTTCTTTGAGAAATAATCAGCCTTGAGCGCTATGCTCAGCTTTGCTGCGTAGACTCTTGCTATCCTTCCGCGCCTGTCTCTTGGGCCGTTGCTTATCTCAGCAAGCTTGAAGAGAGTACCATACTTTGGCGGGTTGCTCCCAAACTTTATGTGCTTGAAGAGCGCCTTCTCAGCTCCTAGAAGCTGGACCGTGCTGGCAGGCATTGTGGCAAGCCTTTCGAGCGAGCCTGCCTTGCTGAGCAGTTCAGCGGCTATCTTCTCGTCAGTAAGATAAGTGGTATTTGGCATTATCTCTGTGGATGTTGCTTTTATGTAAACTTCAAGCCCAAGAAGAGTGTCATGCACCTGGTTGCTCAGCCTTGCAAAGTGGAGCATTGCCTCGCGCTCCTTGCCGGACATCTCCCTTCCGATTGTCGCCTTTGCCTTGTTGTATATCGAGTCGGCTTTCTGGGTGTCCTCAACTATCGCGCTTATGCTTTCCTTGCTAATTCCATCACGGCTGTTAAGCACAATGGCAAGATCAGCGAGCGTCTTGGGATTTGCTATCTTTATCTCCGGAAAATAGATGCCGTACCATTCGCTGAGCCTTTCGAATACCAGATTGTAGGATTTGTTAGTCTCGAGATAGGCGTTTATCGCCTGCATCAGCGCGTGCTCCTCATTGCTATATGCGCTGGTGATGCCTTCCTTGGCCTTCTTTATCATGCGTTCCCGCATCTCTTCGAATGGTTCCCTTGCCAGAATAAACACCTAAAGTATAATCTGAAGCAGAGCTAATAATGTAATGGGCAACTATTCTTTTATTTCCAGCGCGTCAAGAAGCAGGATTGCTGCTCCTTTCGTGTGTGTGGTTTCGACTTTTGCCTTCCTAAGCAGATCTATAAAAGCTTCTTTTGAAAATCCATTAGCCGTCAAAGATACTGAAGGTCTCATTTTAGACTCTTCGGTTGCCCCATGCCCAGCTTGCACTTCGGGCTTCGGCTCAAGCTTGACTAATACCACCCGAGCATCAAGGTCAGGCCAACCGAAGGCATCAAGGTACCCCATGCCCCCGCCGGCGAGGAGCACCAACGGGCGCGATTCTTTTGCTGCGTTTACGGCACTTTGGTTAACATACAGTGCTTCATCCCAGCGTCCTTCATTTATAAGAACCTGTGCCTGCTTTCCAGACGTAGGTTCAACGCTGATATTGTCTGTTTGGCGCTGCACAAGATACCATCCTGCATTAGCCGGCAGATCCTTTGAGTCTACTGCCAATAGGTATTTCCGGTTTGCTTTTGCAAGGATTTGTTTATCATTAACAGTTTCTGCGAAAGTAGCAAGCCTGCTCTCTTTGTTTAGTGCCTTCGCAGTTTCATGGGCATATCTGACTGGTTTATCAGATTGTTCTGGCACCGTCACTTGAATTTTTTGAGCTGGTTTGCCAATATGTATCATTTGAGTTGTCATACTTACCACGAATAATATCTAATTTTACAATATAAATAACTATTCCCGCCATAATATAATCGCTGATTTACGGTATTTTCATGGATATTGATGAGCTTATGGCATTCGCAAAGGCGAAGGGCTTCTTCTGGCCCACTGCCGAGATATACGGAGGAATCGCGGGGCTGTACGATTATGGACATCTCGGCGCGCTGATGAAACGCAGGTTTGAGCAGGTGTGGCTCTCTTATTTCGTTGAAAGCAATGATGATTATTATCTGATAGATGGTGCGAACATGCTGCCGGAAAAGCCGCTTGTTGCATCGGGACATGCTGAAAGGTTCAACGATATCCTCGTTGGCTGCTCGAAGTGCCATACATACTATAGGGCGGATGTAATGCTTGCTGAGACAGGGGTGAGGGTGTCAGAGGGCGCTGATGCCAAGGAGATCGACGAGCTGATAAAGAAGAACAAGGTAAAGTGCCCAAAGGACAAGAGTGATCTGCTTCCGTCAAAGGCATTCAACATGATGATAGACGTACACTTAAACCCTGAAAAGACAGAGAAGGGCTATCTGCGACCGGAAACAGCACAGACAGCTTACCTCAATTTCTTCAGGGAACTCAATGTGCTGAGAAAGAGCCTTCCGATGGGACTTGCCATAATAGGAAGAGCTTACAGGAATGAGATATCGCCGCGGCAGGGATTGTACCGCATGCGCGAACTTATACAGGCAGAGCTTCAGATATTCTTTGATCCTGAGAAGTTCCCGACGGAATTCGAGAAGGTAAGGAAAAGAGAGCTGAATGTTGTGCTTTATTCGACAAAGAAACAGATAGCCATATCTGCAGAGAAACTTTGCAAAGAGCATGACATCCCTGAATTTTACGCTTATCATATGGCGCTCATAGACATTTTCTACAAGGATGTGTTGGGCGTCCCTGAGGAAAAACTGCGTTTCCTTGAAAAGGGAGGCGATGAAAAGGCATTCTACAACAAGGTGCACATGGACATAGAGATTGATGTTGAAAGCTGGAATGGCTTCAAAGAGGTCGGAGGATTGCACTATAGGGGAGATTATGACCTTACATCACATACGAAGGGCTCGAACCAGGATATGGCAGTCTCGATTGATGGCAAGAAGGTCATGCCGAATGTGCTTGAGCTGAGTTTTGGTGTTGACAGAAACGTTTGGATGCTGGTGGATCTGTTCTACAAAATTGATGGGGAGAGAAAGCTCCTGAAGTTGAAGCCGTATCTTGCGCCGTTTGCTGCTGCGATATTCCCGCTGCAGAAAGATGAGGCAATAAGCGCTGCGGTAAAATCATTGCACGATGAGCTCAGAACCAAATTCAGGGTGTTTGTCGATGAAGGCGGATCAATAGGGAGAAGATATGCAAGAATGGACGAGATAGGTACTCCATACTGCATAACTGTTGATTTTGAGAGCGTAGATAGGGAGTCAAAGAATTTCAATACTGTTACGATAAGAGAAAGGGATACAAAGGAACAGAAAAGAATAAAGTTCTCCGAATTGGAATCATTTCTTAGCAAGAAAGTTGGGTTTTAGCGCGCAACTGGCGCTGGTGAGGCATTGAAATATTACATGGAAACAGCAAACGGCTTTAAGATAAAGGATTTTGATCTGAGACATACGATAGAAAGCGCACAGCCACTCACATTTCATGCAGACTACAATCTTGCCGATGGCACGTTGGAATATGCAACGCATGACAAGGCCATAAGGGCAACATGCATCGGAAATAGCAAGGAGTGTACAATCAGGCTGCATGCGAATGACATGGATTTCGCAAAAAAGGAGTTCGTGAAAAGGTTTGCTCTCAGCGACAACATGAAGGATATGTACTCGCACATATCGACAGATGATTTTGTTGTTGCTGCGATAGAAAAATACCACGGAATGCGAGTTACGCTAAATGATCCCTGGGAGACGACGCTCTGCTTCATAATGTCACAGTACAATAACGTAAAGCGGATTAGATTAATAGTAAAGAGGTTTGTCTCAGAGTTTGGTCCGGAGATATTAGACGCCAATGACAATGTTATCGGAAAGGGTTTTCCGGCAAGCGCTGATCTGCTAGGACATACGGAGGCCGATTTTCTAAGGTGCGGAGCCGGATTTAGGGCGAAGTACATAAAGAGCGCGGTGGAATTCTGTACAAATAATCTTGACCTGTATAAACTGCAGAATAAAAATTATGATAAAATAAAGGAGGAGCTTATGACCATAACTGGTGTTGGAGACAAAGTCGCAGACTGCATAGCGCTTATGGGTTATGGAAAGATGGAGGCCTTCCCGATAGATGTGTGGGTGAAGAAGAGCCTTGAGGGCATTTACTTCAAAGGGAAGAAGAAAAAGATTGGTGAACTGCATAATTTCGCGGAGAAGAGATGGAGCCCCTACTGCGGCTATGCACAGCAATATATATTCCACGGAGCAAGAAATATGTAGATGATTGTATGCCAGGACTTGATAATGACGTAAAGATTATATCCGAATCGCTTTCTAAGAAGCAGCGGGATTTTGATACTGCGATGGGGCTTGTACGTGACATAATAAGGGAATCGGCACAGGCAATAACCATGCTGCACAACAACAATGAGAAGGAAGCGTCGAAGAAGATAGAATTTGCGCACAACATGGTAAAAAATCTGAACAAGTTTGACGCGGAGTTCGCATACAGCACAAAACAGGCTTATCAGGAATATGCGGAGGCGCGGATATTTTTTGAGATAAAGAAAAAGGACGTTCTGCCAACCTGCAAGATGGTTGGGGTGGATCAGGAGTCATACCTCATGGGATTAATGGATGTTATGGGAGAACTGAAGAGGGAAATACTTGAGTCGCTGCGTGAAAACAAGGTAAAGGAAGCTGACAGATACTTCAACAAGATGCGCACAATATTCGACGATACGAGAAGCATAAGATTTGCAGAGGCTGTTCTGAACGGATTTAGGAGAAAGCAGGATGTTGCAAGGATCCAGATCGAGAGTGCAGGAAGCGAGATACTCTCATTTAAGAAGAGATGATAAAATGGATCCCATTTCTCTTCTTGTAATAATCATAATAAATACAGTAATAGCGATTTTTGTCTTCGAGCTTATTATGCGGTGGCTCAGGAAAAGGATCGCCGCAAAGGGCAATGAGCGTATAGCTAGGAACCTCATTAATTTCTTCAGATTGATATTCTACTGCTTTCTGGCCATAGTGCAGCTCGGGATCTGGGGTGTAAATATTGTAGCGCTTCTCGCCGGAGCTGGCTTTTTGGGCATAATTATAGGTCTTGCCGTACAGCAGCCGCTTGGTAATTTCTTCTCGGGGATTTATGTGGTGATAAGCAGGATAGTGAGAAGGGACGACGTCATAACCATAAACTGCATAGGGAGCGGGATACTGATAACTGGAAAGGTATGCCATATAGGATTCTCGCATACGGAATTGATTGACAAGGCTGGAAAGCTGAATGTTGTGCCAAACAATGTGCTAGTGTCATCAATACTAGTCAGGCACAAAAAGTCTGACAGGCACCCGTTTGACATGAAATAGATTACTGCTTTATTGCCTTTATCGATTCGTTTAAGATTGCCAAACCTTTTTCTATCGAATCCTCGCTTATTGTTAGAGGCGGTGCTATCCTTATGGTAGATTCACTGCAGGTCAGGAGCAGAAGCCCCTTCTTGAATGCGGTCTTTACTATTTCCTCACGTTCCTCTACTGCGCGTTCCTTTGTTTTCCTGTTCTTTACCAGCTCAATTCCTATCATGAGCCCTATTCCCCTTACATCGCCTATTATCTCATGGTCGTCCTGCATTTCCCTTAGCCGCTTGAATATCATCTCGCTCTTCTTTTTCACTCCCCTTTCCAGCTCACTCTTATGGCTCTTGACATAATCTAATGACGCCCTAGCTGCAACTATTGAAAGATGATTGCCTCCGAATGTATTAGCGTGCGCACCCCTTGGTAGATTGCCGAGGCTTCTCCTCGCAATTGTGGCGCCGATTGGAAGTCCGCCCCCAAGTGCCTTTGCCATTGTGTATATGTCCGCATCCACTCCGAAATTCTCAAGCGCCAGGAACTTCCCCGTACGCATGTACCCCGACTGGATTTCGTCAGCCACAAGCACTATCCCATTCTCAGTTGCAAGCTCCCTCAATCCTTTTATGAAGCTTTTGGGCGGTACAATATATCCGCCCTCTCCCTGGATTGGCTCAAAGAATATTGCGGCAACTTCCTGCGGGTCAATCTCCTTCTTGAATATGTATTCTCTTATGTAATCAAGATAATCCTCCCCACAATCATGATCGCCATGGTTGAAAAGGCATCTGTACGGATATGGATACGGTGCATGGACTACGCTGTTGAATGGCCCGAAATGCGCCCTTTGTATCGACTTTGATGCGGTAAGCCCGAGCGATCCCGCCGTTCTGCCGTGAAATGCATTGTAGAATGATAGCACATACTGCCTGCCGGTGAATATCTTTGAGAATTTTATTGCAGCTTCGTTTGCCTCTGTTCCTGAATTTGACAAAAACATTCTGCCGAAGCCCTTTGGGAACATTTTCATTAGCGATTCGGCGAAAATCACGGGCGGTTCTGAGTAGTAATCGGTGAAGGCTGAATGCGTAAGCTTGTCAGCTTGCTTCTTTACCGCATCGTGGATGCTCTTGTTGCCATTTACGCCAAGGTTGTAGACAGCTATGAAAGCGGAGAAATCAATTAGTTTCTTGCCATTTATGTCATATGCGAAATCCCCATCGCCATGGTCTGCAACGAAGTTGAATGCGGATCTTGTGGTGTTTAGGAAGACTTCGCTGTCTCGTTTCAGTATGTCAGCAATTCTTTTTTCGCCTTTGTCCATCAAATCCCCTTTTTATATCGTGAATAGTTTATCAGCGCTGCAAGCGATCTTGCTGCGTCGCCGGGTGAATCATAAACAGGCACGCCGGCGCTTTCCATCATTTCCTTGTGCGCTTTTGTGTAGCTTCCACCCATGCTCACCACGACAAGCGGCTTGGTCATCTGCGTTGCGTAATGTATAAGCGTCGCCGCGACCCTCGAATCAGCACCAGGAGTCTGGAACAGTGCTATTACCATTATCGCATCGATGTTTGGGTCTTTTTCTATGGCATCCAGCGCCGCACCGAACCTTCTGTCATCAGCATCGCCGGCCATGTCAAGCGGCAGTCTTATGTTTACTATGGGTGGCATGGACTTCCTTAGGGTTTGTTCTGATTCTTTTGAGAGGTTTGCCATAAGCAAATTGTTCTGGCATACCGCGTCGGTTGCGAGAACGCCGGTTCCACCACCGTTTGTTATTATCGCGACCCTGTTCCCTGTTGCAAGGGGCTGCGTGTCAAATATCTTTGCGAAGTTGAGGAGATCCCTTATGTCGTTTGCTGTTGTGAATCCGAACTGCCTGAAAACTGCATCGTATGCCTCTGCGCTCCCGGCAAGAGATGCAGTATGCGAATGCGCGGCCTGTGATCCTGCGCTTGTGACTCCGCCCTTTATTATCACTACGGGCTTCAGCTTAGTTGCAATTTTTGCTGTTTCGGTGAATTCCTTTCCGCGCTTGACTCCCTCTATGTAGAATACAACTACCTTTGTGTCCTTGTCATGAGCAAGATAATTCAGGACGTCGACCTCGTCAACTATTGAGGCGTTGCCGTAGGATATGAATCTTGCAAGCCCGAACCCCTCGCTGTTTATGAGGTCGAGCACTGAGCTGCCTACCGCACCGCTCTGTGATGCGAAACTGACCCCGCCTATCTTAGGCCTGTCTATCTTGAATGTCGGCAGGAAAAGAGTATCGTTTCTCGATCTTGGGTCCATGACGCCAAGGCAGTTGGGCCCTATTACAGAGATGTTGTATTTCCTTGCGACCCTGACCAGTTCCTCCTCAAGTTTTACCTCTCCGACCTCCGCAAAGCCTCCGCTTACGACAACTGCTCCCTTTATGCCAGCCTTTCCACACTCCTCAAGCGCCTGAGGCACCAGCTGTGCAGGTATTGCTATTACTGCAAGGTCAATCTTCCCTTTCAATTCGAGAACGCTTTTGTAGGCCTTGAAGCCCATCAATTTTCCCGTAGTGTTTATGTTGATCGGATAGATCTTGCCGCCATATCCCGAATCGACGTAATTCTGCATTATGACGTGCCCGACCTTATCAGGATTTTCTGATGCGCCTATTACTGCCACAGACTTCGGGTTCATTATGTGGTGCAGATCAGCATATTTTATTTTTTTATTTGGAGTCGCCATCGTGTCACTTTATTATCCTGAGGTCTACCGCATCGTAGGTGCCATCATGTATGAGCACCGGGTTGAGGTCCAGCTCCGTCATCTCGTTTTCCATGAACATCTTTGATGTCTTTAGCAGAAGTTCAGTTATCCTTGATGCTGTCTGCGCGTCCGGCGCTATTATCTTTCCTGATCTTAGCTGCCTTAGCATCGATTCGGCATCATATTTCGTTATTGGGCATAGCCTTAAGGCGAAGTCCTTGAATGTCTCTACATAAATGCCGCCCAATCCCAGAAGTACCATCTTGCCGAATTGCGGATCTATTTTGCCGCCTATTATTATTTCAGTACCTTGATTCACCATCTGCTGCGCCAGTATCTTGTAGGGTTTGAATTTCGCTGCCCTTTTTGCCAATTGGTTATAGCTGAGTATTATCTCCTTGTCTGATGCGAGGTTGAGCGCAACCAGTCCGCTCTTCGATTTGTGGAGAGCCTTCTGTGATATCGCTTTTAGCACTATGGGCTTGCCCTTTGAGAATGAGACCGCATCCTTTGCGGATGAGACATACCTGCTCTCTGCACTCTTTATGCCATATTTTTGGAGTAGTCTGTGAGCTTCATTGTAGTCCATAAGGCCCATTGATCCACCAGCCTCATATGAGGATGTTTCCCATGTAAAGGAATACGAATATTATAACTACTATGATTATCACTACAAAGAGCATCAGGCTTTTGATGCGCTTTGCGTTTGCTATCTTCGCCTCGAGCTCCTTGACTTCCGCGTCGGTTTTGGCAATAGGGGCTCCTGGCGTAGCTGGCTGCTGCATGGCAGGCTGCTTCTGCTGCGACTGCATCGCCGTAGCTGCGGCTGCAGGGGCTGATGCTGTTGCGATCTGCTGTGCCGTAGGTCCTGGGACTACTGTGCCATCTTTCACCTGAAGGAAGCCCTTTTCGGTTAGCGCCATGTTCATGCCACCGTTTCTCAGTTCATATGAGAGAAACTTCTGCTCGGAGAGCTTGTACAGCCTTATTGCAAGATCCTTGGGTGTTACATTTACCCCGCTTGCAAGATCAGGAAGGTTCCTCCTTCCGCTTGAGAGTTCAGAGAGAACTGCCATGTCGAGCATGTCTATCGGAAGAGTTGATTTCTGCTTCGCATCCTCAAGAAGTGCCCTGCCTTCCTGGGTCACTGTAAGCGCGCTCTGGCTCGGGAATGATGTTATGAAATCCACAAGCCCTTTCTGCTTAAGTGTGCCGAGTATATTGGAAGCATCGAAAAAAGATGAATTTATGAGTCCTCCGAATCTCTCAACTGTCGCATCGGGTGTTATCCTCGAAAGCGCAACAAGGTCAACAAAATTTATAGTGTCCAGCATGGTCGCACCGGTAGTATAAAGAAAGCAACGTATATATTTATTAGCTTGTATTTAACCGGTCAGCGTGCTTACGTGGTGAACAACTTCATGCGCGAGCGCCCAATGCGAAAGTATTATAGTCTGGATTTCCCTAAACTGTTTGATTGTCATGTTCTTGAAATTTTTCGGAGGCGCGCAGGAAGTGGGAAGATCTTCGATACTCCTCAAGGATGAGAGCTCGCTGCTTCTTGATTACGGAATAAAGCTCAGCACAAAGATAGAGTATCCGGTAGCTGTACCAAATGCTGACGCGTTTGTCCTCAGCCATGCTCACCTTGACCATTCCGGTTTTGCACCTGTCCTTTACAATGAGATGCTGATACCCGCATTCGGCACAGAGCCCACACTTAAGCTTTCCGAACTTTTGCTTGAGGATTCGCTTAAGATAGCGAAGAAGGAACATATGACACAACACTTCCACAAGAGGCAGATAGAGAGCTTCAAGCATAGGTATACATCAATGGAATACGGAAATGCCTTCGAGTTCGGTGAATATAACATAGAGCTTCTCGATGCGGGGCACATATCTGGGAGTGCGATAACCGCGATAGAGACAAAAAGCGGAAAGAAAGTAGTTTACACTGGCGATTTCAAGCTTGATCCGCAGTACCTCCACAAGGGTGCGGTGGTCGCAAAGAGCGATGTGCTTATAACCGAATCGACATATGCTACACGCGAACATCCCAACAGGGAGGAGCTTCTGAAGGAGCTCGCGACTGAGATAAAGAAGACGCTTGACAACAATGGTACGGCACTACTGCCGGTCTTTGCGGTCGGGAGAAGCCAGGAGATGCTCACATTCCTTTACAAGAACAATCTTGTGCATAACACTTATCTTGATGGGATGGCAAGGGCAGCTACATCAATAGTGCTGAAGCACCCCGAATTCATAAACAATTATGACATACTCGCAAAGGCGCTTGACAAAGCGACAGTGATAAAGGATCGGGAGGATAGGGAGGACGCGCTTAGCACACCTTCCATACTTCTTACAACGGCTGGAATGCTCAACGGTGGTCCTGTTCTTGATTACATAACAAAACTTAGGGCGAACTCGCGTGTGTTCCTAACCGGTTATCAGGTTGAGGGAACCAACGGCAGAATGCTCATGGACACAGGCACAATCATCGTTGACAAGAAGGTCCAGAAGATAGATGCGCCCTGTTCCTATTATGATCTTTCCGCACATGCTGGCATGAGCGAATTGCATGAGTACATAAAAAGAAGCGGACCTACAAAAGTGGTGTGCGTGCATGGCGACCAGAAGAATGCAATCGCGCTTGCCGAGAGTCTGAAGCTTGAGGGCTATGACGCCTGCGCGCCAAAGATAGGGGAGACTGTAAGGCTTGATTAATGGCCCCGTATCTCTATGCCGTTGCCTGCATCCGCGTTGGCTTTTAGTTTTTGGCGTGCGTTCCTTAGTAATGGCAGCCAGATTGCCCTCTTCTCTTCGCCGAAGCTTCGCAAAACATAGGTCATGTTGTCCGCGGCGAATTTCGTTAAGGCTGCATTTGTCTTGTATGGAGCGGTATAATACCTGGAGACGTACTCAACGTAGTGTGGGAATATAGCCTTCGCATCCCCGCATGTGGTTATCTTCTCTATAATCACGTATGTGGTGGCCCTTCCTTGGCTGCCTTCCATTATTTTGTCTATTGCCTTTATACCGGTGTTTGCTATGAATCTTTGCGGCACTTTATCACTCTGGTCTGTATGATGTTGTTTTTCTTTAAACTAATTAAAACTTTCCTGCATTTGGCCAATTTATTGGGTTCTTTGCCAGCGCTGAGATCGGACTCCTCATCTCTTCGAGGGTGTAGCCTGTCCTTGAATATATTAGCACCGCAAAGGCAAGGAACATTAGTGCGTCCACTACTCCGAGATAGGCGGTAGCGGTTCCGGTATACTGGTAGCTGAATAGCGCCACGGATCCAAGGCATACGAATACGCCAAGATAGAATCCTTTGGGCGAACGCACGAAAAGAAGCAGCGCCGATATTAGCGCAAGAGATGTGAACAGTCCTCCGAGAAGCGCGAATACATAGCTGTAATTGATGCTCGCCAGGAAGTAGAATATGGTTACCTTGTGCAGGTACTGCAGCACGTAGATCAATTGGGCGTTGGCGAAGTAGAAGAATACGAAGAATGCCGCCATGAGCAGAAGTCCGGACACAAGCCAAAGGTTGTTGCTCCTTGAAGATACATTTTCTACGAATTTGGGTGATACCTTGTCTATGTCATCGAGGCAGTAGTAGTTTCGGTTGAATTCGATTATGTCCTGGAAGCAGAAGAACCTGTTGCAGAATCCGCATGTTGCGTAGGCCTCCCTCCATGGATGCCATGAACATGTCTGGCCTCTTGCCGCATCCCTGCTCTCCTGCTGCTTTTTTATGGCAGCCGACTTGAGCTGTGCGGGATTTACGCTCTCGATCAATGACTTTGGGGGCTCATGGAAAGCTTCAGGCTCCCTGTTCACAGAGATCTCTTCCTCTGAATATATGCTAGTTTCCGAGAGCCCGAGTGTGCGGCCCCTGTCCGTCTGCAATTTGAATGGAATGTTACCGAATGGGCTTGTGCGTATAGGCCTTGTCTCTACGGGCGAAGTCCTTATTGGTTGTGGCTGCGGCTTTGCCTGTTGTGGTGCTGGCTGCTGTTTGGGCTGCGGTGCTGCCGGCTTCTGCTGTTCTACCAACATAGGTTTAGTCTCCTTGTCTGGAGTGAATTTGGGTAGGCGCTTGGGATTTTCCTCTTTGGGAAGCGCCTGCTCCTTCTGTGCGGCCTTTTTCTTTTTCCCCGCGTCGACCTGATCTTCCGTCTCCCTTGCCCTGAAGATCAGAAGCGAATTGGGGTCTATTGCCATTCCATCCCTCTGACTTTAAAATACTTAACCATACTCTTTCTTCGATCGTTCTATTGCCTGCCTCTTTAGCTTTTCGAATATGCCCCTGTGCTTTGCGCAGCTGATGCAGTAATAGGTCTTTCTTCTCTCGAAGAATCGAACGTCCTGTGTTGTCCTGGTCTCCGTACTGAAGCTTATGCCGCGTTCGTATACCACTGCCTTGTTGTGCGGCACTGTCCTTCCGCATGATTCGCACCTAACTAATGTGTCTTTTCCTCTCAAGATAAACACCTTAATAGATTTAAGCAGATAATATTAATAAGGATTGGGAAATTCGGGTGTATTCTTGAATAGGGAGTGCGAAAGGGCAATGAGGCTTACAATACCCGCGGTGCGCATCGCGGTGTCGCGCGAGCTGAATAAGGAGCATGGAATGAGCGAGACCGCAATAGCCAGGCGGCTTGGTATAGCCCAGGCGGCCGTGAGCAAATACATAAGCGGCGACTATTCCAAAAAGGTGGCAAGGGTAGCAGATGCGGTGGTTTCGCGGAAGGTGCATCTCCCCATAGTAAGGGCCGTGCTGAAAAAGGGAAACGGAGAGGTGGCAGGCCTTGTTGACAGAGTAGCATCAGGCAATGAACTGGTGGCATTTGCGCTGGCAGGTGACTAAGTTCGAACGAGTCCGGAGCCCTCGTTTTGGAGCATTAGTGTCCATGGGCCTTTTGGTGCATCGGCCGGCTTTTTATGACGTCTAAGCCCTGCAATTGTTGAAAAAAAGTATATTTTTGCACAGAAAGTGTTTAAATACTTTCGAAAGGGGATGATAGTGTAATTATTGGTGAAAATATATGCCAAACAGTCCACAACATAGGGATGCTGAAACCGTAGTAGAAAGCATAACCGTGAATATTAATAGCAAAAGGCCGGAGGTCAGCCTTGCTGAACCGGCGATCGAGGACCCTGTCCTTGCTCCTTACCACAGGACGATGGAAGAGATCGAGAAGATGCCTGTGATAGAGAAGACAATGACAGTATGCCCTGAATGCAAGCTCATAGTAAACGGTGTTATTTACAAGGACGGAGAGAACGTCATGATAAGGAAGTTCTGCCCGGAGCACCAGTGGACTATAGAGAAGTACTGGGAAGACTACGACATGTACATGAAGATGAGGCGTTACAATTATTTCGGAAGGGGATTCGACAACCCGAACTACATAACCGAGACAAAGGGTGCAAACTGCCCATTTGACTGCGGAATGTGCGAGAGGCACAAGTCACACACCGGCCTTGCAAACGTGGTAATAACGAACAGATGCCACCTCAGCTGCTGGTACTGTTTCTTCTATGCAAAGGAGGGCGAACCGATATACGAGCCAAACATAGACGAGATAAGAAAGATATTCAAGAACCTAAGGAATCAGAAGCCAATACCGGCCAATGCGATACAGATAACCGGTGGAGAGCCGATGATGCATCCTCAGATAATAGATGTGGTAAAGGCCGCAAAGGAGGAGGGCTTCGACCAGATACAGCTCAATACCACAGGAATAATAATAGCAAACGAGCCGGATCTCGCATACAAGTTAAGGCACGCCGGAGTAAGCACGCTCTATATGAGCTTTGACGGAGTGAGCAAGCGCGCGAATCCTAAGAATCACTGGGAGGCGCCGATGACACTCGATGCGATAAGAAAGGCCGGCAGCACCGTGGTTCTCGTACCGACAGTAATAAGGACAATAAATGATCACGAGCTCGGGGCAATGATAAACTTCGCGATAAACAACATCGACGTAGTGAGAGCGGTAAACTTCCAGCCAGTATCTCTTGTTGGAAGAATGCCTACAAGACTAAGGGAAAAACAGAGGATATCGATACCAGGAGCAATAAAGCTGATAGAGGAGCAGACAAATGGCGTGATTAAGAAGGACCATTGGTTCTCGGTTCCATATGTAGGCGGAATAAACAAGTTCATAGAGGCGCTTACCGGAGAGTTCAAGTACGACCTCTCAATACACTTCGCATGCGGAGCAGGCTGCTACCTTTTTGTCGACCCTGATGGGAAGATAGTGCCGATAACCGAATTCGTAGATGCGGCAGGAATGCTTGAGCATCTGCAGAAGGCTGTCAATGACATGGAGGGAAAGGGCAAGCTCGCAAGAAGGGCAATCGCAGTAAAGACGCTTCTTAGCATGAACAAGTTCATAGACAAGAAGAAGCAGCCGAAGAGCGTAAACTTCATGAAGCTTTTGATGTCAGTGCTTCTCAAGCACGACTTCGCCTCCATAGGTACATTCCAGATGAAGACATTGTTCCTCGGAATGATGCACTTCCAGGACGAGTACACCTACGACATACACCGTGTTGAAAAGTGCGACATACACTATGCGATGCCTGACGGTGAAGTGCTTCCATTCTGCACATTCAACGTATTCCCAGAGGTATACAGGGACAAAGTGCAGAAGCAATACAGCATACCATCAAGCGAGTGGGAGAAGACGCACAACAACTGGAGCTATGGCAAGGACAAGTACATAAGGAATGTGAAGGAGCTCGAATCGACACCATTATACCAGAAGACCTACGGGAGCATGATGGATTACTTCGCGCTTGATGTAAACGGGGGCAAACCTGTAAAGAATTTTGCCAACATCGCAGCTGCTCCAAAGAAAGAAGTAATGGTTGAGACAACAACCAAGGGAACGGTTACGATGAGCGCACCGGAGGCAACGCACAGCGCTTCCGAGGATTCATGCGGTTGCGGGAAGAGCGGTGGATGCGGATGCTCCGATAAGGGGGCTGAAGCTGAGGGCGATTCCTGCGGATGCGGTGGAGGCAGCTGCGGCTGCTGATCCTGCAACGGATTAAGTTAAAATAGTGAAAAAATGGACCACAGCAATGTCGACGTGAGTGTTGCTCAGGAAGAGGAGCATAAAAGCTCTAATTTTGATTACCATATAACGGAGAACGGCAAGCAGTACACGGTTCCGTATAGGATGATAAAGCAGGTAACGTTCACAAACCTCAAGAGAGAGGAGCTTATTGATATACCTCACGCTGCAAGGCTGCAGTACAGGCTGATGCTTCTCGAGCCAGTAATAAAGGCGAGGGTGGACTTCACCAAATCAAGAATGATAGTGATCTACAACCCAAGAGAGGCTGACAATATGAGAGAGAAGATGAGCCTTGAGGAGCTTATAGATTTCCTGTCAAAGCAGGGAATCAATGTTGTGTCGGACAGCGCGCTCGTGGAGGATTATGATTACAAGAGGCAGCTTTACGATTATGCTTACAATCCACCTTCCATAAGAGAAAGGGCACCATATGGTTATACCATGGATGAATGGAAGAACATGAAGCCCGAATGGGAGGAAAAGATGAAGAAGTCGGAAAGCGAGAAGAAGCTCAAGTTCAGGAAATTCCAGGAAGGATATTTGGAGGCCAATCCAGAAATTGTTGAGAAGGTGGAGCCTGGGTACAAGCCGAAGACAGTCGTAGTAAAGGCTGGATTCCTGTCCGGCATATTCGGAAAGAGGAAGGCACAGAAGGATAAGGGCTTCTGGTTCCACGGAGTCTAGTTTTCTTACGGTAATTCAATGGTCGAAAAGGCAGTACTATTTGATGTACAGGATACGATAGTCAGGGAGGCGAAGGACGTCTCGCAGTACTATTTCGAGGCGATACGTAGCTCCTACGGTCTTTCGCTGGATAATATAAAGATTTCAGATTACAAAGACCATACAGTACAGGAGACGCTTGCAGATATATTATCAAAGCAGGGGCTCACGAAATCCGAGATATACGAGAAGCATGAACTCTTCCTTGAGGAATTGCCATATGCGCATTACAATGTGGCTGGGCATGACAAGGCAATACTTGTGGATGGTGCAAAGGAGATTCTCAACAGGCTAGGCAAAAAGGATGACATAGTCGTAGGAGCGGCTACAGGCCAGCTGGAGCGCATACTCAGAAACATGTTTGACCGGGTTGAACTTAATTACGACCATTACTTCAGGTTCGGCGCCTATGGTGATGTGAGCGAAAGCATAGCAAAAATCGTTGATGTGGCAATCGCAAAGGCTGTCAAGGAGTATGGGATAGAGAGAAAGCACATATCATTTGTAAGCTGCTCTACCAGATTGGTTGCGGAAGCGCATTCCACCGGTGTGAATGCAATATGCATAGTAAAGGAGCACCACACCAAGAAGGAATTGGAGGAGATGCGAGGAGGGCACCTTGCCAAGAGCCTAAGGGACTGCGAGAAATTCATAGTCTGATTCTGGTTTTACTTTTCGTTGCTAATCCTGAAGAGCTCGCCGATGTCCAGTTCTATTGCAACAACAGGCTCTTCCAGCTTGAAATTCCTCAGTACCTTGGGGCTTACCTCACCGAAATTACCTATGTGTTTCCCATCTATTAGTATGCTTGCCGCCCTACCCTCTATGAATGTTGGGTCATTCTGCTCTTCCAATTTGAAGTTCGTTATGCCGGCAGATTGAAGAACCCTTAAGGCAACAGATTTCGCCTCAGAGTAATCCGCTTTTGTATGTTCGCTCACTATTGCAATGTTTGTACGCTCGATAGGCTTGCCCTTGCTCATGTGGAAGACCTTGTCGACCTCGAATATCCTTTGCGGCATGCGCTCGTGGGTTGAATTGGATAGATTTTCAAGAAGGGATGGAAGAACCATTGTTCTTAGCATCGTTATGCTTTCGGTCTTTGCGTATTCAACCTGGATTGTCTCTCTCTCATCGGGTTTGTGCCCCAGTTTCACGAAGTTTAGTTCCTCATTTGTAAGATAGGGATTCATTGCTTCTGAGAATCCCAGCCCCACCATCAGCCTTGATGTCCTGTTTATGTATTCAGCAAGCCTGTCCGGCGTTCCTATGGCTGAGCTGAGGATGGGCATCGGTGCTATGTTATCGTAGCCGTATGCAATCGCTATATCTTCTATGATATCTTGATGGTTCATCACATCTATCCTGTATGGCGGGACATAAACAAGGGTGAACTTTCCGTATTTTGCTGCTACATGTCCCAGTTTGTTAACCAGGTTTACAACCTTGTTGTCCTGCAGCCAGAAACCCAATGTGTTCTCCGCCCTTGTTTTTCTTATGCGTATTGTCTTGTATTCTAGTTGAGGTGTCTGTATTGTTGCTTTCTTGTAGATTATCCTGCATGGGAATACCTCTGCGCCCATGTCCAGGAATGAACATGTGAAAAGATTTATCGCTGATTCGGCAGCATGCCGTGTCGACGCGGTTATGTCTATGAATATGTTCTTTGTTTGCTGCGTTACTTTTGTGCCGTCAGAATTGACTATCGGTATAAGTGCAAGTATCCCATTCGAATCCCGCAGGCATGGGTAATTCTTGCTGTTGGCAAGCAGATCCGAATGCTCGATACCCTTGGGATGCGATTTGAGTATCTCCTTGAAAGTTGCCTTTTTGCTGGTGCCAAGTGGTATGAATTCTCCCTCGCGTGAGGCATCGTAGACAAGTGGCCCTTTTATTGTGTCAAGGTCGTAGAGTCCCATAGACATCTTCTTTCTTTTTCTCCCGTATGTGTCGCAGAACTTCTCCGAGAAATTGACAAGGTTCTTTAGGTTGTTTCCGCTAAGATTCACGCCCTTTATTACCGCTGCTGCTATGAAGGGCTGCATCTTTGCGGCTCCAGTGACAGCCACGTCCATTACTGGTTCATTGGTTATTGAGTAGAACTTTTCCTTCGGTACGCTCTTTCCGAGAAGGAATCTTGCCGCCCTTGCAAAGCCAACAATGTCAAGCATGTCAGGCCTGTTCGGGGTTATGTCTATGTATGCAGCCTTCTCGTCCATTCTTTCTAAGGACATGCCGAGCCTGTCGACGACGTGCTCAAGCTCATCCTTCTGGATGCCCAGAGTTTTGAGATCCTTCAGTTCGAATGTTACGACAGCCATGGCAATACACACTATATTTTCAGCTCCTTCCTCTTCCTAAGCCAACCCACATCATTCTTGTAGAGCTCCGTTAGGGATGATACTCCAAATGAATTGAACATCAGCCTGTCAAGGCCTGGGCCCCATGCCAGCACAGTCTTGTTTGTACCCATAGCCTTTGTTATCTCCTTCCCTGATTATCCCTGCACCGCCCAGCTCTATTGAATCGTTCTTTTTCTTATCGTGATAGTATATTTCAAGACCTGGCTCAACGAATGGGAAGTATGCCGGCCTGAATATAAGGTCATTCATGCCGAGCTGTGCATAGAACTGTTTTAGCGTGTGTATAAGATTCGATAGCGTGAGCCCGTTGCCTATTATTATGCCATCCACCATGTAGAACTCAGCAAGGTGCTTGTAGTCTATGCTCTCATTCCTGAATGTTCTCCCCACGGAGAAGAACTTGAGAGGGTAGCTTTTCTCTGGCGCGTTGGCGAACCTGTTGATCGAATGCGCAGACACGCTTGTGGTGTGCGTCCTTAGTATCGCCTGCTTTGCTACCTCCTCGCGCCACTTGTCCTTCCAGCCATTGACATGCATCTTCTTTACTCTTTTCATCAGCGCGATGTCGTCAACGCTTATCTCAGATGGATTTTTCAGGAAGAATGTATCCTGCATGTCCCTTGTTGGATGATCCTGCGGAGAGAAGAGTGCGTCGAAGTTCCAGAATGCTGATTCTATTATCGGCCCGGAAACCTCTGTGAATCCCATATTCAGCCATATGCCTCGTATAACATCAAGGAATTCGTGGAGTGGATGCAGCCTTGCGGGATATGCTTCCTCGGCTGGTGCGTTTATGTCGTATTTTCTGAATCTTTCCCTTTCTGGTATGCCCTTTGTTATCAACTCTCTAGTAAGCGGGCCTATGCCTTCCTCTGCCGCATCGGTAGAGTTGGATCTGCCCTTCGGCGTAAGCTCTATCGACGTTATAACGCCTCTCTCTGTTATCTCGATAAGGTTTCTTTTGCTAAGGCCGAGAAGCTCATCTTTGCTCTTATCGAACATTCCTCTTGGCAGCGATTGGAGCTTGCTGATCTGTCCGAGAAGCTCCTTGCTTCTGTAGCCCTTTTTCCCTTCCGCTATCTCTTTTCCCGAATCGGTGAGTATTAGCTGCCCTCCCTCGAGCTTTATCCATCCGTTCTTCTTCGCCCAGCTTATGCCTATCTGGTCGCTCACCCTTGACGCGCTTTCTTTCCCACCAGATTTGCTGACCTGCCGGGCTAGCCTCTCTTCCGGGAAGCCGTCGAGGTATTCCTTGCCTTCCTTTGTAAGCTTGGGAACGCGTTCCTGCTCTCTTCCTATGCTGATGAATCCCTTGCTTGCGAGATTTTCTAGCGCCCATAGGGCGGCATCCCTTCCGAGCTTGCTGTGCTGCATTAGGGAATCGACATCGATGCCCTTATGCGCTTTTAGTAGGTTTAAGATTGTTATCTCGTATTCATGCAAATGAGCACCAATTACCTGCTTGCCCTGTAGTACGTGTAGATTATGAAGAGCACAACAGCTGCGGCTATTATGATGTAGGAGAATATCCCGAATATATCGTATACCGACCTGAAGAAGCTTGCCACCTCGCCCTGTATGCTCTGTTGCACGAGGAACGCGAATGAGAATTTGGAAAGAGGCTCACCGTAGACCCACGAGACGCTTGATATGTTCCTGTAGTTAGAGAGCGCCGCATATGGTGGAAGATCAGGGCGTGGATATGCAGATTCGATGATTGCGCCAGGCGGGATTATGAGCGTGAAGGTGGTGTTGCCGATGAGCACCTCGCCGCTGACCCCATGGTCGAAATTAAGCACCCTGGGATTGAATGTGTAGAGGAACTGCCTTGGGGATGTCTCATTTACGGATGTCACGTTTGGCACTATGTATGTCATTGTTATATTTGCTGTGGATTGGCCATACTTTGTCGTTATGGGACCCGGAAAGAGCTTGAAGTTGTAGAGGCTCTCGTTAGAGTTTATTATGTGCTGCACCAGCATAGGCCCTATCAGGTTCTGCCAGTTGGTAAGTGTGAGGTTGAATGCCTCTCTGTTAGTCGAATATTGGCTCACCGAGGTGTTGCTCACCAGTATCTTTAGCACCTCGGTCACCTGGGCACTGGTATTAGGCTTGAGAGTGAGTGTAACGTTGAGGTTTTGAACTGTGTAGGATGCACCGGTGGTAAATATGAGAAGTGAGACGGCAATAACAGCAAGGAAGGCGATTTTGAGGTTTTGCAAATCTACACCAGAATAAAATTGTTAGTGCACCTATAAATAAATACTGTTTTTTTGGGGGATTTTGGGTTGGGGCCGTATGGCCTGATTTGCGGCTCTTCTTCCGTTAATCGGCTTTTTGCATAGGAATTAAATACTTTCCGACTATAAATGCTTAAGAAGTGATTGCATGATAAGTGGCTTTTCGATACTGAACGTAGAAGGCAAAATAGACTCTTCGGACGCACTGGCTAAGCAGAGGTTTCCACGTCTTAACATAAACATAGACAAGGTAATACCCGCAGGAGCCAAGCTTAATGTAGAATATACATTCGAGGCTGCGTATCACGACGGTGAGGGCAAGGACTCAAAGCGCATAGGGCACATAAAGCTCAATGGCATAGTCGAGGTCAGCGACACGAAGGAAGAGATAACCAAGGTGCTTGACAAATGGGCAAAGGACAAAGTATTGCCGATAAGCCTCGCTGAGGAGATAATAAATGGCCTGAATTTCAGGTGCAGCGCAACCGGAACTCTTGTAGCATATTCACTTGGACTTATACCTCCATTGGTCATAAGCACAACCAAGATACAGGAAGGACCTGAGACCAAGTAATAATCGGTTTGGGGTTTTCTAATGGTTACTGCAAGCAGGAGCGCGTTAAGCGGGATGTCGAGCTGCCTTCTCAGACATGGCGATGGTTCTGTAAGTTATTTGATACAATTTCCGAAATCATGCAGATGTCTGGCATCGAGCACGCTAAAACTGATTAGGAATGAGCTTGATGGCAAACCATTCGCCGGGCACATATTAAGTGAGGATTTTTCAGTAGGAAGCTGGGAGATGACCAGCGTCACCATTTCCGTAAATGGGTGGGATATCCTCGACAGTAGCGCAAAGGATGCAGTAAGGTTGCATATAGAGCATACGGCAGAAAAAATAAACGGCATGTACGGGCTGAAGAAATAGAACGTTACGGAAGGGGCTTTGATATCAAGAGGGACTGAAATTGCCCTCAGATTTTGGCGTTTTCTCTTTTTGCCATAGAGTTCAGAAGCCCATAAATATCTCTATTTAGAATCTTATTTTATCTGGTGTAGACGTGGATGCTTCGCAAAAAGATGAGAAAAAGCGGATAACCGGGGCGCTTCTTGAGGTTGATTACCTGAACAAGGGAGAGAGCTCGCTCATCAGATTGACAGTGAAGGGAACTGATGGCAAAACCTATGAGGTATTCGACCCGGGATTCGTGCCATACTTTTATCTTGTGCCTTCTGGAAGTGCCGAGAGGGAGCTTGTGGAATCTGTATCTACAGTTGATAATGGCCGCGTGATAAAAAGCCAGAAGGTCAGTGAGGAAAACAGGATGGTGCTCGGGAAAAAGGTCAAGGCATACAAAGTATTTGTTAGCAGCGCATCATACGTTCCGAAGCTTAGTTCTGCGATGTCGCAGTATGGTGTTTGCTACGAGAACGACATACCATTCGCGAAGAGATACTCAATAGACAACGATCTCGTTCCGCTTACATATTATGAGATAGATGTGCTTGATGATGGAAGCGCATTGAAGCTTGTGGCTCTTGAAAGGGCAGCTGATGGCAAGGTAGCGACATTCAACATGATGTGCTTTGACATAGAGGTGTACAATCCTCTTGGCGGCATGCCCAGATTCGAAAAGGATCCTGTCATAATGATAAGCTATCTTTACATAGGCAATGGAAAGACCGAAAAGAAGGTCATGACATTCAGGGAGATAAACCTCCCGTTTGTCGAGGTGCTTAAGGATGAGAGAAAGCTATTTGCGGCCTTCATAAAGAGAGTAAACGATCTTGATGTTGATGTGATTGTAGGATACAACTCCGCAAACTTCGATTTCAAGTACCTTATCGAAAGGGCGCGTGCTCTTAAGATTGATTTTGACCTGAGCAGGTTTGAGGGCGACACGCGAATAGAGAGCCATGGACTTGTTGACAAGGTGAAGATTGCGGGACGCGCACATGTTGATATGTACCTTGTCGTGAAGTTCATATCTATTGTAGGGGCATCGGAGAGCGTGCTGAAGCTGAACAGCAAGACGCTGAAGAATGTTTACGAAGCGATAACAAAGGAGCAGAAGTTTGCTGTGGAGAAGGCAGACATATTCAAGCTCTGGGACGGGCCGAAAGAGGACCTCGAGACGCTTGCCACATACAATCTTGCCGATTCGGATGCGCTATACAAAGTCTATGAGACGTTCATACCGATAATGATTGAACTTTCAAGGACCACATACAATGTGCTTAGTGACGTTTGTGTATCAACAACCGGCCAGCTCGTCGAATTCATGCTGATGCACAATTCCGTAAAGTTCGGTGAGATAATACCAAACAAACCCAACGAGCATGAGATGAAGGAACGTCTCTACAATCCGATAGAGGGTGCCTATGTCAAGACGCCAGAACCTGGCATTTACAGCAACCTTGTGATGTTTGACTTTAGGGGATTGTATCCCTCAATTATAATATCGTACAACATTGACCCATCATCTATCTGCAATGGATGCGCTGAATATTTTGAATCACCTGATGGAACGCGCTTTGACAAGAACAGGAAGAGCATAATACCGCTCATACTCAAGCAGATGATAAGCCTTCGTGCTGAGGTGAAGAAGGCATACAAGAAGAATCCTGACGACATATTCCTTGCGGCAAAACAGCTTGCGCTCAAAATAGTATCCAATTCCGTTTATGGATACATGGGCTATGCAAGGTCGAGATGGTATTCCAGGGCGTGCGCATCCAGCGTTACCGCATATGGAAGGCAGTACATAAAGGAGAGCATAGATGTGGCTGAGGGTTTCGGCCTCAAGCCGATCTACGGGGACACTGACTCCATAGTTGCCACAATGGAAACAAAATCAAAGGAGGATGTGCTAAAGTTCCTGAAGGAGTTCAACGCGAAGCTGCCTGAGTCGATGGAGCTGGAGCTTGAGGATTTCTACAAACGCGGCGTCTTTGTTGGCAAGAAGGTAGAAAAAGGCACAGCCGGTGCAAAGAAGAAGTACGCGCTTATTTCCGAATCAGGTCGCATAAAGATACGCGGATTTGAGCTTGTGAGAAGGGATTGGTCGCGTATAGCAAGGGACACCCAGAAGGCCGTTCTTGAGACAATACTGAATGAGGGAGATGCACAGAAGGCTGTTGACATAGTAAGGGACGCTGTGAAGAGGCTGAAGAGCGGAATCGTCCCATTAAGCGAGCTTGCGATAAACACCCAACTTAGGAAGAGTATAGAGGGCTATGACCTCAAGTCGCCAGAGCTTGGCGCGGCGAGGAAGGCAGTGAAGGATGGGCTCAAGAAAAGGGATGAGCTTGAGGGTGCCGTCATAAGCTACGTAATAACAAAACACGGAAGCTCCATATCGGACAGGGCTGTCCTGGAGGAGTTTGCAAAGGACTATGATGCCGATTACTACATAAACAATCAGGTGCTCCCTGCTACGATGAGGATACTCAAGGAGCTCAACTTCAGCGAGGAGGAGCTCAAGGGGCTTGGCACACAGAAAAAGCTATAAACTAGAATCAACTTATATTATCTGATGATAAAATGGCAGATAGAACCAGCAATTTCAGAAGCGTAAATGTACTGGCGGGCCTGAGGAGGAATGACGATTATTCCGGTCAGTTTGAATTGGCTTTAGCGGAATTCAACAAAGATTTGCAGCTGGTTGGGCTCAGACCATTCACGTTGGGTCCCATGGTTAGAAGACTGCACAAGGATGGGGAGCCGCGGATTGTTGCAATAGTTTATACCCACACGAAAATGTTAGCAGAAAGTGATGAAAAGGGGTTGAAGAAGTATTTTAGGATTTATGAGAGGCGGCTCAGCCAGTCAAAGCTGCTCCCTGGGCTTGAATTGGTGCTTGGACTCAAGGGCACTTAGTACTAGGAGCGCTTAAATGCTTAAAAATCAGATGTAATGCGGTGCTTAATTGGAAGATGATGAGATTAATGAGGATGTTGAAGAGGTTGAGAGACTCGGCGCTGAAGACATAGTCACGATTAAGGAGGTTGGAAGGGCTTCGGTTGATGCGATGATATATGCAGCGAAGCTTGTAAAGCCCGGGGCAAAGCTTATCGAAGTTGCGGAATCGGCTGAAAAATTCCTGAAGGAGCGCGGTTTCGCGCCTGCATTCCCGATAAACCTCTCAGTTAATGCCGAGGCAGCGCATTATACGCCATCATTCACTGACGAACGCGTATTCAAGGAAGGCGATCTAGTAAAGGTGGACTTCGGCGCTGAAAGGAATGGGCTTCTTGGAGACGGAGCCATAACGGTTGACCTTTCCGGAAGGCATGGAAAGATGGTTGAAGCCGCAGGGGCGGCGCTTGACAGCGCCATAGCGACGGTAAAGCATGGCGTAAGTGTGTGTGACATCGGAAAGGCAATAGCTGATACGATAGAGGCAGCTGGCTTCCAGCCAATAAAGAACCTTGGCGGTCATGGAGTAGGGCGGCATGACCTTCATGCCGAGCTTTTCATACCGAATTATGACAATGGGGATTTCACAGTCCTTGAAGAAGGAATGGTAGTGGCAATAGAGCCATTCGTTACATTGCCTTCAGGCAAGGGCATGGTGGTAGAGACAGACACCTGCGAGATATACACTTATGTTGATGATGCATCAGTAAGGTCACCAGAGGCGAGAGCGGTGCTTGTTGAGATAGCCAAGAACTACAGCAGCGAGCCGTTCGCGATAAGATGGCTTTCGCACCTTACAACCTCCAAGTTCAGGCTCTATGCAGCAGTATCAGAGCTTGCGAGGGCAGGGGCGCTTGATCCGAGCCCGACGCTTGTTGAGGTAAGCGGAAAGGAGGTAGCACAGGCAGAGGCTCAGCTTCTTGTGACTACTGACGGCTGTGAGATAATAACAAGGGCAAAGCTCTGATTTAGGTTTACTTGCCGCTCACAAGCCCGAAGCGTGGGGTCCCTTTCATGGGTTCCTCAAGCCAAACCTCAAGATCCCTGATGAAAATAAGTTTCTCGTTCTCTGCGTCTCGATACACAACGCATGGGCGCTCGGTTGATTCGTCGAGCCCTATTGCCGTGACAGTGTAGTGGCGTTGATTCTTGTAGTGGGCGTATGTGCCACCTATCTTTACACGTTTCTTTGCGGATTCGAGTTCCCTCTCTATCTCTTCATGGGTTTTGCGGGGCATATTTACACCGAATAATAGAGCCATAAAAAGATTAATAATGCCATCGATGAGTTAGAAACTTATAAAAATTCATATTTGCGGAAAATCTTTATTTTGATACCTACCAAAAACAAATTCGTTTTTAAAGCTTAACTGCATATAATTAGACTTACCGAAGGGGGTGTTTTTCATGGTTGTCCAAAAAATTAGAAAAAGAGACGGATCGCTGGTCGATTTCGATGCTTCTAAGATAAGCTCGGTGATACAGAAGGCTGTTGTCGCCGTTCGCGGGAAAACAAGCGACCAGGAGGTTAAGGCGCTTACCGACAAGGTGGTGCTAAGGATAAACCAGCTCTATGCCGACGGCATCACAGAGGTAGAGAGCGTACAGGACATTGTTGAACAGACACTCATGGCAGAGCATTATTACGACGTCGCAAAGGCATACATATTATACAGGGAGCGCCACAGCCAGATAAGGAGCGCCCGCGTAAGCGAGATACTCAAAAAGATAGACGACAGAACGCTCTTCGTTGTCAATAGGGAGGCGCAGAAGGAAACATTTGACGAGAATGTGCTTAGGAATT
Source organism: uncultured Microcaldota archaeon (assembly GCA_963755385.1). Lineage (GTDB taxonomy): Archaea > Micrarchaeota > Micrarchaeia > Micrarchaeales > Micrarchaeaceae > UBA12276. The sequence goes on along the minus strand of CAVWJC010000001.1, from coordinate 360,290 downwards.
ACATAAGAGCGGCATGCAAGGGCTATGAGGGCGTGATAAACATAGAGAGCCTTCTCGCAGCCTGCGAACAGGGTATATATGAGGACATAGAGACGAAGGAGATAGCCAGGCTTACAGTTCTTACAGCAAGGAGCCTCATAGAGAGGGATCCATCATATTCGATAATAACAACAAGGCTCTTCCTCGCTGCCCTTTACAGGGAGGTGCTTACCGCACGCTTCTCCCCAACAGGGCTTAATGAGGCATACGCAAAGTCCTTTGTATCAAACATAAAGGAATGCGTAAAGGATGGCAAACTATCGGAGAAGATGCTTGATTTCGACCTTGAGATGCTCTCATCGAACCTTAACATAAAGCGCGACGAGCTTCTCCCGTATAGAGGGCTTGAGACGCTATATGACAATTATCTGCTTAAGGAGGGTAGGCGCGGAACACGCTATGAGACGCCGCAGGCATTCTGGATGCGCGTTTCCATGGGCCTCGCAATAAGCGAGAGCGACAAGAATGCAAAGGCTCTTGAGTTCTATGATGCGCTATCCAACCTAAGGTTTGTAAGCTCAAGCCCTACACTCTACAATGCCGGGACTGTCAAGCCCCAGCTCAGCTCCTGCTTCCTTACAACAATAGGAGATGACCTTATCCAGATATTCAAGGGTTATTCAGACAATGCACAGCTCTGCAAATGGTCTGGAGGCATGGGCAACGACTGGTCAAGCCTTCGTGCAACGGGTGCACTTGTCAAGACTACCGGCGTTGAAAGCCAAGGAATAATACCATTCCTTAAGATCGCAAATGATGTTAACATATCGATAAACAGGAGCGGCCGCAGAAGAGGCGCAACCTGCGCATATCTTGAGGTATGGCACTTCGACATAGAGGATTTCATAGACCTGCGCAGAAATACTGGAGACGAGAGGAGGAGGACGCAGGACATGAACATAGCAGCCTGGGTGCCTGACCTTTTCATAAAGAGAGTTCTCGGCGATAGCGATTGGACACTTTTCTCATCTGACGAGACGCCGGAGCTCCACGAGCTCTACGGCAAAAGCTTTGAGGACAAGTATGTTGAGTATGAGGGAAAGGCCGCCGCTGGCAACATAAAGCTCTTCAAGAAGGTCAAGGCAGCGGTGCTCTGGAAGAAGATGCTCACATCGCTCTACGAGACAGGCCACCCTTGGATAAACTTCAAGGACCCGTGCAACATACGCTCCCCACAGGATCATGCTGGTGTTGTGCATAGCTCTAACCTCTGCACAGAAATAACGCTGAACACATCAAAGGAAGAGATTGCAGTATGCAACCTTGGCTCAATCAATCTTGCAAAGCATATGTCAAATGGCGCAATAGACGAGGCATTGCTGCAGAAGACGGTGAAGACGGCAATACGCATGCTTGACAATGTGATAGACCTTTGCTATTATCCTGTTGTGGAGGCAAGAAACTCCAACATGAGGCATAGGCCTATCGGAATGGGCATCATGGGCTTCCAGGATGCGCTCTACATGATGGGCATAAATTTCGATTCCGAAGATGCGGTCAAGTTTGCTGATGAGAACATGGAATTCATATCTTACCATGCGATAATGGCATCCGCAGAGCTTGCAAAGGAGAGAGGCGTATACGAGAGCTTCAAAGGCTCAAAGTGGGACCGTGGCATACTACCAGTTGACACGCTTGACATCCTGGAAAAGGAGAGAGGAGTCAAGATAGATGTCTCAAGGACTGGCAAGATGGACTGGACACCAGTAAAGGAGGCGATAAAGAAGAACGGGATGCGCAACTCCAACTGCCTTGCGATCGCACCTACAGCAACAATATCAAACATTTCCGATTGCTTCCCTTCGATAGAGCCGATATACAGCGAGATATACGTAAAGTCCAACATGAGCGGCGAATTCACCGTGGTGAACAAGTATCTTGTAGAGGAGTTGAAGGCGAACGGCATGTGGAATCAGTCAATGCTTGATGAGATAAAATCAAAGGACGGCAGCATACAGAAAATAGATTCAATACCGGCGAAGATCAAGGACAAATACAAGAACGTATTCGAGATATCGCCAGAGTGGCTGATAAGGATAGCCGCATATAGGGGCAAGTGGATAGACCAGAGCCAATCGTTCAACATATTCACCAACACCACATCAGGAAAGCAGCTCTCTGACATCTACATGTATGCCTGGAAGACAGGCCTCAAGACAACCTATTATCTAAGGACGATGGGTGCAAGTTCAATAGAGAAGAGCACGGTAGGCATAGGCACGCAGAAGACAAAGGCTGCTACCGCAGTCACGGAACAGGTGCAGCCAATCGTTGCTGTTGAGAACAGCGGTGTTGCACAGGCACAGGTAGAGATATACGATAAGCAGCAGTATCTTTCCGCTGCGCAGCAGAAAGAGAGGGAGATGCAGGAGAGCAGCGTTGTCAATCGTATTGACATGGCAAATGTCAAGGTGACAAAGATTGGAGAGGCATGCGACCCTAACGACCCCGACTGTGAGGCATGCCAGTAGGTGTTTTTATGAAAAGTCCGCTTCTAAACTCATCGGAGACAGATCCGAACAAGATACTGCCCATAAAGTACGCATGGGCGAGGGCTTACTACAAGAACGGGGTTGCTAACAACTGGGTCCCTGAAGAGGTATCTATGCAGCAGGATGTTGAGCTCTGGAAAAAGCCTGACGGGCTTACAGAGGGAGAAAAGAGGCTCATAATGAGGAACCTTGGCTTCTTCTCAACGGCTGAGAGCCTCACTGCCAACAATATAGTGCTTTCAATCTACAGGCATATAACCAACCCGGAATGCAGGCAGTACCTTCTTAGGCAGGCGTATGAGGAGGCGGTGCATACCGAGACATTCATATATTGCTGCGACAGCCTAGGCCTTGATCCGGAAGAGGTGTACAACATGTACATCACAATACCAAGCATCAAGGATAAGGACGATTTTGTCATAAACATAACTCAGAGCCTTCTCGACCCTAATTTCAGCACAGTAGGAGATGAGAACATAAGGAAGTTCGTGAATGATTTGATAGGTTACTACGTGATAATGGAGGGCATATTCTTCTATGCGGGATTCGCGATGATGCTCTCATTCCAGAGGAACAACAAGATGATAGGCGTAGCCGAGCAGTTCCAATTCATACTAAGGGACGAATCGGTGCACCTTGCATTCGGAACCGACCTCATAAACGCGATAATAGCCGAGAATCCAGCAATATGGACTGATGATTTCAAGAAGGCCACAATAGACAAGATAACAAAGGCCGTAGAGCTTGAATGCGCATATGCTGATGACTGCCTGCCAAAGGGTGTCATAGGCCTAAATGCCGAGACGATAAAACAGTACATGCACTACATAGCGGACAGAAGGCTTGAAAGGCTTGGCCTGCCGCAAACATACAATGCGACAAACCCATTCCCATGGCTCAGCGAGATAACAGATCTTAGGAAGGAGAAGAACTTCTTCGAAACAAGAGTTACAGAGTACAAGACTGGCGGACAGCTAGAGTGGGATTGACTTATTTTTCTTCAAATAGAAAGAGAAAGATCATCGTTGAGTTATGCTTATGCCGTCGCATTCCTCATTGAATCCCGCCTTGAGCTTGCCCCAGGCATTTTTGTATACTTCACGTGAGCCATTCTGCTCGTTTGCGGAAAGCCAGGTATAGAAAAGGCTGTCCCTTACGTTCATTCTCGATACATCCTGAATGTGTTGCGGGAGAACCCGCTTCCATCTCTCGTTCTTTGCGAGCTGGTATTCATTTTTTATTTCAGGACATGTAAGTATTAGATTCGGATTCCCTTCCATTATAATCTTGTAAGTCTGCCACGAGTGTGCGGACGCGAATGAAGCCACGATAACTGCCATTGCTTTTAATGTTGCTTCTTCCTTGGTAAATGTGGTATCTCTCTTCTGCGCAAGATCGTGGAATTCTTCGGCTAACATATCATACTTGGTAAGGTTGTACTTGATCGGCATGCAAAGTCCTACAAAATCCCATTGTGGACATCTAATTAGTATACAATGATAAAGTATATAAATGCTTCAAGCAAAAGGAATACGTGCAATGGTGATGTTTTGAGCATTCTAAATATATTTGGAAAAAAAGACGCGGCGAGCGATTTGGCAAAAGGACCGCCGTTTTCCGTCTCAACAGAGCTATTTCCTTACAAGCTTCAGGCGAAGAAAAGCAACTCTGCGATAATGACAGTTAAGATTACAAACATCACAAAGGAAATTCTGCTCACATCAATTGTTGCGGAAGTTCCTGGACAACTGGGCTTCGATGAGATGAATCTTTCAAAGCAAAGGGAGGTTCGTGTCGGCGAAATGCAGCCGAATGAGCTAAAGGAGATAAGAATTCCTCTCTACAGCAGCATGAAATCTGATCCGGGAGATTATACGCTAACGCTTACCGCAATAGCACACTACAGAGACTACGGCCATGTGCTGAACATGGTGAAGAAAAGAGTGGAAGTGGAGATAGTCTAATTCTTTTTCCCTTCAAAGAGAATCTTTCTGAAATTTTCCTTAGAGGATTTGCTTTTGTTTATCCCTTTAATGTAGTTTCCTATGTATCTGTTGAACTTATTCTGTTTTGACGCCATTGAGACCATATTATCGAATCCCGTAGTCAGTAGTGTTATTGATTCGCCATCTTCCAGGCGCATCTCGCCGGTCTTTTTGCAGTCTCTTGCTACGAAGAAGTAATTCCTCTGCTCTATTGTTAGGCTTGAATGGTCCCATACTGCGAGCAGCTTCCAATTTTTCGATGAATAGCCAGATTCTTCCAGAAGTTCGCGCTTCGCTGCATGGAGTGGTTTCTCCCCTCGCTCGATATGACCACCGAGTACGCCTATTTCCATAGGCACACCGACACGCTTCTCCTTTGCGAGCAGAACCTTGTTTCCCACGGATGCGAATATGACAACAGTGTCCAGCTTCCTTACGCCCTCGTATGTCTTGTAGCGGTTGCCCGGAAGGCGCTGCTCCCAATGATATACGTCGTACAGTATTCCGGAGAATACCTTCTTTGCGTGTGCTGGTATCTTTCTCTTCATAAAATCCCTGGTCTGGGTCCGCTATCTCCCTGGGTTCAATTATTTATTGTTCAGACAGTTATATGAACTTTTCACTCTGGCTTCTTGGGCTGCTCCGGTTGCTTCTGCTGTTCATTCGAGATCATTGCGCTTATGCTTGTCACCATGTCGGCAAGGCGGAGCCCTTTCTCCGTAAGCTTTATCAGTTTGAGCTTTCCATGCTTCTCGCTTGATGTTATTCCGAGATGTTCACACATTGTCAGGAAATTGCATGCATGCACATAGGTAGTGTTGGTTGCCTTGGCAAGCGATGATATATACCAGTTCTGGCTCGTGTCCCTTAATGCAAGAAGTATACTCGCCTGCTTTTGCTTGAGTATTATGTTTTCCATAAGCCCGTAAATATATGAAAAAGAAGCCTATAAAGCCTTATAGAAGAAATTCATACAAAGAGATTATCGTTTTCTGGGGCTGTACGCTAACCTGGTAGACTGCCAGATTCGGGTTCTGGTCGTCCGAGTTCAAATCTCGGCAGCCCCGTATCTTTATGACCGTTCACTTCTTGCGCAGAAATGAGAGTTCGTACGTTATGGCTGCCAGCGATATTACCAGCCCGGCAAACATCCAGCCATTGTATTCGTTTGTGCGCACATACTTGAACATTCCGGGAGTTGCAATTAGGATTCCGACCCCTACGGCAGATGACACGTAAGTGTCCGGGTTATCCCTTATGTTTTCTCTTAGGAGTGTGTAGAGGCTCTTTGCTCGCTCTGTCATTTTGCTTGCTATCATATTATCAACTGGTCGTTTTAGATACGGTCTTATGGGTTGTTGCGCTTTAGCATTGCAGTGCAAATCTTGCGCAACAGCTTGCCAAGCTCCTTTGTCTTTAGGTCTGATGTTTTGTATCTTTCGTTTAATGGCGTACCCAGCAGGATTATTCCGGCTATCCTTTTATCCGTTCCTTTAGGTCTGCTCATGTTTACCACAGTATTATTTTGGGGTTTTAGATATTTATAACTGCCTTTTGCAGCTTATTTTACGTGGTGGGAGTGCCTTTTTATTCCTTTACTACCTAATAATACTACTATTTGTGTGATACCATGTTCGAAATAAAGATAGACGACGCAAGATATTGGAAGAATTGCGTTGATTCGATAGTAAGTCTTATTGATGAGGGCTCATTCAGCATAACAAAGGAGGGCATATCATTGCGGGCCATGGACCCTTCAGGAATAAGCATGATATCATTCTTCATGCCGAACAAGGCTTTTGCTAAATATGAAGTGGACAAGCCTGCGATTATAGGCCTAAACCTCGAAAACTTCGGAAAGATACTTTCCAGCTCAAGGGCTGAGGAGCAGCTCATAATGAAGGAGACTGGTAACAAGTTCCTTGTTGAATTCGTGGGCAAGAACAGTAGAAGGCGCTACAGGCTGCCGATGATAGATGTCAAGAAGGATGCAGACAAGGAACCGAAGGTAGAGTTCGACTCTGTTGTTGAGGTAAAATCCGATTCATTGAAGGATATACTAAAGGACGCCAACCTGCTTTCCACGCACGTGGGCTTCAAGGCGGAAAAGGATTCGTTCGTAGTTGTCGCAAAGGGCGATGCGGGCGAGCTTGAAGAGGAGCACATGAACAATGCAGAGGTAATCAAGAAGATAAACGCCTCAAAGGGCGCATTCGCCACATTCAATCTCGATTATCTTGAAAGAATGATAAGCGCCTGCCCATCAAATTCAACCATGACGCTCTCCATAAAGACAGAGGAGCCGATAAAAATAGAGTACAAGATAGGGGACGCGAACGTTTCGTACTTTTTGGCTCCATACATGGAAAATTCTTAGGTGATTGGTGATTACAAATGAGATTTCTCATTTTCATACCGCCAAAGGATTTCAGGGATGAGTCCCTCTCCATGGTAAAGCTCTTTTTCGACAAGTGGGGCATACGCTACATGGTGACAAGCTATTCCTCTGCCGATGCAGTAGGGCTCCATGGCGCTGTTGTGCACCCAGACATAAGCACAGCTAGGGTAAACTATGAGGAATACGACGGGATTGTGCTCATAGATGGAAACGGCTCTGATGATTATAAGCTCTATGATTATAGGCCTCTGCTCGACCTAATGCTGATGTTCAACAATAGGAAGCGCTACATAATAAGCATAAACAACACCGCAAAGATACCGGCCAGGGCAAACATTATAAACAAGACAATGATTGCGACCGGCGACGAGGAATCTAAGCGGCTTGTGAGGCTCTTCCACGGCGTGCCCACAGAAAAGGCATTCGAGATTAACGGCAATATCATATCGATAAGGAACTCGAAGGACATAGAGGAATCCCTGCAGATAATACTTGAGCGAATAGGGCAATAGGCATATGAAGGCAAGCAAGAGCGGTGTTGTAAGGGAGGTTGCCAAGGAGCGCATAGGAATACTATACGACCTTGCGAAGAAAGCTTATCCTTCTGATTCCGAACTTTCAAAGAAGTATATCAGGATAATAAAGCAGATATCCAGACACTACAAGATAACGCTGCCGCGCGAGGTAAAGACAGGGGTGTGTAAAAAATGCGGATCGGTACTAGTCCCAGGGGCCTCTGTTAAAATAAGACTGGTAAGCAGCAATGGCTTTGTCTCGCGCAAGTGCGTTGATTGCGGACACGAAACCCGCGTGCATTATAAGGATCGGACATAGGTGCTTTTGGTTTTCCTGCCGCGAAGTTTGCCAGGTGGATCATATACAACTTCGGTCATAGGGCTCTTTCCGACAGGGGCAAATTCTAGTCCCTGTACATTCTCTATTTTTGTTCTTAAGGTCAGCTTGCCTTCGGCAGTATATTTTCTGACTTCGTGTCCTATAAGGAAGTATCCATGATGCAAAACTTTAGGATGTGAGGTATCGGGCATGGACATATGCCTGTATTTTTGAATTGCGGCAACGTAGCCATCTCCGGTCGTAAAATAGGCGTGCACATTTTCTTGGCACCCATTCGATAAGTTTGGGATGGTGTCGAGATCTTCGCGCGGTCTGCCCGTTATTTTTGCCGCTAGAATCTCGTCAGGAGACAGCTGTCTACCAGTCACAACCCTGAGCAGATGCATGAATTTGCTTTCTGGCGGTTTGGTTTTCTTTGCCTCTGTAATTGTCATCATACCACTAATTTTACTCTGTTTTAGGTATTTATAATTATCTTTTGCTGGGGCACGGCGAGCCGTTCTGCTCCTGCAATCCAGCATTAATGGGCCTGGAGAGATTTGAACTCTCGACATCTGGCTTTCTTCTGAGAACCCCACTTGAAGTTCCCATTATAAGACCAGCGCTCTAACCATGCTGAGCTACAAGCCCCTTAAATCTTTTTGATGATGCAGATATTTAACTTTATTCAATGCCGTGCCTTTTGGGATTTATGGCATTGTGTAGTTGTTGTCTATCCAGGAGGGTTTTGGAGGCACTGGAGGCAGTCCGCCAGTGTAGTTGACCAGCTCGTATATCCTTACTGGATAGGTGCCATTGACGAAGTTAACGCCGGTTGCATTGGACGGATACACTTCCCTGAATCCTGGCAGTTTGCCAAGGAAGAAGCCCTTGTAGAAGTTGGAGTTGTAGAATTCTGAGGGTGCATTGTTGACAGTGCCGTTTGCATTTGGAAGGTATATCATTAGGAACTGCACATAAAGGCCGCTGCCCGGTATATTCTCAACGCCGGTGTAATCGGTCTGCTGGATCACCGCATTGGTCTTCGTGCCGTTGCTGTAATATACGGCCATTACGCCTTGCTGGTTAGGCGTGTCCGATACGCAAACGGTATTGTTTTCCACATTGTTGCCGAGCACCAGGAATGATTGTATGTAAGTGGCCTTGCTGTTGGATATGCTGCAGTAGTTGTTTATGCTCTGCTGGGTTGTGTTTATCCCAGGTTCTAGCGCTGCTAGCGGTATTAGCACGAATTCGGGATCGTGGGCTATTTCGCACTGCGAGCTGCCGAGCACATACGGTTCTGGCGGATTCTGAGCCTGCCCTTGCGCTATCGCATATGCCTGCGATGTCGCATTCACGTTGACGCAGCCAAGGAAGTTGAGCGCGCCCCATTTCGATATTAGGTCCTCGTCGAATAGGACATATCGAGACTGGTTGCCGTTCATGTAGCTGGCGAGCGTTTCAGGTGTGGTGTTGTATTTCGGGCCGAGCACGTACTGTGCTGCAACGGCATAGTCCTCTGAGGCTACCGAATTATCACCTCTCAGTACGGCGTTGCTGTTGCCGAACCAGTTTATCCAATCACCGTAGTCCCACCATGCCAGAACTCTTGGCGCATTTGGACCCACATTGTTACGTATCCACGTCATTGAATTAAGCCAGTAGTTCGGTATTGTTGTGCAGTATATGCTATAGCCGGGCTGGTTGTTATTGTTTGATAATGTGGTGCATGCATTTGCGGGGTTTGCCAGGTAGGTGAACTGTGCGGATATTGATTGTATGAATGTCGCATTCTCGCCATAAAGGAACATGCCGGAAGTGAACGAGAACAGTATGAGCCCTGTGCAGAGCACAGCAAGCCACTGGTCTCCCTTGTTGTTATTGTGCTTGACTCCGTATCTGTAGATCAGTATGAATGCGAGTGCCGCCACGGCAAAGAACATGCCGAATACGAAGAACAGCCCAACTATCAGCAGTGCCTCTGCCGCGGATTGGTGCTCGATGTATATCTGCCGCATCCCGTAGTGGGTCTTGTCGTGCTGTGTTAGGTATACAAGAACAATGAGAAGAACCGAAAACACAACGGCCAGCACTATCGTGTCGTAGATTCCGAAGCTGTAGAGCGAGAAGCCGATAAGCAGTGATACGATGCCAAGGACCGCGGCTATTATGAGCACAAGGTTCCTGTTCTTTTCGTTTTTGTAGTAATTTGAGCACACAAGGTACATTATCTCCCCGAGCGCTATGCAGAAGAGCAGTATGTATGCCGTTCCGAAATGTGGGAGATACTTAACCTCTGAAAAGCCTGCTGCCATGAGCGGAAGCGCTGCTGATATGTAGAGTATGCCCATCTTGCTTCTCCTGAATGCTATTGATATGAATATGAGCATAACCGAGACTATGCACACCAGCCAGATTAACAATGGCACCCCGAAGAATCCCGCGCCTATGGCACCGAATCCCTGCGCACCGAACTGGTATAAAGGTCCTGTTGGTATGTATTCTTGTACTGTCATGAAGAGCGGCTTTGATGGTGTGGTGAACTTTGTGCTGAGTGCTATGTAGCTCTCAACAGGTGCGCCCAGCTTCGTGAATGCAAGCGCTGCAAGTAGGATTATGCCTATGACCAGCATTACCGCCAGCTTCGCCTTGAAGTCGGCATTCTTTATTATCAGCTTCTTGCTTGCAAGCATCTTCGGTATGTAATCGAAGAGTGCGATCAGCACCAATGCTGCGACTGGAGCTGCTATGATTATCGGTATGCCGAGTATGCTGGAGAGATTGCTCTGCAGCGTTGCCTGGTATGGTGCGTATAGCGCGTAGAAGATTATTATTGTTGCAAGGACTATCGCGTTCATTATGTAGAAGTCCTTGAGATTCTCATTCCTGAGAACGTCGATTATCCCCTGTGCGAGTATGTATATTACAAGAACGCCGGCCGTTACCGTGTAGTAGTGAGCGCCGAGGAATGTTGATGCGAATGCGATTCCCGCTAGTATTGCAAGCCTTTTGTCTTTCATGTTCCTTATCGCAAGCATGTACGTCGCGAAGAAGAAGAATAGCGTCAGTATCCCTATTGGCTCGACGAGCTGCTCGCCCGCAACGAATGTCGTAAGAAGGACCGGCATCATCGCGGTCAGCGCTGCGCCTATCATCCCTATCTTTTCGTCGTACTCGTGGTAGAGCAGCATGAATATTACAAACACGAGAAGTGCCCCTGTTATTGGCGGGTAGATTCCACCGACATAGCTCATTAGCGATGTGCTGAATGCAAGGTGATGATACTGCAGCGCATTGACAAGGCTGTACCAGTATGCCTCAAGATACGGGACAAGCGGCTGCAACCTATGGTTTGTACCGGCAGCCACTACCGGCCATGCGGATGGATCAAGAAGCAGTTGCTTCCCGTAGGTAAGTATGTAGTGGGCATCAATCATGTCGAAGTAAGGGTCGAATTCGAAGAACTTTGGTGCTGTGACTATGCTCTGCAGTCTTGTGTAGAATGTGAGTATCATCAGTGCGAGAAGTATTACCCAGATCCACCAGACAGGCTTGTGTATGTTAGAGGGTTGGCGTTGGGTCTTGGATGTGCTGTCAAGCTCGTCAAGAAGAACGCGCTCCTCCCTTAACTGCTGCTCAATAAGCCTCTCCTGAGTTTCCTTGTGGAGTGAGGCGATCTTTGCGCGCTCCTCCTCGCTTAGTTTGGATGCGGCACTCACCTCGCTGTTGTGCTTTGCCTTGAGGTCGTTGAGTTCCTGGATGTGCCTACTCACTATCTGCTTTCCGGATGGGTAATGATTAAGCCTTGACCTTACGTCGCCAAGCCCTGATGAGGTTGCAACGCTTTTGCTCGCTAGGCCGGAAAGATACGCGCCGAGGTCAGGCAGTGCGCCCTCCCTCCAGCAGAGGATTGCTCCTATGATCGTGAGCAGCAGTGCATTGAGCTCGAAGAGCCAGAGCGAGAATGTGAATGCGTGTATATAGGTTACCAGGTAGCCCTCTATCCACGTAAGCGTGGCTGGGGCGATAAGCCCGAAGATGAATCCTGTCACTATTATCTCGAAGGTATTCAGTTCGGATTTCCTGAGAAGTGCGAATGCGAGCAGAAGCCCGGGTATAAACATGGAGAAGAAGGCTATTACTATCGCTGCGATTAGTCCAAGCATTGTTTTCTCCCCCGATTCATTTGCCAATAAGGCTATTTATACATTATGGATTTGGCCGGTTTTACACCTTTCGCCCTTTAGGCCAGCCTAAGAGCGTCCTGATTTGTGCGGTGTTCAGTCCTTCCTCACGCCGCGTTGCAAGTATGAAACTCTCGATTTCAGGGATCTCCATTCTGCGCGGAAGCCTCTTGTGTTTTTGCGCGAATTTTTCCAGTAATTTATGTGCCTCGAGAAGACCGTTAAATCCCACCCAGAATCCTTTTGGTTTTTTATGGGATTCTGGCACCTCGTATCCCAATTTTGACATCATGGTTTTGTAGCTCTTCCCGTGCCTTTGCATATAACTATGATATGTAGGGGCCAACGCTACGAGCTCCGTATGCTTTGGCAGCCTCCCCTCGTCGGCTAAGAAATCAGCTACGAGTTTTTTGGCGTTTGCAGTCCTTGTCCTTGTCATCTCCTTGCGTTTCAGGTTTACCTCTTTCCTGATGATGGCCTTTCCAAGATACCTATCGCGTACGACTTCTGATGAGACCTTAAGGCTTGCTGCGATTTGATCGTCTTGCAGGCCGTTAGAGTGCATTTGGCGTGCCATTGCCTTTCTTTCCATGGCGGCCACGATTTGAGGATTCCTTGCGGGAACAGATTCCTCGTCAAGGATCTTTCTTACAGTCTCGTGGGATATGCCCCCTACAAATCCCTTTATCCCTCTGAGGCTCATATTCTGTTCTCTAAGTTTTTTGATAAGCTCTATTTGCTCTGTCGTTCTTTGAGTTATGGTTGTGCAGTCTTGCCTTAAATGTTTAATGATGTCAGGGTTTTGTACTGTGCCTTGTCGTTCGGCGCGTATACGAGGCCTTCCTGAAATAGCAGGATTTTGTTGCCATAGCTGATGTGTTGGCTCTACCCTCATTGTGGATTTTCCACTCAACTAATCACAATATGCTAGTAGCTGTTAAGTATGGATTTAGGAATCTCTATGGCCTTGAGCTGCCTATCCGGGAATACGGTTCCTGGCGGGACTATTCTCACTTTCACGCCTATTGCGCCGTATTTCGAGTATGCGGTAGCTGCTGCTTCCTTGACAAGCTCTATCACGTCGCCTGCCTTTGGTATGTAGCCTATGCTCTTTCTTATCGACTTGGCACGTGCGCCCTTTGCAGCAAGTTTGCCGCTGGCGATTATCTCCGCGCCGAGTGCACCGTTCTGTATTATCTCTCTAAGTGTTGATTGTATTACACGCCTTGCATTTATTCCGCGCTCGAGCTTCTCGGTTATGTTCTTTGCGACGATAAGCGGCTCGAGCATCTTGTTCTCGACCTCCATGACGTTGACTTGTGGGTTTTCGACCTTGAAGCGCCCCTTTATCGTCTCTGTTATGTTGTCTATTGTGCGTCCGCCTCTTCCTATTACGCGGCCTGGATTGAGCACGTAAACGGTTATCCTTGTAAGTATTGGTGTCTTCTGTATCTCAACCCTTGAGAAGCCTGCACGTGAGAGCTCCTTGCTGAGATATTGCGATATATTCAGCTTTATTATCGAATCCTCGATGAACTTTGTTTCTATTGCCAATTTTACACCTTCCTCTGCTGATTATCCTTCCTTAAATTCTGTCTTATCGCGAAACTTGCGCTGCTTATAACACCATGTACCTCGAATGAGTGCGGTTGTGGGATCTTTATAACTTTTATAGGTATGGTTGGCTTGGTATTAAATTTTCTTGTGGTCATCATTGCTGCACCTTATTTTCATTTTCCTGCGGTTTCTGTTCAGGAGGATTTGCCACAGGTTTCTGTGCCGTCTCGGGATGCGATTTCTTTGGTGCTGCCGGTTTTGCCTGTTTCTGCTTCTTCGGTAGAGGCGTAGTGATTGCCTTGTCCTTCTTGCTTGTGGCCTTGAGCGCCCTCTGCATCCTTGCACCGAGATCCTTTGCTTCCTTTACTGATAGGCCTATCTCTATCTTTGCAAATGCGAGATTGCTCCTCCTCATTGGTGAATATCCATAACCGCCTGTCCTTACTGATCTTATTCCTTTTGGCGGGGAACGCGGCACTTCATAGGTTTTGTTTGCACATGCATGAACAACATACATCGAATCGGGGTCCTCTCCCTTGTTTCGCGCATTTGCCGCAGCGTTTATTATTACCTTTCTTACCATTGCGGCGCACTTCATTGGGTATCGACCCTTCTTGCCGCCAAGCTCGTGCCTTGAACCCATGTACCTGTTGTGCCTCCTGTATTCTATTGGCCTGCCATCGTTTATGACCCCGTCAAGCACGGCTATCGCGTTCGGCACTGCCTTGTAGCGCACGGCGTCGCACACCGAGCAAAGATCCTTGAAGCTCGCGTTGAGATCGCTCGTGCTGGCGAATACGATCTCCTTTCTGTCCAGGTTGTATGAGTATTTCATTTACTTCGCCGCTAGGAACTTGCTTCCCCTTGTTGCCCTTATTCCTGGCGCAGAGTGCTGCACTCTTTTTGTAGTATATGCATAATCCCCAAGGGTATGGTTCAGCATGTTTGCGCTTATCATTATTTTCTTGAACTCCTTTCCTGAATGCACCTCAAAGGTAAGCCCGACCCATTCTGGCCTTATCACTGCCTCCCTTATGTGTGTGCGTATAGGTTTGGTTATCCCCTTCTTCCTGTACATTTCCACTTTCTCAGTAAGCTTCTTGTAATTCATCGAATTTCGTTTTATGCTGCGCCTGTTCCTGGAGTTCATCATCTTTATGTAGTCCCCCATTGAAAGGTTTGCCAATTCGGTCTGTGTTTTGCCCATGAATGCTATTCGTTCTGCCATGATGTTTCACTATTTTTTCGTAGATAATCCAAGCTGTGCTGCACGTGAGTATAGCTCCGTTCTGAGTTCAGAGTTTCGCCTGAGCAGTTCCTCGTTTTTCGCAAATTGCGCATTTGTCGCTTTTGTGACAGGGTTTATTTCTTTGCACGTAGTTTTTCCCATTAGTATTACCTCTTCTTTCTTCCGACTCTGCTTGCTGCTATGTGGCCCACCTTTCTTCCTGGAGGCGCATTCCTCGATGTCATGCTGCTCTTACCTTTGTGGTGCTGCTTACCTCCGAATGGGTGGTCTACAGGGTTCTGCTTTACTCCCCTTATTGTCGGCCAAGTCCTGTTTATAGCGTGCATTATGTAGTGGTTCTTGCCTGCCTTTACGATAGGCTGGTCAGTCATTCCACCTCCCGCAAGAACGCCGAGCTGTGCCCTGCATTCATTGCTTATTGAGACAATCGCCTTTGATGGCATTGCCACTGTAGTGTTATTGTCAAGATGGGCGGAGATGTATGCAGCGCCTCCGGCGCTCCTTACGAATTTGCCGCCATCGCCCGGATGTGATTCAATATTGTAGATTGGGATTCCTTCCGGAATGTCCCCAAGCTTTATTACGCTTCCGATTGAGTATACGGGCTTTTCGCTTATGTGTATCTTGTCGCCCACCCTTATGCCCTCCGGGGCAAGAAGATAGCCGCTTGATAGGTCCTCATAAAGCACCTCTATTAGTGGTGTGGTGTGTCCTGTGTGATTTACTATGCCGACAACCTCGCCAACAAGGTCACCCTTGGTTGCGCGTGGGTATCCGACACTAATATCGAATGTGTTTGGCAGCTTCCTGTATACATTTGAGCCTTTTCCTCTTCGCTGCTGCCTCATTTTCTTTCCCATTGTTTACACCAGTTTCAGTTTTACTGCAACGTCAGAGGCGTTGAACCCCTTAGCGAGCTTTATGAATGCTTTCTTTGTGTTCTTCGGCATGTTTATCGTGTTTATGTTCTTGACCTTTACGCTGAATGCCTTTTCGAACTCCTTCTTTATCTCGGTCTTTGTGGCCCTTTGATCGACCATGTATGTTATTGTGTTGTTCCTGTCCACTATGCCTACGGACTTTTCTGTTGTTAGTGGGTATTTGAGTATGCTCATGTGATCATACCAGGTTCTGCTTGTTTATTGATGCCGCAAGTTCCTTTATCGCGTGCTCGCTCCATACGGTTGTCCTTCCAGGATTGCCCCCAGGTGCAAGAAGGTTTGCGGTTATGTTTGTTATTGTGCATGCATCTACACCGGCTATGTTCCTTGCCGCCCTTATCGCGGAATTATCCTTGCCTATTACGAGGAGCACGGATTTCCTGTAATGCTTCTGTTTTGTGGAGCGCCTCAAGCCCTTCTTTATGCGTGCCTTGCTCTCAGTTTCCTTGCTTATTAGTTTTAGATTTGTGAATAACCTGATCATCTCCTTTGTCCTTGATATTGATTCTATCTCGTTTGCTATCACTATCGGCATTTTGGTCTCTGTTGATAACGATGCTGTTGCGGATATCGCGCTCGCGATGGCCTTCTGGTATTCCCTCTTGTTCATTTCTTCTATTATTGTCTTGGCAGCAAGGTGAGGATGAGCCCTCTTTCCCTTTACGGCCGACGGTATTACTCGTACCTTACCCTGCACTCCGCTTGCGAGTTTTTGCCTTGGTCTTATTGCCTGACCCATGTGCCTTCCTGTTCTGTATGAGTGCATTCTGCCGTAGTATTGAGCGGTTGTCTGCATACCTGCGAGCGGATAATGGGCCTGTGGCTGTTGCAGCCTTGTGCTCTCTGCGAGCACAGCCCTCAATATAAGGTCAGGCCTGACCTCCTCATCAAATATGGATGGGAGTTCCACCTTGCCCTTTACTGTTCCGTCAAGGGATAATACATTTGCTTCCATGAACATCAATTGCTTGTCGATATGTAGTCTATCTTCGGCTCCTTTATGCCCCTTATGTTCCTAAGGTGTGATTTCCTTATGCGCACAAGGCGCTTTGCCGGGCCGCCTACAGAGCCCTTTATCATTATATAATCATTCTTTACGTTTCCATAATTAGTGAATCCGGATTTGGGATTTATCTTTGATACCTCGCTTGATGCGCCCATCTTAAGGATGCGCTTGTTTGTTTCTGTTCGGTAGTTGAATCCGAGCTGGCCTGCTTGTGGGACAGTGAAGAGAACCTTTCCTGGTGTGAACGCACCGTGGGTTCCCACGTGCCTGACCTTGTTAGTGGCCTTGTGGAAGAGTCTTGCAGTTCCGAATCTTTTTATCGTGCCTGCCCATCCCTTACCTTTTGTAACCGAGCTGATGTCGATGTATTCACCGCTCTTGAATATTTCAGATGCCTTTAGTTCCTTTCCGAGGCGAGAGTGGATGAAATCGAATTTTTCCTCCATGCTGCCACCTATTCCCGATTCGAATTTAAGTATGTGGTGCTGTTCAACACTTAATCCTTTTGGATAAGCAACAAAAAGAGCTGTTATGTCGTTGAAATCCTTGAGCTTTGCCTTGAGCGAGTCAAGCTTGCTCTCGTCATTCTTTATGGATTTCTGCTTGAGCTTCTTTGCGAGCTCCTTGTTGTGAAGCTCCAGTTCAACCTTTCTATAACCATGAATGTCTGTAGAATAGAATCTTGCGCCGTACATCTCCATCTGAGGCACTTCGAGAACTGTGCATGGTGCGCTTATCTCAAGGTTCTTCGATGGTGCTTCTGAATCGTCAACCATTGCTACGTGCGCCATTCCGACCTTATATGCAACAAGATTAAGAGCAGTGGGCTCCTTTACTCTTGGTGCAGAGCGCACTCTAGGGAGACGCTTCTGTGCGCGTCGATGCTTCCAGTATTGCATTGAGCCCCTGTGCATAATAGCCCTTGAGAGTTTAATGTTAAAAAAAGATCCTCGATGATGATCTTTCGCAGTTCCTATCCGTCAGTAGTTATTATATTTATAGTCTATGTTTTTATATACCTTACCTTTTTGCCGAATTGGAGAAGTAAATGCTAATTGTCGTTGATAATGCCAGTTTTGGTGGTTTGGGGGCCTTTTTTACTTGGAATCTGCTATTATCTGCCGTATTACAGTCTTTGTCTCTTCAGGATCAGCGACCTGTATGCAGTAAACGCCTGTCGTTTTTACGGGATAGTCATTGCCACCCTCAAAGATTTTGTCGCCTATGAAGACCATGTCGTCCTTGACGTACCCGAGCTTTTCTTCTATTTTGTGTATGCCGTAGCCCTTGTCTATCCCCTCACAGGTTACGTCTATTGATGTGGATCCTCCTGCCTTGGCTTGATAGCCAGCAGGCAAGTATTTTGCAAGGTGTTCAATTATTTGGATGCGCTTCTTAGAGTCTGCGTCCCACGTGACTTTCAATTCAAGAGGTGCAAGTTGACCGAATGCTGAAAAGGTAATCTGGGTTCCGCGATCCTCTATTAATTCGCCATATATTTTTTGGGGCCTTTTGAAACCCCATTCATCTAATGCAGTTTCAAATGCCTTAATTATTTCTTTTTTAGTGTCAGCTGGTATTGTTTCGTTGTAGACGCTGGTCCATCTGCCGTCCTTCATTATATACATAGAAGTTGCGCAGGTTGGTAGAAGATAGAGACGTTTGGCCCTCTCCCCGGATATGTCGAGCGAGGTCACAAACTGCTTCTGGAATTGAGGGTATGCGCCGCCAGATATTACTGCGAATGCCTTGTAATCCAGTAGTTCTCCGATAAGTCCAGACATTTCTGAATCCATAAGGGTCTTGCTTTTTGTAAGAGTTTCGTCAAGATCAGCAATCACGAGCCTGAATTTTTTAAAATTCGGAAGCATGGATTATGCACCCTTTGATTTGATTTTTGTTGCCTCGATAACCTGCAGGTCCCTAAGCACCGAGTTTACCGATGCCCTAAGCGCAGTTGCATCTTTTGCGGCAATTTTTATAATTAGTTCAGAACCCTTCTCTTTTAAGCTTGTTGTACTTCTTTCTTTCTTACCCTTTTGCGAGAGGATTTTAAGATATTTTATTTTTGGATCCTTCTTGATTGTTATTGTCAATCCAAGGTTTGCTCCGTTTTCCATTTGAATGCACTAGTTGATAGATATTATTCGTATTGTTTTCTTAATTTGATGCCCCTGCTTGCAAGAACCTCATTTAATGCTTCTTTAAATTTAGCCATATCAGGCATTTCAAGATTTGGGTCCTTTGGATCAAGTCCCATATTCTTTAGTGCGGTTTCAACAAGGTCAATCCCACGGTCAGAAATGTGCCCCTTTTTTGTATTATCGGCATGTGCAGCCATTTTGTTTACTGATTTGGTCATCTATCCACCAGAATTTGCCTTGGGTGTTTTGATGTGTTGTGTTGGTTACTTCTTTGCCGCTACTGGCTCTGCCGTGTTGAAGGCCTTTGGCTCCTTCGCATTCGTTAGCGTGAATATCTCATCCTTGTTCATCCTGTTGAGGCCCTTGCCGCAATTGGTGCACTTGAATGAGTTTTCGAACGCAGAGTCGAATGTGAATATGAACTTGTCGCTCTTGTAGCAGTTCTGGCATATGAAATAATCGTTGCACATCTCGCTTATTATTGACTTGTCCTTCTCCATGCTGTCTATGTATTCAAGGAATGGTGCGAGCTTGTTGGTGTTTATGTACCATGCAAATGAGAGCCAGCCCTTGGTGTTCTTTGATATGTAGTAGTTTGTTATGCCGTATCCCTGCATTATGTTGAGTATACGCCTTATCGCATTTATCTTTATGCCGAGCTGCTCAGCAAGGAACTCGTCAGTCTTTGGCGTGACAAGCATGCCAACCACATCAACAGCCATCTTGCTTACATTCTTTTTAAGGTACTCGGTTGCACGCTCGTTTGTGAGAAGCTTGTCTAGAGCTGCCTTGACCTCATCCGGCTGTGGTATGCTGACATTGACCTTCTTCCTGCCCTCTACCGGCTTTTCCTTTAGATGATTTAGTGCTGGTGCATGAACCTTTTTAGTTATGGCACTTGAAGCCTTGGGCTTCTGTATCTTGGCCTTCATTTTTATGACAGGCCTGCTCTTTGGCCTTGCAGCGGCTACATGTTTCTTTGCCTTGGCTGGCGCCTTTCTGGCCATAGCCTTGGTTTTAGTGAGTCTCCTCATCTTAATATTAGGTTTTTGGGGTTTCGCCATCTTAAGCACCGGGTCCTTACTTTGGCTGTATGTATATTACGCATCCGAGATATATATGCGTTGCTATTGTTGGATTTCTCCTTGCGGAAACCTGCCAAATATAGAGCCAGATTGGCTGCATATCGGCTAATTAACCGGTTGCAGTTACGCGATTTCCTTGCCTTAACTTATGGGAGCCGAATCTCTTCCTTATTATTCCCCTATGCCGTTTTCCAGAGGATGTCAGTCCCCTCTCAGCCCTTCCTTTCTTCGTTATTATGCCACTGTAGTGCGGGTCTGAGATCAGTGCCTTGCTGTTTCTGTCCAGAAGTATTACCTCAAAGTACTTCTCAGATCCAGAAGTGCCTACGAAATAAGAATTAAGCGCGACTGAGTTTGTGAACTTTCTTGATGCCCTTTCCTCGGCTATCGCCTGCGATGATTTCCTGAATGTGAAATATCTTCCACTTTTTGAGGGTTTTCTACCCCCTCCAGGCAGTTTTCGCTTCTTGCTGCCTCCGTGGATTCGTATTCTGGCGATTAATATGCCTTCCTTGGCCCTGTAGCCAAGCTCCCTGGCTCTTGCTATGTTTGTGGGACCGGCGATGCGCACTATTGGCGGCTCCGCGTTCCATCTTATTATGTTAGTCCTGTAGGCTGGTGACCTCTCCTTGTATTCGGATTGGAATGTCTGCTTCATTTGCTTATACATGCTCACTTAACCACTTTTAGAGTTTGATCTTTTACGAAAAAGAACTGTTAATTTAGATATTATATACGGTGGTATATTTAACTTTTCCCTATTTAATAATTTACATAACATTTGTGGTAGTGCATGAAAGCGATAATACTTGCGGGTGGTGAGGGCAGACGCCTTAGGCCGCTTACAAATGACAAGCCGAAATCCCTGCTTGATGTGGGGGGAAAGCCAATAATAGAGTGGCAGATCGAATGGATGAAGAGCTACGGCATTGACTCGTTTGTTATTTCTGCAGGCTACATGAAAGACGTGTTGATAAATTACTTGGGCACAGGAGCGAAACTTGGTGTTGAGTTAAATTTTGTTGTAGAGAACGAACCGCTTGGCACTGCAGGAGCCATAAAGTACGCAATGTCCAATTTCGAGAAAGAGGAGAAATTCGTTGTGGCGAATGGTGACATAATTACCAATCTTGACTTGAGTTCGCTGATCGTCTCTTGCGTAGATGTCGCTTCCGTATCGTTGTCGCCGCTAAAAAGCACATTCGGTATACTTGACACGGATGGCAGCAAAGTGGTTGGCTTCAGAGAGAAACCAGTATTGAAAGAATATTGGCTGAATGCTGGTATTTACGCCATGTCAAATAAGATATTTGAGTATCTACCAACCAAAGGGAGTCTTGAATATGACATTTTCCCGCTTCTTGCAAAGAAAGGTTTGTTGGACTGTGTAAAGTACGGCGATTCTTATTGGAGGTCTATTGATACGTTGAAGGACTTCGAAGAGGCCGGTGTAGATCTTAAGAACAATCTTGTGTATAAGTAGCAGATAGAAAGGTTATTAGCAAAGTTTGTCCTTAATTTATGATTATAGCGAGGTAGGGTAGTCTGGAGTGCCCGCCGGGCTCATAACCCGGAGATCGATGGTTCAAATCCATTCCTCGCTATTAACACCACACTTCCGGTATTACAAAAACCTAAAAAAGTATTATTAACTAATAAATAGAGTTTAGATTAATAATACCTAATATATAAAAGAGGACGAATAGTGGAAGTGTGGGGTGGTACACATGGACGAAACGATATCTTACGATTACTTGTGGCAGGCTTACCAGAAGGAAAAGCAAACAAACCAGCTATTGCTGCTTTCCAAGACTTTCTATGATGATGTTGGGGAGTTCCTGACACTTGAAGGTAAAACCAAAGGCCAAAATTCAACAATGCATGAGAACGCCTCAAAACTCCTACTTGACTTCTTTGAAAAGAGGAAACAGAAGATACTACTTTATGTTGCATATAATCGGCAACTTCCACAGCCAGTAAGCAACATCGAGCTTGAATTTTACAACAAAGTTCTTCAGACAGTACGTGCGGAACGATTCCCAACACAAAACAGACAGCCAACACCAACCGTTCTAAGATCTACGAAGGACATACCGGAAATAATACTTCCATCAGGCAAAAAGTTCGGCCCGTTGAAGAAAGACCAAGAAATTGGCGCGATGGACGAACAGGACAAGGTTTATCTACTTGAAAACTCTATATGCATACAAGAAAACTAAGTGAAACATATGAAGATACAAAAGACAATAACAACATTCTGCCCCAAATGCAATAAGCATACGCAGCATTCAGTAAAGACAGTCTCAAAAGGCCCCCAGCGCGCAATGAGCAAGGCAACCAGAAGGCACAACCGTGCAATAAGAGGTTACGTAGGCAGCGTAGAGCCCAAGATACACCCGAAGAAACTAGGGAAGCGTCAGGTCGTATTGCTGGAGTGCAAGGAATGCAAGTTCATAGTCAACCGCACACTTGGTGGCAGGACAAAAAAGAAGATCGAGCTCAAGGTACAGTGATCGGTAACTCCTTATGGAACAACAAAACATACCAAAGGTCGGCGAACTTGTCATCGCTACTGTCAGCAAGATAAGCAAGTTCGGCGCCTACTGCAGACTGCCGGAATACAACGAGCTTGAGGTATTCCTTCCGATAAAAGAGGTATCTTCTGGTTGGATAAAGAACATAAGGGAATACATACACGAGGGGCAGAAGCTCGTATGCACTGTAATGTTTTACGACAAGGAAAAGGCCACGATAGACATCTCATTAAAAAGGGTATCTCCTAATGCATCAAAGGAAAAAACACGCTCCTACAATCTGGAAAAAAGACTTACCGCACTATTCCAGCAGGCAATAAAGATGTCAAAAGAGCAGGCCAACAAAGAGGCGCTCATAAAGACAGCACTAACAGAATTTACAACCTACACCAATCTTGTCCAAAACGCGACACAGAATACAAACGAATTCGCAGAATCTAAACTTCCCAAGAAGATAAAGGAATCGATACTGAAGGTGCTTGAGGCAAACAAGAAACAGAAGAGATACATCGTATCATACATCGCGACACTTTATACTTACAACACACATTCCGGCGCAGAGGAGCTCAGAGGACTAATGACTGCGATAAAAAGCAAGGACGTGATTGTGAGCTACATAGGCGCACCTAAGTACAGGCTCATGGCTGAGGGAACTGATTACTCCGACGCAGAAGAGAAAATAAAGAGCGTCGAGACATTGATAAAAGAGAAACTCACAAAGGGCGTGTTCGAGATAGAAAAGGAGAAGCTAAGAAAGGAGAAAGAGAATATAATAGCAACAATAAGTGCATAAAAATGATAGACAAGACTGTCATACGGAGGAGGAAGAACCTAAAGCTAAAAAAACCAATACTCGTTGTCGGGCTTCCTGGCATCGGAAATGTTGGCAAGCTTGTGGCAGAACATCTTAAGAGAGAATTCAAGGCAGAGAAGATAGGCACTATCTATTCCCCACACTTTCCCCATCAGGTAGTGATGCTCAAGAACGGAGGCGTGAGGATAGTCAACAACAGATTCTATTTAATAAAGGCAAAGAAACAAGGCGCAAGTGACATAGTGCTGCTCACTGGCGACGCGCAGGCTGTCAGCCCAGAAGGTCAGTATGAAGTGAATTCAAGGATAGTCGACTTCTTCAAGAATGGTATGGGTGGCAAGTTCATCTACACAATCGGCGGATACAGCCTTGGTGAGGTTATACCTGCAAAGCCCAGAGTCTTCGGCAATGCTACCAGCAAGAGTGTCATAGCAAACTTCAAAGGCAGCGACGTCATATTCGGAAAGTCAAAGGGCATTATATGGGGTTCGGCCGGACTTATTGTCGCATTCGCAAAGATGCAGAAGATCGATGCCGTGTGCCTCATGGGCGAGACAAGCTTCCTTGATGTCGATGCAAGCGCAGCCAAGGCAGTGATAATACAACTCGCGAAATGCCTCAACCTGAATGTTGATACTGCAAATCTCGACCGCATAATAGTAAGGACTGCAAAGGCAATCAGCGAACTAGAGAAGCAGGCCGGCGGCATGATGGGCGGCCAGCAGATTGCGTATCCCGTGCACGACAAGGATGAACGCAGCCCTTCTTATATACGATGATAAATGCGGGCATAGTCTAGCCTGGTAGGACTCGGCCTTCCCAATTTTTAAGAAAAGAAAAAAGGCCGTAACCCGGGTTCAAATCCCGGTACCCGCAAATTCTCAATTCCCTAACCCTTAGAACCACACGATTATTATATTTTTCACCAGAAAGCCTAGAGAGATCATGAAACCCGAATGGCTTACTATAAGGCCAGCGTCTACAGAGAAATATGCAAAGATAAAGGGAACTCTGAGCTCTCTTGGGCTTCATACCGTCTGTGCCGAGGCAAAATGCCCCAACATAACTGAATGCTGGAGCGTCGGGACAGCAACATTCATGATACTTGGGGATCTCTGTACACGCGGATGCAGGTTTTGCTCGGTCTCAAAGATGTCAAAGGGCACAGACATCGACCTCGCGGAGCCGCAGAAGCTCGCACTCGCGATAAGAGAATGGGGCCTTGACCATGTTGTCATAACATCAGTATGCAGGGACGACCTTCCCGACCAGGGTGCATCACATTTCGCCAATTGCATAAGGGAAATAAAAAAGGAGACTCCGCACACAACAATAGAGCTTCTCATACCTGATTTCAAGGGCGATAGGGAATGTTTTGGCACTATCACGTCTGCAATGCCGGAAGTGATCGGGCACAATATAGAGACTGTGGAACGCCTCTCTCCCAAAGTGAGGGACGGAAGGGCAAAGTATGCGCAATCGCTCGCTGTTCTCAAGATGATAAAGGAACTTGACAGCCGCATCTACACAAAATCAGCAATAATGCTTGGCCTTGGGGAAACTGAGGACGAGATAATCCAATCAATGAAAGACCTGCGCGGAGTTGGCGTTGACTTCCTTGCGATCGGTCAGTACCTTCAACCAACAAAGTCGCAGATCGGCGTCCAGGAATATATCAAACCGGAGCAATTCGCGCATCTTAAAGAAAAGGCGCTCCAGCTGGGCTTCCTTTATGTTGCTGCTGGGCCATTTGTACGAAGCTCATACCGCGCTGGCGAATTCTTCATCAAACGGATAGTGAAAGAACAAGCAGCCACTGCTATCTGCTGAAGTTCCATATGTCCGAGTTGTATACGCTTCTTTCCAACTCTTCCGCACGCACTATCTCAGCTCCTGTATACGTGCCTGTATGGTAGTCCTTTCCCTCCGCGAAGGCCTTCATGAGCTCCTTGTAGAGATCCTCCTGTGTCACCTTCGAATATTTTGACACGCAAGTGACTCTTTCCTCAACGCTTTTTATGAGCTTGTCGGATATCTTCTCGTTGCTTATCTTTAGCATGCTGAACATCTTTGCGGTTTCAAGCTTGTAAAGTATTGTTCCATGCTGAAGCAATGCGCCATCTCTTCTTGTCTGCGCATTCCCTGATATCTTCTTGCCATCTGTTAAGATGTCATTTATCGGAACGAACTCCGCCCTGATCCCTATATTCGCCAGCCCAGCGATCACCCACCCGCATATGAATGCATAGCTCTCCCTTATGCCCTTGGGAAATGCATCCTCCGGGGCTATCACACTGTAGGTTATCTCACCCTCATAATCGTGATAGACCGCTCCACCCCCAGTAATCCTTCTGACGCATGAAACTCCAAGCTCCCTGCATCTTGCAACATCAACCTCATCATTCATGGACTGGAACCTGCCTATTGACACAGCGCTGGGCTGCCATCTGTAGAACCTTATTGTTGGCTCGGACGTCTCCTTTGCTATGCCTTCCATCACCGCATGGTCTATGGCCATGTTGGATGCCGCATTCCTTGTCTCAAGCTCAACGAAGCGCCACCTCATAATCCCATCACCATTACTACCGCCTTTGCTATTGCCTCCGGGTTAATGCCTATGAGCGTTATGCTGTTCTGATCAACAAACTGCTGCACAGTCCCAGAGAACCAGGCCTCATCCTCATCAACCTCACTGCCAACCAGAAGCATCTCTATACAGTGCAATCCCTCTTCCGGATGCACAAAGAAATCGCCAAGCAGCTCAAGATTCGTTATC
The DNA here is from genome assembly GCA_963755385.1 of uncultured Microcaldota archaeon. GTDB lineage: Archaea > Micrarchaeota > Micrarchaeia > Micrarchaeales > Micrarchaeaceae > UBA12276. The sequence continues at coordinate 334,249 of CAVWJC010000001.1, read as the reverse complement.
CTGTCCTTCCACTCCGCCTTCACTATGAGAAGCTTGCCCCCAGGAACCTTGTATTTTATGGAATTCCTCAACACCACACCATATAACTAGAGCAGGGCAAAGAGTGCCATTGCCACTAATCCCCCAACGATCCCGCATATGAAATTAGAGGTGAACTTGTTGCCAATGCCTCTTTCCTCATAATATCCGAGCATTGAATCCACTATGGTTCCTACAAATCCGGCTGCGGTTATGGCAAGCAGCGCCTTCTTGAGGCTGAAGCCATATGAACCGGTCAGGACGGCAAGATTGCCTGGGATCAAGAAGATGAGGAGAGCGATAAGGAAGGCCGCGAAGAGCCCGGCCAGAAGCCCGACCTCCGTAATGCCCCCAGACGTTCCCTTCTTCACCTCCTTTAGCGTGAATATCATCTTGGGCCTGCCATCAAGCACCCCCACCTCGCTGCTGAACTTGTCAGCGGTTATGGCTGCCACGCTTGCTAGGAAGCCAATGACAGCCAGAAGTGCAAGCCAGTTATTGTGCCAGATCATGGAAAGCCAGAATAGGAATGCCATGATGAGCGGGGGCAATCCGTTGGCTATCACATTCCATATCCCGCGCGGCTCCTGGCCAACCCCAAGCCCCTTCTTGTACCTAAGCCCAAGGTGCGTGACTATGGCTGAAAGGACAAGGAAGACTATCATGGCTATTAGGAAGAATGGACCAAGCCCAAAGCCAAGCAGGATGAATGCTGCTGCGAATACAAATGCAAGAATTACTCCCTTTACGCTCAGTGTCAAGAACTCCATGTGTATTCCATTTTTATGAAATTATTCCGGTAATTCGAAAGGTTTTTAAATCTGCACTTGCCTAGATTATTACGGGTTCTCTACTGTAGGAAGGTCGTGAAAAACTGGTCGTCTTGCCAGCGTGGAATTCCATGCTGGCACTTCTTCTTTTTAATAATCCTCTACAGTGCATACAATCTTTTTTATTATACATGATTGCGTTTAGGCTTAAATACTTTCTCTTACATAAATTAATGGGATCGTGTTCTCATGGCAAAGGAAAAGGGTATACATGAGCTTGAGGACCTTCCCGGAATAGGCCCAACCACCGCGGAAAAGCTTCGCGCATCCGGCATAGACAACCTTGACAAGGTTGCGGTAATGACTCCGAACGAGCTCAACGAGCTTTCTGGGGTGAGCGTGGAAGCGGCAAAGAAGGCCATCCAGGCGGCAAAGGAATCAACAACAATAACCTATGAGAGCGGAGGCGCTGCCTACGAACGCAGGAAGAGCATAGGCAAGATAAGCACGGGCTCAAGCGAGCTTGATGATCTGATAGGGGGCGGCATAGAGGCAGGTGCCATAACCGAGACATACGGAAGATTCGCAAGCGGGAAATCCCAGATTGGATTCCAGCTTACTGTAAATGCCCAGCTGCCAAAGGGCAAGGGCGGCATGGAAGGCTCAGTACTATTCATAGACACGGAAAGCACCTTCAGGCCTGAGAGGATAGAGGATATCGCAAAGGCAGCCGGGCTTGATCCGGCGAAGACGCTTGAAAACATAATGGTTGTGCGCGCTCTTACGACAGAGCAGCAGGTGCTTACAATAGAACGCGCCGACAAGCTGATCATAGAAAAGAACGTAAAGCTGATAGTGGTTGACTCGCTCATGGCGCTTTTCAGAGCGGAATTCATAGGAAGGGGAGCGCTCGGGGAACGCCAGCAGAAGCTCAACCAACACATACACAAGCTGCAGACGCTTGCCGACAAGTACGGACTTGCGGTCTACATAACAAATCAGGTCATGGACAATCCCGGAATACTTTTCGGCGATCCGACAACGCCAATAGGCGGGAACATACTCGCCCATGCCGCAACTACAAGGCTATATCTAAAGAAAAGCAAGGAGGACAAGCGCATAGCAAGGCTTGTTGATTCTCCAAACATGCCTGAAGGGGAGGCAGTGATAAAGATAACCCCGTCTGGCATAAAGGACTAAGAACCTAAATCTTCGCGCCAAGTGCAGACCTGCGAGTATAAACGCTTAAATATTAAGAAAAGCAGAGCAATAGTGTGATAAAGTGGCAAGGCAGATCGATACGAAGACGCCAGATGCCGAAGCGGGCACTCCAGCTCCGGAGATAGGAGAGGGGCTCATCAAATATGATAGATACCTAATGTTGCGCAAAAGTGCTGAAACGAAAGCAAACGATGTGCTGAAGCTCTTGACGGCCTCAAGCAAAACGGGAATGGCGGCAGTTTTGCGTCCCAACGAATTCAATCTACTTGATTATATCCGAATGTACAGCCCTGCTCTCACGAAAAAGGAAATGGCAATTCTTGCATTGGTGAGGGAAGGCAAACGAAATAAGGGGATAAGCGTCCAGCTCGACATCTCCGAAGAAACAATGAAAGGACACCTAAACCGGATCTTCAAAAAATTAGACGTGACTAATCGTAGGGAGTTGCTGGATACCGGCGAAAAGATAACTATAATATCCGAGCAGATAATGGACAGGTCGGAGCTCATAAAATCAATAAGCGCAAGCTTAACCTCGGTAGAATTGGGCGTAGCCGCACTTTCAATCAACTCCGACAGGCAAATAGGTCTGACGCTCGGCATGCCACTGCCTTCGGTAAGGTCCCACATGCACAATATTCTAATGAAGACGGGCTGCAAATCAAAGACCGAACTGGTTCTATGGTTCCCAAAACACATGGCATACAGGGAAGCGATCCACAAAACACAGAACAGGCCAACAGCGCCGAATTCCGCAGAGACAACAAAAGATTCAATAAGTCAAGGCCCCAATTACTATAAAACTGAGTGACAATACGATGCTGTTCCTAATAGGGCTCGGGCTCTCCAAGGATGACATAACCATCTCCGCACTTGACGCATGCAGATACTGCCATGAGCTTTACCTGGACAGGCACACCAGCAGAACTGACAGTACGGTTACAGATTACATATCTAGCTCCACCGGAAAAAGAATAGCGGAGCTGACACGACAGGACATGGAGGAAGGTGCAAAAGAGCTCGTGGCATTGGCATCAGTGAAGGAAATAGCAATACTATGCTCTGGGGATCCGCTGATGGCGACTACACACAAGATATTGCTTATAGAGGCGGCAAGGCAGAACGTGAAAACTAAGGTAATACACTCAAACTCAATAATAACAACAGCTATGGGCGAAAGCGGCCTTGATTTCTATAGATTCGGCAAGGTATGCACAGTGCCGAGATGGGGCCAGAACTACAAGCCAGTCTCTTTCTACGAGACGATACACGGCAACCTCACCAATGACGCCCATACCATAATACTTCTCGACTACGACTCCAAGGCGGAATCAACAATCGGAGTAAACGAAGCGATAGCCACGCTCGAAGAGGCAGAACAATCATATAAAAAAGGGATCATACGCGATGATGCATATATTATGGTGCTGCATAACATATCTGCAAGGGATTCAAGTCTGATATACACACGCATAAAAGACATCAAGGGCATGGATGTCAAGGGCATGAATGTCCTGATAATCCATTCAGGCCTTTCGGACATAGAGAAGGAGACAATCGACGCGCTGGTAAGAAAATGACCCTCATGATAAATTTCGACAGAAAGCACAGTGTTCTTTACGTAGTTGACCAATCCACAAAGGATCTGCTGAAGAAGAGCTACTTCGGCACCGCTGAAGGCGACAGGCTTGTACTAACTCCTGAAGAGGCTCTTTATCTTATCGACGTAAGGAATGCGAGCTGCATATCACAGCCTGACGAGGTAAAATTCACATACAATGACATCGCGTCAGAGTTCAGCAACAACAAGAAGTTCGTTGCAAGGTATATCACTTACAAGGATTGGAGGGACAGGGGCCTTATAATAAAGGAGCCGGAAGGGGAAACTGGTGATGGCAGCAAGACACAACACATGAAGCAGTACAAATCAGCGCCGCTTAAGCTCAAGTCCTACAAACTTGAGGGCATATTCTTCCCGGCTGATCTCACTACTATCATAGACAACGTCGAGACTGGCAGCGAGATCTACGAGGAAATGTGGTTCGGGCAGTACGGAACATACAAGGTAAAAGATCACGGGATAATAAACAAGCTTGACATTTACGAGACCCTCTTCCTGATAGACAAGTCCGTACTAAAAGTAACGAATTCCACAAGGAAAAGCATAATAGACATAGCAACGAAGAGAAGGCCTGACTTCCTGAAGCTTTACGAGATATACGCCGATTGGAGGAGCAAGGGCTACGTCATAAAGACCGGCTTCAAGTTCGGCACACATTTCAGGCTCTACTTCACTGGCGCAAAGCCGACGAAGGTCGGAGAAACGTGGATACATTCACTTCACGTAATACATGTATTTCCAAGAGACGCGAAGCTGCTGATATCTGAATGGGCGAGGGTAATAAGGGTGGCGCACTCGGTGAGGAAGACATTCATACTTGCAATACCTGGAAAGGCAAGGGTGAAGAAAATAGGGATAGATTTCATACTTTATCACAGGAAAGGGCAGGAGATAGAAAACCCATCAAACGCAAAGCCCCATCTAAGCATGCTCTCGCTAAGCGAAGAAGAGTACATAGGCGGAGCGGAGCTCTCAGCAATAATAAACGAGGCAAAGGCGGGTAAGCAGGAGCTTATCATCGCGATAGCTGACAGGGAAACCGCAGTGACGTACTACAAGGTAAGACGAATAGAACTCCAGGGAAGCGATTACGAATACTACGAGATAGACTGGTTGCAGCCCTAACACATAAATATTTCAGAAATAGATGCTACTGGTGATTAAATGGAAAGGGACATCCGGATCATGCTGCAGAAAGGCCACAGGCACATGAGGGCAGAAGAATACACACAGGCCGTAAGGATATATTACAGGGCAATCAGGCAAGCCCCTAGAAATCCAAATGTGCATTATCATTTTGGCAATGCTGTCATCGGACAGGACGAAAACGCTGTGCATACTGCAATTACTGCGTATGATAACGCTATCGACCTAAGGCCACAGTATCCAGAACCACACTTCAAGAAAGGTTTAGAATTGCTATTCAGCTACGGTAAATGTGAGGAATCCCTCAAGGAAGCCCACATCGCCGCGGATCTGTCCAAGTATGACCCGCGCCCGTTAATATTGATGGGTTTTGGGCTTTCCAGACTGGAATTGAATGACGGGATAGAACTAACTCTGAAATCAATCGGATCATTTCCAGACAGGAATGTCCCATTGTTCCAGAAACTGCGCAATGAATTCTTTTACAGTGAGGATCCGAACCTAAACGATATGTAGGTGAGGGGACTCGTCCATCTGCTAAGGATGTCTGATTACCTCTGACGCCTTGGTAAAAAGTTTCCGGGCCCAGGGGGAATTTCAAAACCGTTTGATCGATTCTACCAAAAGGTTTATTCGAACCCCCGACCTACTGGTTAAGAGCCAGCCGCTCTGACCAGGCTGAGCTATGGGCCCAAGAAAGCAAATAATTTATGAACGGCAAGGTTATTATTTCTGAATCATTCAACGTATTTCTTTACGATAGCCCCTACGCGCTCAACATTCCTCCTGTCGCATGCCACAAGAAGCTTTTTGGAGCCGGAAAGCACACCAGTCAGCGTTTTTACCAACGGCGAAAGCTCTGTCAGCATGCCTATCTTCTCGCCCTTCCTGTCGACAACCTCCACATCATCATTCGATCCGCCAAAGCTCCTGAGGTTTATAACAAAATCCTCCCCGCTGAAGCCAGCGCTCTCTATCTCCCTACCAAGTCCTTCAAGATCAACGGCCTTATCGATGTCTCTGTAATAGGCCCTCTTAAAGAGGTGCCTTTCAAGGATCCTACCAACCATCTCTTTGGCCGATCTTTCCTTGGACGCGCGCAACACGCCGATGAGTTCACTGTCTGTCATCGAGATGAGCTCCTGCGCGCTCACCTCTCCAGCTTCAAGCGCAGCGCTTATGGCGTTCTGCAGCATCTTAGCGGCTATCAGCTTCGCATGGTGCATGTAAACATTCGAATGCATGAAATACCTGGCCATGAGCAGCGACTCGGCTCCCGATATCCCCGCATCTGTTATCGCAATTTTCCCATTTGCGGATACAAGCCTGCCCTTTAGTCTCTCATAATCTATGACTCCGTAGGCAACCCCGGTATAATGCGAATCGCGCATAAGGTAATCTATTCTATCTGAGCCGAGGGCTCCGCCAACCAGGTCAACGCTTGCCGAATTCTTGAAGTAACTGGAGATCCGCTCAAAGGAGAGGCCCGAACTTTCCAGGATGTCCTTGATGCCGGAATTGACAAGTATCTCCTCGCCCACCTGCTCATGGCTCTTCTTAAGATACTTCTTCATTACAAACTCGCTCAGATGGGAGAAAGGGCCATGACCTATATCATGGAGAAGCCCGACATAGGAGAGCTCTTTTTCCTCATCCTCGTAAATGTGGCTGATCAATTCCTTTGCCACATGCATGCTGCCGATTGAATGCTCGAATCTGCAGTGGTTTGCTCCTGGAAACACAAGGTAGGCAACATCAAGCTGCTTTATGTACCGCAGCCGCTGCATTTCAGGGGTGTTTATTATCGCGCACTCCGTCTCATCAAATGCTATATTCCCGTGTATCGCATCACGCACTTCTCCAAATTCCAAAGAATCACTTCGCCCCGTAGAAGAACATGCCTATGCTAAGCGCAAGCAGCACGTCAAGCAAGGAGCAGTATATGCATATCTTGCCCAAGACGCTCTGTCCCACTATTGAATATATTATACCTCCGGCGCCTGCCATCAGCCAAAGATTCATCACTATCTTGTTCGAGCCGAAGAGAAAGAAAAACGAGGCAGCCACAAACCAGACAAGTCCTATCACTGCAAGCGGAATCCCGAATACCGCCGAGAGGCTGCTGGTAAGTACGCTTTCGCAGTTGACCGCCGTGCTTATCGTGGGGCAGAATAGTGCGCCCGGAACAAAATGCACAAACGTGAGATAGATGGTGTCTATTATGCCAAGGCCAAGCACAGCAGCAAGAATCTTCCTATGATGCCTCATCTATGCACCTTTTCAGCGAATCCCTTTATCATTCGATCAAACTCGGCGCTCTTTGGCACCAGCTCATAACTGACCTGCACTATCGGCTTATTTATGTTTATGACATTACGGAGGTTTGTGGGCGTGGCGGAAACCACAACATCGCAGTCGGCCCCATTCACCGTGGCCTCGAGGTCCCTTATCTGTTTTATGCTGTATCCCATGGCTGGAAGCTCAAGATCGAGCTTCGGATACTTGTTGAATGTTTCCCTTATCTCGCCAACTGCGAAATCCTTTGCGCGAATCACCTCGGAGGCTCCGCATTCACGCGCGGCGACCATCCCTGCACCTATACGCATCCCTCCATGCGTTATGGTCGGACCGTCCTCTATAACAAGGACACGTTTTCCCTTTATCAATTTGGGGCTGTCTGTACTCACTACGGAATCGGCGTATATTATCTTCGCAGATTTGTTTATCTCGCGAAGGTTCTTCTCCAGCATTCTGAGCTCATCGGCAGCAGCGGAATTCATCTTGTTAACAATGATAATATCTGCCATGCGGGCAACAGTCTCACCAGGATAATACGTGAGCTCGCTCCCTGCCCTTAACGGGTCTGCAACTGTTATAAAGAGATTCGGCTTCACAAATGGTGCATCATTATTGCCCCCATCCCAAAGTATTATGTCAGCCTCCTTCTCTGCAGCCCTCAGGATTTTCTCATAATCAACCCCGGCAAAAACAACAAAACGGTTCTTTATGTGCGGTTCGTAATCCTCCCTTTCCTCGATTGTTGTCTTGTATCTGTCAAGGTCCTTTATTGTTGCAAACCTCTCAACAACCTCGTTCTTCAGGATTCCATATGGCATAGGGTGCCTTATTATCACGACCTTCTTTCCTATGCTGCGCAAAAGCTTCGATACGTAACGCGTTGTCTGGCTCTTCCCAACGCCAGTCCTGACGCCGCAAATTGCAACGACCGGTTTTGTCGACTTAAGCATCGTCCTTTCAGGTGCAACTACCCAGAAATCCGAACCAGCTGCATTTGCGATGCTCGCCTTCTTCATCACATCATTGTATGGGAGATCGCTGTAAGAGATTATGCAGATGTCTACCTTGTAGCGCTTTATCAGGAATGGGAGCTCCGATTCATCGTAGGTCTTTATACCGTCGGGATACAGCTTCCCGCTCAGTTCCTTTGGATAAACACGATCTGATATAAATGGGATCTGGTTTGCGGTAAAGCAGACAACTTCGTAATCAGGATTATTCTTGAATAGCATGTTGAAGTTCTGGTAATCCCTTCCAGCAGCCCCTATAATTATGACTCTTTTTCTTTCCAAGCAAATCACGATGTATAATAATTAGATTTGATACATGCATGCCTTAATATCTTTGGTAGCCTACCCAAAATACCTAAATATGGGCGCAATTAAACCCCAATAAAACCTCGTATAGAAAGGGTTTTAAAGCTGAAAAATAAAGCATAATTACGCTTTAAAATAACTAAACAAGATACTGGTAAGTATGGCGAATAACGAGTACAGCGCAAAGGACATTATGGCGCTTTCCGGGACTGAGGGGGTCAGAAAAAGGCCCGCAATGTATATAGGCTCAACCGGAAGCAAAGGCTTCATCCACCTGCTATACGAAGTGCTTGATAATTCAATAGACGAAGCGCAGGCAGGACACGCAAAGGACATACAAATAACACTGAGCAAGGACGAGGATGTCGACGTTGCAGAAGTAAGCGACAACGGCAGGGGAATACCTGTTGACATCATGGAAAAGGAAGGAAAACCCGCCCTTGAAGTGATAATGACATCACTTCATACTGGAGGAAAATTCAACAACAAGGCCTACAAAGTCTCCGGAGGGCTCCACGGTGTGGGTCTTACAGTGGTAAATTCGCTGTCTGAATTTACTGAAGTAAGAGTAAGGAAGGAAGGGAAAATTTATTCACAACGCTTTGCTAAGGGCGCAGTAGAAACGCCATTGGAAGTTATCGGTTCAACAGAAGAAAAGGACACTGGCACAACAATAAGATTCAAGCCCGACCCAACAATATTCTCCTCAAAAAGCTTTGACTCAATCGAGCTCAACGAGCGCCTCAAGGAGCTCGCATATCTGAATCCAGGCGTAAAGATAAATCTCATAGACAAAAGGGATCCAGTCGCAGAAAAGACAAACCTTTACTATTCAGAGAGGGGAATTCCAGACTTTTTGGATTTTGTGAGAGGCGACAAGCAGGCTCTTACAAAACAAATAGTGATAAGCAAACAGACCGACACAATGAAAATAGATCTTGGCATGCAGTACGTTACCAGCTATTCCGAGGATCTTCTATCATTTGTCAACAAGATAAGAACTCCAGAAGGCGGCACTCATGTCATCGGGTTAAGATCAGCGCTTACAAGGGCAATAACAAATTACATTCAGAAGAACGGCAGAAAAATAACAAAGCAGCAGGTTGAAGTGGAAGGAGAAGACACAAGGGAAGGGCTTGTTGCCATACTCTCGATATCCATGCAGAACCCCGAATTCGAGGGCCAGACAAAGGAAAAGCTCGGAAACACCACAGTAAAAAGCATAGTTGACAGCACACTCTACTCCAGCATATCCACATACCTGGAGGAAAATCCTGGCGATGCCTCCAACATAATAAAGAAGATACTAAGCACCGCAGAGGCGAGAGAATCTGCAAGGCGGGCAAAAGAGCTTGCGCGCAAGAAAAGCCTCTTCGAAGGTTCTGTACTTCCGGGCAAGCTTGCCGACTGCACGGAAGATGATCCGGAAAAATCAGAGATATTCCTTGTGGAGGGGGAAAGCGCAGCCGGTTCAAGCAAGCAGGCGAGGGATAGGCATTTCCAGGCGATACTGCCCCTCAAAGGGAAGATACTCAACGTGGAAAAGGCATCGGATGACAAAATATTCAATAACGCAGAGCTCCATCTTATGGTGACGGCATTCGGCGTGGGGATAAGTGAAACTTTCAACCCTGAAAATCTGAGATACAAGAAAATAATATTCCTCACGGATGCCGACGTCGACGGAAGCCACATACGAACGCTTCTACTCACATTCTTCTACAGGTACATGCGGCCATTGATAGAGCGCGGAAATATCTACATAGCACAACCCCCTCTTTACAAGGTGTCAAAAAACAAGGATGTGCGATACCTCTACTCTGATGCGGAACTCAACAAGGTAATGGAGGAGCACGGCGGCAAGGCAACGATACAGCGATACAAGGGTCTTGGAGAAATGAACCCTGATCAGCTATGGGAGACCACGATGAATCCCGCGAACAGGGTGCTGAAGAAAATAAACATAAAGGACGCACGCATAGCAGATGCGATATTTACAACGCTTATGGGAATAGATGTGGAACAGAGAAGGCACTATCTAGAAGAGCACTCGACAGAAGTGACATTCCTGGATATATGATGGTAATGCTATGGGCGAACCGATCGAATCAGACATTTCAAAAGAGATGCAATCGAGCTACATAGACTACGCGATGAGCGTAATAGTCGGAAGAGCACTCCCAGATGCGCGTGACGGACTAAAACCTGCACATAGACGAATCCTCTACGCAATGTACATGCTCAACAATACCCACGAGAACCCGACAAAGAAGAGCGCAAGAATTGTTGGAGAGGTCTTGGGAAAATTCCACCCTCATGGGGACGTCGCTGTTTATGAAACGCTTGTAAGAATGGCACAGGATTTCTCCATAAATCATACGCTTGTTGAAGGTCAGGGTAACATGGGCTCAATAGACGGGGATCCGCCAGCCGCTCAACGTTATACTGAGGTGAGGCTGTCAAAAATAGCGGAGGAACTACTTACTGATCTGGAAAAGCGCGCGGTTCCGTTTGTTCCTAATTTCGACGGTACTGAAGAAGAGCCTCTTCTTCTGCCAACCAAGCTCCCAACATTACTGCTCAACGGGTCTTCGGGAATCGCTGTTGGCGTAGCGACAAACATAATGCCGCACAACCTGTCGGAACTCTGCGACGGGATAATCGCCTACATTAAAAATAGGGAGATAACACCCCAAGAGCTTCTGCAGTTTATCCAAGGGCCGGACCTACCGACAGGCGGAACCGTTTTCTACAACAATGCCCTTGTCTCATCGTATATAACTGGAAGAGGGAACATAACGATACGGGGAAAAACAAAGACCGAGAAAATAAAGAACAAGAATACCATCATAATAAACGAGATACCATACACGGTCAACAAATCCCAACTTGTCTCTGACATAGCCACGCAGGTAAAGGAGAAAAGGATACTCGGGATATCTGACATGAGGGATGAAAGCGGAAAGGAAGGCATACGAATAGTCATAGAGCTAAAATCAGACGCAGAAAGTGAGGTGGTCCTGAACATGCTCTACAGGCACACACAGCTAGAGATATCCCTGCCTGTAATGAATATCGCAGTAGTTGGGAACAACCTTGTAACCCTGAATCTGAGGCAATTCATAAAGATATTTGTGGAACACAGGGTCAATGTCATAACTAACAGGACCAAATTTGACCTTAACATAGCAACAGACAGACTGCACATAGTCGAGGGGCTTCTGATAGCGGTCGAGGACATAGAGAATGTGATAATCGCGATAAAGAAAAGCAACGACCTCAAGAATGCACGAGAAACGCTTATGAACACCTACCAGATAAGTGAAAAGCAAGCGAACGCGATACTGGACATGAAGCTTAGCAAGCTTACAAGCCTTGAGACCGGTTCCCTAGAAACGGAAAAGAGGGACCTTACACAGGAGATAACGGACCTAAGCGCAATCCTCGCCTCGGAAGCAATGGTATACGAGATAATAGAAAAAGAGACACTTCACATAAAGGACAAGTACGGAAGGGAACGGAGGACATTCATAGACCGGAATGTGCCGGAGAAGGACTTCGATAAGGAGGACCTTATAACTGACGCTGAAACAAGTGTCATACTTACGAACAACAACTACATCAAACGCATACCTACAAACGTGTACCGTTCACAAGATAGGGGAGGAAAGGGCGTTATAGCGATACAGCTGAAGGAAGGGGATTTTGTAAAGCAGATAACGTCATGCATGCTCAAGGATTATCTCCTCATAATATCAAATAAAGGGAGAGCCTACTGGCTTAAGGCCTACATGGTACCGGAAGAGGGGCGATACGGATCAGGAAAAGCTACGGTAAACCTGATAAAACTTGGCGAAGGGGAGAAAGTAGGGAGCATAATAAACACCAAGGAGTTCTCAAACTCATTCCTGGTATTCATAACATCAAAAGGCAGGATAAAGAGGATACGCGCGGAGAAGTTCTCGCGGCCAAGGGCAAACGGCATAAAGGCGATACCAATAAATGAAGGGGACGAGCTTGCGGACATATGCCTATGCGATGGCAAATCCGAACTCTTCATAGCAACGAAGGCAGGAAAGGCACTGAGGTTCAAGGAGAGCGACATACGTCCTATGAGCAGGATAGCGCACGGCGTAAGGGGAATAAGGCTAAATCCGAACGACAAGGTTGTGAATGTGCTTTCAGTAACTGAGAGCGACATCATTGCATCGATAGCCGAGAAGGGCTACGGCAAGGTGACCGACGCGAGCAAGTACCGGCTCCAGAGAAGGGGAGGAAAGGGCGTGCTCAACATAAAGGTGAAAGAAAAGACTGGAAGTGTTGTGCGCGCAATAAAAGTCTCGCAGAATGACAATATCATACTTATAAACTCTACGGGGATATCGATAACATTCCCGGTCAATGAGATAAGGATAACCGGAAGGGCCGCAAGCGGAGTGCGGCTCATGAGGTTGAATCCGGGCGCCGTGATAGTCGATGCCCAAACAATAACCAAATACAATACTGCCGTACCGGCAGGACAAGTAGCTTAATATTACTGCATCCTGATAAATTATGTGATACAGGGGTGTATTGTTACGATAAATGTGCTAGCCATAGGCCGAAACAGCTACCAAAATAGCCTGGACCTCTGCGTCACCTCACGCGCGCTAGGCGCATCTGAAATAACATTCATAGGGAAAAAGGACCCAAGGCTTGTCAATTACGTAAATAAGATGGACAACAAATGGGGCGGCAAGTTCAAGGTATCATTCGCCCAAAACTACCGCGACTTCATGAAAAGCTCCGACAAGGCGATAAAGATATACCTGACAAGATACGGAACCTCGCTGAACGAGAAAAGCACGATGATAAGCACCTACAAGCGTATTGTCCTTATTGTCACGGACAAGGAGGACGTTGACTACATCAACAAGATAGCAGACTTCAAGATAAGCATAACATCACAGCCACACTGCAGGGCAGCGGCAATAGCCGTATTCCTCCACGAATACTACAAGGGAAGGGAGCTTGCGATGCATTTCGAGAACGCAAGATATAAAATATCGGAAAAAGGCGGGGCAGAAGTCAGGAAATAGTCATAATAAAGCTTAAATAACAGAAGCTGCAAAAGGGTAAAGTGATAAAAGTGGTATGAATGCACAACCAAAATGCAAAGGTAAACATAAACGGACACGGACTCTCCGAAGATACGATCAAGTCAATAAATACAAGCATAAATCCATTGCTTACTGAAGGCCTTGCGCTTTCGCAGGTTGTCTCGCTTGGCAATGCAATGGCGGACCTGCACAGAATGAACCTTTTTCGCCGTGATGGAACAGATACTGGCAAAAATTGGTGCGTATATTACTCCCACAAGATAGCAACAGCGAGATCCATGGCACTCAACGCCGCGACTCTGGAGGAGGTAAAGATTCTCAAGGCGGAAGCAAAAGAATCGCCGCATACTCCGTATTATTGGGGCTTAAAAGTGGCAAGGGGTCTCTTGCGCGATGAAGCATTCAATATCTGCGTAAACACGATGCTGCAGATGGGCGAAAGCGTTAGGGATTCGGTTATTATCGCAAAAGATTTCAGCAACGCTGCGGCCAATCTTGCAGAGTGCATATCCAACCACAACATAAATGCGATAACATCTGCCCAAACGGTATTTGACGCGTGGAAAGCCGGCGTCGGCGTAGCCAAAGCGGTGCCTCAGCCAGATGACTTGTTCAAGCTCTTTGTGTACCATACCAAGGAAATCAAAATAGAAATGGTCCAAAATCCCATCTCTGAAGAGCTTTGTTGGGAAGCTGGTATGATCAGGTCCGAAAAATAACAGCCCAAATCAGATTGACCAGTATTTCTTTGTCCTTATGAAGTTCTTCTGGGCCTCCAAAAGGTCTATGAAGAATGAATGCTCATCGTGCTTGCGCATCATGAGTATTCTCGCAGCGCCTTTTGGCCCGACGCCATAGACCGAAAGCGCCACTACAGCCTTAGCCCCGTATGATGAAATAAGCCCAGCATACTGCAGCGCCTCCTTCAGCGTGGCAACCTCCTTTCTGTCAAGCCGTTTCCCGCTAACTTTCTTGTCCACTACTGCTTTGTATTCGTCAGAGTATATTGAGATCATCGGACTGCTGCAGTTGGGGCACACCAACGTTTCCATATCCTTTATCTCGTTGAGCTTTCTTCCAAAGAAGAAGCCGCAGTATGTGCAGAGCAGCTTCACCGATTTTGAGAATATGAACTTGGAGAACGATTCAACAAGCTCGCTGTTAGGGGTAAGCGGCATTATGAGCTCCCTTGTGTAATGTGCTGATGCTAGTATTGTCCTTGTAAATATGGATGCAGAATCGGGGCTCACGAGCCTTATCTTCACAGCACCGCTCTCAAGCCTCTCAATAAAATGCCTCAGCGTCGCGATATCAAAGTAACTTTCGATCAGCTCCCTTAGCGTCTCATCATATATTGGCGAATCCTTCATCACAGCGAGTATCCTTTTTGCGAATGATCTTGATACCGCAGCATCCCTCTCTATTACTCCGAAAAGCTTTGCCACCGTTATGAACCTGTAGCGGAATAGCTCAGTGTCCGCAACAAGGTTCCTGAGCTCCTTTTCAACGGATTTTGATTCCAATCCTTTCAACAATTTCACAATGTCAAAATCCCTCCTTAACTCAAGCATTATCATATAAGGCGATGAGCGCGTATTCACGCTCCTGCCAAGACGCGCGCTTATCGTGTGTGCGAGAAGTCGGGAGAAGGCCTCATTTGCCTGCGTTCCAAGGCCTGTGTATACCACGCAGTAATCCTCAAGGCTCTCTATAACAAGTGAATTCTCTGATGGGATAAAGGATAGCGACTGCTTTGCTATGAGATCGCTGACCGATTTCATGTGATGCGCACCCTGCTTTCCGATACCGCCTAGCGAATTGAGCAAATGAAAGACTCCGCGTACGGTGTTATGACTTACCGGTATGTCCTCGCCAGTCCAGTCTGGTATGGCCGCATCAAGATCCATGCTGGGCTCAACACTTATCACCTCATCATCGATGCTTATCACCTTCCATTGGAGGCCCTTCGTTATGAACACTGATCCTTCCTCCACATTGCTGGCGACGAACCTGTCATCGAGCGTTGATATTATCCTGTTTTCGACTATGTTCTTAACCACAAACCTTTTTGAATCCGGTATTACGCTCAGATGCCCGTAATAGTACATTCTTGTGCGCCCGCCAGCAGTTATCAGCTTCCCGTCAAAGCCGATGAGCCTGAGTCCTGTCATGAATTTAAGCAATCTAGCCAATGCTTCAGAGTCAAGCTCCGCATAAACAAAAGAGCCCTTTATTATTGCCTCAAGCTGGGGGAGCTCTATGCTGCGCTTGTCGAGAAGTATTCCGCATATCTGATTGGCCAAAACATCAAGAGCGGAGAACTGCGGCTTGAATGTTTCGAACGTTCCAGTGCGAACAAGCTCGAACAGAGATAGTGTCTCAAGCGTTTCAACCGCACTTGTGGATATTATGACGCCCTTTGCGGTTCCTTTGTGCGTATGGCCACTTCTTCCAACGCGCTGCGCAAGCCTCAGTGCCTGTCTGGGGGAGCCATACTGTATGACAAGGTCTATCTTCCCTATGTCTATGCCAAGCTCGAGGGAGCTGGTCGCGATGATGCTCTTTACTGAATGAGCCTTGAACCTTTTCTCCAGAGATATGCGCTCATCCTTGTCAAGGGAGCTATGGTGCACCCCTATGCCTCCAAAGTCCTTCACACTATTCAGGTAAACCAGCTTGCTGCCAAGGCTCTCCACAACCTGCCTGGTGTTGGCAAATATCAACGTAGAATTGGAGTGCGATATGAGCTCCGCCATTCGCCCGAGCCTTGCAAGCGCGGGCCCGTCAAGCCCGAATCGCTCCGAAAGCGCATCAAGCCCATCACCATGCCGTGACGGTTGCTCAACCTCGAGAACCATTCCCTTCAGCTCGCCCGATTTCACTACGGTGCACTTTCTCTTTCCGCAAAGGAATTTTGCCGCTGTTTCACTGTCCCCTATCGTGGCGCTTATGCCTATCCTCTGGAATCCCGGAGCGAGCTGCTCAAGCCGCTCAAGTGCAACTGAGAGCTGTGCACCCCTTTTGCTGTAGTAAAGCTCATGCAATTCATCCACAACAACAGCTGAGAGGTTGTGAAGGTACTTCCCGATGTGCTTTGTTGGAAGTATGCTTTGTAGTGTCTCCGGAGTCGTTATGAGCAACATCGGTGCAAGGCGTGCCTGCCGGTTTCTTTCCTTTTGCGTGGTGTCACCGTGTCGCACGCCAACGCTAAGCTTCGCCTGTGCGCACAGCTCCTCAAGGCGCAGCATCATGTCCCTATTCAGCGCCCTGAGCGGTGTTATATACAATATTTTTATCGGATGCGCCTCCTTTCCCTCAAGCGAATTAATTAGCGGCAGCACCGCGGCCTCAGTCTTTCCCGCACCTGTTGGCGCAACAATAAGACAATTCTCACCTTTCTCTATTGCTGGCATGGCCAACTTCTGTATTTCCGTAAAGGAGGAATACCTTTCCAGAAAGAAATCATAGATGCTTTTCAAGAGAACAACCCACTATCTCTTCTGGCGGGTATCTGCCTTTTGCCGCCGCAGCAACGCCATCACGCCTTCTCTCGTAGTAGATAACAATCCTTGACACCAAAATTATGAAGACTATTCCACCAATTATGTAAAGTATGATGGTAGCGGTGAAGAATGTGAGGTATGCACTATTTCCGTTGCTGGTGTTTATGTTCTCCTTAAGGCCAAGATAATCCGCATAACCGCTTATGTACCCGTATGGCACATCAGCGAAATTCAGGGTTCCCCCAGTCCCTGAATATGTATTCAGACTAGACCCATTTCTGAAGGTTAAGTTGAGGCTCGCGTTCACCGGAGTCCCGAACACGCTCTGGGTCTGTATGGCTATGTTATATACCGGCGTCTTGAATGCAACGACCTGCGGCGAATAGGCTGCAAAGCGGTAGTTCATCGCTATTGTCACATTCTTGTAGTAAATGTACTGAACATTGTATGTCTTATTGGCAAACAAGAATACGCTGCTGGAATTTACCGCCTGTCCGCTTATCCCGTAGGATTTAACGGCGCTTATGTTCTGACCATCAGAATCCTCCGGCACAAGACTTACAAGGTATTCCTTCCCGAAAAGCGCGGTTACCGTTGTCGGTGAACTGACAACAAAGCTGTTGCTCGGCGAAAGCTCACCATTGCTCCATCCTGAGAAGGCGAGCCTTGAGCTGCCATTTATCGGAACCACTAGTGTTGTCAAGGATATGTCTGCAGTGCTATTCGCATTGTACCAGTTGCTGCCAGTCGCGTTTCCGTAAGGCGTCTGAACTGTGATGTAATACTGCTTGCTCCACACCGCGCTGATGTTCTCCGGCGCATTCAAGCGAATGCTGCTGCTGTTCAACGGGTTTCTGTTGCTCCATCCCTCAAATGCAAATCTGGATCCGGGTCCGTTGCCTACATAGTTTTGCGGAAGATACACCGTAGCAAGGCTGCCCGCATTATACCATCCGCCTCCTGTCAGATTACCGTGCGCGCTAGTGGCATTGAGATAATACTGCTTCTGCCAGAGCACTGTCTCTGTGGTGTTGCTGTACATCGTGACATAAACTCCTATCTGGTTGCCGGTATACGAACCGGTTCCGCTTCCTATCCATTTCACGAAGAGCTCCCTAACCCCAGGGCTTACGCTTACTGCTTGTGGTACGCTTATTGGCACTATTGAGTAGGCCACATAATTTCCACTACCTGTCAGATTGCCATACGGGGATGCTATATCAAGCGAGTAGCCAAGCTTCCATAGCGTGCTTGGAGTGCCCCTCGTTGTGAAATTAGACCCGACAGCAAAGTAATCCGTATAATTCCCAATCTCTCTGACTCCGTATGGATTGGGCAGAAGCGTGAGGCTCCCCTTCCCATAGCCTATTGAGGAATAACCCTGTGCGACCGCTCTTGACAGGTTTGCCGTGTAATAGGCGAGATTCCTGAAATAAACGGTCCTTATCGGAAACTGGTTCGTTTCTGTCTGCGCATATTCGGCAAACGCGGTTGGTGGATTTGGCCCGGAATTAGTTGTGCCCAGATTTACGCTTCCGATGGTTTGCCCATTGAGATATGCATCCCATATGTTATTCTGATAGCCCCTAAATAAATAGGTGTTGAAGCTTCCGTTGGTGCCGACAGAGCCACTTGGGCCTATGCCGCCACAGAACGAGTCTCCGTTCTCATTCGGTTCGAAATATTCCCAGAACCATGTGGGCACTCCCGCCTTCAGATATACGTTGCTTGAGGAGTCGTTGCATGATGACGTGTAGTAACCTGTCGTGTTGGGAATCTCATAGCCTACCTGTATGAATGCGCCATTGGAAAGGCTCTCTCCTACCCAGAAGCCGAGCGATCCACCCGTTGCATTCTGGTATACTGTTTGTATGGACACGCTTGCGCCATTGTTGAATGCGGCATCGTTAGAGCCGCGCACGCCGCTCTGGAACCAATACTGCGCGTTTGCGGTGCATGCAAGGGCAGACAGGCCAAGTATCGCCACAGCTGCAAAGACAAAAAGGTCATACCTTTGCATAATCTATACCCAACCTCGCAAGCTCTCTGATTATAACTTCCCTATCGGCTCCTTTTATTCCTTTCCATTCCATCACCGCAATCTCTGCACGAGGGTCACTCCTTGCGAATGCCTGCTCTATCATGTCGGTGCTGCCTATGCTATGCTTTGACATTATGTGCGAAAATGCATACTTGCCTTCAAGCGCCAGAGTTGTAAATTTTTTGGGATAGTGCATGCCTCCAAAGCCAACAGCAATCTTTTCGTACCCAGAATCGGCATCGGACTCTATGGAACGTGCCACGGCTCCGGCAAGCAGCCGCGCAAGATCTTTGTTTGCGATTGTATCCTCGTTCCCCCCCAGCTCCACAAAGAAGGATGGGCTGTTAACAAGAGGTCCATGATGAGTTGCCTCATAGGTTACCTCAAGCTTTGTGTCGTTCATCTTTTTTATTGACTTGAGCGCCTTCAGCATGCCTACTGGTGATGCAATACTGAGCGCCTTGGGTCTTCCGCCAAGGGATGCTTCTACCGACCAGTTTCCCTCAGGGTGCACTGTGAAGGCAGGAATTCCCATGCTGCTGCTATGTCTGCTAAGGAAAATAATGGGTACATCGACAACATCGGTGAGTGATTCCGCGTCTATGATCCTGCCAGCTACCTCAACCATGCGTATCTCATTACTCCCAAAAGATCTCATACCGTGGAATCTTTCAGTCTCATCAAGCTTGAGGATCTCGCGTAGCGCCAGGGCTATGTTTGAGGATGCTGTCTCTGTTGAATAAGCGAAGCAGATCATGAAAATCAAAACCTGATATAGAAAGCCTTAACAACTTTATAATCCCTAGTTATAAATCCCTATAGAAAAGGGTGCCAATCCGGCATACTGGTGTATCGATGCTTTATGACTACGTGGCCTTGTTCCTTTTCGCAGCCTTTGCTGTATTCATACCTGTATCTTTCATACTCACATCAAAACTTCTCCGCAAAAGAGGCAGCGGCAACTCCGTGAAGAATGCCCCATACGAAAGCGGAGAGGAGACGATAGGCAGGAGCAGGGACATAGACAACGAATATCTTTCCTACTTTATGCTTTTTCTGCCTTTCGAGATAACAATAGCGATCCTTATAATATGGTCAGCAAACGTGAAGCAGCTTACCTACGGCACCAACATAGCATTCATATCACTCGGGATACTCGCAACTGTCCTATCACTGGTGGGTTATAAAATAGCAAAAACTGATTAGATGCAAGAAAATGAGATGCCGTACAATAAGGAGGAATTCCTTAATGCCGAGCAGGAAATGGACAAGCTCATCGCAGGCGCATCAAAGAAATACAAGATCCCGTCCAATGCCGTCTTCGCAAGGCTGGGCGACTTTACCCGAGACAAATCAAAGTTCATGACCAGGTGGAGCAGGGAGAAATCAGTATGGCCAATGCAGTTCGGCCTTGCTTGCTGTGCCATAGAGCTCATGGATTTCGGCGCTTCGAGAATCGATGCCGAAAGGAATGGTTACCTACTCTTCAGGAGCACGCCAAGGCAATGCGATGTGATGATTGTTGCGGGCTGGGTAACCAAATCGATGGCTCCTCGTGTAAAACGGCTTTACGAACAGATGTCAAAACCCAACTACGTGATAGCATACGGCGAATGCGCAACATCAGGAGGTCCGTGGTGGGAGAGCTACAATATAATACAGGGGATAGACCAGATACTTCCAGTAGATATATACGTCGCCGGATGCCCTCCAAGACCAGAAAACCTCTACGGTGCGCTCATGAAACTTCAGGATAAAATCGGTGGAAAAATTGCAGGAGATTCGGAAAGAAATCTTAGTGGAAACATTAAGCGAACTGAAAACAAAGGGTTATGACTACCTAAAGAAGATAACAGCTGTTGACTACAGCGACCATCTTGAGGTAGTGTACATACTCTACAATACCAAGGAGCGTAAGGAGGAGATAATAACATCAAAGCTGCAGCCCATAAGCCCCTCCATACGCACCATAATACATCTTTATAGGGCGGCTGACTGGTACGAGCGCGAGCTCTATGAGATGTTCGGAATAAAAATAGAGGGCAGGAAGGCAAAACGGCTTCTCCTTGAGAAATGGAACGGATCCGAATATCCATTAAGGAAGAGTTTTGTGTGGGGAAAGCCTGATTACGCGAAATTGTGAGCTTATGGCAATAATTAGGATAAATGTGGGACCTATACATCCTAGCACACACGGAGTGCTAAGGCTTGTCGTTGACCTTGATGGCGATACTGTTAAGGGCTTAGAGTCGCACATAGGCTTCCTGCACAGGGG
This sequence comes from uncultured Microcaldota archaeon, assembly GCA_963755385.1. GTDB lineage: Archaea > Micrarchaeota > Micrarchaeia > Micrarchaeales > Micrarchaeaceae > UBA12276. The sequence continues at coordinate 312,941 of CAVWJC010000001.1, read as the reverse complement.
CGTTGAGAAGCTCATGGAAACAAGGATGTACATGCAGAGCCCGTCATATACAGAGAAGCTTGACTATGTTGCGCCGCTAAGCTGGGATGACCTCTATGTAAGCGCGGTGGAGAAGGCTACGGGAATAGAGGTAAAGGAACGTGCACAGTATGCAAGGACCATACTTCTTGAATTCCAGAGGATTGCGAGCCATCTGCTCTGGCTCGGCACATTCTGCAATGATACTGGGCAGCTGCTTACCAACTTCATGTGGGCATTCAGGGAGAGGGCCCACGTAATCAAGCTGCTCGAAGATGTTTCGGGGAACAGGATGTTCTATGTGAACCTGAGGCTGGGGGGACTTTACAGGGATCTTCCGCCGGGATTCAACGAGCGTGTAAACAAACTTGCCGATTATCTCGAAAGCAAAATAAAGACCTATCCTGAAATGCTTGAGGCAAATCCCGTATTCATGGAGAGGACAAAGGGGGTTGCAATACTAAGCAAGGAAGACGCGATAAACTACGGCGTTGCCGGGCCGGTGCTTCGCGCATCCGGGCTAGAGGAAGACGTGAGGAAATCGAACCCGTATTACATCTACGATAAGATGGATTTCAGAATACCGACAGGGAGCAAGGGCGATAACTTCGACAGGTACAGGGTGCGATACGAGGAAATGCTGCAGAGCATAAAAATAATACGGCAGGCTTTAGCAGCGATGCCGCAGACTGGCGACATAAAGGGCATGCCGATCAAGCTAATAGGGCCGAACGCAAAGCCTGATGTTGTGGTTGTGGAAAGGGAATTGCCAAGAGGAGAAGGTATAATCTACATGATACCTGACAAACAGAGACCCTATCGTATATCGATGAGGTCTCCTACCTTTATAAATCTTGCAGCCTTAAAGAAACTAACGCTTAATGCAAAATATGCGGATATCTTCCCAACACTAGGAAGTCTAGACCTGGTGCTTGGCGAAGTTGACAGATAGGTGAGGCAATGGAGAAAGAACAACTTGAGAAAGTAACAAGAGACTATCAAATGCTGCAGGAGCAGCTGCAGGCGCTCGCAATGCAGAAGGAGCAGTTCAAGGAGCAGAAGGCTGAATTCGGAGAGGCGCTTGAGGAGGTCGAAAAGGCGAAGGGGAAGATATATCTCGCGGTAGGCGGGATAATGGTGGATGTTGATAAAGCCACAGCCACAAAGAGCCTCAAGGAGAAGCAGGAATCCACAACGATGCGCCTAAGCATAACCGAGAAGCAATTCGACGAAGCTACGAAAAAAGAGCAGGCGCTTAGGGCAGAGATAACCGCAGCGCTCAAGGAACTAAAGGAATAGAATGATGAATGGATGGAAGCTATAGATTTCAAAGCGCTTCAGGGCTTCATCGCCCAGTACAAGAACAAGAAAGTGCTTCTAACGTTCCATTCAATAGCCGATACCGATTCCGTTTCCTCTGCATTTGGCCTATCAAAATATTTCAGCAACGCGAGAATAGCCGCGCCCGATTACATAACAGCAAACTGCAGAAGGATAATGGAGAAGTTGGGATTCAGCGAAAGCCTTATATCAAAAGAATTCGATGCTAATGCAGACCTTGTAATCCTTCTTGATGTGAACAATTTTGAGGACTGCGGCGTATTCAAGAAGGAGCTGGAGAAATTCAAGCGCACCATACTGATAATCGACCATCACACAGAAAGTGCTGTGAAGAAGGGGGGTGTTGTGACCTTCAACGATGAGAGCTACAACTCCACGGCAAGCATAGTGTATAAGCTTATCAAGGGCAGTGTTAACCTTGACAAAAAGCTCGCTAGCCTACTGGCTACCGGCATCATATCGGATTCAGCAGAGTTCAGGAATGCATTTCCGGTAACATTCATGCAGATAGGGGAACTGCTCGAGATCGGAAAAACAGACTATACTTCATTGCTCCAGGAAATACAGCACCCCGCAGTTCCGGAGACTAGAGAAGGTTTCATAGGGGACCTCTTCGCGTCGAATGTAAGGATAATCAACAACATGCTCATGGTATCCGGGAAGGCGCATGTGCACGCAAATATGCTTGCAGACGACGCCATACGCGTAGGCGCTGACATTTCCATATTCTACACCGCAAACAAGAAGGAGGTCTCATTCTCAGCAAGGTTGCGACCACCACTTGACAGAACGCACAACATGCATCTTGGCAAACTTATGAAAGAGCTTGCACCAATCATAAATGGACAGGGCGGTGGGCATCCATGTGCTGCAGGCGCATACGGACCAAAAAAGGAAAATGCGGATAAATTCCTCAGCACTTTCATAAGCAGAATAGGAAAGGTCTAGTCCGATTTACTTGCCCTGCATCTTCCTGAACGCGAAATCTGCCACCGCAACAAGAACTATTGCAACACCAAAGACTACTGCAAAGTCAAGAAGTATCGGATAAGATGCGGCATTTGCACCTATAAGTGCCGCGCGCATACCATCAACCCCGTACCTTAATGGGTCTACTGATGACACTATCTTCATCCACAACGGCGCTTCAGTTAATGGGAAAAGCGCTCCTGACAAGAAGAAGAGCGGAAGTATGAAAAAGTTTATTATTACTTGAAATCCTTCCATGTTGTTTATGCTCGATGCTATTATGAGTCCAACAGAAACAAAGATTGCTGAGATGAGCACCATAAACACTAGCGTCTCTATGATGCTGAACGGTGTCAAAGTGCTGAATGGTATTATTCCCACAAGGACAACAATGATTAGAACTGTTATTGCAGCGATAAGCGATACCGTGGCGCTGCCAGCTATCTTTCCGAGGACTATACCAACTCTCGAGACCGGAGCGACGAGTATCTCTTTCATGAAACCAAACTGTTTGTCAAATATTACATTTATGCCAGCGAATATGGAGCTGAAGAGCAGTGTCATTCCGATAATTCCGGGAGCCATGAATGTTATATAAGATACGCCGCCTGCGAGCGCACCTATGGCAGAGCCGAAGCCAACACCGACTATGGCGAGCCATATGAGCGGCTGCCCTCCGGTTCCCAGGATCCTCGATTTAGATTTCAGGAATCTCTTTATCTCCCTAAGCCACATCGTGTAAATAGTATCAAGCGTGTTTGCCATATTATCTCCTCGCCCTCCATGCCTGCTTCATCCGGTCCGCACCGCTAGAGCTCTCGTCACGTATCTCCTTGCCTGTGAGGCTTATGAAGACATCCTCAAGCGTTGGACGTTTCAGTGTTGAATATTCAATATCGATCTTTGCAACTTTTGCAGCATCTATTATCTTCGGAAGCGCGGTACTCCCATCCCTTGCGGTTATTTCCACAATGTTGTCATGCTCCATTGCCTTCGCTGCAAGTTTTCTCTTCTTCACAAGCGCAACGAGCTCCTTCGGCTTGTTTGTGCCTATCTTTATAACGTCTCCACCGAGCGAATCCTTGAGCCTTTCGGAGGTGTCCATCTTTATTATCTTGCCATGGTCTATTATCGCGATGCGGTCGCAAAGCTCGTCAGCCTCCTCCATGTAGTGGGTTGTGAGTATTATGGTCACGTTCTCACGCTCATTAAGGTGCAGTATGTAGTCCCATATCTTCCTCCTTGTCTGCGGGTCAAGCCCTATGGTCGGTTCGTCAAGGAATAGCACCTTTGGGTCGTGGATAAAGCCGCGCGCGATCTCAAGGCGCCTTTTCATGCCCCCTGAATATGCTCTTACTTGTATGTTCGCCTTGTCATCAAGCTCGACAAGTTTTAGCACCCTGTTTATTGCCTCAAGCTTCTCCTTTCCCTTTACGCCGTAGAGCCTGGCGTGAATGTCAAGGTTCTCACGTCCGGTAAGCTCATCATCAAGGCTGGGATCCTGAAATACAATGCCAATCTGGTTGCGCACCGCATCCTTCTCGTGCACCACATCATTCCCGCACACCGCTGCCTTTCCAGAAGTAAGGCTGGTTATGGTCGAGAGTATGGATATGGTTGTTGTCTTGCCTGCGCCATTAGGCCCCAGAAGGCCGAAAATTTCCCCCTCCCTTACTTTGAATGAGACGCTATTCACGGCAGTGAAATTGCCGAACTTCTTGACTAGATTGTCCACTGATATCGCATATTTGGCGTTGGGCTGGTCCATGCTAATAATTATCGGATAACCTTTAAATGGCTTATGATATTGTTCTGTTATCCCCAATGCCATTCGGTAAAAATCATACCTACCCGTCTATGCCTGCCGCGCGGGCAAGGTCAATCCAACCCTCAAATTTGTCTATGCCAATCCTAAGCACCCCAAGAAACCTATCCTCTCTTTCGTCGGGCTTTTTGGTAGTTATGACAAGTTTGTCGGTCTTGATCGGAACGCTCTGCATCAGGGAGGCGGTCGAGTTTATTATTATCGCACGAATCGGCGTGCCTGCAAGAGTTGTGGCCTCGCACCTATGCGTGCCGTCCTTCAATATGCGTACGGAGTCCTGCGAGCTGGAAAGTATCTGTTTCCAATCGTCTATTACTGCCTGAAGCTGTAGGTCACCATTATTGTTGAAGCCGGGCAGTTTTAATACCGGTTCATGTTTGGCACGCGCCTCAAGTCTTTCCAATGGCGGCAGTATCTTCTCCTTCTTCTGGTATTCAACTATCGGCGGCACATAAAATGCTGCATACCTGGTGCCATCTATCTCGGATCTGGCCAGAAGCGGATCCGTGGCTGCAAGTGAATATGTAAACCCACAGTCAGCAAAAAACTCATTCAGCATGTATATGTTGCCTATTTTCCTAAGCGACGCATACGTCTGGTAATTTCTTAATGATTTGTGCGACACGCTGTCTATCGATATGTCCGCATCTTTGTAGACCATGACATCTCTGTGGTCCATTGCCTGCCTCAGCATGTCTATGAAATCCTGGGTTTTGACCATCGCGAGATCCACATCGCTGTTGGCTTTGTGGCGCAGGGCATTGAGTTCCCTGAGCGAAATAATATAATCGGTATTCCCCAACAGGCGCTTTAGGCTGGGACTGCATACGGTGCCGCTGATAAAGTCCTCTTTCGGTATATGCACCTTAGAACGATTCTCTCCGCTACTCAAACAAACACCAAGCCTAAGATTCTGGATTCAGAACCGCAAGCACAATACATTTATCACAATGAGATTTGACGTATAAGGTATAAATAACTTCCATTACTGTTCCGCAGATAAAACATTTATATACCATAAAGAACAATTACAACTGAGGATAATATGTACGCACAGAGGGATTCGGCTAAAATTAGCGCAAGCCTTAACACGCACGCCAATTTGTTTACAAGGTTCGATGTAGTGATGCTGGACGCCATGAATACCGTATTCCTGGCAAAGGGTGGAAAGTACTACCTATACGAAAAATTACTAGAGGGGTTCGGAATAAATGTCGATACTCCTAAACTAGCTGAAGTGTACGACAGAAAAAGGGCATATTTCGAAAAAATGGCAAAGGATGCCGAAAGGACAGGACAAAAGACGAATGTGCCAAAAATGTGGGCCAGGATCAACGCAAGCATAATAATAGAGCTTGCTCCTGGTAAGCTCCTTAGGGGCTCAGAAGAAGAAACGGGTAAAAAAATGCACGATCAGTTTCTGGGAAGCCCTGACAGCTTCCGGATACACGACGATATGCTGCAATTCCTTCAAATCGCGCACGGAAATATATCTGTAGTTATCGCATCAAACCACAGGAAGGGCTATCTCCCAAAATTCATATCCAGCTTTAACCTCGAACCACTGATAGATGGGCTATTCATATCGGAGAAAATAGGCTTTGAGAAACCCGATCCTCGTTTCTTTCATGCAATTATCGAGGCAATGTCAAACAAAATACCAAGCCTGAGCCCGGATCGCATGCTTATGGTCGGCAACAATATCATAAACGATGTCAAAGGTGCCAATGAGGCAGGAATAACCCACGCGATTTTCCTTAATTGGGAAAAGGACCAGCGCTGTGACAAAACAATACAGACAATTTCCAGCCCTCTTGAACTGCTAAGGATGGAATTTCCAACTTAGCGAAGTGTATGTGATGTATGCCCTATCAAGAAAAAACGGCGGAGCGCCAAAAAAGATAGCTGTAGGCATGGATCTCGAAGGCGTAATTGTCAAAAGCCCAGAAAGGGTCATTGAAATATTCAATGCCATAAGCGGAGCGCCACCAGTACCTTATTCAATGTTAAAAACCTATGACATGACCAAATATCTTAGATATGGCAACGGTAAAAGCATATCAAATAACTATTTGTTGGAGCTGTTTGCAGAGGCATGGAGAGATCAAAACCGTATACAACTAGTCGATAGCAGGATACCGAAAATATTTGGCAACCTAAACCATTTGAAGATTCAGATAACCACCGCAACATCCGGTGGGATAATGAATGTTACTAAACTACTTCGCGATAATGAAATTTCACCATATTCCACATCATTCTTTAAGACCGAGGAAGACAAGCTAAAATTCATAATCAGCAAGGACAACCTGGTTGCTTATGTCGATGATAATCCTATGATCGCTCTAAAAGCAGCCCAGGCAGGCAAACGCACCTTCTGCCTTGATTTATATTTTAGGGACATCAGCAAGCATAAAAATCTAACAAGGGTTGCAAATTGGACTGAACTTCAGGAAAGACTTATGGCCCTCTAAAGTGCAGCCCAAGCTTTATAAGCCCGAAGCGCCAAATACTAATGTCAACGTGGTAACTTGAGGGTCGCTATTGTTTCTGATATGCACATAGGCTATGAACGCTTCTCGGATGATGCCTACAACCAGGCAAAGGAGGCGCTGGAATCCGCAAGCGAGATGGCAGACGCAATAATAATACCCGGTGATGTGTTTGACAAAAGGGCACCAAAGCCAGAGGTAATGGCACAGGCCATAAACATATTCAGGGATCTCTCAAAGAAGGATTGGAAGGCAAGGGTGGAAAGCTCCAGCAACGCAAATACAAGGCTCCACACCAGAGTTCCTGTCATAGCAATATCCGGCACGCATGAGCGTACCGCATTCGGGAAGGAGAACCCTCTCAGCCTGCTTGGACTTGCGGGATTGCTCGTTGATGCGAACGAATCTACCATAATCGTTGAAAAGGATGGTGAAAGAATGGCAGTCTTCGGGCTCGGTGGCCTCTCGGAAGAGATGGTGAAGCCGAAGCTGAAAGAGCTGGATCCCAAACCTGTAAGCGGCATATTCAACATATTCATGTTCCATCAATCGACATACGAGCTTCTCCCATTCAGTACTGATTTCATACACTATGACGACCTTCCAGATGGATTCGACCTCTACGTGGACGGGCACATACACAGCAGAGTTGAAGCAACAGTTCACGGCAAGAAACTGCTGATACCTGGAAGCACGGTGCTGACGCAGCTAAAGGAGGGCGAGCAGGAGGACAAGGGCTTCATACTCTTCGATACCTCGAACTACACATACAAATTCATACCAATAAAATGCAGGCAGCTGGTATTCAAAAGCCTGAAGTTCAACGATGCTGAACCTAAGCAGATAAAGGAAAGCTGTGAAAACGAGATAGAACTCATACTAACTAATTCAAGGAACAAACCGATAATACGCCTGAAGCTTGAGGGCACAATGGCAAAGGGCTTCAACAGCACCGACGTGCCAATAAACTCAATCTGCAGCAAATACGGACCCAAGGCAGTGGTGGATTTTGACAACTCCAGGCTTCTCGACCCGGAACTGCAATCAGACATAGAATCCATAAGGGAAAACAAGATCGGGGACATGCCAATAGCGGAGCTCGGCATGAACATACTCGGCCAAAGGCTCAAGGAACTAAAGTTCGATGACCGGATAAAGTACACAGAACTATTTGGAATATTGAGCGACATGTCAAAGAAGGAAAAGGTCCTTGTAGCGGCAATGCGTTTCCTCAATGAACAGAACTCATAGTGCAAATGTGTCGAGTTTGTACTTTAGAAAATCCTTTGCTATCGGGACAAGCCAATCCTGAAGCCCTTCAAGCGACCCGAGATCAAACCATCTGTACTCTGAATGCACCCTCGAAAGTGTTACATTGCCAGTCAGAGCCCTGCAGAAGAATATTATCATTGTTATCCTCTGCCCATCATCCCTTACAAAATGGTTTACTGCAAATGGGAGCAGGATCTCTACGTCCAAACCCGTTTCCTCTTTTGTCTCCCTTCTAACACCATCAAATGGATTCTCTCCGGGCAAGAGGCGTCCTCCCGGGATATCCCATTTGTTGGCATAATGAACCTCTCCTTTTATTCTTTTCAATATCAACAGTTTATCATCCTTTACGATGAAAGCCTTTACAGAAATTCCAAAAGTATCTATTAAATCACCCGAATACTATCTACTTCTTACGGTCTTTATGGCAAACGTTGCCCCTTGTAATGATATCTCTAAATTCCCATTTATCAGAGTCATATCTATCTCTTTTGAAAATCTTCCACTAAGAACTTCAGAAAGCTCAGAAGACTCTCTTTCAAAGCGATCTGCCCTGCCAACTCTTTCTAATCTTTTCTTTAATTCTTCCAAGCTTGGCGGAATTACGTATATGTTAAAGACGGCAACTCCGATTCTGAACCTAAAATCCGAAACCTCTTTTATATAGTGATCAGTTATTGGGGTTAATCCCTCTGCTAGCGCCGTTTTAATATCCAATAGCGGCTCTGCAATTTTGATTCCAAATCTGTTTGTTACAATAGATACCTTTCCTGCTTTTTCCATGTCATTCAGTTCCACATCTGTTGCATAGAGCCTTCCACCCTCACCGTCTCTCAATAATCTGTTGGTATATTTTGGCACCCACTTTAAAGTATGATCTTTCCTTACGAGTTCTTTTATGAGCGTGTCCTTTCCGACGCCAGCAGGACCTGTAAATACCACCACCAAATCCTTTTTACGCTCCATGCGAACACGCAACTATTCTACCTATCCAAGTACGCCTCAAAAACAGGCACAAGATTCTCTATTATATGGTGCTTTCCGAAGTCCTTCGGATCTATCCAAATATAAGTTTCATGGTCCTCACTAAGAGTAACCCTACCATCTTCAGGAAAAGCCTCAAAGAAAATCCTTATTACCTGCCATTTTTCCCCTCTTACTACTGGCCAGGATTCATTGACAAAAAATGGTTTCCCAACCTTTACATTCAATCCAGTCTCCTCTAATACCTCCCTTTTCAATGCCTCATCAAACCTTTCGCCTGGAGTAATCCTCCCGCCAGCAACATCAAACTTGCCGGCGTTCGTGCCATCCTTATACTTTGTGGACTCCTGAAGCAAAAGGATTTTGCCCTTAAAACATATCAGGGCCTTAGCAGCTGTGAAAAGCCTAACATCGTCAGGCAATCAAATCACTACTTCCTCTTAGCACCGGCCTGCTGTGTTTTGGAATGATGCTCCTCTTTTGGCTTTACTCCAAGGGTCTTGTTAACAAGTGCCTTGTCATTAAGGTCTATCCTCTCTCCAAGGAATTCAAGATGCTTCGGATTGCACTTTCTCTCCTTCTGCCTAACTGAAGTGATTATGCTAACGAAGCCGCTATCCAAAACCTTTACGACAACTGCCCTGCTGCCAGCGTCTCTTCCATATCTTTTTATACAAACTCTTCCTGGTTCTAACATTTTCTCACCTAAATCTCTTTTTGTCCTTCTCTAAAGAAAGAAATATTATCATATCTGCGCATTGATCCACGCTCAGCTTGCTTGTGTTGAGCAGCATGTCAAAATTATGCTTGTCATCAAGGTCTATCGCATAAATCTTCTTGAAATTCATTCTGTTGAAGCTGTCTTTCTCTGTTATGTATTTTTCAGCATCCTCTTCCGAAACCTTCATCTCCTCCGCCTTGCGCTTTATGCAAGTGTCCAGGTCGGCATAAAGCCATACCCTTACTGTTGCATCATTTATCAGCCAAGGCGCAAGCCATGCCGTGACTACACAGTCCTGCCCTTTTGCGGCGGCGACCGTCTCCATATCAAACGCCCTCTCATAATCCACTGTTGCCTTCTTTGTGAATTCCACTACCTCCTTGGTGCCAGAGACAACCTTGTGAGACCTTGTTATGTGCTTTATCTTGAGCTTCTCTCCGATCCTGTCGCCAAGCGTGGACTTTCCGGTGCCGGTAAGTCCCGATATAGTTATTACAAGATGCGACATCGGAACACCAAATCTGTACTAGGGCTTAATGAGCCACCAGCTGCAAAACATATGTGCGCTGCTTTATGCCTATGTCATCAAGCTTCATCTCGCCCTGCTCTACCCTGCTTCCAAGCTTTATCACGTCTGCGGTGCAGTTGGCGCAGAGCACTCCTCCAAAGAGCCTGTTGTTGGTGCGTCTCGAGCGGCCTCCCTTCACATTTATCTTTATCCCATTCAGCTCCGCCCTGCATACTGCGCAGTGCGGGAATGAGTTCTTCGCACGCTTGAAATGTATTACGTGCCTTCCCTTCATCGTTATCTTGTCACTTCTCTTGAAGCTCCTTGATCTGTGCATTGGTTTTGGCATATTTACACCTTAAAATATTACAATCGATTTACGGATTCACCGGTTTCGCAATTTCCGCATTCTGCTCCGCCATCTCCTTCTTCGTCTTCCCCTTGTCATAGAGCAGTATCACTATCGCGCTTACTATTCCAAGCCCGAATACCACTATGAAGAAAAGTTCCTTCGAACTGTTCAGATTGCCTGCCCCCAACGGAAGCACCGGCATTATCACATAATAGACAATGAGAAGAAGCGGCAGTATGACCAGCATGGGCTTCATGCTGCTCTTCAGCTGTTCTCCCATGAGAGGCATGAACTCCTTCTGCTTTGCCATGAGCTCCTCCTGAGATGCCTTGTTCTTGAGCATGTCGTTCATTTCCTTCTGCATCTGCTTTGCCTTGTATTGTATCTCGCGCATCCTCTTCGGATTTGTGAGTTTCCTTTGTGCGGCTACTGATATAGCCGTATAAGCTACGGCAATCACTACGATTATCAATTCCGCATTAACCGGCAGCACTGGAAGCAATCCCATGTCAAACACCAAATATTTCTTTCAGATGGCTCTTCAGCTCATCCACGCTGTTCTCGAGCTTGCCATCCTCGTTGAATACGATATAAAACGGAATATCAAGATATGCCGAACATGCTGAGAGTATGGACATGTTTATCTCCCTTTGCACATCTACCAGCTCAGGCCTCTCGTTCTCCCTCCTCCTTGTCCTGTCGCTCCTGCGCCTGCTCTCTATGTCCCTTGTGAGTGCATCTATGTAAACAAATGCGACAAGCGACTTAAGATGTCCGGACTTACCAAATGTGATGCCAGGCATGTACCTTCCATTCTGCTCAACCGTGGCATGTGTGTCAAGCACTATGTTCCCACCCATTTCGGATATATCCTTGAACGCGGCTATCTGGAGCTCGTCATATCTCTCCTTGGTCAGAAACCTAATCTCATCACGGTCCTTCACATAATCCTTGCTTATCGCAACCGATTCCATAAGGTTCCCGACATTCACTACCTTATAATTCTTGTTTGCGGAAATTCCATCGATTACACTGCTCTTACCAGCTCCAGGAGAGCCACATATGAATACAATCTTGTTAGACATGGGTTTCACTACCAAATTTTACTTTCTGCGCAGGGACATCAGCCTAACGCGATAAATAGCCTCCATGATTCTAACGCTTCCGATAATCGGCACTGGAATCAACCCCGGAAGAAGCCTCTGCTTTATGTGCTCAATCACCATCAAGCCGGCTGATGATGCCAGCCCGAACGGCAGGCCTACGCCTACAGCAGACTTGAAGGCACGCTCCTCTTCCTGGGTAACTAGAGCTGTCGCCATACTCTATCAACTATCTAGTCGCCACCCATGTCCCCCATTCCTGGAGGGCCTCCCGGGCCGCCTCTTGACTTGCCCCTTGAGCTTATCATGTCGTCTATCCTTAGTATTATCTCGGCAGCCTCACTCGCACTGTCTATTGCCTGCCTCTTTATCTTGAGGGGTTCAAAGACACCAAGCCTGCTCATGTCGCCCACGCTGTTCGTGAATATGTTCACGCCATAGGTTGTGCCGTCCTTTGTCTTGTGCTTGCTTCTCAGCTGAACGAGCGTATCTATCGCATCCATGCCAGCGCTTCCTGCAAGCGTTACTGGTATGACCTCAAGCGCCTGCGCGAACTTCTCTATCGCAAGCTGCTCACGTCCTCCGACATTACTTGAGTATGCCCTAAGCCCGTTTGCAACATCTATCTCTATGCTGCCTCCGCCGATGACGTACTTGCCGTCAACTACAACGCTCGATATCGCTCCTATAACATCAGTTATTGAACGCTCCGCCTCGTCAACTACATGCTCTGTGCCTCCCCTTACGAATATCGTAACGCTCTTCGGATCCTTGCACTTCTCAACGAAGATCATCTGTTCGCCGCCTATCTTTCTTTCTTCGACAAGTCCGGCAAACCCAAGGTCCTTCGCGTCAAGGTCATCAAGGCTTGTTATTATCTTGGCCTTTGTCGCCCTTCCGAGCTTCTCTATGTCGCTCTTCTTTACGCGCCTTACCGCTATTATGCCAGCCTTTGCAAGGAAGTGCTGTGCGACGTCGTCGATTCCCTTCTGCGTGAATACTACATTTGCACCGCTCTTCTTTATCTTGTCTACCATCTCCCTTAGCATTACCTCTTCCTGCTGCATGAATGTCTGCATCTGCTCCGGCGATGTTATCTGTATTCTTGCATCAACCTCAGGCTTCTCTATCTCAAGCGCAACATCAAGCAATGCTATCTTTGCGTTAGCCTGCGACTTTGGCATTCCTGGATGGGATATCTCCTTGTCTATTACTACGCCGTTTATGTACTGCGTCTCTCCCACATTGCCTCCGGCCTTCTTCTCCACCTTTATGAAGTCATGGTCCACTATGGTCTTGCCGTTTGCGTCCTTCTCCATTACCTGCTTTACCGCCTTTATCACCATCTTCCCAAGAAGCGCCTTTGTTGCATCGTCGCCAACGTTCTTTGAGCCCATTGATACGAGCGCTATCTTCTGGAGAGTCTGTTCGTCGTTTATGTCAACCTTCCTTGCATACGTTTCAAGTATCTCCTTCGCCTTCTCCGCAGCCATCTTATAGCCGCGTATCACCGTAGTTGGATGAATTCCCTGCTCGAGAAGTTCTCCCGCTCCCTTGAGCAGCTCTCCCGCAAGTATGACAACGCTTGTCGTGCCGTCGCCTACCTCCTTGTCCTGAGTCTTTGCTATGTTAACCATTATCTTTGCGACTGGGTGCTCCACATTCATCTCTTCGAGGATTGTTGCGCCGTCGTTTGTTATTACCACGTCTCCGAGATCGCTTACCATCATCTTGTCCATCCCCTTAGGGCCAAGTGTTGTCTTTACCGCGCCTGCAACAGCAACCGCGACTGCGATATTGGTGCGCTGCGCATCCCTTCCGAGTAATCTTGTAGCTCCTTCTGGAAGCAATAGAACCTGTTGTCCGCCTAGTTGATTTTCTGCCATATATTTCACCTTTTCATCTTATCTTTGAGTGTAACCCCTAACAGGAATAATAAATAGGGTATGTACTAGCGATACATACTCCGAATACTGATAGTAATTTAGCATGAATACCTATTTATATTTTACTCTCTGTAAAGAAACAAGCAAATATAAACGGGCAAGCCAACTAGCGGCTGAAATGGGCTTTTAACGCCCTTATCACCGCTATCCGACTAGAATGTGAGCTTTTCTGCATATATGTAAAGATTGCTGAAAACGATCCCAGCACTTGCGTCGTCTCTGAGCAGCCTGCCGCGAACCATGACCTTCATTCCCTTTTCCAATCCTATGACGCGCTTTATCTCCGCGTCATCAAATCTTCCGGGGTCTAGCACCACCCTTATTTTGCCTCTATCCTCTTTTATCATGAAAGAAGCCCCCATAAATCCAGCAGGTGCGCGCCATGTCAGGTCTGTTCTGTCAACTGTTCCGACTAATTCTACGGGTTTGCCGAGGGACAGGTCAGCCAGTCCAAACTTGTTTAAACTACGTATCTCCATCTGAACGTATTGCTGGGCCTTTGCCTCGATCGTCTGCGGTTTAGTTGTAGTGACCATCAAAACGCCATTGATAATGGTTATGACACCGGCGTTTAAATATGTATCATACCAGTAAATGCCGCTTAAAAAACAACCCTGCCGCTTCCAGCAGTTAATTTTTCCACAATTGCCTGAAAATCCGCTAGCATCTGAGCGCTTTCCAGCACCGGCACCTTACCGCTATCACTGTATTCATTGAATTTGTAGTTTAATCTAACAACCCCAAGCAGTCCGGTATCAAGCAGCTTTATCACCTCTCCTGTGCTTTCGCTTACAGTGCCATCGGACATATTCTCTATAACTCCCAAAACTGCTATGTTGAGCCTCTTTGCCATAAGTCCCGACCGTGCGGAATTTATTGAAGCAATCCTTTGTGGTGTTGTGACTATCACGAAGCCGTCCAACTCCAGAACCTGCATTATTGTAAGCGGTACGTCGCCAGATCCCGGGGGAAGGTCTATTATCAAGTAATCCAATTCCCCCCAATCGGTATTCTCGAAGAATTCCCCAAGCATCTTCACCATCATCGGCCCTCTCCATATTATCGGCCTTTCCTCGCTGCCCATCAGCATGGCCGTAGAGACTATTTTTACCCCGCTTTTCTCCAGCGGTCTGAGCGGCAAGCCGGGATCAATTTTCCCCTCAATTCCCAGGAATAGCGATACATTAGGAGTGTCTATATCAGCGTCAAGAAGCCCTACCTTGAAGCCCAGCTTGCTTAGCGCATATGCCATATTCACTGCGACGGTGGTCTTGCCAACCCCTCCCTTAGCGCTGTAGATCCCTATTTTATGCCTGATGTTAGCCAGCTTCTCCCTAAGCCTCTCCTTCTGCCTTATTACCCCTACAAAGGATGGGTGCATAGGCGCGGAGGGCTGATTGTCATCAGGCATCAGATCAACTCCAACATTATGGTTTTCATATTAATAAACCTGTGCGAAGAAAGCACCGTAAAACCGGACCCATACAATATGGTGTTAAATAACTTTCTAATCATAAAATATGGTTATACTCTATTTATAAAATATAAAAGAGATACAAGGTCGAGAAAATGAAAATAAGCGAATTGAAGGTCGGCGCAAGCAATGTTACCGTACAGGCAAAGGTAACCCAAAAGGATGCGCCACGAGAGGTCGTAACAAAGTATGGGAAGAGACTCAGTGTTGCTAACATAACGCTTCAGGACGATACGGGCTCGATAGCCATGTCGCTTTGGGGAAATGACATAAACACGGTCGACGTAGGGGACACGGTAGAGGTCTCAAACGGATACGTGAGCGAATTCAGGGGAACGCCACAGCTTGCTTCCGGCAAGTTCGGCAAGATAACCGTTGTCGAAAAGGGAGAAGGCGGAGGTTCCGCAAGCTCGGAAGAGGAATTCGAATCCGACGCAGAGGAATCAGAGGATTAATTTCTTTTCCTATTCTTTTTTGCATTAGCGCTCCAGTAGCGTATGGTGTAGATAAGGGCTATTATACCCAGTGCAACTCCGAACCATAGCGTAGCCAGCCTTGTCATTATTGTAACGGCGGAGCTTAGTGCAGAGCCGAAATGGAATGTGCTTCCGAGAAGTGCAACGAATGACGCATCAGCGGAGCCTATGCCTCCAGGCAGTGCAGTTATCATGCCGAATATTTGCGACGTTGAGAAGACGAACACCGAACGCACTATCTGCGGCCTTACTCCAACAGCAAGTATGGAGAAATAGAGTGCCATAGAGTTGAGTATGTCGGCAGGTGTAGTGAAGAGCAGCGAGACTGCATAGGTCTTTTTGTTATTGAGCACATTCTGGGATATGTAATAATGTTTCGCATAACCATAGATCCTTCTTAAGATATTCCCCTTCCTTTTCTTCTTTTTCAGAAGGTTGAAGAGCCACGGATTTATTATGAGCAGGAAAGGGATCATAAGCACTATGTCAAGTATTATCACATACAACACATACTGCCCGATGATTAACGCAGCTGCAAACGCGAAGAGGGCAAAGCCGAAGAAATCGGTGAAAAGCTGTATCGTGACCATTGGCGCTATCTTTGAGAATCTGACACCGGTTATTTTCTTTAATGTATACGCAGCGATTACGCTGCCGATGTTCCCGGGAGTTATGGCCATCCCATTTGTTGAAAGGTAGACAAGGAAGTTCTTTTTATGGGGCACCTTCAACCCCAGCTTCTTCGTGTAATAATTCCACTTGAGATAGCGGAAACAGAAGCTGAGGAATACGCAGACAAATGCAAGTGCATAGATCGCAAGAGAGGCATGGCTGATTATGCCTATTACGTTGGAGAACCCTCCAAATACCGCAACAGCGACGAAGACCCCGAGGCTGCCCAATAGCACAAGTATCGCAATCAGCCTGAATCTTCCCACAAGCCTTACGTACTGCTCCTTGTCGAGCTTGCCGGAAGGCTTGCCCCACATCTGAACCATCGATTGCTTTCTCATTTGTCAACGCCTTACGATCCCTTGGAATACATGCTCGTACTGTTTTGCTATCCTGTCCCAGTCATGCCTTCTCACCATGCGTTTCCTGCCAAGCGCGGTCATGCGCTTTATCTCTTTCCCATTTCTGCTCTCCATCACGTAGCTGAGCCCGTCTCTTATTGATTCATAATCCCTGGGCTTGCTGTATATTCCGTAATCGCCAACTATCTCAGGTATGCCCCCAACTTTCGACGCCACAACGGGCAGCTCACAGGACATCGCCTCGCAAACCGCAAGCCCCGCGGGCTCGTACAGAGAGGGGAAGGCGAAGATGTCGCAGGCATTGTAATAGCATGGGAGCATCCTGTCAGGTATGCCGGAGACGATATGGAACTTATCAGCTACACCCATCCTTTTTGCGCTCCTGTGCAGATACATGCTCGACGGACCCCTGCCTATTACCATGAGGTTGAGATCGCTCATTCCGGAGTTGGAAAGCTCGGCAAACGCCTCAAGAAGGTATATCTGTCCTTTCTGCGGCACCAGCCTGCCATTTGTTACTATGGTGGTGCCATCGAATCCGAGGGCCTTGCTCACATCAGCAACCTCCTTGCTGTTCTTGTCCATTTTCCTGAATCTCTTGAAATCCACACCGTTGAATATCACATGGGTTTTCTTCATGTACCTTCTGGGTATGGTGGTCTTCGCGGTGTTGGTGGAAACTGCAGTTATGACATCAGCCGCACCCATGAGCTTCTTTCCCCACAGCCAGTCATAGAACCTGCCAAGTTCATCAGTGGTGAAGTTTATGTTCTTCGGCAGTGCATTGTGTATGGTTAGTGCAAGCTTGCTGTCCAGGCCCTTTACTATCCTTACGGTATCACCAAAATACTGATACCTGTTGTTGATGTGGTATATCTCAGCGTTCTCCTTGACGAGCGCCTTCTTCAACCCATCGAAGAGGAGGAATGGCATCGGCAGTGTTGGGGGTCTGGTCGATGTCGCCTTCAGCCTGACAACCCTTATCCCGGCTATCTCCTCGACAGAGGGTCTGTTCTTCCTTGCCGCTACTGAGGTAACTACTGTAATATTATGATGCTTGGCTAGCCTGCTGTACACTTCCAGGAGAACCTTTTCCGTTCCTCCATTATACGGATAAAAGTACGGGTTAAGCACGCATATTTCCAGAGTTCCACCTAAAAAAGCTGATACAGGAGTAAATCTCTGAAAAAAGCTTAATACTTTCTCCAAATTGCTTTTATTATTCGGAAATGATCATTTCTTTGAGGCAAGCCGTTCTCGCGCAAGCCTCTTCTCCTCCTTTATGCTCAATTTGCCGAAGAGGTAAAAGAACAGAAAGGCAAGAACCGATGCGCCGGCACCAGCAATTCCGAACAATTTCGTTATTATCCCGGCTCCGGCTATTATCACAAAGACCCAATAGGTTGCATCGTAACCTTTTTTTGTAGTTACATAGAAGACATCAAATGCCCTTCTAATTTTCGACGTCATAAATACCTATATCCTAATGCCAAATAAGTAATAAAAATGTTGCCAACAGCTGTAATGCCGCAAAACGAAACAATCGGCAAGGTATAAATAACATCCGAGCGACAAATAACTGACCACGATGACCAAAAATGTGATAATTCTGCTGTTGGATACCGTCAGGGCTAGCGACGTCTATGGCAATGCATCGCTCAAAACGCTTGGCAACATCGCAAGGAACGGATCCGCATACACGCATGCAATAGCGCCAGGGACATGGACAGCAACGACACACGCGTCATTATTTACGAACAAACGCGTATCGCAAATAAGGCAGGTGTCGAGAAATTTCCTTAATAACGGCACATACAAGATAGACCCGTGGATGGTGAAGACGAAGTTTCTTGGGCGGGATGCTGAGACTGTGGCACATAAGCTCTCCGCACACGGTTACGAGAGCACACTTCTTTCCAACAATCCATTTGTCACAAGCTTCACAAACCTTGCAATGGGATTCAACAGCGTGCATGACGTGTGGAGAGAGTCAAATGTAAAATACAACAAATCACTGGCCGACAAGCTCGGTGTAATAATCAACAACGGTGCAAGCGCAAGGGCTGCGATGATGAATGCAAGCTACTACATGACAAGACTGCTTCCCAAATCAGTCATGGATCCTCTTTATCTGCATCTCAGGCAAAGGCTAAATGAGGGTGTCTCAAAGGTGGACGGGACGCACATGCTTGACAGGGGCGCAAAGAATACAAACGGGCGGCTCAACGAATACTTGACATACAAATACAACTACAAGCCCCAGTTCATATTCGTAAACTACATGGAAGCACACGAAAACTATCCGGTAGGGCGAAAGAATATACTCCAGGACAAATGGCTCTACCTCAGCGGCATTGAAGATATGGACGAATACGCAATGAGTGCGCTTCACCGCGGCTATCTGAAAAGGTTGGAATACCTAGATGGCGAGGCGGGCAGGACAATCGACCTATTGAAGAGAAAGGGACTTCTTGACGATGCGACAGTAATTGTGACTTCGGATCATGGCCAATCCTTCGGCAACCACGGCCTTCTCTACCATTCATTACCACCTTATGACGATATCTCAAGGGTTCCGCTGCTGGTGGCAAACTTCAGGAACGGCAAAATGATAACGATGAAGGACACAACGGAAAGGCCAGTATCCGTCTCGGCACTGCACGAATCGGTTCTGGATCTGGCATCAGGAAGACTGGACCATCTTGATGGGAACATAAGGAAAAGCAGGTATGTGGTCTCAGAACATACCGGCATAAGCGAGGGATGGGACGAGAAGCTGCTAAAGATGCTCGCGCCAAGATCAAAGAGTGCTGCAAGCATACTGAGGGCAAAACGGTCGCACAACACAAAGGTGACGGCCGTATACGAAGGCAACATCAAGCTTATGCACTATTTCGGAAGGAAAAAGGATGCGCTATACAATCTGGAAACCGACCCATCGGAAAGCACAAACATAATAGACCAGAATAGAAGAACAGCAATAGCCATGGCAAGATATCTTGCCAATTAGCTAAACCGACTCTTATCATCCGAGTATCCTCTTGACGTAAGGCTGCTCGCATGCACTTGCCGTTGCGTTGAGCGTCGAATTGCTGGCGCATATGCGAGCAGTAAATACGTCCGCATTTCCTATCACGGCCTGGGCCAGGCTGGAGTTCGGCACGCTGATGTTGCGTATTATTTCACTCCACGTGTATCCATGTATCAATACCGGGCTTACGGCAGCGCCATTCTGAACGCTCGAATTACCGAAATCTATGAATGGTATGCCGCCGCCATCTGAGGAATACTTATTGAATGCAAGCTGTTCTGAATCTGAGAGGTTGACTCCGGTGCTACCACCAGTCCTGTTCTCTATCTCAAGACCATCAAAGTGAACGAGCGAACTCCTGTAGCTCGAGTTGATGAACGAGAATGTGGCCGTATCTGCCGCGTAGTCTGTTGAGCTTGATTGCATGTATTCGAGCCCGCTGAAATTCCCGAACCTCATAAGTGCAAGTATCAATCCCCATCTTGTGGCCGCACAGTAGGGGCAGTAATCCGCGCCTACATAAAGCACTTCCGGCTTGCCACCAACAAGGAATGGCATGCCGCTAACTTTTGCGGGCAGGTCTGATCCGGCGCCGGCCACAACAATTCCTGCACCAACTTTGTTTGCAAGAGTATTGTTGTTTGCTATCTGCTGCAATGCAAGCATATCTGAACTGCTTACCTGCCTCCCTATCATAGGGGAGCCTGAGCCAGAAGTCGTGAATATGTATACTATTACTCCTACAACTATCAACACTGCAACGACTGCATAGATAATATATTCTTTCTTTATGAGAACACCCACAGCTTATTATATTATCAAATAAGCATATATTTATTCCTTCATAAATAATAGCAACCAACGGGGTTATAGCGTAACTTGGCAGCGCGGCAGGCTCCAGATGTTTATATTCTATTGAGCGAAGTGCGATGATGAGGATCTGGAATTAAGAAAACAAATATGAAGTAACCTGCAAATCAGGGTTCAAATCCCTGTGACCCCAAATCTAAAATAAAAAGGTGCAAAACGGACAACCTAAGATAAGTCTTAGGTGTGCTCCAATCCCTAATCTATGTTAAAAGCAGATTAATGTGAAAGCCGATCTGTGAAATGCATCTCTCTAATTTTTCGATAAGGTATTTATTCCCATAAAAGAATAATCCACCATGAAAGTTGGAATTCTGGGAACCGGAACGGTTGGCAAGGCACTCAGCAAGGGATTTGCTGCAAAAGGCTATGACGTAAGAATGGGATCGCGCACGCCAAACAAGCCAGAGCTTGTGGAATGGATCAAAGGCATAGAGGGCAAAATGTCGACTGGCACATTTTCAGATACTGCCAAATTTGGCGATATGCTTGTACTATGCTCTTTGGGACAGGTCGCGGAGGGAAGTGGTCAACTCTTCCGGGGAAGCGAACTTTGATGGCAAGCTGCTTATCGATGTCACAAACCCGCTTGATTTCTCCAAAGGCTCTCCACCCGGACTGCTTTTCGGAATCGATGATTCGACAGGGGAACGCCTGCAGAAGCGTCTTCCAAAAGCCAAAGTGGTGAAATGCTTTAATACTGTGCCAAGCTCACAGATGTTCAACCCCAAGTTCAAGGATGCTGAGATGCTAATCTGCGGAAACGACGCCGCATCAAAAAAGCAGACAACAGAAATACTCAAGGAGTTTGGGTGGAAGGGTTCAATAGACATTGGCGGAATAGAGAACGCCAGGTGGCTTGAGGCATTCGTGCCATTATGGGTGCGTACTGGAATGGCGCTCAACACCTGGGACCACGTTTTCAGTGTTCTTAGATAAGCAATATAAAACCCCTATGGCATAAAGACTAAACAAGAGTTGTAACATGATCACATCAGCCGCAATAATCAAGGCAATAATCGGAATAATCTTGGGTATAGTTCAGGGAATAAGCGAGTGGCTTCCGGTAAGCAGCAAGACCCAGGTACTCCTCGCGTCAACATTCCTTCTGCATCTTAACTTCTCGCAGGCATACGCGCTCGGCCTTTTCCTTGAGGGCGGAAACATTTGTTGCGGCTCTTATCTATTTCAGGAAAGAGGTAAAGAAGACAATACTTGCACTGGTTGGCAGAGGCGGCGAGGAAGGCAAACTGCTATTGAAGTTCCTGATAGTCGTAACTGTGGTAACGGCTCTTATCGCAGTTCCAATATACAAGTTTGTCTCCTCCCTTAACGGACCAGTCATCGGAGTGCCAATGATAATACTCGGCATACTGCTGATAATCGATGGCATACTGATAAAGGTATCAAAAAGCAAAAATACGAGCAAGGAACTTAAGAATCTCTCAATTGCGGGATCTGGTGCTTATCGGGATATCACAGGGAATCTCCGCGCTGCCAGGAATAAGCAGGTCCGGCACCACAGTTTCAGCAATGCTCTTCCTGAAGATAAAACCGGAAGAGGCCTTCAGGCTCTCGTTCTTCGCATTCCTATTATCATCGCTCGGGGCATCGCTTGTAACCGTAATATTCTCCAAATCTCAACTCACGTCGGTTTTCGCAATCCTTCCGCCAGTTGATGTCGTACTGGCCGCGATAGTCTCGATCCTGGTAAGCCTTGTGCTCATAAGCAAGCTTATACATTCCGCAAAAAGCAGCAAGATCACCAATCTCGTATTCGTGCTTGGTGTCATCGCAATAATCGGCGGAATACTCGGCGTACTTGCAGGCCTGGCGTGATGCTGCACATCCCAAAGAGTTGCATTATATGGAGGAAGTCACGGTAAATGGTAAAAGATACGGGATAAAACGGACAACCTCATTCGGCGCCTATGCAAGCGCAAAGCTCAACGGCAACCTCATAACCATAAGCGTGCCATTCTACCTCGGCAAGGGAAGTGGCTCTAGGATTTTCCTGAATCTGAGAGATAAGATGTTAAAGCGCCTTGAAAAATCAGTAGAACAGGAAAGCAAACCGGAATACCTCAAATTCTATGACGGACAAACGCTGAGCGTAATGGGCAAAAGCTTTGCGATAGCTGTAAGACAAGCAGGTCCGCGCTCAAGAGCCAGATTGAAGGGGGAAACCATAACAATAACGCTTGCGGACGGGCTCAACGACAGCGAACTGGAAAAACACACATATTCGCTATGCCGCAAACTCATAACAAAAAAGGTACTGCCCGACATCGTCACGCATGTGAACGAACTTAACACAAAACATTTCGGATTCAGGGTAGAACAGATAAGGCTGAAGGACCAACTGACACGATGGGGGAGCTATTCAAGGAAGACAAACCGCATCAACCTAAACTTCAGGCTCCTCTTCGCACCTCCCGATGTTCTAGATTCTGTGATAATACACGAGCTCGCGCACATAAAGCATCAGAACCATTCAAAGCGATTCTGGAAGCTTGTGCTTGGGGCAATGCCTGATTACAAGGAGAAGCGGAAATGGCTAAGGAAAAATGGAAGTACTCTTGGCATATTCACAAAACCAGAACCTATAGTGCAGACCCGCACAACGCCAGAGCCGCCAGCCCAGGAAAAGCCTCAGCCTATCCAAATGCCCAACATGGTTGTGGCGCAGGACCCGAAACAATCTGAATGAGCCATGGCAAGGTATTTAGCACTTCTATTCCGATACTAATCGTGGTTTTTTGTCAATACTGGGTATCATCGGAATAATAGTTTTGCTGATAATCGTTGTGGGCGTGATAGTGGTGTTGAGCAGCCACAGTAGCAGCTCGATACAATCGCAGTCACAGCTTCCCGAGTTCCAGAACCTTAGCGGGAATGTTCCCGCAGCTTTCAGCGGCATACTCTCCCAATCAGGGCAGGGTGCCACGCAAACAATTGCCGCAGTTTCGACGAACCACCTATCCAACACGACTGAGTTTAGCGTTTCCTATAAGGGCATACTTGATGTGCAGCCATCCGGTGCACTGGGCGCTGTGGCAAGCATAAGCTCGCCTCTCTACATAAACGAATCAAAATACTCCAACAGCACAAAGCTCACGTTCAACTCCACAAGCATTCCGATAATTGGCAGTGCCAGGCTAGTGTATGCCGCGCTTGCCAACGGTACATACACATGCACGAACTTCAACACCAGTGCGGTGTCATCCGGCAACTATGGCCAGATACTCTCTAACAGCAACCGCAGCATCGGCTGCGTAAAATCAAGCACCATAGCAGGGATCAACATAGCCAACATAGCGAAATTCAATCTCTCAAGCCTCTCGGATCTTGGCATAACGCTCACCTACACAAAGGACTACCAGAGCAGCTACAAGGGCATGGGATGCACCTACATAGCGGGCAACATGGTGCAGCTGGCATCCAATGGAACCTCAACAGGGACAGGGCAGTTCGGCGCATGCATATCCGACACATACTACATGCCACTCAGCCTTGCAGTGACGTTCAGCAGCAAAGTCGGATCTGTATTCGTAAATCTCAATGAGACATCGATAGGGAACTATTCGAACAGCTCATTTGTCAACTCTCTGCCTGGGCCTGTTGTAAAATGAATGGCCGGATAAAATCATAATTGGGGATTTGATGGCGACGCAAAAAAACTATCCAAAGAGGAAAAAAGAGGGCTCGGCGTTGCGCTTGTCGAGCAATTGGACTCCGGAAACCTCAAAAAAGCAAAGAGGCTAATGCTTGACGGCGCGGACGTGAATGCGCACAGCGCATTCGGGATGACGCCGCTAATGTGGGCTTCGGCGGGAGGCTATAATGAGATGGTGAATATGCTTATCGAACGCGGCGCAAAGATCAGCACAACAACCCGGCACGCGATACCGCACAGTGCCATAACACTGGCAGCAAATAATGGTCACACCGATACCGTTAAGATACTCAGAAGGGCGCTGCGTGCCCAAGGGAGGGCGGATGTGAAAAGGATACTTGATGCTGAAAGAAGGCTCCTAAGGCGGTCACAGCCAAATGACCAAAAATAGATATGCTGGGGGAACTGGATGGAAGCGAAAAGAAAAGCCCAACGCTCTCTGCGCAAAAAGGACGAGGAATGCCTCTTCTGCCAGATAATATCAGGCAAGTCCGAATCCTATTCAGTATTCCAGGACAGGGAGACTCTTGCATTTTTGGATCTGAGCCCGGTATTCTTCGGCCATATTCTTCTCGTGCCAAAAAGGCATTATGGTTCTATAGCAGAAATCCCTGACAAGACTATAGCGGTCCTATTCACCAACGTGAAAACTTTGTCAAAGGCGCTTGAGACTGCACTAGGCGCCGACGGAACTCTCATAGCGATAAACGACAAAGTGAGCCAGAGCAAGCCCCACCTCCACATCCATATAATTCCGAGAAAGTTCAGGGACGGATTCAGGGGCTTCTTCTGGCCAAGGCACAGATATCCAAACAAGGAAGCGATAATCCTGACGCAGAAAAAGATAACCGATGCGCTGGGCGGGCCCTGACGCTCTGCAGCCCAAACGCAAAGCAACGTAGTACTTCCGGTAATATTACGACCTTTGTCGTATGCGCCAAATACCTATTTAAACCAACACATTTAAGGTATCTATCGGATGATCAGAATGAAGATAAAGACGGTAGTCCTTCATTATACCAAACCGACCAGCGAGGTTTTCCTGACTGACGTTACCAGGCAGGTGGAGCATTCAATAGTCGATTCTAAGATGGAGGATGGGATAGCGATAGTGCATACGGACTGCCCGAATGCCTGCATTACAACAATGGAATACGAGCCAGGGACAATACATGACCTGCAGGAGGCATTCAAGAAATTCAGCCCATTGAACGGGCATAATGGCCATAGCGCGCACAATGGCAACGGCACCCACATGAATGGCAATCATGATGTGCGGACAACGCTCATAGGCACGAGCATAACAGTCCCTTTCAAGGACAACCGCGAGATGCTTGGCAAGTGGCAGAAGGCTGTGCTTGTCGATTTCGACCACTCAACGGGCGAGAAGCGAGTGATAGTTCAGATAATAGGCGAATGAGGGATTATTTATGACCGTAAGAACCGCAGAGCTTTATTTCGAGAAACCAGTGGAGGACATATACATAACCAACATAACTCCGAATGTGCAGAAGTCCGTGCAGGAATCAAGGGTAAGGAATGGCATAGCCACGATATTTGTGGGCTGCTCCACCGCAAGCATAAGCACCATGAGGCACAATGAGGAGAATGTCAAGGAGATAAAGGCGGCGCTCGAGGTATTTTCGCCATCCAACAGCGAATATCTTCATCACAAGACCAGCGCCGATATGTATGGGGTCGGAGGGGACTTCAACGGCAAAAGTCACGTGAGGTCAGCAATGATGGGGCCGAGCATAACAGTGCCATTGAAGGACGGCAAGCTCATGCTGGATTCGGGCCAGGACATAGTGCTCCTTGATTTTGATATCGTGAAGCGGAAAAGGAAGGTAATAGTCCAGATAATGGGCGAATGATTTATGATAATAGAGATGAAGGATCCCGCATCGCTCTTCCCAAGAAGGAGGAGCCTGCAGGTAAGGGTAAGGGACATGTATGTGGGCAGCGAGCACCCGGTAGTTGTTCAAAGCATGACAAATACCGATACTGGTGACGTATCAAGAACCGTTGCGCAGATAATAGAGCTCCACAAAGCGGGCTCCGAGATAGTGCGCTTTACCGTTCAGAATGTCAGAATGGCAAAAGCAGTCAAAAACATAAGGAAAGTGCTCGACGATCTCGGATACAATATACCTCTCATTGGGGATTTCCATTTCAACGGGCACCAGCTTCTTACCGAAGTGCCTGAGTGTGCAGAGGCGCTAGACAAATACAGGATAAACCCCGGGAATGTGGGGTTCGGGGAAAAGCATGACGATAATTTTGAGGCCTTCATAAAGCTTGCAAAGGATTATGACAAGCCGGTAAGGATAGGGGTCAACTGGGGGTCCCTTGACCAATCAGTCCTTACGAAGCTTATGGATGAAAACACAAGAAGCAAGACACCGAAGACTGCAAAGGCCGTGACGGTAGATGCGGTGGTGGAAAGCGCAGTGCAATCAGTGAAGAAGGCGACCGAGTACGGGCTTGAGCCGAACAAGATAATAGTGAGCACAAAGATATCGGAAGTGCCTGAGATGGTAAATGCCTACGAGATGCTCGCGGAGCGGATAGACCAGCCATTGCACGTTGGGCTTACTGAGGCAGGAATAGGCAGCAAGGGGATAGTCGCGTCAAGCGCCGCGCTTGGCATGCTGCTGTCAAAGGGAATAGGCGATACGATAAGGGTATCACTTACGCCAACACCCACGGGAAGCAGAGCTGATGAGGTGATAGTAAGCAGGCAGATACTGCAATCGCTGGGCATAAGGCACTTCACCCCTCTTGTATCGAGCTGCCCCGGCTGCGGTAGAACAACATCAATAGTATTCCAGGAGATGGCGGAGGAGCTCACCAATTATCTTCAAGATAAAATGCCTGAGTGGAAGGAGAAGGGTTACAAAGGCGTAGAAGAAACGAAGGTTGCGGTAATGGGGTGCGTTGTCAACGGACCAGGAGAGAGCAAGCATGCCAATCTTGGGATATCACTTCCAGGAACCGGTGAGGATCCGTTCTGCATCATATACGAGGACGGAAAGCAGGTCGCATCTGTAAGGGCATCTGTCGCTCCGGCAGAATTCAAGAAGCATCTTGAGGCATATGTTGCATCACATTATGGAAAGGTGCATGAAATAACCGCATCAAGCTAGGACAAATGCCAATCTGATTTCAGACGTTCTAGAAAAGCATATATATTTGGAAATCTGTATATTATACGTGATAAAATTGGAAAGAACAACAGTGTTAGAGCCGACCAAATCCATAACCATAACCGATAGGCATGCAACCTTTGCAAAGGCACTGGAAATGGTAAAAGAACTCGGCACTGAACTTCCATCACTAAAGGAGTTTATACAATGGGTCGGGAAGCCGAATAACTACCTAACGGCGAAATACAAGGCCTTCTGGCTGAATGACGAGTCGAGGCTTAACTTCAAAGGTCCCTGCATGGTAGATTATGATAACGGCACAATCGAACCAGTAATAAGCATGAAGGAGTGGAATAAGCTTCCGACCGAGCAAAAATGCTGGGCCTATCCTGGGAAAGGTCCACTGGCCATCTTCGTTTGCGGCAATTTCGATGGCAGACTGCTGGAATACAGCACCAACCAAAGTGCAACTGATAACGCCACCATAGCCTACATCACTCCTGAATCTAAGGCAGCAGAAATTGCCCCGGTTTCTATCCGTACCTAACGAATAGGCTACGTATCCGAAGTAAACACTCAAACATAAAAGGATTAATGCTCATTATTCCTTACAAGAATCGGTGATATAATGATGGCCTCAAAACCAAACACCTCTGGTGCTGCTTATCTTAGGAATAAAAATATAACTGAAATAAGCGTAAGCATCGACAGGTACGGAACAGTCAACAGTTCGAATGTTCTAATCGCAGTGGAGAGTTCAAGAGTCGCAGACAGGCTTCTGGAGACGGAAGAGGGCATGCGGCTGCTTACGGAGGTCAAGAGCGATAAGGGGATATCTGCACTCGACAGGGCAGTTACACTGCATGAAGACTTCGCATTTAAAATGATAACGACACCGGAACGCAGGGAACTTCTTGCCGAATCCAAGGATAATGATGGTTGGACCGCACTTCACCGCGCGGTAAAACATGACACTGTCTATCGTGCATTGATTAGAACCGCTGAAGGGTATGATCTCCTATCTAAGACAGTAAATAATGAGGGAATAAACGTACTCTACATGTCCATTATTTGGAGAAACTATCGCAAAGGTTCGGAAAGCCGCAGATATTAAACAACCGTCTGCTGCCTGTAAAGCTCGTACGGCAGCTTGAAAGACATCTTCTCGTCCATCACATTTAGATCCTTGATCTCTGCGCCATCCACAGCCTTGAAATGGTCTGCAATCTCCTTTATCAGATATTCCGGAGCGCTTGCCCCTGCAGAAACGCCAAGGTTTTTCTTGCCTTCAAGCCACGATTCCTTTATCTCGCCAAGATTATCGACAAGGTAGGCGTCAACTCCCAGGCTTTTTGCAGTGTCCACCAATCTGTTTGAGTTCGATGAGTTCTTGCTCCCTACAACTATTATTATGTCACAGGACTTTGCCGCGCTCCTTATCGCAGTCTGCCTGTTCGTAGTGGCATAGCATATGTCATCACTTGGCGGTGCCTTTATCTTAGGGAATTTTTTCTTAAGCGCTGAAATAACCCCTTTGCATTCATCAACAGAGAGCGTTGTCTGTGTAAGATACACAACCTTTTCCTGGTCCTTGACAACGATGTTATCGACATCCTCTACCGTATCGACGATTTGTGTTATGTCGGGGCAGATGCCCATTACCCCAACCACTTCGGGATGGCCCTTGTGGCCTATGTAAAGTATCTCATTGCCCTCTCTTGCGAATCTGTTTACCTCTATGTGTATCTTAGATACGAGCGGACATGTGGCATCTATTGCGTATAGTTTCCTCTCCTGTGCCTGAACCCTCACAAGCGGAGCAATACCATGGGCTGAGAATACGCAGACGCTGCCTTCCGGCACCTCCGATACCTCCTCTATGAATATCGCGCCATTGCTGCGCAGCTCATCGCACACCGTCTTGTTGTGCACTATCTCGTGCTTTACATAAATCGGGGCGCCGAATATCCTCAACGCCTCTTTAACCGTGTTTACCGCACGGTCCACGCCGGCGCAGAAGCCACGCGGTTTTATGAGATATACTGTCTCGATTGCCATGATAATATCTCTTTTTCCATATATTTAAACATTGGCACACTTTACGCCAATCGTCGTATACAGCCCTATTTGCAGTGCGAACCTGCCATCCCATTGCCCAGAAATGCGTCTATCGTTTCCCTATCGGTGATGAGTTTCCTTGTGCCTGCAGTGCGCTGGTATTCCCACTGGCTTCTGAATATCTCTGATATCTCATCAAGATCCAATCCCTCGTGCTTTCCTTCGCAGAAATCAAGCACCTCAGATACGAACATCTCTGATGTGTTAGATCCGGTGAGCCTCTCAAGGTTTACCTCAGTGCCATTCTGGTCGAATGTCATTAGCGCCCCTCTCTCGTTTGCATTATTGAACTCAGCTTCATGTCCAGGGAAGCATAAGAGTACAGAAAATCCAGAACTGAATGTGGCTTTAACTGACTTGCTGGCATAAATGCTTTCAGTGCCCTTCGCCATTCTCATCGTGGCTGTAGCTCCCTCTTCATAGTTGCCTCCGGAAACGCCGATGACTGCTTCAACGCCGGTCGGATTAACACTGTCATAGTTTCTGTTTACTGCGAAGTCGCTTACCCTTTTCAGATTCCCGAATTTGCAGTCCGTGGTCCTGAATATTACCTCTGAGGTGTGCACCCAGTCCATGAATATGCCACCATTTTCAGGGGCAAGAAGCCATGTTCTTCTTGGGTCTTCCTCATTTACCCTCTCAAAGAAATTTGCCTCTATGGATTTTATGCGCCCGTATTTTCTTACCAGTTCTGGCATCTTCCTTGCAAGCGCAATCGTCGGCTGCTTGTGGAGATAGTGGAGATGTAGGTATATCATGTCCTCCATCCCATTCTTCTTAACGAATGATTTTATCTCATCAAATTCTCTTTCGTTTACTGCGAGGGTCTTCTCGACTATGACACGCTTCCCGGATTTCAGCGATTCTATCGCCTGCTCCTTATGGAACCTGTTCGGGTCTGATATGTGCACAAGGTCAAGCCCGTCGAAGAACCTTTCAGGTATGCGTCCATCCTTGTCGGAAATGTAATACTTTTCCTTTGTTATACCGAATCCTGTAAGAAGCTCAACCTTTTCCTCGAATGGTTTTGTGCCCACCGCCTTTACGAGCATCAGGCCTCCCTTCTCCCCGACGCCTTTCTCAAGCCAGCCGAACCAGTGGCCCAATCCAACAACACCAAGCTTGTACTGCATCTACTGATCCACCGCCTTCTTCACGTCGTGCCCTCCGAACTCATGCCTCAGCGCGGCAAGCACACGATTGCCGAAGCGTCTCTTCGACCTTGACCTGAATCTCTCGAAAAGCGAATTTGATATCGTAGTGAACGGCACGGCATAGTCTACTGCAGTCTGCACTGACCATCTGCCCTCGCCCATGTCATCAACGTACGGCTCTATCTGCGAGAGGTGCTGGTCCTTCCTAAATGATCTTGCGGCGAGTTCTATGAGATAGCCGCGTATTACCGATCCGTTGTTCCAGAGCTCGCATATCGCGGCAAGGTCCGAATCCTTGTAGGGGCCTTCCTCTATGAGCTCAAGCCCCTCTGCCATGGACTGCATCATGCCATACTCTATCGCATTGTGCACCATCTTAACGAAATGGCCTGAGCCTATCCTTCCAGTATGCAGATAGCCGTTCTCTATGCTGAGGTCCTTGAAAAGCCGCTCGACGTGCTTTACCGGCTCCGCATCCCCACCCGCCATTATGCACAATCCATTAAGCGCCCCAGACGGACCGCCGCTGCATCCAGCATCTATCAGGTCTATGCCCTTCCCTTTAAGCAGCTCATGCATCCTAACAGAATCCGTAAACTGGGAATTTGAGCCGTCTATTATTATGTCACCCCTACTGAGAAGCGCGGAAAGCTCCCTTATTGCGCTCTCTGTCGGTTCGCCGGCAGTAAGCATAAGCCAGACTATGCGCCTGGGCTTGAGCATCCTGACAAGTTCGGCAACACTGCCAGCCTTACGGGCACCTTTAGCAACGAGCTCATCAACAGGGCCGTTGGAACGGTTCTGCACAATGATCTTGTAATTATTCCGCATCATGTTGAGGGCTATCCCCTTACCCATCTTTCCCAGCCCTATCAACCCTATCTCGGTATTCTTGTCCATAAAATCAACAAAGCGTATACAACATTATACCCGAGCCTTATTTATATTTTGATGGAGCAATTGACACCCTAAGCTATAAGTATCGTAAAACGCACCGAGCGTTAAGTATAAATATGTAAAAAAACGAAACCGATATGTGATACTATGATCTACACAGAGAAAGAGAAGGCAGCACTCGCAAGCAACGCCCCATCAAAGCAAAAACTGCTCACGGAACTAAGAAGAAAGATGGAAACCGGAAGGGTGTATGAGGCTGCGCTGGATGCACTGGATCCAAAGCTGACAAAGGATGACATAAGGCCATTTGAACGGAGGGCACTCGCAGAGGTTGCCTACCTTATACGGAAAGGGGTCAGGGAGAGGGCCCCAAGGATAAATTTTGCCTTCCGCTTTGTAGAAGCCGACATAAGACTAGAGATAAACGCACAGGAAAGGAACGAACTGTATGGCAGGTTTGCAAGAACTCCTTATGATATGGAATAGAGAACTCGCGTGCCGGAGCGATTCAGCATTATTGAATCAAGCTTGAAGACATTGCCTATTACAGCCTCTTTGCCACCATTCTCTACGAAATCCACGCATGCCTCAAGCTTAGGCCTTATTGTGCCATTCTCAAAACCCTGAAGCCCCTTTCTCAGCTCCTTTGCAGAAATCCGTTTTATCATTGCACTGCCCTTGGCATTAGAATGCACATAATCCACGCTGGTGAGTATCACCATCCTATCAGCATTCAACGATGTTGCCAGCAGCTGTGTGGCCCTATCCTTGTCTATGACAGCATTTACGCCATGTACGCTACCCTTATCATCGACAACAGGTATTCCACCGCCTCCGCATGCTATTACAATCCCATTCCTGCTGCATTTCTCTATTGATTCAAGTTCGAGAATCCTTTTCGGTATGGGCGAGGCAACGACCCTCCTGTATTTGCTCCCAACCCTTATGTAATGGAATTTCTCAACCGCCAGCTCCTCTTTGAGCTCTCTTTCGCTGTACAGTGGCCCCACAGGCTTTGTGGGTTTCCTGAAAGCATGGTCATCCCTGTCAACAACAACATGTGTGCATATTACCGAGACATCCGTCTTTATGCGCAGCGAATGAAGGCTGTTCCTCAGCGAGGTCTCGATTATCGATCCGACAGTTGCCTGTGTCTCGGCATTCAACAGATAAAGTGGCATTTTCGAAACGAACTTCTTGGCCCGCTCATTCCTGACGAGTTCATCGCCGACCTGAGACCCATTTCCATGCGTGAGTATTATCCTATGCCTTTTGGAGAGCACAGCTATGCTTCTTGACACCCTATCCATACTTTTTCCCTCATTCCTGAAGGACTGCGCGGCGGAAGGGTCGAGCAACGCATTCCCGCCAAGCGCTATGACAATCAATCCCATCAAATCAGCAATTATTATTAACCATCGCAAATAACTATAATTAGATCGGCATGATAAAATTAATAATCTTCGATGTAGGGGGCGTAATCGACAATTTCGACGAGAGCATGTATGCGGATTTCATATCAAAGAGGCTCAACATAGACAGGAACGAGTTTTGGCATGCGCTTATACCCCCTCTAGACGAGATGGAGCTTGGCAGATCCACCCTGACGCAGATGAAAAGAAAACTCGCCAAAAAGTTCAAGGTGAGCCAAAGGCAGCTTGAATGGGACTCAGCTTTCGAAAGGCTGAACAGCGTTAACTGGGATGTGATAAATCTTGCGAACAGCCTCTCAAGAAAATACAGGATAGCGATACTCACCAATGTGAGCAGAAGCAGGCACATGGTGAAGATGCAGTTCTACCTCAAAAAAGTAAAGTATGAGCGTCTATTCACATCGTGCTATCTCCGCATGGCAAAACCTGATCCGAAGTTCTACAAGTTCGTGCTGAAAGAGATGAAGGTGAAGCCTGAAGAGGCAATATTCATAGACAACCTGAAAAAGAACACAGACGCCGCGCAAAAGCTCGGAATAACGTCGATACAATTCATAAATTATAGGGACCTGGTAAAACGTCTTAAAAAGCTAGGAGTTAAATGAGTCCATGAATGTCAATGCAACACTGGAAAAGGCGCTTGCGGGAAGATGGATTGCAGGCTACTATCCCGAGGATGCGATCAACAGGACAAAACTTTTCAATTCAAAGAAGATCTCAACTATAATAAACTTTCTCGGCGAGAATCTCATCGAGGCACCAGAGGTGAGAGCCTCAGTTGGTATATACAGAGATCTCATAAAAAAGATAAGTGCGGAAAGACTTGATGCCTGCATATCACTAAAACCCACGCAGATAGGGCTAAGCCTGAGTTACAAACTAATGCTCTCCAACTATTTGGACATAGTAAGGGACGCAAGGCAGAGGAATATCATGGTCTGGCTTGATATGGAAGATTCGCAGTATGTGGACGCCACGATAAAGGCGTACAAGAGCGCAGCGAAACTCGAAAACACTGGCATATGTACACAGGCATACCTACGAAGAAGCGCAAATGATGTCGAAAACCTGATAAAGCTAAATGCAAGGATACGCCTGGTGAAGGGCGCCTACAAAGTCGAAAAGAACTTGACTTTCGGTTCTCATAGAGCTGTCAGCCATAACTATATGCAGTTGGCAGAAATGCTTCTAGAAGGCTCAGACAACTTCATGCTAGCAACACATGATACGCGCATCATAGAAAACGCGATAAAAATGAACAGGAAGTACAAAAGGAAGGTGACATATGCGATGCTCAACGGGATAAGGAACAGCTACGCAAAATATCTTGCATATCACGGACATAGGGTGGCTGTATATGTCCCGTTCGGCGGCGAGTGGATAAGCTACGGCTATAGGAGATTGAGGGAACAGGGACATCTTACTCTCATATTAAGGTCCTTGTTTGAGACGCAAAAGATATAAATC
The DNA here is from genome assembly GCA_963755385.1 of uncultured Microcaldota archaeon. GTDB lineage: Archaea > Micrarchaeota > Micrarchaeia > Micrarchaeales > Micrarchaeaceae > UBA12276. The sequence continues at coordinate 278,637 of CAVWJC010000001.1, read as the reverse complement.
AAAGAAGATATATTTTATAGCAAAGAAACCAAAATGGAATTTATCAATCTATAGTCCCGTCATCTAGCGGCAAGGATAGCGGGCTTTGGACCCGTTCACATCGGTTCGAATCCGATCGGGACTATACAAATGGTGTGGAGTAATGGAGAAAGGAAACAAACTAGTGGTACTCGGCGTATGTGCGCATCCCGACGATCTCGATGCGATGGCTGGCGGGTCATTCGCAAAGTGGGCAAAGGAGGGCGCAGATTGCTATTACCTAGTGTGCACAAATGGCGGAAGAGGCTCTGTAGACCCAAACATAACAACGGAAGAACTCATAAAAACGAGAAAGAGGGAGCAGAAGGCAGCGGCAAACGTACTGGGCGTAAAGGATGTGTTCTTCTTGGATTACAAGGACACGGAACTAGAGCCGAACCGGAAGCTCAAGATTGACATAGTGAAATACATAAGGAAGCTGAAGCCTGACATTGTCGTAACTACAGATCCAACTTTCATATACTCTAAGATGGGTTTCATAAACCATTCTGATCATAGAGCAGCGGGCATTGCAACGATTGATGCGGTATATCCATTGGCAAAGAATGCCTTCCCGTTCGAAGAATTCGGGAATGAGGACCTGAAGCCCCACAAGGTGCGCATACTTTATCTGATAAGCCCTGGCGAAGGGAATGAGGTAATTGACATAAGCGATACGATGGGATTGAAACTAAGGGCACTGGAAGAGCATAAGACACAGGCGCTAAGCAAGGGTGGGGAGCGATTCAAACAGATGAGCAAGATGATCGGGTCGCGGATTGGCTGCGAATACGCTGAAGCATTTGTCAAGATAGATTTCGAGGCGCATCCGCTGCAAGCAAAACCTGAAAAATAGTGTGCAGATGATAAACTGGATATATCTCATAATAATTTCGGCAGTGACTACAGGAATAGCCGCGATAATAGAAAAGCAGACGCTGAAAAAGGAATACGCAACAGCCTATAGCACTGCATTCGCATTCCTCATAGCCATATTCTCGATAGTCTTCATACCTTTCGCCAAGTGGAATATCAGCGCGCTGGATGTCATGCTGATATACGCATTCAGCCTGCTATCGACAATAACCTACCTTGTAACCGCAAGAATCCTACGGCACAGCAGCATATCTGCATCATCGCCAATACTCAGCGTGCTGCCTACAGTTTTCATAGTAATAATGGCATTCTTTCTTCTTGGGGAGAAACTTTCAATACTGCAATACGTGAGTATTTTTGTCCTTATATGGGCATCTTATGCGATGTTCTTTATGATTCCGCAAAACGGCAAGAAGCTAGAGAAGAAAGAGCGCAACAAATATCTCTACATACTTCTGATAACCTCTGTGCTAATGGGCATAAGCTCCATAATAAACAAATACGCGCTTAATTCAGTGGACCCATTCACATTCATAATACTAGCAGAACTATTCATAGCTGTAAATTTCATCATTATAATAACAATCAGGTACAAGGGCGTAAAAGAGATGCTTGCATCTCTAAAGCACCATAAAATTCCAATAACGGCAATAGCCATACTGACTACAATATCCCGTATAACATATTACATTGCCCTGTCAACTTCGGCAGTGGCACTTGCCCAGCCGCTCAATAATGCTATCTATATAGTCGTTACTGTAATAGCGGGAGTCGTAATATTCAGCGAAGGCTCAATCTGGAAGAAACTTCTGCTTTGCGCAATAATCTTTATATTCGCTGCAATACTGGTACTTTAAATTGTGATACGATGGTGGAAAAAGTTTATCTTGTCGATGCATACAAAAGGGAATTGGATGCAAGGATAACTGCAATAAACCAAAAGCAGCTGGAGCTCGACAAAACGATATTTTTCCCCACTGGTGGTGGCGTGCCATTTGATACCGGGACAATTGTGCTTGGGGATTCAAGCTATAATGTCGTAGAAGTCAAGAAAGCAGAAGACAATGTCATACATATCCTGGATTCTGAAACTCAACTTAAAGTTGGCGACAATGTTAGGTGCATTCTGGACTGGGAAAGGCGATACGCGCATATGCGATACCATACAGCTGCGCATGTTGTTGGTGGCGTAATAGAGAAGAAATACGGAGCGATGTACACCGGCGGCCAGATCTATCACAATAGGGCACGGTTCGATTTTGACGTACCTAACTTCACAAGGGAGGTTGCGCAGGAAGCGATAAACAAGTCACAGCGTGTCATTGATGAAAAGAGGGCAGTAATCGCAAAGATAATTCCAAAGGAAGAGGCGCTTGCGATCCCAAACCTTGCAAGAACTGAGCCCGGGATAGAGCTGCTCAAAAAGCTAGAGATCATAAGGGTTGTAGAGATAGTGGGTTTTGACATCCAACTTGATGGTGGGACTCATGTGGCAAACACAAGCGAAATAGGTAATGTAGAACTATCAAATTTCGAGAACAAAGGTTCACGGAGAAAAAGGATGGAGATAATCCTCAAGTAATGTAGTTTCATAGATCCTTCGTATCACTGTCTACTGCTTTGTGTTGATACATAAACGCCGCCTCCTTCACCGTCTTGAGCGACAATGTTGCACACTTTAGCCTAGCAGGCCCAGGATCTATACCAAGAAGATCTATCACTGTCTGCAGGTTCATCTTTTCTATCTCATTAAGGCTCTTTCCTTTTATTGAATCAGTAAGCATGCTTGCAGACGCCATGCTTATGGCGCATCCCGTACCGCTGAACTTAACATCCCTTATTTTGCCTTTCTCTATGTCGAGATAGATTGTTATGTCATCGCCGCATGTTGGGTTGTATTCATGCACGCTTATGCTTGGCTTGCTTATGCTCCCCTTGTTGTGCGGATGTTCATAATGCGTTATTATTTCCTCTGCATAAAGATCCAGTGGCACGATCTACACCTTAAATATCTTTTTCACTTTGTGTATTGCCGCTACTGCAGCATCGATCTCAGATTCCTTATTGTAAAGGTAGAAGCTCAGCCTTGAGAGTGCTGGCTGTTTCAGCTTCTCGGTTACAAGCGGCATCGCACAATGATGTCCAGCCCTTATTGCTATTCCATCAGTGTCGAATATCTGTGCAACATCGTGAGGATGCACTCCCTCAATGGCAAATGCTACAACTCCTCCTCGTTTGTCCATGCTCTTTGCACCATAGCCCTAAAGCTTCACCCCTTTTATAACACTCAGCTTCTCTAGCGCATATTTTGTAAGCCTTTTCTCATGTTCCCTTATCTCATCCATGCCTATACTATTAAGGTAATCTATTGCCGCGCCGAAAGCTATGCCATCTGCAATGTTGGATGTCCCTGCCTCAAATTTCCACGGAAGGTCATTCCATGTATATGAATCATAATGCACGGTCTTTATCATGTCACCCCCAGTGAAATAGCGGCTCCATGTTTTCGAGCACCTTTTCCTTCCCATAAAGCACCCCTATTCCTGTCGGGCCAAGCATCTTGTGCGCCGAGAAAGCGAAGAAATCGCAATCAATGTCCTTTACATCAACTCGCATATGTGGAACAGATTGCGCCGCATCGACAAGCACCACTGCCCCTACTTTGTGTGCCATGCGCTGTATTATCTCCTTAACGTCATTTATTGTTCCGAGCACATTTGATACCTGAGTAATCGCCACTATCTTCGGCCTTTTTTCAAGCATTCTGCCAAGGCTCTTCATGTCAAGTCCGCAATTGTCCTTGTCAAGCTCTATGTAATCCAGTACCGCCCCCTTCCTTTTTGCAAGAAGCATCCATGGCACTATGTTGCTGTGGTGCTCCATCTCCGATATGAGTATATGGTCTCCTTTCTTGACGTTTGCATCGCCCCACGATATCGCAACAAGTTTTATCGCCTCGGTAGTGTTTCTTACGTATATTATCTCGCGCATCGATCCTGCATTTATGAATTTGTGCTACCTTGCTCTTCGATTCCGTATACTCTTCTGTTGCCTTCTCAGCTATTTTGTATATTCCCCTATGTATGTTCGCATTGTAGCTTTTGTAGTAACTATCAATGTGCTTCATCACCTGCTTCGGCTTTTGGGATGTTGCAGCGCTGTCAAGGTAAACAAGCAGTCTTCCCATTCATCTTTACCTTCAGTATCGGAAAATCTGATCGTATGCTCTCTACGTCAAATTTTTTCATCTAAACACTTTTCTTAACTAATATAAGAATCGTACCCCTCCTTTTCAAGCTTTTCTATTAAGTTCATGCCCTCCTTCTGCCACTATCTTCCCGTCAACCATGACATGCACGAATTGCGGCTTTATGAATGACAATATTCTGCTGTAGTGTGTTATTATCAAAAGCCCAAGGTTCTCCTTTTCGGAAATCTTGTTCACCTCCGAATGAAACCACCTTTATCGCGTCTATGTCAAGTCCAGAATCTGGCTCGTCAAGTATCGCTATCTTCGGCTTCAGAACAGATAGCTGCAGTACTTCCGCCTTCTTCTTCTCACCTCCAGAGAAGTTCTGATTGAGCGATCTGCCTAGAAAATCCTCTCCCATCTTGAGGTCAGCTATGCTGTCCTTTACCTCTTTCATGAAATCCTTTGTGCTTGTTGTTGTGTCGCCAGATGACTGTTTTGCAAGATGCAGGAAATTTATGAATCCGACGCCTTCTACCTCGACAGGATTCTGAAATTGCAGGAATAGACCAAGCTTCGCTCTTTTGTCTGTTGTCATGTGAAGGATGCTTTCATTGTCTGCAAGTATCTCCCCTTTTGTGACTGTTGACTTAGGGTGGCCCATTATCGTCCTTGCAAGAGTGCTTTTTCCTGAACCATTTGGACCCATTATCACATGCGTCTCCCCCTGTTTTACGTCAAGTTTAAGCCCCTTCAGTATCTCCTTGCCCTCTATGCTTACATGACAGTCTTTTATCTCCAGTATCATCAAATCACTATTTTACCATGAAAGTGCAATCGAATTTCTTGTTGTTCTGGCAGATGCTGCACATTATCTTCTGCGCTCCCTCATCATTCTTGCCTTTTGCGTCTCAACGAATTTCTGAGGCTTTGTGCATCTATCTTTATCTCATTGTACTTCTCTGAATTCTGGTCGAGGTATTTGCTTATCGCAGCTTGTGTGGTTCCAAGGATCGCCGCAGCCTGCTGCTGCGTTGTCTTGTATTCATTGACCATCATCTGTGCAGCCTTCAGCCTGAAGGCAGGTATGAATCTTTTCATGACCCTCTCGTAGTTGGTAAGCATTTCAATCCCTATCTATACTTATAGTGTCCCTTGAACATATCCTTTTCGTTAGCATCAGATGTAATCCACATGTTCCTCGTGTCTATCTTTGGCATTGCCCCATAGCTCTTGGTTTCCAGCTTGCTGTTTATGAGCGACATGGAGAGCTCTCTCATGATGTTGCTTGTACCTTTGCCATGCTATTAGCAAAGAAGCCGCTGACAAGAAGTCTTCTTACTCCTAGCTCGTCGATACCTTTTGACATAAGATAAAAGACCGATTCTGGATCTACTGGAGATGTGGCTGATGAGTGCGTCGCCTTCACGTCATTTTCATCGACTGACATGTCTGGCAAACCATCCACCTTCGCCCCCTTGTCTAGCAGTATTCCCCTTTCATGCACATAGGATTTCGCCTTTGTCGCCCCTTTTTCTATTTTCGCAAATCCCTTCATTATGCAGAATGATTTATCCATTAGTGCGGCCTTCGACTCAAGGCTTGCATTGGTATGCGCCCCTTTGTTAACTATGTAAGTGCTTATGTCGAACTTCTGCTCCGAAGCGCCGAATATAATCTCATTAACATCAACATTGCTGCCTTTTCCAGTTGCCTCTATCACATTCCTTACACGTGTGTGTGCAGCACCACTGTACACGGAGTTCAATTTAAGGTGTGAATCCTCTCCGATCCTGTTTCTCATGAAGGAAAGGTTTACCGTATTGGAATTCTCATTGTGCAGTGCATTTATCTCCATCTCAGAGCCCTTGCCAAGCCGGATACTCGTGTATTGTTCCAAGCACTGAAGGTGTCGATGTTTCAGATACCAAAATACTCGAAACACATTGAGCATAGACCCGTCTCCCAGCCTTGAAAATACAATCTGGCATTGAGCGGCTTTGCGGAATTCAACATAAGTAAATTTATATTTGCCTTTTCTCCGTCAGGAATATCTACAACAACGCACCTGTCTGTGAACGCATTAATGTACGCAACATACTTGTCCTCATTGCTGCTATGCATGCTTCCACTGAGCGAGTCAAGGTGTTCAGGCCCGGTTACCTTCATGAAAGGATTTTGGGAGTCGACAAAAATACCATCACCAAGAACGACATCAAACTTTGTATTGAACTTGGAAAATTCACCAAGTATGCTGCTCTTGTAAGAGCTTAAATCAGCTGCAGCACTGCCATTTCCCAGAACCTTTAAGTCTAATGGTATGTTTATGAAATATCTCTTGTAAATCTCGCTCCTTTCCTGTGGCAACTTCTCGTAATTCTCTATAGCCTCATTTACAAATTCATTTCTGCCCATCATTTATCACACTGTTTGCTAACCTACCGAACCTGTCATGTCAAGCTTTATGAGCCTCTTGAGTTCAAGAGAATATTCAAGGGGCAATGCACGTGCAAGCGGATCAAGGAAGCCAAGCACTATTGTTGTAAGCGCCTCCTCTTCACTAAGCCCTCTGGACATAAGATAGAAAAGCTGTTCCTCACCCACTTTTCCTGTACTTGCTTCGTGGGTTATTGTAGCGTCATCACGATTGACTTCCATGTATGGAAATGTGTTTGTCTTCGATTCCTCATCCAAAAGCAAGGCATCGCACCTTACTGTGCTCTTCACGTTTGCCGCCTCCTTGCCTATGTGCAGCAGACCACGGTATGTTGTTACTCCATCACCAGAAGAGACGCTTTTCGATATTATCTGCGATGTGGTGTCCGGGGCGAGATGGTATATCTTCCCTCCAGAGTCCTGCACCTGGTGCGGACCCGCTACGGCGATAGACATTATCTCACCGCGCGCTCCTCTTTCCTTTAGGAATACACTCGGGTATTTCATATTGAGTTTGCTGCCTATATTTCCATCAATCCATTCCACATGGGCATTCTCGTAAGCAAACGCCCTTTGCGTGACAAGATTGTAAACGTTCTTCGACCAGTTCTGAATTGTAACGTATCGTATGTGTGCATTCTTGTGCGCAACAAGCTCAACGACCGCAGAATGAAGTGACGAGCTCATGTATATTGGCGCGGTGCAACCCTCGATATATGTCACATCGGCTCCCTCATCAGCTATTATTAGCGTGCGTTCAAACTGACCTGCCTTTTCCGAATTGATTCTGAAGTAGGCTTGAAGCGGCATTTTCAACTTTACGTCTTTTGGTATGTATATGAATGACCCACCGCTCCACACTGCAGTGTTCAAAGCCGCAAATTTGTTATCGTTTGGCGGTATTATTGTACCGAAATACTTTTTCATAAGCTCCGGATATTTTTTTACTGCTTCGTCCGTGCTTGTGAATATTACTCCCTCTTTTGTAAGCTCCTCCTTTATATGCGAATATACTACCTCCGAATCATATTGCGCCTCGGCTCCCGCAAAGAACTTCCTTTCTGCCTCAGGTATTCCTAGCTTGTCAAAGGTATTTTTTATCTCTTCAGGAACGGATTCCCAGGTATTTCCCTTTTTGTCAGTAGGCTTCAGGTAATAATAAATGTCATCATAATCAATTTCGTTAAGGTTTCCCCCCCACTGCGGCGTTGGCTTTGCTAGGAATTGCCTGTATCCGGTCAATCTTTTTTCTAGCATCCATTCGGGTTCACCCTTCATGGCAGAAATCTCCCTCACTATCTCTTCCGAAAGGCCCTTCTTTGTCTTGAATTTGTATTCGAACGAATCGTTAAAGCCGTACCTCTCCATGTACTCGTCTTCAGCGACTACAACTTGTTCTTGCTTTGCAACAGAATCCGTCATCATTGCACCTTTATAACTCAGTTATAATTCCCATTTCAAGGTATTTAAGGCTTACGTTGAAAAGAGGCAATAGTGATACAGAAACTGTAATCAGCCAGTAATACCTAAACTTTCTGCGACTATTGAATCGCGTGCCGCAAGCCCCTCATTTATGAACCTCTGCCCAGCGCGGGTCTGATAATGCCTCTTTTCCCTACCAACATCAATAGCGGCCTCAATCAGTTCATGTGCTGCCCTATCAATTCCTTCCACTCTCAATATCCTTTCACTATCTGATATGTGCCTATTGTAAGGTTTATCAACAAGCAGCAAAAACCCGCTATCTGCAAAAAGGAAAGAATTGGCCAGCCTTGGCGAATCATCAACATTTACAGTGTATTCCATTATCTTTTTATTTATCTTAGTGGAATCGTAAAAGTACGGCATCCAGTCTAATTTTTGCATTCTTATCCATTTGTCTGTGCCGTCTACGCTTTCACCAGTAATGCTATCATGGTCTCGTGCAGATGCTATGTCAGTAACAAAATATTGCCCCAATTCGATTATGTTTCTCCTATCACCGCCTAAAGCGATCTCTCCCCAATGGTCTTTCCACGCGTTTGTATAGTGCACCATCATTTCCAGATAATTTGATCCTATTCCTTTGAAATCCCAATCGGTATGGTCCTTCATTGTATAGTGTGTGCCTTTTTCCTTATTGTAAAGCTCTATCATTACAGGGTGCACTAACGCTAAGACCTCATCAATATCCAGGGCTACAACTACCCCGCTATATTTAGATCTCTCCTCTCTGCCGTCCGTCCTTATAATAGATCTAAGTTTCTGCCTTGCAGACTCCTTTGCTTTGTCCACCATCTTAGCACAATTATACTCTAATCTCCAAATATTTAGACATTTTGTAAACCATGCCCATCCAATAATCTATAAATAGATTAACAGAGAATTAGCTAAATCTTCCTATTGTGGTGCATTATGCCAAAAATCAAATTCATGAATGAATCGACCTACAAGAACTACCTTGAAAGCGGCAAGGAGGTGGAATTCGACCGCCTCTTCAATACTGCTGCGGAGGAGGCGCTAAACAGTTTTGGCCGTTCCTATCCTATGTACATAGGCGGCAAGGAAATATTTGCAAAGGAACTTCTCGAAGAACGCTCTCCTATCGACTACAACATAAAGATCGGCAGCTTTCAAAAAGGAACAAGGGAGCATGCACAGCTTGCCATATCAGAGGCACAGAGGGCATTCAATTCATGGCGCACAACAGAATATACGGAACGCGCGGCTCTATTTACCAATGCGGCAAACATACTATCAAAGCGGAAATTCGGCATCGCCGCAATACTCAGCTATGAGAATGGGAAATCCAGGTATGAATCCATAGGGGAAGTGGATGAGGCCATAGACTTCATGAGATACTATTCAAACGAGCTGCTCTTGAACAAGGGCTACACAAGGAAAACTCACCTTGAGGCAAGCACAAAGGGTGTCGAGGCAGGATTCCAGGGTGCGCCATCCGCTGATGAAAAAGTTACAATCGCAATGAAGCCATACGGTGTCTTTGGCGTGATTGCGCCTTTCAATTTTCCAATATCAATATCCGTGGGCATGAGCGTAGGCGCTCTGATAACCGGCAACACCGTGGTATTCAAACCCTCATCAACAGACAACATGACAATGCTTACCGGGTTAAAGATATACGAGCTCTTCAAGGATGCCGGGCTTCCGACTGGGGTTTTCAACTACATAACAGGACCGGGTTCTGTTGTGGGTGATGAACTATCTATCAACGACAATGTTGCCGGGATAGCATTCACAGGCTCAAGGTCTACCGGCATGGGGATGATATCAAAATGCTTCAGTTCTGGAAGGCAGAAGGTCTTCGTGGTTGAGATGGGCGGCAAGAACGCCGCGATAATATCGAAGACGGCAGATCTTGACAAGGCGGCATCCGGAGTGGCAAGCGCAGCCTTCGGGTTCTGCGGCCAGAAATGCAGCGCACTATCAAGGATATATGTCCACGCATCAGTGAAGGAGCAATTCATCGGAAAGCTTGTAGAGAAAGTGCGGGACATGAAGATAGGAAATCCGATCTCAAGGGATGTTTACATAGGCCCGCTTATAAGCGAGAGCGCAAGGCAGAGGTACGAGACATCAATGCGCATCGCAAAAAGCACGGGCAGAGTGCTCTATGGCGGCAACACTGTCAAGATAGGCCTTCAGGGTGCATACGTCGAGCCCGCAATAGTAGAGACAAGGCATGACAGTGAGCTGGTGCGCAATGAGCTCTTCCTCCCGATCCTTACGATAGAAAGCTTCACTGACATCGAGGAGGCACTGCGGATGGCTAACGACACGGAATACGGACTCACAGCGGGCTTCTACGGCAAGAGCAAAAAGGAAGTGGCAAGGTTCGAGGATGGCATGCATGCCGGTGTCATGTACATGAACAGGGCAATAAGCGCGACTACTGGTGCAATAGTCGGGCTTCACACATTTGTCGGCTGGAAGGGAAGTGCGCTAACCGGGAAAGGAACGGGCAGCAAATTCTACCTGCCACAGTTCATGAGAGAGCAGAGCGTATCAGTGACAGGTAAATAGGGGTCATTTACTGTTAAAATACTTCTACAAACGCCAGAAATACAGGGAAGGGAGCGTAAAGATAAATGGAAAGGCATTCAAGGCCCTGATCGCTGACAGCTTCCTGAAAAGAGCGATAGGGCTGATGTTCCGTGATAGAATAGATGCCAACACCTGCATGCTCTTCATATTCGACGGCGAATCAAGACAGGGGATATGGATGCAAAACATGCTCTTCGCAATTGATGTCCTATGGCTGGATTCTAAATCAAGGATCGTCTCGATGGAAAGAAATCTTCAGCCATGCCAGTCAATGTTCGGCTGCAAGACCTACACTCCTGAAAAGGGCTCAAAGTACGTGATAGAATTAAAAGCAGGAACAATAGCTAAAAACAGAATCAAGCTCGGTTCAAAAGTTCAAATATCTGTATAATTCAGAACCTGAACCATTTCCTTATGTTCTTCCTTGTGAGATACCAAAATGAAAGCACGCCCACAACGAATCCTATGACATCAAAAAGCCCGATGGATATTATGCTCAATACCGCTACAATCATCGCCAGCCACCATCCCCAGTGATGACCCTCCCAGAGACCGAATGCTGTTGCGAGAAGAACAAGACCTACTATAACAAGAACGAAGCTTCCGAATCCGGCAATGACTCCGACGACACCGCCAAGACCCAATGTGCTCACAAAACCGAAGGCGCCTGCGCCGAGAAATATGAATATGGCCGCTATAATGTACAATGCGGTAAGTATTGCGATTCCGGTTGGTCTGCTGCCTCTACCTGAGGTCAAACTTCTAGCTCTTTTCCTAGGCTTAGGCACGCAAAACACCCGAGAACCAAAAATAAAAAAAGGAAGAAATTACTTCCTTCCCCTTCTGTTCATCTTTGCCCTTGCTACGTATCCGCCCTTGTCTATGAAGTATAGGAAGCCAGCTGCTCTCTTTATCTTTTCAGAGCCAACCTTTGCCTTTCTGCCCCTTGAATTTGTCTTCATAGGCGTTCTCCAGACGAATCCGTCTTTTCCGAGGAAGTATAGATATCCATCCTCTCTCTGTATTCTTTCTGAACCTACTCTATCTGCCATAATTTCACCAAATTTATATCTCTGAATACATTTAAATAACTATCGTCGATTCACCGTCAGACCGGTAAATCGGCTTCGAGGGGAAATGAGCTCATTTTTGGGCGTTTGATTAGAGGGAAGCCTTAAAACTTATTATAAACCTTTGTTACTAATGCTATATGCTTGAAGTGGTTATTTGATAGAGATAAAGCTTTTTAACGAGGTAAATTTCAACGGCTACACGTTCATCGAGGGCTTTCCCGGGATAGGACTTGTAGGTCCGATGGCAATAAGCTACATAATAGACAAGCTGAATATGAAATATATCGGCTATATGCAGAGCGTAAGCTTCCCGCCTCTTGTCTCGATACATAAGGGTGAGCCAATGCCGCCAATACGTCTATACACCTCCGAGAAGGAAAAGATAGTTACTATATTTGCGGAATTCCCGATACCGATAGATCTTGTCGACGAATTGAGCGGCTCAATCTACGAGTTCCTGCGCAAAAACGGAATAGCCAACGTATACTCGATAGGTGGGATACCAAACACCGAGACGGAAGACACCAAACCCTTTGTCATAGCATCAAACAGCACCATCACCACGAACGCGGTTTCGGCAGGGCTGCAGCGCATAGAGGAGGGCGTAGCGACAGGCGTCAGCGCGCTTCTTCTTGTGAAATCCGCACTCGACAAGCGCAATGACATATGCATAATGGTCCCTGTGCGCCAGAACATAGCTGACCCTAGCTACGCAGAGGTCGCAATAACGAGCCTAAACAAGCTCATGAACCTGAATATAGACATCAATGACCTCGACAAGGAGGCGAAGATAGTGCAGGCGAAGATAAAGGAGCTCGTGAACAAGCACAAGGAAACTCACGAAAACTACAAGAAGGTAGTGGATGACACCTCAGGGCCCTCGATGTACGCGTAGCACAAATCATTTATCAGTGCTTTCATCAATGCCGCGTATTTCGATGGCATTGCTGACATTCAAATAACTGCGCGAACTTCCTTTGCCATTAGTTCCCTTTATCTCTTTTACTATGACGATATCTCTGCAATTCTCAAATACCAGCAATGGCTTTGTCTTGTCCAGTCTCAAGAGAATATCTCCGACATCCCTTTCCCCCGCGCCATTTCTAAGGAGCATCTCCACGATCCTGTCGTGCACCGCGCTTCTGGGCCATCCATAGATTTTGACATGGTCCAATGCGGAACGCCCCTCATCATCCCTGGAATTGGTTTCCACGCCCCGGTCAATCAGCATTCCAACCAGGTTCTCATACCCATTTACCGCTGCCAGCATCAAGGGCGTAAGTCCCCCGATACCTTTTGCGTTTACGTTTATCTGTGGGTTAACAATTAGGTCCTCTGCGGTTTTATAGTAGCCCCCCTTCAAAGCAATATTTAAGCGGCTATCAAGCACCCTTTCGATCGGTATCGTTGTCATATTTACCACAGTAAAGATATGCCCTACCACCTATTTAAACTTATCTTGGTCAAAATCCAAAACCTTTTATTTACCAAGAACAAACCATATTCACAGACTCATGATGCAGGGGTTGCGGAGTCTGGTCTGGCAAAGGAAGCTGCCACGGAAAATCGCGCAGGACTTAAGATCCTGTGGCCTAGCGCCTTCGTGAGTTCAAATCTCACCCCCTGCACATTTTGCAAAACAAGAAAAACCGCTTAAAACAAAAGCTTTAACTTAATTTATGTACTAAGTAAAAGCAATCTTGTGGGTGAAACTAATGCCGACCAAACATTCTCCGGCAAATATGCCGCCAGAACAAAGGACGTGCGAGGAGCAAAGCAGGGTAGCGCTTGGCGAAGGGATAGTACGGGCAACCTCGAAGCTTGGCATAGATATGCCAACCATGGCACGCCACACGGGATTAGCAAGGAAAACAATTTTTAATATAGAGAAAGGCGAAAGGGTTCGCGTCACCACACTAAACCTATTATTAGTTACGTTAAAGAGGGACGGACTGCCAAAAGAAACCTTTGAATCTCTACGGTCCCTAACACTGAAATCTGTCGGTAACAAATCGGAAGGACTTATTGTCACATACAATGATTGTGACAAATATCCGCAAAGACTAAGCAATCTTGTGGATTTTGTACGCGACTCTCCGCCCATACAGGAGCTTTTGATGGTGCTCATGTCACATAAAATCCCCGAAATAAGTGCCGTTGCAACAAAACTCACCAAGCAGTTTGAAAATGGCACAGGGCTGCAGGAATTTCTAAGGGGCAAACAACCTGAGGGTTATCAACAGGCAGGGGCGATAGCTCTGCCCAATTCAAAATACAAGACTGTTGTGGCCGGCCTGCTCTGATGGTATGAAATGGGCAAGAGAAAGCTATTTAAAACATGAATACAGAACCTATCTATAGATAGCAGATTCTCTGGCAGGGCCAGACTGCCAAAATTGATTTCTAACAATTAGTGCTTAATATGCAAGAAAAATACGATGTCATTGTCGCCGGCGCGGGACTAGCCGGCTCTCTTGCGGCTGAGATGGCTGTAAAGGGCGGAGCAAAGGTCCTTCTCCTTGACAGGAACAAGGAATCGGAAGTCGGAAAGAAGACAAACTGGGGATGGACCTGTGGCGATGCTGTTGCAAACGACCACCTCAAGTTCATAAAGGCAAAAACGGGCATGGAATTCAAGCATCCCGAACTCGACCTCAAGGTCGACGGCGTTGTTGCGCTCTCTCCCGACTTCAAAAGCAGATACCTATTCGACGGCGAAGGCTATGTGCTTGACAGGCCATTGTTCGAGTACAAACTTCTACAAGGTGCACTAAAGACAGGTGTCGAATATGTCTCGGAATTCGAGGTAGAGGCGCCATTAATAGAGGATAATTTCGTTGTTGGCATATTCGGCAAGGACAAGAACAATGAGCACAAGGAGATACGTGCAAAGGTGGTCATAGATGCACTCGGCATAGCCACAACAATAAGGAGGAAGCTCCCTGAGAATCCGTTTGTCGATAAGAACGTCGATATAAATGACGTTGAATCAACAGGACGATACATATACGAATGCGAGATTGATCACGAGGACCTTAACTACTACGATGAGAAGAACGCTATAATACATCTCAACCAGAACATATCGCCAGGTGGTTATGGCTGGGTTTTCCCGAAGAGCAACGGCAAGGTGAACATAGGCCTTGGCGTGCAGAAGAGAAGCCTCGAAATAAGGAACCAGAAGCTCAACAAGAAGGACACGCTGCATACTCTCATGGATGAATATGTACGAACAAATCCTGTCATAAAGAATGTCAAGCTCTTCAACAAGGACAACAACGGAAAGGGCTACTGGTCAGTTGCGGTGAGAAGGCAGCTTGAAAGCCTTGTATACAACGGCTATATGGGCGCTGGGGACAGCATGGCGATGCCAAACCCGATAAGCGCGGGAGGCATAGGCCCAGCACTTGTGGCTGGCATACTCTCTGGCGAGAATGCGGCACGCGCAATCCACAACGGGGACGTGAGCACAAACGGACTATGGAAATACAACCTTGACTTCAACGAGAGCTATGGCCACAAGACGGCCGGTCTTGAGGTATTCAGGGTTTATCTGCAATCACTTAACAATGACCTGCTCAACTACGGCATGAAGACGTTCGTTACCGCGAAGGAAGCATCAGACCTGAGCTATGGTCTTGTGCCGGAGCTAAGCCTTACCGGCAAATTCAAGATGATACTGCAGGGCGCACAGAATATAACTGCCTTCTCAAATCTGCTATTCGCAGTGAAGAAGATGAAGGTGCTGAACGAGCTCTACAAGAACTATCCAAAATCGACAGAGGGCTTCACAGAATGGAGAAAAGAGGTAGAGAGCCACATGTACGAATCGAAGGAACGCTTCCAGCCAAATCCAATTTAAATGATGATAACATGGACTACACGAGATTCGAAAAGGCAAGGATTATAGGCGCGCGCGCGCTACAACTGGCCTATGGCGCACCACCGCTCATAAAGGTTCCTGAAGGTATGATAAACCCTCTCGACTTAGCAGAGATGGAGTTCGACAAAGGCGCGATACCAATAACGATACTCAAGGAGACGAGAGAGGAATAAATCTCCAGATGTTTGATAGTGCGACATCCAGCCGCACCAATCAAAATGGCCAAATCAGGTACAGATGCGAAAGTAAATTAAGTAGTGATACAATGCAAAAATTAAGGCGAATGGATAACGCTAGGTCTAGGGACTTTATAAGCTTCGTAGACGAATCAAAGCAGAAACTGCATATCGCATTCGTGCTTAATGTAAACAATCATGGGGCAACCAATCTTTTTGCGAATAACATACTTACAAGCAGGTGGTACAGCCTCTCAAAATGGGAAAGGAAGAATCTGAATGAGCGCTACCCGTTTGTAACGAGGACACTTCTAATCCTGCCTGCTCATGGTGAACCATTTGACAAAAAAGATATATCAACCTTTTGGGACCAGGGGATAAAATACATATGGCCAGGAGACCTAACTCCGGACGAAGCCATAGAAAAATCAAAAATAGCCGTTATAAAAAATACACATGTTGGATTGTCTGTCGATGTTGAATACGTGGAAATCCGGAGCGGGGGCAGGATAGTGTGCGAAGCCAGACAGGAATCAATACGGGTTGTCGAGAGTCTCCTTAGGAAATCCGGGGCTATGGGGATATTGGACGAGCAAATCGGTTTGGTGCTTGCCAATCACAACAAAATAAAAGTCCCACAAGCTAAGACCGGTTTCTTTTGGACGGACAACCAGGGAAAAGCGATGGCAGCACCGATAGTGCGCCTTAACATCACGGGTGCCGATGGCAGGCGGAGCGTAGACGCCAATGAACGCGATGGTGCAACCCTCTACAGTATAATCAAGCCAAGGTGAACTTTACCGGCAGCCTCCGAGACCTGCGCTGCAAACAAATCAAATCTCTATTCTCTGGCCTAACAGGTTATATATCTCAAGTCCTCTCCTACCGAATAAATCGTTTGCCAATGCGGGATTCAATCCCTTCCGCCCTTTTTCTATTGCCATTCCGTGTATGAGCTCATTGAATGCCGGTATCGACACCAGCTTTATCTTCTCGTTGAATTTCTTATATTCTGCTTTTGCGGCGCTCTTATTCACACTGTAGACTCCCCAGGCCTTATAATCATAGGAGCCCCCGCCCTTTTCAACTATCCTTACGGCGAGGTGCTCATGCCCGCTCACGATGTAATCAAGCTGCATAAGATTCTCATCCGGCTTCCTATTTCCGTGCACGAAACCAAAATTACCGACAATAATCCCCTTCTCTACCGGTCTTTCTATTATCTCTGCAAGATGTGCATCGTGGTTTCCGGCAACTATCCTTATCTCAAAGCCATCGAGCTCCCTGAAGAACTGCTTTAGTATTCTTGTCTCAGCCTGCTCCGGGTAAAGTATACTCTCCTTTATGTCACCCAGCATTATTATCCTCTCCAGCAAGAAATCCTTCATCATGGTTTTTATCCTTACGGCCATGCGTTCGCTGGCGCCAAAAAGATGGACACCCTTTCTGGAAAGGCCCAGCTCCATGCCTATGTGCAGATCGGCTATGACAAGATACTCATTGCCGTCAGCATTAACGACCATCGCGGGCTCATTGTAGATGAATTTTATGTTCTCAAGCGCCAAAAAACCACATTCTTATTAATTAAAGCATTTATAATTTATAAACACGAGCACCGGTAAAAATGGCGGACCTTTCACTCAGCATAGGATCGATATATGGGATAAAGATAGAGCTCAATGCGCTATTCATTCTCCTTTCCATCCTGATACTCTACCTTAGCGCCTATCTCTTTGTTATCTGGGTGCTTCTATTTGCATGCATTCTCGTCCATGAGCTTGTGCATTCCATAACATCCAAGTGGGATGGCATAAGGGTGAAGAAGATAGTGCTCTACCCGCTGGGCGGGGGCTCGATAATAGACACGGCGAATCTGAAGCCGGAAATAGAATTCAAGATATCCATAGTCGGACCGATAGCAAGCCTGCTTCTAGCGATGCTTTTCGGGATAGCCAACATATACGCCCCAGCCGGGATAATAAGGACAACACTGCAAACGCTTTTCATACTGAACGTATTCCTTGGAGTTTTTAATCTGCTGCCATGGCTGCCTCTTGACGGGGGAAGGGCGCTGCGCAGCTATCTGCAGCGTACAAGAAGCTACCTCGCGGCTACAAAGGTGGCATTCAATGCAAGCAACGTCGTAACCGTATTATTCGTAGCCGGGACAATAGTGTATGCTGCCATCTCTCCAAACTTCTCTATCACATACA
This sequence comes from uncultured Microcaldota archaeon, assembly GCA_963755385.1. Lineage (GTDB taxonomy): Archaea > Micrarchaeota > Micrarchaeia > Micrarchaeales > Micrarchaeaceae > UBA12276. The sequence continues at coordinate 260,728 of CAVWJC010000001.1, read as the reverse complement.
AGGAAATCCTTGTGCTGTTCGATGTGGTGATCGCATTTATAATATACAGCGGCGCGCAGTCCGAACTGCAGGCAGCTGTGATAAAGGACAGCATATCCGACCTGCGCGTAAAGGATGCAACCACAAAGAACTACATAATCACGAAAAGCGATACGCGGATCAGTGAGCTGTACAAGAAAATACTCAAAAGTAATGCGCATATTGTTCTTTTCATCAAGGCCGGAAAGATCAAGATGCTCTCCAACACGCTGCTTCAGCGGACGCCAAAAACAAAGCTTGCCGAACTTACAATAGGCGACCTCGGGGTTGAAATGCCCACAATCGCTGACAATGCGCCACTCTACGATGCAATAGACAGGATGAAACTTGAGGAAAGCGGCATAGCTGTGGTGACAAGGCGCGGCAGGATATGCGGAATACTGCTCATGCAGCACATAGAATCAATAGTTGCGCTGCACATGTCGCAAAAATGGTGCAAGCAAACAAATAAATAAGCCCCTTAAGCAAATAGTATGACGACCCGGTGTGCTGATGCAGTACCTAGACAGCATAATAATCCATAACTTCAAGTCTTTCAAACACGCAAACATAAAATTCAGCAAGGGCTTTAATTGCATTGTCGGAGCGAACGGCTCTGGAAAGTCTAATCTTTGCGATGCGCTGCTATTCGCGCTTGGCGAAAGCTCGCTAAAGAGGATGCGCGTCTCCAACACATCGCTTCTGATAAACAGCTTCGCAAAGCCGAAGAACGATGATGGCGTGAAGAGGGCCTACGTGAAGATAGCCTTCGGAGGCGACAACCCTCTCGAGATATCAAGGATCATCAAGTCCAACAACAAGATGGGCTACAGGCTTAACGGCAAGCACGCGACGCGCCAGGAGGTTGTGGAGGTCCTTCGGGCCTACCGCAGCGAGATAAACGACACCAACATAATAGCGCAGGGTGAGGTCTCGTCCATGATGAGCCTAAACGCTAGGGAGCGCCGTGAACTCATAGACGTCGCAGCGGGCATAAAGGAATTCAACGACAAGAAAGAGGTGGCGATGAAGGAGCTCGAGAAGGTAGAAGAGAAGGCGAACGATGCGAGGATAGTGCTGAACGAGCGCAGGGGCTTCCTTGACCAGCTCGAGAAAGAGAAGGAAGATGCGGAAAAGTACATGCAGTTCGCAGATACCGTGAAACGCATAAGCTACACCATACTCAAGAACAGCGAGCGACAGGCGGAATCAGACTTCAATGCAGCGGCGAAGGGCCTTGTCGAAGCCGAGGACAAGAGGAAGGAATCAAACCTAAGAGTAAGCGAGCTTTCGCTTGCGCTGGAGAAGCTGACGAGCGCCAAGGAGGCTGTGGCAAAGACCCTCAATGAGCGTTCGGTGGAGCTGAGCAGCACAAACAAACTTCTTGAGAACATAAACAGGGAGCTTGCAGTCAAGGAAACAGAATCGAAATCGCTCAAGGAAAGGCTTGCGGAGACCGAGGCGCAGCTTGCGCAGTCAAGAAAGGAGCTCAAGCGCCTGGAACAGGAAAATACGGATGGAACGGCAAGCATCGAAGCGCTGAAGAAGCAGCTCGACGGAAAATCCGAACAGCTTTCCTCGAAAGAAATCTACGAGGATGACGCGGGTAAAAATTCACAGATAAACACAATAAGCAGGAACCAGAAGCGCATCGACGAACTCTACCAGAAAGAGGAGGAGCTCTCAAGGCAATTCCTCCAGAACAAGTTTGCAAAGGATGACATAGAAAAATCGATAAAGGTTGCGAAGGAGCAGATATCTGCAAAATCTACGGAGAGCGATAGACTGGCCGCGGAGATAAAGTCGCACAGGGAAAAACTATCATCATTGAACGAAGGCATCATTTCTCTCGGGAAGGAGGCTGAAGCTATCTCATCTGAAGTGCAGAAGCAGCAGAAGACGATTGACACTAATTATGAGGAACGCGTAAACCTAAGGGAACGCATAGCCGTGTCGGGAGGCGGATCTGACAGAATCAACGATGCACTAAAAAGAAACATGCAGAAGGGCTTCTACGGACGTGCCTACGAGCTGTGCAGCTACGACGAAAAGTACGAAATGGCGATCAATGCCGCGGCAACTAGCAGACTCGGCTATCTTGTGGTGGAATCGGCTGAGGTTGCAGACACAGCGATAAAACTGCTCAAGTCAAAGCAGCTTGGGCGGGCATCATTCATACCGATAAAAGACCTAACCACGAGCTACAAGGAACAGAACAAATCACTTGACAGACTCATCGACCATGTGACGTTCGAGAAGAGGTTCGAACCCGCATTCAACTACATATTCGCAAACACTTATGTCGTAAAGAGCATAGATGAGGCGAAGCAGATAGGATTCGGAAGAGGGCGATTCGTAACTCTTGATGGTGACCTTGTTGAGAATTCCGGGATAATAACGGGCGGGATGTCAAGAAGCCTGCAATCACCAGTGCTCCTGGAATCGAGGCTGAAGGCATTGGAGCAGCAGGCAAAGGATGCAACCGCGCAGCTTGAAAGCCTGAAATCCATGCTGGAACATAAGAGGAAGGAGCTGGCATCGCAGCAGACGGAAGGGTTTAGCAGCACGGTGACGATAAAACACCTTGAGGAACTTGCCACATCGCTCTCAAAGGAGCTTGACGGCAGCAAATCAAGGATTTCGGAAATGGAGAAGAGAGCGCTTCAAGTATCCGCGTCAGGATCTAGCCTGGATGCACAGCGCAACACGATACTCGAGGAATTAAACATATTGAAGGGCGAGAACGAGAAGATATATGCCACTACAAATCCTGACGCTGAAAAATCAAAAGGAAAAGTCGACAAGGGGGAGATGAGCAAGCTGAAGGCTCTCCGCGAGGAGGTGCAACAGCTCAAGATAAAGATGGCAGAGCTATCAAAGGAAGGCGAGATGCGAAGCGCGCGCATAACCGAGATAGAGACCAACATAGGCTCAAGGCAGGAAGAGGGCAAGGAGACACGCAAGAAGCTTGCGCTTTTCGACAGCGAGATGATGGGGCTCTCAAAGAGGAAGGCGGAGCTGCAACAGAAGATGGGCAAGTCCGACGCCAACTCGCAGGAGCTCTACAAAAGGATACAGGATCTTGACGCAAGGATGGCGAAGCTTGCCAACGAGCGCGGAAGATGCCAGGGTGAGCTTGACAAGACCGGCCGTGACATCATCGAGAATGAGACGAGAAAGGTGCAGATACAGACAAGGATAAACGACATAAAGGCAGAGCTTCTCTCCTACCAGAATGTAGAATCGGTTGAAGAGCTTGCGATGGGAGAGCTTGAGGCCAAAAGGGCGATAGCAAAGAACGAGCTTGAGAAGCTCGGTGCAGTAAACCTGAAGGCACCGGAAGTGTACGGCGCGAAGAAGAGGGAAGTGGACGAGGCAAAGTCGAAGCTTGCCGTGCTAGGCAATGAAAAAGATTCGATAATAGCAATGATAAACGAGATAGAATCAAAGAAGCTCAACATATTCAATGAAACGCTGAACTATGTAAATGCGCACTTCAAGAAGCTCTACGGCTATGTCTTCGAGGGCAGCGCACAGATGCAGCTTGACAATCCAAAGGATCCGTTCAATTCCGGGCTTTCGCTGATAATAAACTCCCCGAAGAACAGGAACAGCAATGTGGAGGCGCTTTCGGGAGGGGAGAAGACGCTCATGATGACAATGATGATATTCGCCATACAGGCGCACAGCCCGATGTCGTTCTACATATTCGACGAGATAGACTTCTCGCTTGACAAGGAGAATTCAAAGAAGCTCTCAAGGCTGATGAAGGAGATGAGCAGAAGCTCGCAGATCGTTGTGATAAGCCACAACGACTCGCTAATAACCGCAACCGATGCGGCAATAGGCATAGTGCACAGGAACGGCGAATCGAAGGCCGTGGGGCTGCAGCTAACTCCTACAGAGAGCGTTGCAAGAGCTAACTAGGTGCTGAGTTGGCTATCAAGCATCAAAACCAGAAGGCCTCGAAGAAGGGCAAGCAGGGAATAAACACGCTCCCGATCTACGTAGCCCTTGTTATCATGTTTGTGCTCTTCATACTATTCCAGCGGAACGGCGCGCTGGCTGCCATACTAGGAATAGCGCTCTTCATGGTAATAGTCATACTGATAATACTGGAGATAACGAACGGGATAAAGGAGGAAGGTTTCAAGCGGAATGTGATAGAGATAGTTGCCGCAATCCTGATAGTCGTTGTGTTCTGGTTCTCGCTCAAGGCGCTGCTGCATACCAACTATCCGCTTGACGTGGTGCCGAGCTGCAGCATGCTCCCCAATCTCAAAAGGGGCGACCTCATACTGCTGCAAGGGGTCAGCAACATCACGAACATAAAGGCACCAATAGTAAAGATGAACGCATCAAGCTACGCCGTGCTGAAATCCGAAACGCAGAATGAATTCCTCTCATGCGTTGCATATGAGCAGGAAGGCAGCCGGATAGCTGTATCATCCATTGTGCTTCCCGGCTATTCCGTAGGGCTTTTCAGCGGGGCAAACGGCGGCGAGATAGTACCATATTCTTACGAAAGCAACAATCCAATCCAATACGCCTGTGGCACCGCGCAGATAAAATTCGACAACGGAACAACTGAAAACGAGGCCTACACAACATCAGTCACGATAAGCGGCACTACCATAACCGGAGACAAAAACAATTCCGTAATAGTATACGCAACAGTCCCCAAAGACTATTTCTACCAGCTCGGCGACGGTTATATAGTCCACAGGGCCTACGCGATAATAAACGCAAGCGGAAACTACACCGTGCTTACGAAGGGTGACAACAATGCGGGGCTTGACATACAGTACGACAACTACCCCGTAAACCAATCATCTGTGGAGGGCAAGGTAGTCGCCTCAATACCATATCTTGGATATCTCAAGCTTGTCCTAAGCAACAGCTTCACAGAACCGGCTGGATGCAATTCTACAGTAGTGAATTAGGCTGCAATCCCCTGTTCTTATGATGTGGCATCATCCTAACGCGGAGAGCGGCGCATAATACACACTGGTGTATGTGGGCACTCCGCCTATGCAGTATGCGTTCCCGTTATACGTAGTGCACATCTGGAAATAGGTGTTTGCCGGATATGAGGTAAGCGCAGGTGCGCTCCACGTTCCGACAACTCCACTGCCAACTATCGACGCCCAGTAATCATTATTTATGCCAAGGCCTGCATTGTTGGATCCGGCTATGCAGTAAATGTCGGTGCTATCGGTAACGCAGATGGGGTTTACATACGAGCCCATCCATGGATAAGTGTTTGCGGAGGTAACCCACGAGCCAAACGCGCCGCTTGATTGTATTATGGAACTCTGGATTTTGTTGCCCGAATAAGCGCCGTTCACGCAGTAGATTGCAGTAGAGCCTACGACACAGGCAGGCCATTCGCTGCTTGCCGTAGTCGTCCCAGAGGCAGTCCAAACCCCAAGCCCACCGGAGCCTAGCATCGGTGCATAATATGAATGGGTCTGGAAGGCAGAACCTGTATACCCGCCTACGCAGTATATGTTGTTTATGGCACCGCTTGCGTACGGGACGCATGACTGATAGGCTATGGCTGTCGGATAGCTTGTCGTTGCTGTCCATGCGCCTATGCCGCCGGTGCCAAATATTGGCGCATAGTAGCTGACGGTCTGGTAGCTTGATGTATACCCGCCTACGCAGTAGATATATCCCGAATAGATGGAGCAGCTGCTGTAATCTACAGGCAGTGGATACGCATTGGTGCCGATCCATGCCCCAAGACTACCATCGCCCTGCACCGGTGCATAGTAGGTACTGACCTGCCCAGAGTATGATAGCGGGTCGTATCCAGCGACGCAGTAGACATAGCCTGACGACTGGCCGCACCATCCGCGGGCAACACCTCCCGACAACGGGTAGTTGGTTGTAGCGGTCCACTGCGCAGATCCTATTGTTGTGCTGGTTGAGCTTGAGGTGCTTGTGCTTGTTGTTGACAGTGATGTCGAGGTTGTGGAGAGCGACGTGCTTGTAGTTGACAATGTTGTGGATGTGGTGGAAAGCGATGTTGACGTGCTTGTCGTTGAACTTGTTGTGACTATATTGACAATAACCAGCGCATTATTTGTGTAGGTGTTCTGTGGTGTGACCTCACTATCCTGCACAAACGCGCAATAATTGGTGGTTGTTGCAGGTAATTCTATAAATGGCCATGTTGTGCCGAATACAGAGCCTATCGAGTTTACCTGTATAAGGTTTCCACAAATCGCATTCGATGTGAACAGATTAACCGAATAAGGTGCAGTGCCGCCAGACCATGTCGCAGTCAGCATCGTGTTGCTTCCCTGATTTATCGAAGTCGGCGACGCGGCTAGTGTCGCTGTCAATGGGTTTATGCTTGTAGTGGTAGTGGATGTTGTTGTTGATGTTGTTGTGCCAATGGTCGTTGTAGATGTTGTTGACGTGGTGCTGCTGGTCGATGTCGTGACGGATGTGGTGCTTGTAGTAGTTAAGGATGTGGATGTCACTGTTGTTATCGTGCTTCCTCCAGCAGTGTTGACCTGTCCCGATTCGAATATTATCCCATTTGAGGCCGCGCTGTCTCCATTACCGCTATAGTCCTTTGTGTCGCCATTAAGCGGCCACCATCCTATGAGGTTCTGGATAGTTATCGGCTCACCTCCAAGTCCCTCTATCTCAAGCTGCCTTATCGTGTTTGCCGAAACAGTTGAATTGTACAGCTGCACATTTGACATCGCGCCTATGAACTGGTTTGTTCCTTCACCGTCTCCGGCCACGCAGCCTCCCTGTAATCCTATGGCAATGGTGCAGGCTGACGATTGTATGGAGCTTGCTGATGCGACCGTGTTTGATATGCTGCCTCCTATCCCCGTGCCGTTGTAGATGTAAAATATGACGTTGCCAGAGTTGAATGTAACTACTACAAAACTCCAGACATTGAGTGGTATTGCGGAGTTGCCGTAATACCACGCGCCAGCATTGGTAAGGTAGAATCCAGGCTTCTCCTCATTGTTTGTTCCGGGTGCGAGCTGGAGCAGGTACGAGCCAATGCTTCCGGATGCGGTTGCCCTTGATATGTATCCGTATGTTCCGTACTGTGTTGGCTTTACCCATGCAGAAGCGGTAAACTGTGTTGCCGATGTGTTGTATATGACGGAATTAGTTGCTTCTATGGGCTGCTGCGTCGCAGCCTTGAAAAAGGCGACATACTTCGGAGGTTCGCTGTTGCATAATCCTTGCAATTGGATGAGCTGCCTGCTTCCCGGTCCATAGGGCCTGAAAACCTGGCAGGAACCTGGAAGAGCCCCGGTTCATAGGTGCCTATGTTGAAGACGCCAAGCGCGTAGAGCGCGCCGAATGCGACCATTATTATGATAATTGCCCAACCGTAGGTAGTGATATATTCTATTGCGCTCTGGGCTCTGGATATTCGCATGCGTATTTAACCAAGTGAATTATTATATACCTTTCCGCTATAATACTCTAAGTCTGTTTTATTTAAACCTGCCTTATGCCCATTGGCAAAGGCGTGAGTGCATTCCATGGCAGATTTGTCCAATGATATACGTTTAGCTATTGACAGCGGCAAGGTAGCCTTAGGAGTGAACGGAACATCCAAATCCATACTATCCAAATCAGCGAAAGCTTATAGTGATAGCCTCGAAAAACAAGAGCGGAAGGATGGGCGACATGATGCACATCGCAAAGCTCTCTGGCATAAAGGTGGACATATTCGAGGGAACATCCATGGATCTAGGCGTCGATCTGCGGAAAGCCCTATTCAGTCTCTGTGCTATCAGTAATAGAGCCGGGAAATTCAAATATATTAAAGGATTAATATTGAGTGATTTATTGCCAAATGGTGAATTCGCAGCAAGGAAATTGTCAGGCAGAGAAAGCACCAGCGTTTGCTAAAGAAATGGCTGAAGAGGAAGATGCTGAAGCTCAAGCAGAAATACGACCCTATGGGAACAGTGCCAAGGGCAAAGGCACTCGTGCTTCAGAAGTTTGCGGTAGGCCAGAAGCAACCGCACTCAGGGCAGATAAAATGCGTTCGCGTTCAGATAATAAAGAATGGGGCAGTAGTCGGCGCATTTGTGCCAGGAGATGGATCTGTAGGATTCATTGATGAGCACGACGAGGTAACGATAGAAGGACTCGGCGGATCCCAGAGAGGACAGATGGGATGCATACCTGGAATGAAATACAAGGTAGTGGAAGTGAACGGCGCAAACATACAGCGCGTCCGCGCAGGCAAGATGGAGAAACCAAAGAGATGATCAAGTGGCAGATGCAGAAGTACCTAATGTTGCTGTAGAAAATAATACTGATTCAAGACAAAAGAAGGCAAGGGCACCAAGACCCGCGCAAAGGGCGGAGCAGAGAGGTCCCGAGTCAGAAGGCATGGCCAGCGCATCATCAGGGCAAAAGGTCTCAATGGCATCGACCATCACAACTCTATTATTCGACAAGTATGATTACGGCATAGAAATACAGGATCTAAGCCTAAAGAACTACATCAACCTGAAGCCGCTTGCATATCCTGTAACATACAGGAGAGGAAGCCAGAAATCATTCTCAAAGGCGAATGTCAATATCGTGGAACGCCTCTGCAATTCACTTATGAGGGGTGGCACAGGCTCAAAGGTCGGAGGGCACGTGATAAGGACAAAGGGGAGACTGCAGGGCAAGAAGCTCAAGGCAATGGACATAATCGAGACAGCATTCGAGATAATAAACAAGCAGACTGGCAAGAATCCATTGCAGATGTTCATAAAGGCGCTGGAGAACAGCGCGCCAATAGAGGATACTACAAGAGTGGTTTATGGTGGAATAAAATCAAATGTTGCGGTTGACATAAGCGCTAGCAGACGTCTTGACATAGCGTTGAGGAATGTATCAATCGCAGCGATAATAGGCGCATTCGCAAGCAAGAAACGCATAGCAGACACTCTTGCGAACGAGATAATACTGGCCGCGAACAATGATATTAATTCCTATGCGATAAAGCGCAAGAATGAGATAGAAAGAATGGCGAGGAGCGCGAAGTAAGCTGGTTTTTATGGTAAGGAAGGAATACATAGTGGATGAAATACAGAAGCTTATGGGCAATCCAGAAAGCATACGCAACATCGCAATAATAGCCCACGTCCACCATGGAAAGACGACACTTACCGATTCACTTCTTGTAAAGGCTGGCCTGATATCGAAGGCTGTATCTGGGGATGTTCTCTACACAAACTTCGAGGCCATAGAAAAAGACAGAAGAATGACAATCAAGTCGGCAAACATTTCCTTGGGTTTCGATTACAAGGGAAAGGACTACATAATAAATCTTATCGATACTCCAGGCCACGTTGACTTCGGAGGGCACGTAACAAGATCAATGAGGGCTGTAGACGGAGTTGTTCTTGTGGTGGATCCGGTAGAGGGGGTAATGCCACAGACCGAGACTGTACTCAGACAGGCACTCAAGGAGAAGGCAAAGCCTGTACTATTCATAAACAAGACCGATAGATTGCTCACAGAACTCAGGCTAACGCCAGAGCAGACATTCGAGCGCCTTCAGGATTTGATAGGGGGAATAAACAAGCTTATCGAGCAATACGTCCCGGAGGAATTCATGGGCAAGTGGAAGGTAAGCGTAGAAAATGGAAGCGTATGTTTGGGTTCAGCATATGACAGATGGGCTGTATCGAAGTACATCATGGACAAGTACAAGATAAACTTCAAGCAGGTATTCGAATACAGCGCCCAAGGCGAGGAGGGGATAAAGAAACTGCAGGAGATAGCACCTATAGACGATGCTGTCCTTGCGATGATAATCGACCATCTTCCGCCACCGAACGTAGCCCAGAGGTACAGGATACCCCAGATATGGCATGGGGACATCACAACAGTGGCAGGGCAGGCGATGCTTGATGTAAACAAGACCGCGAAAACAAACATAGTGGTATTCAACATAGTTTACGACCAGCACAGCGGCGAGATAGCCGTGGGGAGGATATTCTCCGGAATGGTCAAGAAGGGTGTGGAATTCCACATATCGGGAAGGGCAAACCCGCAGAAGGTGCAGCAGGTAGGTATATACATGGGTCAGGACAGAGTCCTTGTAGAACAACTCCCAGCTGGAAACATTGCAGCGCTAATTGGACTAAAAGATATATCAGTAGGGGACACGCTCAGTGAGGAAGAGATAGAGCCATTCGAACAGATAACCCACTACTCCAAGCCTGTAGTCACAAAGGCTGTAGAGGCAAAGGATTCAAGGGACACTACAAAACTCATAGAGGCGCTGAGAGTCTTATCAAAGCAGGACCCGACAATCAAAGTAGAGATAAACCAAGAAACGGGAGAGCACCTCGTAAGTGGAATGGGGGAGCTGCACCTTGAGATAATAGAGACAAAGCTCAGGGACGAGTTCATGGTGCCGATAACAACAAGCGAGCCCATAGTTGTCTACCACGAAACCATAGAGAAGCATGCCGGGCCGATAGAAAGCAAGACGCCGAACAGGCACACAAAGTTCTACATAGAAGTAGAACCACTAAAGGAATCAATACTTGCCGCGCTAGATGCAGGTTCCATAAGGGACGGCGCGCCGAAGGGAATTGTTGCCGTTAATGCTATGATAGATGCTGGAATGGAAAGGCCGACTGGCTAAGAACGTTGTATATGTATCGAACAACTGCATACTTGCGGATGCAAGCCATGGAGTTCAATACCTAAACGAGGTAATGGAGCTTCTGGTAGACGGATTCAACGAGGCTGTAAGGGACGGCCCGCTCGCAAGGGAGAAGTGCTCAGGAGTGCTTGTAAAGATAATGGATGCAACCATCCACGAGGATCCAGTACACAGAGGACCGGCGCAGATAATACCCGCGATGAAAAGGGGAATATACGCAGCAATGCTTACAGCTGGAGTCTCGTTGGTCGAGCCGAAGCAGTTATTCACTGTAAATGTTCCGCAAGAATACATGTCTGATGTTATAACGCTGCTCCAAAGCAAGAGAGGGCAGGTGCAGGGAATAGAACAGGACAGGGATCAGATGTCAATAAAGGTAAAGCTTCCAGTATCTGAAGTGATAAAAGGTTTCTCAAACTCATTGAGGGGAGTGACTCAGGGAAGAGCGATATGGTACTACGAGTTCGCCGGATACGAGAAGCTTCCGGGAGAGCTGCAGAACAAGATAGTAAGGGAGATCAGGAAGAGGAAGGGGCAGCCGGAAGAACCGCCAAAGCCAGAGCAGTTCCTCGAATAATATTTACCTGGTGTATAAATTGTCCATACGAACCAACAGCGCACAGAGCGCTTACGATCCAACAAAACCATTCAACGAACACATAAGAGCACTGATAAGGACAACACATTTCGATAAGGGCCCATTCATTACAACCCCAGAAGGCAAGAGGTTCAAAACGGAAATAGATCCTGATTTTGTCAGAACACGCTACAAGCAAGATGCAAATGACGGCATAGGCACAAAAGCATGGATACATTATCAAATGAACACTGAACATCATGGCGCAAAGGATGCATTCTGCATGTTTGCAGATGATCTAATAGAAGGCGGATATACCCCAAGGAGTTTTCTTGATCATATCCAAATGCAGGAAGAAAACGGGGAAAAGATACTGAGAATAATGAACGCGCTTGTAACTCTTGCAAAGGCTAATCATATTGCAATCACCGGTGGTGAAACGGCAATCATAAACACGCTTAAGGGATTTGAAGTTGGCATATCTGGAGAAGGCTATGTTCTGAAAGGGCACCAGATAGGCAAAGCTGCAAAACCTGGCGATCTTATTATTGGCATAGAAAGCAGCGGTCTGCACTCAAATGGTTATACTTTTGTCAGGGACATTCTTCTAAGGAAATATGATCTACTTGACAAAACGCCATGGCACTCAAATGGAAAGACTATCGGAGAGGAACTTACAATACCAACTAGATTATATCTACCAGCAATAAAGAAAATGTTAAGAGAATTTACTGGCAGCGCAGAACGTGCAAATCATTACATACACAGTATGGTCCACATAACTGGCGGCGGATTATCAAAACTTAGTGAACTTATACCAAAAGACAATCCCGATATTGACATCATAATAACTAAAGGAAATAGACTCCATCCCCAGCCGATATATCAATTCATGAAGGAAGAATTTGCCATTCCAACAAAAGACATGTACCTGAAATTCAATAACGGCATAGGATATGTTATTGCAATAGATCCAAGGATGGCGTCATACGCTTTAGATATACTTAGAGAATACTATCCGGCAGAAGTAATTGGCACTGTGGAAAAAGGCACTGGTAAGATCCTAATCGCATCAAAATACGATTCCGAAACTATGCAATTCCCATAGCGACATATTCAAATCTTCCTTAGTCTATTAGAAGTTATCCAGGCAGCCATTGCTCCGAATCCTGTTTTGTCTATCTGAAACGGCTTTACCTTTTGTACATCCGTCAGAAAAATGAGGATGCAGTAGTGCTTGTCCTTGAATAGTTCAAAGTAATCTTTTATCTCGTTCTTAGTTATGCCATCAGCTTCGCCGTACCTTTTCAATATTTCCATTACTCTATCTGGAGTTAAATCGGAGAACTGCAACACTCTAGATGCCATCGCGCTTACGGATACTGGCTCTCCAGAATCCTTGAAGTAGACAGTATCGCCAGCTTTTATCCTATCCCACGGCGGATATTTTGACCTGTACCATCTTGATTCAATGCTCTTCTCTCCTGAAAGCAGCTTGGGTGTCAATCCCCAGGATTTTTTCATTATGGCTACGTGCTCCATCAAACAAGCCCTTTTATAAAATCCAGCGATTCAACCAAATACCTTTCCTTTATGTTCGTGTGCTTATCCTCTGCCGAATGATAAAATGCCATCCACTCCCTTCCCTTCACTGAAACTATTCTGGCTTTCTTGAACAGTTTCGAATCCTTTATCGGAAATGCGGCAAGCCTTGTCCTGCTATCCTTGACAATTCCTGGCGAACTCGAACCAAGCATATCTACAACTACAATGCTCTTTGCTGAATTCATTTCCTTGTGGAACCCGCTTTCAAATGCACGGTAACCTCTCCCCCAATATATCGGCTCATCAAAGGAAAGCTCCTCGCATCCCGAAAATATTAGCATATTCTCCCTTCCTGCACCTTGCGACGCGAGTTCGAGCAGCACCGCAGCTCCCGATGCGTTGTCCAACGCTCCAGAAAGCACGCTATCGTAATGCGCAATGATTATGTTCTTCGGTTTTTCCATCTTTCCAACAATCAGGTTGGCACAGCTGTGCTGTCTCTTTGTCACTTCCACATTGCCGTTAATCTCTTCCGCTTCAAGCACCCGCTTCACATCAGATCTCTTTATCGCAACGGATGGCGCCCTGTAAAATGTTGCGAGCGAGAAGCAATCCGAATAGGGGTTGAAGTTTATGTTCTGCTCCTCATAGTACCTTCCGCTGACTGCCATAGAGCTTATCAGGTTCTTCTCATCAATGCTGCCGCTCCTGAATGCTGTTGGCATGCATTCTATGCTTTTCCCATCGGCCTTAAGGTATGTGTTTTTGAATTCAGGAAGCCAGTTCCTGAAATTCTGCGTCTCAAAGTCAAGACCCATACCGTTCAGCCTCTCGGCTATGTACGCCCTCGCCCTTTCCTCACTGTCCAAGGTCCTGGGGGCAAAGCCTTCAAGTCCCTTTATGTACTCAAGAACTTTCATGCACTCACCTTTTCCTCATCATGTGCGATAATATCGCACTGCCCATTGCTATATATGTTGCGCCTATGCTGCCATCAGACTTAGGCCTTGGTATCTCGTCCAATCCGGTTATTGCTGGTGTTATGTAATCCAGCTCTACGATGCTGCTCGTTGCCTGCCCCTTCAACTTATCGGCAAGGCTTGGCATGAATATCTGCAAAGGCGCCTTCAGCCCGTTCTGCTTAAGGAACTCAACTCCTATCTGGTACCTTCTGCGTATCTCAAGGTCATCATGGTTCCAGTCTGTTACGGCAAGCAGCATGTTCGGTATCATGTTCTGCATGGCAAAGACAATTATGTTCATCATCTGGCCACCTACCGTCTCTATCCTCATTTCGCCATCCTCCATCCTATGAACAGTAGCCTCAATTCCAGGCACATGAAACTTATTTCTAAGGATATGCCCTGCCACATGCTCGCCAAGTCTGCTGGTATCTACCGTAAGCTGCTCCTTGCCCTCTATGATCTCTCTTAGCCTTTGATGGAATTCCGGCAGCGTATGCTCCCTCAGCTCCAGGGCTCCGGCTATCTCTGGCTCTATGCGCCTAACCACATCGACGAAGCCACCTACTGCGCTTTCAGACACTACTGCATCCCTCAGGCGCGTGCCGTATAGCGGCTCATCAACCAGGCTTATGTTCCTGATATACATCCCATTCCTTCCCATTGCGGCAAGGGGCAGCTTGGCGTAGGTCCTTTTGTAATAGCCTCTTTTCATGGTCAGGAAGTCGCTGTGCCATTCAGGCGTCAGCATCGAATAATCCAGCGATTTTGCTGTGAGATAGATGGCGTTGTGCTGCAGGTCAGGTTTTGCTATCTGCCTGCAGAAGACAAAGGTAGGTCGTCCGTCAACTGTCTCTTTGATCCGCAGCATGGCCGAAAGCGCCTCCTCGCCGAACCTCTGCCCGATAAATCTCTCGGCAGCCGCAGTCCCGGCTCTTCTTTCCGCTATCGCTCCGCCCACCTCCGTGGCGGATCTTAGATCCGATACCCTAATCTGGCTTGTCGTACTCATTCACACACCAAAAGCATGAGGCTGGCTGACGCTATCTCAAAAACAGCGAAAAGCACAGCTACTATAGTAATGCAAGGCACATGGACCACCAAAAAGAAGCAATTTATGGAGTCTGTGCGCCCTGCACATATTTCCAATTAAAGCTGAAGTTGCCCTTTGCAGAAGCACTATAGCCGAAGCTAAAGAAAGAAGAAAGCATTTTCTGCGAACCAATTGCGTGCTTGTGCATATGAGCCACTTGCTGTAGAGTTATTTGCGTGCATCATGATATTTAAACCTTTTCTACAAGGATTGCACCGCGCCAATGACAGGAAAAGCGGAAGTAACATAAGGTTTAAATATACTAAGCACCTATCTATAATCTAATACTTTCTGAGTATTCTTTTTCCTGAAAGGGAATAATACTGGATGAAGTACAACCGACGGTGTTATTATGGCAAAATCTTATGTGAAGTTCGAGGTATCTAGCGATGTCGTATCCAAGACATACGAGGCTTTGCAGATGGCAAAGCAGTCAGGAACTGTAAGGAAGGGCGCCAACGAAGTGACAAAGAGCGTAGAGAGGGGACTTGCCTCACTTGTTGTCATAGCCGGCGACGTAGAGCCTGAGGAGGTAGTGATACACATACCCAGCTTATGCGAGCAGAAGCAGATACCATACTCCTATGTGCCAAGCAAGCAGGATCTTGGCAAGGCGATAGGAATGAATGTTCCGTGCACCGCTGTAGCCGTAGAGAATGCGGGAAGCGCGGCAAATGCGATAAAAGACATAATAGCGAAGACAACAGGCACAACATCAGCAGCACCAAAAGGCGCACCAGCTCAGCCAAAGCAGCATGAGAACAAGGGCAAGGAGCATGAACATGAGCACAAGCCCGAGCACAAGGCGGAGCAGAAGCCGAAGGAGGAATAATACTAAGTGATAACGATGCCGGACGAACCACAAAAACCCCAATTCTCTGGTTTTCTAGCGGAGATTGTGGACGTCAACAGAAAGGCGAAGACCGGCATCTCAGGTGAAATATACTCGGTCTCGTGCAAGATACTCGAGGGCAATGACCGTGGCAGGATAATAAGGCGAAATGTCCTCGGCCCGATAAAGATAGGCGACGTGATAAGGCTCCCGGACACGAGCAGGGAGGCAAAGGAAATAAGGGTAAAGTGATTCCGTGAAATGCACCTACTGCCAGCAGGAGATAAGGAAAGGGACGGGAATGATGTACGTGCACAGGATAGGCACGCTCAACTACTTCTGCTCGAACAGGTGCTACAGGAACGCAATCCTGATGAAAAGGAAGATAAACAAGAAGGAGACAAGGCAAAAGAAGTAATCATCCTTCACAGCTTTTTCTCACACAGCAACAGCTAATAATCTACCCATTGATTAAAATACACATCATTTGGGGGAATGATTCAACGGCTACTGGCCATACAAGAAGTTTCTTGGATCAAAGAGGAAGCAATCTTCTGCATCTGGTAAGAACTCCGGTTGCGCCATCATGGTACGGGAGGCTCCAGCATCTTATCATGCGAATGGAGACTAGTGAGGTGCCTCACATAACAATCGCAAACGAGAATGCAATACCAGAGCTGCTCACTAATCCTACAATAATAAGCCAGAACACGCTGAAAATAGAGATAGAGCTGGACGGGCAAACAAGAATATTCTCAAGGCACATAAACCGCAAGGAGATGTGCGAAGCATATGAAAATCCTGTAGGTGGCTTTGTGGAAAGCACAGCAAACGTCTCAGAGGCATCATACGTAAGCCCGCTCACCGCGGTATTGGACAAGGTAAACATACTCTCCGGTGCGATTGTAATTGGTCAGCGTATGATAAGTGGTGACCAGACTATAAGCCCGACCTCAGCACATAACCACACAGATGTTACTGTTTGACCTCCTCAACCTTTATGTTCTTCTCATCCTCTTTTCTGAATGCTCCTTTTATGACATTCTCTATTCCGAACTTCATCAGCTCGGCCTGGTGCTTTGTAAGAAAGACCTTGCGCCATGCCATGTCCTTTATTATGTAGGCCCCTCCATCGTCTATTGTGACAACAACATATTCATCTCCGCTGCTTATCCTATAGGTTTTTGCCATCGGATCTACGATTACAGCTCGCACCTGATGCCTTCCTCCTTGACAAGCCTTTCTGCTATCGCACCTTCCTCATCATAAAGATATGCGGTTATGCTCACTGGATAGGTGTCGGCGTAGTTGTTGGGCCGGGTGTAGAGCTTTATCTGCTTCTCTATGGTCTTCTTGCCCTTGAGTATGCCTATTCTGGTTCTGCCAAGGTCCAGCTCCTTGTCGTGCGCAAGCGAGAGCGGCGACTTCACGTTTATGTCGCATTCGCACCAATATGTCTTATGACTCTCCTCGGTGCTTACCGACAAGTACATGGTAGCTTCTCCTCTCTTGTTCACCTTCAGGCTTTCTGGTTCAAATCGGGTCTCTATTTTAACAGCGGGCATAGGAATCACAATTCTTAAATAGACTAATAATCTTATTGATACTATATATACAACAACGTATTTAAATTTAAATACTATAACAATTACTTCTGGTGCTTAATTGGAGGTCAACGAATCAAAGCTTATAGAACGGGAAATGACGTTCAGGGACCTTCGCATAACGAAGGAGGTCACCGAGACGAGAAGGTCCATAGTGAGATGGCTTGCGCTCTCGCTTGGTGTCATAAGCCCCGGTGAGTCAAGGCTAAGCGCCGTTTCCGTGCTTGATGCGCTCCTGTACTTCCAGTTCGCTGAGAAGAAGGATCCAAATGTTGAGGAACTCATGGGCTACATAGAAAAATCATGGGGCCCGATAAACGAGAAAACGCTACGGTACCATCTGCTCCAGCTCAAAAAATCAAACATAGTCGCAAACGCGAGCAGCAAATACCATCTTTCTGGGCCGGGAATAGGCGACAGGCATGATGCCGAGACATGGATGGACAGTTATCTGGATTACCAGATAATGCCGATAAGGGAGAAGCTCAAGATAGCGATAAAAGAACTGAAGGGAAGGTAAAATGGACTACAAGGAAATAATCATCTATGCAATCATAGCGGTGATAATAGTTGCGGCCGTGCTGTTTGTCCTTAGCAGAGGAACAATGGGCGGCAGTTACGATATCAAGGTGGCACTCTACAGCCTTGGTCAAGGCGCAGTATACCCATACCAGACATCGCATTTCGCCATAAACATTACCAACAATGGAAACAATGAGGTAAGCGACATGCTACTAGGATTCTACGTTGATGGCATATCTGTAAGCTCAAATTCAATATCAATACCTGCTCATCAGAGCATCATACTCTACAGGAACTACACCTACAAATCATCAGGCAACTACAGCTTCCAGGCAGTGGCCGATTCCGCACATGTGCTGAATGTCCAAAACAGGTCACAGATGACAGGCAGCCTAAATTCAAAGATACTGCAGCCGCAGACCGCTGATGTATACTCATCAATTCCCAACGGAAACATAACGGCAACACAGGAATTCACCCTTTCAGGACTCGGTGCATACAGCAGTGTCGCTGTGGCAAAAAGGTACAATATATCACTGTTCAACCAGCTCTTCGGCCCATCGCAGGGCGTAATGCTTGAAGTATTCGAGAACCTTGCGTCAGGTGTCGCTTACGCGAAGGGTGCTTATGTGCAGTATGCGAACAACAGCACTGCCTATACCGTATGGCTGCAGGGAACTGTCAATGCGTCAGATATAGGCACGCTACTATCGAGCTTCGTAGGGAGCAGAACAGGCCAATCCGGCAGCATAACATACACAAGGATAAGCAACACGCTCAGCATCTGCGATTCCTATTCGAACGGCTGGACAAAGATCGTAAGCTATTACAACAACAGCAATTCCGGCACATGCATAGGCTTTGCCTCAAAGAGCTTCAATTCCAGCGAAAGTGCATTCTTCAATGATTCATTGGTGTCAAACACCAATCTTACCAACTACCAGACGGAATTCTACTATACGAATACAACAGCGCTAGGCGGCATACTCTCCTATTCGAACAGCAGCCTCTCCGAAACAAGGCTGTTCAACAACAGCGTGGGGCTCTTCGCCACAAGCGCAGGTCAGCTTCCGAGCAGCATCAATGGGATAGACACTACAGGCAACATATGCTATGGTCTGATATACAACAATGGCAGCACACATGTATGCTCGGTAGTGGTGCCAACAAGGAACAGCAGCGTATCGCTACCATTTGAGCTCGTAAAATCAACGGAGGTACTGCCAAAATATGTCATTAGCGTATATTCGCTCATAAACAGCACGCTTGCAACTGTCGCCCATCAGAACGCTGCAAACCTGATCAACGTACTGACAAAGAACACCACATCAGCAGTATGGACAACAGGCTTCGAGAATGGCTGCTCAATAACCAACCAGTCATCGCTAGTATGCGCATTCCTCAGCTTCAACTACTCTGGCACAGCTGCCTACATCAACCTAACCAACAGATACAACTCCCCAATAATAATAAGCAAGATAAATTGCGCACTTGCGAACGGCTTCCCGAACACTACAATAAACCAGACAATACCGGCGAACAAAACAGCGCCCATCCAGCTCGCATGCTACAACCTCCCAATAACATCCACAGCTCCGATAACGCAGTACAACCTGAACATCACATATGTGGTGAATGGCAACACAGCATTAGCTAACGGGTTCCTTAACGTTACAAATGAGGCACTGAGCAGCTACACCTAAAGCTACAGATCAAGAAAGTCGTTTGCGCCCTTTCCTTCCGGAAAGGCAGTTCCGTTTTCTGCCTCGACAGGCAGACCGGTCTCGTTCGCGACCCGCTGCAACTCTGACATGTCTATCACTCTTGCAACAAAGAGCTCAACAAAATAGTTATCCTTGCCGGCAGGCACCTTTTTTATCCTGAACACAAGGACCTGCAGCATTCCCGAGCGCCGAACCCGAATCGTCACGCTGCCCTCGCCTATTATCTTCCTTGCAACATCGCCCAGCATACAATCACACTATATTAACAATAGGATTATAAAAGTAGCCAATGCGCAGGCGTGATATTAAACAGGAATTATGTTGCCTTTATATTTATCGCTGCAATCTCTGCATACGCCGTAGTCTGGTTATTTGTGGCATACTGTACCCATATCGCCCCAGTTGCAGGGGCACCTAAAGCAACAGAATTACTATTAACTGCAAGCGTTATATCTACAAATTGGCCAGAATCAAGTCCGTATACTGAATAATAAGTATTTGCCGGATACGAACTAAAAGAAACCGATGGTACTCCATTAATTATAGTCGCTCCTTCTGTAGCGAATATAAAATTTGCACTTAACCAATCAACCCTGTATTCTGTTCCAACATTACTGCTAAATTACCATCGCTAGAGTTTAATCTAGGATTTTTACAAACATATCCTACTTGTGCCACACACGATCCTGGTAAACTAGTCGAAGGATATATTCCAAAAGAGGTGGTGTAAAGTAGATAAACAAGGCCTATTATTATTAAAATAACTATAAAAAAGCTGGCCGGCATTAAGTAACGTCTCCACTTTTCCCCGAACCTGAAGACTGTTTAGCCATGCAAACACTTATTATACAAAACAAATCTTTATATATTTTCGTAGTGTACAATTTTTATGTATTTGTGCAAAATGCTAAGAATTAAATTATCAATAATCTTAATATTAGTGGTTTTGTGTTTATCAAATACTAATGCTAATCCTATAAATTTTAACGCATTAAATTCGAACCAAATAAGTACAAATGGAGCCCTGAACATAGGTTTTGCTGTAGAGAATTCTGGAGATGGGGCAACAGATCAAGTATACTGGACAAGGATAAGGCAGTATTATCCGATACTTCCAACAATATATCCTGGTGACATACAAGCAACATAAAGCCTTTGGCAGATAATTGTATTATGCAAGTATTATCATCAACGTTAATGAGTCTACGGGCATGCCAAAAGAGTATGTCGCAGATTCTGTCTGCTATACGTTACAAATTGCATTAACAGGTCATGAAAATAAAAGGAATCCATGGTGAATTGAATGTTCCAGATAAGCTCGCCAGCAATTGCCTCTTATTTCAATTTCATATACAATCTGCTATCCACGCATGTAGGAGCACCGCTGCTCTGGCCGCTTTCCTTCCTAATAGCATTCGTAATATTCGCCACACTTCTCGCGATACTCTTCAGCCTTTTTGCATACATATTCGGGTGGGTTGAGCGAAAGATAATAGGGCACGCCCAATCAAGGCACGGACCAACCAACGTTGGGCCATTCGGCCTTCTGCAGAATCTTGCCGACCTTGTGAAACTGATGTCAAAGGAAGATCTAGTGCCAGACCGTGCCGACAAGCCGCTCTACCAGATGATCCTTCCAGCAATTGTGGCCCTATTCGTGCTCATACTGGCATTCATACCATTCACCAATGCATTTGTCGGGATAGATTCAACCCTGAGCCTCTTCGCGGTCTTTGTGCTGATATCCTTCTCGCCACTTCTTCTATTCCTTGCGGGCTGGACTAGCGGGAACAAGTTCGGGTCGATAAGCGCCCAAAGGTCTGTGATGGTCATGGTAAGCTATGAGGTGCCAATGTTCCTTGTGGTAGTGGCGGTAGCCATGCTTGCAAATAGCTACAACCTCGCTGCAATAGTCGGTGCGCAGGGCACCTACTGGTTTGCGCTTCTGATGCCTATCGGGCTAGTCATATTCTTCATAGTAATGCTTGCGGAGCTTGAGCGCCCTCCATTTGACCTCAGGGAGGCTGACAGCGAGCTTGTCGCTGGTTGGCTTACTGACGTAAGCGCGCCTTACTATGCGCTGGCTCTCATGCTCGATTATGTGCGCATGTTCGTCGGCGCGCTGCTGATAGTACTTCTCTTCTTCGGGGGATGGCTTGGTCCGGCGGTGATACCCGCATTCGTTTGGCTGATGGCAAAGATCCTACTGATAACCATATTCATAGTGATAATAAGGGCGACAAGTGTGCGCATGCGCACCGACAATGTCCTAAGGCTAGGTTGGATATACCTTACGCCTTTGGCTATGCTGAACCTTTTAGTCACATTTATAGTTTTTGTGAGATAAATCAAGTGTTGAGATAAATGATACTTAAACCGATAAGCAAGGTTGCCGAGGAGGTGCTCAAGCCCCCATCCACGCTGGAGTTCCCGGAGGACAAGGAACTCTTCTCTGACAATTACAGGGGAATACACAGGCTTGACATGAAGACCTGCATAAGCTGCTCGGCATGCGCTAGGATATGCCCCAACCAGACAATAAACATGGTCGAGACCGAGACTACCGACAAGGGAACCAAGCTCATGCCCGAGATAAACCTTGAGCGGTGCCTATTCTGCGCACTTTGCGAGGAGGTGTGCCCGACCGACTGCCTTGTGCTAGGCAAGGATACGGACTTCGAGAAGTATGATAGGAGAGACTTCATAAAAAGGCCAGAGGAATTGGAATGATGGTGTTTTATGGCTTATGAGGCTGCCATTTTTGTAATCGCAGCGGCACTGGACATAGTATCAATCGCGCTCGTTTACACATTCAAGGATGTGCTACATTCTGTAATCGCACTTGCGGCTGCATTCGTCATGAATTCAGTATTCTTCCTGATACTGGGACAGCCATTCCTTGCACTTATCCAGCTATTCATAATGGTTGGTGGCGTTGCTACGTACGCATTCGTGGGTGTCTCGTCCGCAGGTTACTCTAAATTCAGGCATACAAGTCCTAAAATCTTCATTGTAGCCTATGCTGCGCTCTTCATACTTCTTGCATATGGCGTTCTCCGCGCAAGCCCGATAGTTCCGTCGCAGAGCGCAACCCCTACACTCTCGCTTACACAGATGCTAGAGCAGAATATAGCGCTGCTCTATCTTATGGCAATTGTTCTTTTCGGGGCAGCATTCGGCTCAATAATAATGATGAAAAAGATGAGGTCTGGTAAATGATAGCAGTGGATTACTTCATACTAATGAGCATAAGCATATTCGCACTGGGAATAAGCGGCATACTCGCAAGCAGGCATTTCTTGATAATGATGTTCTCAGTCGAGATTGCGCTCACTGCAAGCACACTTCTTGCGGTATCATTATTCTATTTCACACAGGCGCCAGGCACTATCATTTTACTTCTCGCAATATGGTCTGCTGCCACGGTAGAGGTGCTTGCGATAATAGTGTTCTACAGGTACATGACTGCAAAGGGCGTAGACCTTGATCTGCTAAAGCTCTCGAAATTGAGGAACAGATGACATGCTCGCAATACTCGTAATAGTTCCGTTCATCATAGCCGCATTCATTGCGTTGCTCATGCGAAAAGAGGGGAGCAGGCTGATCGGCTACGTGGCATTGGCAGCGAGCATAATCTCGCTTCTTATGATATTCCTTCTGTATCTAGGCCCATCGCAGATACAATCGATCAACTGGTTCAGCATCAGCAGCTACCAGTTCGTTATAAGCACGTCAACAGCTCCGCTCAACATGATCCTGCTGCTGATAGTTGGCATCATAGCGCCCCTCATAGTAACATACTCTATAGGATTCATGCATGTGCGCAGCGAGTATCCTAGGTACTACTTCGAGCTCTGCATATTCACGTCCGCAATGATGCTTTTCGCACTATCCGCGGATTTCATCACAATGTTCATTGGCTGGGAGCTCCTGGGAGTTACTAGCTATCTGCTCATTGGGTTCTGGTACTACAAGGATGGCGCGGCTGGCGCTGCACGAAAGGCAATAACTACCATACTGATTGGCGACATACTCATGCTCGCAGCCATACTTATCATATGGAGCACCTACGGCAGCTTCAGCTTCGCAGTAATACTGCAACAGGCCGCAGACCACAGCATGGCTATGTCGGTCGCACTCATCTTCATAATGCTCGCAGCCTTCACGAAGTCCGCGCAGTTCCCGTTCCATGAATGGCTTCCCGATGCGATGAAGGGCCCGACGCCGGTATCCGCATTCCTTCATTCATCAACGATGGTCAAGGCTGGCGTTTTTGTCATAGCCGTGCTGCTGCCGCTCTTTGTGGCATATCATATGCTTCCGGTGCTTATGGTCTTCGGAATCATAACAGCGATAATAGGGATAACAAACGCGTTCGCCGAGACCCATATAAAGAAGGTGCTTGCCTACTCGACTATAGAAGATCTTGGCCTAATGTTTATCGCCCTTGGCACCGGCTCCCTAATAGCAGCGATACTCTTCTTCATTGTGCAGACGTTCTACAAGGTGCTGCTGTTCATGAGCGCCGGATCGATAATTAGGACAAACAACAACGAGGAGGAACTGGAAAAGCTCCAGAACTCGGCGAAATATCCTAGCATACTCATACCGACAGTTATTGCGGTCGCATCTCTTGCGGCCCTATTCCCGCTAAGCGGCTTCTTCGGAAAGGCAGCAATAGAGACGGCAGCAGGCATTCCTGTCTACATAATTCTTCTGCTCTTTGCATTCTTCAGCAACATATACATATTCAGATGGCTGTTCATACCGCTTCGCCGGAAGACGGTCAGCAAGGGAAAAATGCCAAGCCTTGTCCACGCCTCGCTCCCGAAATCGATGAAGATACCTGTTTACATAGCTGCACTGCTCGTGCTTACCGGCGCGGTGGTGTATCCATATCTTCCTGGATACATGCTCCAGTACCATCCTCAGCAGATAATAATAGGCCCTGTAGATGTGATGGTGTCATTGGCGCTCTTTGTTGCGGCATTCGCAATATCCTACTATGCCTTCTACCATAAGAATTACAGGGTCTTCAATACCGGCATCATGCACAAGCTTCTGCACAACAGCGAAATGACAAATGATTTCTATTCACGTGTTGCGATATCCTTCGGAATCATCGGGGCCGCAATTGAACGCTTTGACGATGCGGTGTATGGATTCATAAAAGCCGCAGCAAAAGACGTTGGCTCCTTCTCAGAGATGTTAAAGGCGATAGAGAACGGGGATACAAGGACATACATAGCAGCACTGGTGGTGGGACTTGTCCTGATATTGATTATAATTCTATTGTGATTCATGATGGTGCCGATAATACTGATAATGATATTAATTCCGGTAATAGCGCTAGCAGGTGCGCTTGTATTTAGGAAATATCACAGGAAAATCCTGCTGGGTGCAACGCTAGTCAACATGCTTCTCGCAATAAGCATACTCGCATCATCACTTTTATCTGGAAGTGCAAGCATATCCGAACAGTATGCGTATATACCATCGCTTGGTGTAACGCTCGGATTCAGGATAGATATAATACCACTGATGCTTCTCCTGATGTCATCTGTAGTTCTATTCGTTGCTGCACTCGCAGCAAACCCTGACAAGGAGAACCAAATCACCTCAAGCCTGCTGATCCTGCTCTTCCAGCTGGCTGCAGTCGGGCTTTTCACATCAGCAAATCTGCTGCTCTTCTTCATATTCTGGGACATAGGAATCATAGCGCTCTTCCTTATGATAAACATCCTGGGTTCAGCAAACAGGAAGGTGGCATCAACCAACTTCCTGATCTACGAGATATTCGCAAGCGCATTGCTGCTTCTCGGCATACTGCTCATATACGCATACACACCTGTGCACTCATTTGACATATCGTACATAATGGCAAACGCCTCGAGCATACCCCCAGTAATCCAGCCGGTGATATTCCTGCTTCTTGCAATTGCATTCATGATAAACATGCCGATATTCCCGATGCACTTCTGGCTTCCCGATGCGCATACTGAGGCATCAACATCCGGATCCATGCTTCTTTCCGGAATACTGACGAAGTTCGGAGCGTTTGGTATGCTGATTCTTTTCTCAATGCTGCCCATAGCAGCAAAATATTCCCCATACATCGCAGCTCTCGCAATAATATCAACATTCTACTCTGTGCTGCTTATGCTGCGCCAGAAGGACCTAAAGAGGATAATAGCCTATTCAACCATAGTGGAGATGGGCCTAATACTTCTTGGTATATCTGCAAACAACTCGCTTGCTACATACGGCGCCGCATATCTGATGCTTGCCCACGGGCTTGTCATAGCGCTAATGTTCCTTGTTGTGGGGATGCTGAAGCACATATTCGGCGAACGCGGAATCTCATTCCTCAAAGGTACTGTGCTGAATGCCCAATCAACCACATACGCATTCATTTTCGGTGTCTTTGCGATGATAGGGCTGCCTCTTACTCCCGGCTTCATAGCGGATATCCTCATATTCACGGGCTCATTCCAGGCATTCGGCATCTACGGAATGCTTCCGCTTGCTGCAATTGGAATAATGGGCGCATACCTGTATTTTGTGGTAAGCAAATCCATGCTCTCCACAAAGGAGCACTCAACAATTGAGCAGCCTATAAGCCCTGCACAGAAGATTGGTTATTCCACGCTGATAATATCAATTATAATCTTCGGGGTTCTTCCATTCTTGATATTCAATCTGGTGAAACTATGGTGATGCATAATGTTTGAGCTTGCGGTGTCATTCCTTATTCCTGCAGCTCTTGCAGCACTTGTCATAGTGGCGCTTGCAGGTATATTTCTGAAAGAGGGGAAGGTGCAGGCTGCCGCAAGCACAGCGCTATTCATCATAATCGCAGTGTCATCTGCCTATCTCATTGCATCGAATTACGACGGCACAGCATTCGGAATATTCCACATCTATGCCTTCTCCATGCTTTTCGCGCTTCTATTCTCAATTGCAATGCTGCTGGTGAACATACTCGCCTACGCCTACTCGAAGGATTACATAAATCTATCGCTCCTGCTCGCATTCTCCATGACAGGACTGATAACCGTTGCATGCGCGAATTCTCTCATATCGATATTCCTGGGACTTGAGCTTGTTGCCGTGACAACAGCATTCATGATACTATTCGAAGGCAGGCACAGGATCGAGGCAGCTGTAAAGTTCTTCATAATGAGCTCTGTCTCAATCGCGATGTTCTCATTTGCGCTCGCTATGCTCCTGCCATACAATCCGCAGCTTGCCCTTACCGCAGCTGTGCCTAATTCCAGCATGGCTGGGACCTACTTCATCCTAATGGCGCTCGCGCTGCTTGTAGTCGCATTTGGATTCGACTCTGCGCTATTCCCATTCAACCTTTGGGTTCCGGATGTGTATGAGGGCGCACCAACGTACATAACAGCCCTTCTTGCCGGAGTGAACAAAAAGCTGGCATTCGTTGCGATAATAGAGGTGCTATTCGTGGTCCTTTTCGCATACAGGGCCACATTCTCTGGAATCTTCATACTTCTTGCGATACTAACTATGTTCTTCGGTAATCTGCTTGCCCTTGTGCAGAAGAGCGTAAAACGAATGTTCGCATACTCATCCATATCACAAGCGGGATACATACTAATAGGAATAGCCGTTGCGACGCAGGCGGGGCTAAGTGCAAGCCTATTCTACATAGTGGCGCACGCATTCATGATATTAGGCGCATTCGCGATAGTGCTCTGGCTTGAGTCAAACAGCATAAGGAACATTGACGAATATTCGGGGCTCAGCTCAAGGAACGGGTTCATCGCTGCATCGCTGGCTATACTCATGCTTTCGATGGCCGGCATTCCACCGCTCATAGGCTTCGCAGGGAAGTTCCTGCTATTCTCAAGCGCACTCAGCGCAGGCATACCGGTACTCGCAGTAATGGGCATCATAAACAGCTTCATCTCCATCTACTATTACTCGAAGGTGATAAATGCTATGTATGCAAGGAAGCAGGCCAAGAGGCTTCAGGCGGGCCCATACATCGCACTTGTAGTGGTTATATGCGTGGCTGTGATAGTGCTCTTCGGCATATTCCCACAGCCACTGATAACCCTTGCATCTAACGCAAGCAGTGCAATATTCGGCATCTAGCGCTAGAATGTTATCCCGGCATTAAGCACCGCAAGTTTTGCGGTCTGGTCAGCCGCACTGATGTAAGCTATCCGCCCCTCCCCAAGCGAAACCTTGATGCCAGCTCCACCTCCTATATGGTTGATGCCCTTAGTGTCCTTTGTAAAGTCTCCTATAAATCCAATCCCAATGCCTCTTTTCACCCTAATCATAAAGCCGTCCCATATGTCGTAATCCTTTCCGAACCTGTCGGCAGGAGTTATATCATACTTCACCTTGCCAAAGTCGCTTATGGGGCCTATGGGTATGTTCAGATAGGCCAATGGAGGAGTGCTTGCTCTATAAGTATTGCTCGAATCTGCGAACAAATCCTCAAAGCTGTTTATTCTGGAGAGGTTTGTCCTTGCGGTCTCTATGAATTCCGTGGATAGCTGCTCTCCTACTGTATACTGCGGCAATCCTCCATTGCCAAGTGACAGGTAAAGCTGTGAAACAAAGGTTCCTCCTGCCTTTCCATTTGTGTTGTATACATTCTCAGGGTCGTAGATCCCTATGAACCTCATACTGGACGATCCCCAGAATCCGGAATACACCGGAGTCATGCCATTCTGATGGTCGACAAGAAATGCCCCAAGCTTTCTCTTGCCCTTAAACTCATAGCCGAACCTCTGGGAGTGTGCCTTTTGCCTGCCCTCGTTTGTTCCTCTATCCGACACGATGACAAACAGGTTCTGGCTAGTAAGGAAGTTTATCCCGCCGCCAACACCCTCATCAGTGCGCCTTCGCGTGTCGGTCGCCAAATCAACTGAAGAGAGTATCGCCCATTAGCGACAATCCGATCCCACCAATCTTTACTAATTGCCTATTGAGGTCAAAACCGTAAGAGAGATTTCTAAAGTCGTTCAGTATTGTAACCCTCTCCCAGCTGGTTCTATCCTTGCTCTCAAGCATGAATCCAAGATCATACCCATTTTGATCTACCCCGACAACTGGTAGTTTGCTTGACAATCCTCCAACAAAAAGCAATGAACCCACGCTGCCGAGATTGTAGGTCAACTTTGTTGCAGCCTGCTCTGTAATCCCACTCGCATTATCCTGAGTTGTGCTCACGACAGAACCGGTGAGCTTCTCGCCACTATTGGTGTTTGCCGTCTGCGTCTGTACCTGCGGCGCATTATCCGTTTCCTGTTGCTGCGCACGCAGCAAGCCTGGTGAAACCAAAGCCACGGCAAGAACTGCCGTCCCTACGAATTTTCTCAACTTCGGCAAATATGACCTGCCTTCATGTTCTCTGGCAGCTAAACCATCCAGGCTCTTTGTTCTATCCCTCTCCATACTAAAACCAATTATACATAATTATACTAACTATGTATAGTTAGTTTATATATATCTTCCGTACATGGCAAAATAAATCCCATCTTGGTGCAGTTTTAAATACATTTCGCCGCAGAATAAATCAGTGATGATATGACTACCACACAAAGAGAGTTCACAGCAAACGATATGAAGCGATTCATTTACCGCTACACGTCCCCATATTATAAATGCTACGGTTTGGGTATAAGTACTCGTACTAAGGAAAGAGGCCGATCTGGCACACTGTATCGCACTTGCGCTGCAAACCCAGCCACCACTCTATGAACCAGTGAACTTCAAGATCCGATCAAATAATACCGGCGCAAGATTTATATCTCTGCGCGATTATGCGACAACCAGCAGCAAAACGCATGTGAACAAATCAACGCCAATGGCAACAGCACTGGCCAAAATCGCGACAGAAATGGTAAACAAATCCCAGAAGCTGATAGATACTGATGCTCTGAACTTCCATCTTGAGAGAATGTGCAGAACCTGAATGCCAAATCCTATTTGGCAAGGCCCCTCAGGAAGAACCTCTTGAACATCAGGCTCGGCCTGTCCATGTCCCCGTACTCGCTGAAGAATTTCTCAGCGCCGAAGATTCTTGGATATCTTCAGGAAGACCTCCATGTTGCTGACCTTTAGGTTCGAGTAGTAATTGTGAAGGAAGTCATGCATCCTGAGATCCATGCTGAACCTTTTCCTCCATTCCCTCTCATAGGCTTTCAGCGGGGTGCCTTTCTCAGCGTTTGCCCTTATGATTCGCGCCAGAACCTTTGCGCATGAGCATCCGAATATGATCCCTCCGCCTGTTGTTGCCTTAACCTGCCCCGCCGCATCTCCAACAAGCATCACATTATCCTTCACGGTTATCGGCCTGCTGCTAAGCGGTATGATGCTGGCATAGCCATTCACCATCTCAGCATTCTTGATTATGCCCTTCACCATCTCGCTTTTGGCGAACTTGGCGTATGCAGCAGTGCTGCTTATCTTCGCCCTGTCGCTTATGCCCAATCCTAGCTCTATCCTGTTCTTTGAGTAAGGGCAGGACCAGCCGAAGAACCTGTATGCTATGTCATTGGCGAAGAAGAGCCCGGCCATGCTATGATCTTCAACGAAAGCATTCCTGTATTCCGCTTTGTAAGTAAGCACGTATTCATTTATCTTCGGAAATGCGAAAGCTGAAGCCACGGTAGACACTGCACCATCCGCTCCAATGATGATATTGCCCTTGTCTGAGCCTAGCGCACGCAGTTCCTCTCTATCGAACCGCTTTCCAAGCTTTATCTCCGCGCCAGCCATCCTGGCTGATTCCATGCAGCTCTTGGCCAGCAATCCTCTATCGACCACATAGGCCTTTGTCTCTAGCGCTTTTACGCGAAGCTTTTCCCTTCCCGCATGCAGCACCGCGCCATTCAACCGGTTGACAAGTGCGGGTGTAGGATCAATCCCTATCCTTCCCAGGCCGCTTATGGAGAATATGCCAGATGCCTTGGCTGCGCCATCCGCAACATCTCTTTTTGCATCATAAACCTGCACATCAGTGCCATGCATGGCAAGCTCCTTCGCAAGCGTAAGCCCGACTATTCCGGCACCCACTATTACTACTTTCTTACTCATAGCACCAGCAACTTTAACTGATATATAAACCTTTCCATATAAATATTATTACAGGTGATGCTACGGCTTCCAAAAAAGCGAAAACCGAAAAGAAGATAACGGGTCCCATAAAATCCCCAAAGATAGCAATACAGAACATAGTGGTGAGTGCGGACCTTCATGCGACCATAGACCTTTACGCCCTATCCAAGGAGGTAAAAGCGGTCGACTATGAACCGGAGCAGTTCCCTGGCGCAATATTCAGGATAGTGGAGCCAAAGGCGGTAATAATACTCTTCAAGAACGGAAAGATGATATGCACTGGTACAAACACGGAGGCCAACATAAAGAAGGTGCTAGAGTTCGCATCAAAGGTAATCTCGAAGTATGTTATATCTCTCAACGACCCGGAAGAGGAAAAAAGGAAGAAGGCGGAGGAAGCGGCCAAAAAGAAGAAGGCCTAAAGACTAATTTTGCCAAGCCAAACAGCAGGATATTCGAATAGTTACTTGCCAGTCTTGCCCTTCTTCACATCCTTCAGCGCCTTGTCAAAACCCTTGAAGAAGGTGCTCCAGGAATAATTCTTCATGACCCTTTCCCTGCCCCTCTTGCCAAGTTCTTCGGCAAACGATGGATTCTCGGCAACCTCCTTCATCGCATTGCCCATTTCCTCAACATCATTAACAAGCATGCCTGTCTTCCCATTTTCTATGGTCTCCTTGGGTCCTCCCTCATTAACTGCAAGTATCGGCTTAGAGCTTGCCATCGCCTCAAGCGGAACAAGCCCATAATCCTCGTTCAATGGCGTGTAGAGCACAGCAGTACAGTTCGAATAGAACTGCTTTACCATCTTGTCATCAGGATCTGCCATTACCGCAACATCACCTACCGCATCAGCAAGCGCCACTATCTTCCTGTAATAACTGTAGTACAGCTTGTCTTGCGAGACTGATCCGGCAAGCACGAGCTTGTAGCCCTTCATCTGCCTCTTGAAATGGCTGAATGCCTTTATCGCAAACTCCTGCCTCTTGTTTGGCGATATTCTCGATGGATAGAAGAAATACCTCTTGTCGCCGTTGTTCTTGTAATCTTTGTAGTCTATGCCTCCGCCAAGCACGCTGGCGTCCTTGCGCCCATAGTATTTGACAACGCGCGATCTTGTATTGTGGCTGTTCGTTATTATCTTCTCGATGTTCTTTACAACACCCTGATCTAGCATTCGGACCGCCTTTGCCCCTACTATGTGCATCGGCTTCTCATGCAGCCTCTTTAGCGAAAGCCTGTAATTGTAGAGATCATATATGTCCCTCAAAGGCGTATGACAGTACCAGAGCACGCGCTCATTGTTCTTCCTTATCCAATGGCTAGGTGCTATGTGCGCGTTTATCACGTCGTAATCATCTCTTATCTTGTAGTTGTAGAATGAAAGCCCGTAGCTTAGCCCCTGTGCCGTTCTCCCGTAGGGCAGCCTTTTGAGAAGGCTCTGCCTACCTATCACTTCAACATCTACATCCTTGAAGCCCTCGAATGTCTTTGCAGGATTGTATTCTGCAGTATAGACCTTCGCATCGTAGCGCTGCGCTATCTTGAGGAGAACGCGTTCCGCTCCTCCCTTAAGTGTAAGATTTGCCTGTGTCATCACCAGCTTCAATAGAGCACCCTCTGTTATATATATTTAAAAAGGCAAATATTACTAAGATAGTAGGTAATCGCATAACCATAGAAATAAGGCATCGCAAGAAGAAGAGCCTAAAGGAGCGTGCAAAGGAAAAGATGGCAAAATTAGAGGGCGCCTACCGCGACTACTACTCAAATAATCTTGATACTGTGCAGGGAAGAGCACATTTCAACCTGGAATCGAAAAGGAAACACCTACAAGAAAGAGTAAAAGGCAAAATCGCCAAATGGTACGGCAAGGACAACAGAACTCTTCTTACCCAACAGATGATCCAAGTGCTTAAAACTTATGAGGGAGTTCCAGGTACGATGGAAGGCGTTCTATTTGCAATTGAAGACATGGCACCGGAGCTAAAACATGATTCAAAAACATCAATCGACAAAGAGGGTGCACGGACTCTGAAGGGACTGATGAATGTGCTGGGCAGTGACCCTATGCATAAGGCTGTATGCAATGCCGCCCAGAATATATCCAAGCATATGGAAAACAAAGAAATCGTTACCAAAAACGTATACTTCATAATATACGATTCGGACTTCAGGGAGAAACATAACGGATATAACTCTCTTGACTCTCTAATAAATGCGGACCTGATCTCGACCGCCTATGAAAAGTATGACTCATTTATCGCCTTCTTTAGAAAATTCGGCGGGGTGGATGTGGAAAAGGCACCGATAATCTGCTCAAAATACCTATTTAAAGATTCTAATTGTGTCGGGGAATATCTACCCAAATTAAGGGAGATACACTTGGATATAAGTGCCAAAAAAGATAGTATCGTGCATGAGTTAGCGCACTCGAGGCAATTTGATGGTAGGAGCATGATAAGCTACGGAAAGGAATTAGGTACTAATTCATTAGATATTACAAAGGTTCTATTGGAGGCTGGCGCACTTTTTGGCGAGTCACTATATAGCGTATCCTTAGTTCCAGTCGACAAATTAAAGGTCAATTTGACCACACATACACTTAAAAGTGTCATGAAATTATATCTGTCTTACCCCGATGACATCGAGGATAAAGTTTTGGACAGGGCCGCAGGACTGCGCATCAGATACCTATACAATACAATGCGCGAAGCTGATAATCCTCACGCTGTTCTGGCCCAACTATTTCACAAATCAACTTTAAGCAACCCTACCAGCAAATATTATGACGGAGCGGCATTTGCGTTGTTACTGTTTGCGGCAAACGATTTTAATATAAGGCAGACGATGGCCGAGCTCACCACGCTCGAACATCCCTCAGCGATTATAGATAAGCTCTCTGGCGCGATAAAGCAGGATAGCAACTTTAAAATACTTGAAAAACTATAATATATCTGTTCATAATCAACTTTTTGGTGCAGAAAAATGGAAAGAAATGCGGTTCGAAAGAGCATAATATTTAACTCAGAACTATCACGGGAGGGTATAATACCCATCTGGAACATACCAGACAGAACTGCAAGGCTCTCCTATTCTACAACACTGAGGTCCAAAATCGACAGGAGTGACATAGCAGCAATAATAGAGCAGCAAATACCAACTGAGGAGATTCCATTGGGTGACATAAAGGTTAGTGCCAAGGCGCATTTTACATGGAGGCTCAGTGAGAAAGCTAACGGTCATTCCTTGACCATTTTGTCGCCGGAAAGGACTGTCGTATATGGGACTGAGATGACTGACTATCCCGCAATAAAGACGGATGCGGATACAATACTTAAGATAAAAACAGCGCTCTCAAAACTCGCGCTAAAAAGTATATCCTGAATTTTCTTAATGCTTGAAGGTGTGAACTAATGGTGGATTTAGGCGAAGGGCTGAGGCAGGCAATAGCAAAGCTCACAAGGGCAACCATAATCGACGCGAAGACCATACGCGAGTTCAACAAGGAGCTCCAGAAGACGCTCCTGAGCGCTGACGTAGAAGTAAAGCTTGTCCTAAAGTTCACAAACGAGATAGAAGAGAAGGCGCTAAAGAGCAAGCCCCCGGCCGGCCTCAATCCTAAAGACTACATAACCAACATAGTCTACGAGGAGCTTGTGAAGCTTGTAGGGCCTACCTATCTGCCAGAGCTCAAGAGGCAGAAGATACTGCTCATGGGGCTTTATGGCTCCGGAAAGACCACAACCTCGGCAAAGCTCGCCAAATACTATCAAGACAGAGGGCTCAGCGCAGCGCTGGTGTGCTGCGACGTCACAAGGCCTGCGGCGTACACGCAGCTGGAGACGCTTGCGAGGCAGGCGAATGTCGCATTCTTCGGGATGGAAGGCGAGAAGAGCGCTGCCAAGATAATAAAGCTTGGGATGGAAAAGTTCAAGGACAAGCAGATAATAATATGCGACACCAGCGGAAGAAGCGCGCTGGACGGCCAGCTCGTAAAGGAGCTCAAGGATGTTGCAGAGCAGTTCAAGCCTGATGAGAAGATACTTGTTGTCAGTGCCGACCTTGGGCAGGTGGCAGGAAAGCAGGCGAGGGAATTCGATAAGGCAGTGAAAATATCAGGGGTAATACTTACTAAGATGGACGGATCTGGAAAGGGTGGCGGGGCTCTCAGCGCGTCAAGCGCAGCCAACGCGAGGGTCATGTTCATGGGCCTAGGGGAAAAGCTCAACAACATAGAGCCATTTGATTCCAGCAAATTCATAGGCGCGCTTCTGGGCATACCAGACATAGCATCGCTGATAGAGCATGTCCAAACAGCAGTAAAGGAGGCGAACCTCAATCCGGAAGAGATGGAGGCCGAAGAGCTTAACTTCGAAACATTCTATGCCCATCTCAAGACAATGGGCAACATGGGCCCTCTCAAGAGCATATTCGGCATGATGGGAGCACCTGATGTGCCGAAGGAAACGCTGGAGCAGGGAGAGGAGAAACTAAAGAAATACAAGGTCATAATCGCCTCCATGACAAAAGAAGAAAGGAAAAACGAGAAGCTGCTCCATGACACGAAAAGAATAGCAAGGATAGCGGCAGGGAGCGGCACTTCAGAAAAAGATGTACGATTAATGATTTCCGAATTTAATAAAATGAAAAAGCTGTTTGGCAGCATAAAGAACGACAGGGGCTTCAAGAAGAAATTCATGAATATGTAACAAATAGTGATACAAAAAGTAAGACTAAAATAAAGAAAAATTAGAAATATACGACAGAAACAACAATAAAAAATAAAAGGAAAGGGGAACGGTAACTACCGTTCCAAAACTGGTCATTCTTATCTTTTCTTCTTTCCTTTTGCCTTTGTCTTCTTTTTTGCCTTTGCCATTTGATTCACTATTTGCTTATTAAAGCTATTTACACTCACTGATAACATATTTAAATATACCTGTTTGCACAAAATTATATTGTACAATTATATTTATCGTCATAAACTATGGTTTATTAAAGTAGCAAGAAAATATTCAAATTGATCGCATGGCAGAAAAATCGTCGTTAGAGAACAGATTGGAAGAGCTCAGCACAGAGTATTCCAAGACAAAATACAACAAGGCGACCAACAAACATCTTGGAATTCTTAGGAAAAAGATATCCGAAATAAAGAAAGAGATAACCGAAGCTGGAAAGGGACAGAAGGGAAAAGGGTTCTTTGTGAAGAAGACGGGGGATTCGACAGTGGCGCTAATGGGATTTCCGAGCACCGGCAAATCCTCGATAATAAATGTGCTAACAAGCGCAAAATCAAAAACAGCACGATACGAATTCACCACGACTACTGTTGTTCCAGGAATAATGTTTTACAATGAAGCGCGAATACAGATATTCGACATGCCAGGGATCATAGAGAACGCGCATATGGGTGCAGGCGGTGGAAGATACCGTAATAGCCGCAATGAGAGTTGCAGATCTGATTGTATTTGTAATAGACATAGACAAGATTGTGCACCTACAGATACTTCTGGATGAACTGAAGGCACTCAGTGTTCTGATAAACAAACCAAAACCGAAGATATTCATAAAGGAAACGCAAAGCACAATAGGTCTCCTTGTCGAGGCAAACAGGTCAAAGATATCGGACCGCGAGATCCAGACGGTAATATCAGAATTCGGAACCTACAACGCACGCATACGCATAGATGAGAATGTAACGCTTGAAGAACTCATTGGATTTGTGTCAAGCAAGAACCACTACATGAGGGGCATAGTTGCACTTAACAAGATAGACCTGAATCCGGACTACGAAAAGATAGCAAGCACATTGTCATCGAAATACAGCATGGAGGTCATACCGATAAGCGCAACGAATAACATAAACATCGAGAAACTAAAAAGTGCGATATACAGGAACCTCAGCATAATGACAATATACCTGAAGCCAAAGGACGAGGTTATGGCGAAGCCGCTCATACTGAAAGCGCAATCCACTGTTGGTGAAGCTGCCGCAAAGCTGCATACTGAGATACTCGACAATCTAAAATGCGCCTATATAAGCGGACCAAGCGCAAAATTCAACAGGCAGAGAGTCGGAGCGGAGCATATCCTAAAGGAGGGCGACACAATAACATTTATTAAGAATAGATGAGCTAATATATTGCATATCATACGGGTGCAGTCTATGGCAATAAAATACTGGGAATTCGAGGACGCACCACTTAAGGACAAACTGAAGTCTGTAAATGTAAAGGAAGTGGCAAAGGTATTTTTCGATAATGAGACTGAGGCATATAGATTCGCTGCTCTTCTTCTTGAGGTAAAAAAGGCGAAGGAGCTCAGGCTTAAGAACGTGCCAAAGAGCATACCAATCGCAACCGCGAAGAGATATCTTGATTTTGGCGTTGCGGTAGGGCTTCTCAAACATGAGAACAGCACCTATCTGATGACGGATCGGTTCTCTAAGCCGTTCAGGAATATAGCCACTTATATAAAGGCGTGGCAGGACAGCCAAAACGAGGAAGACCTATCGGTACAGTTCGCAAACGCGAAAATAGAAAAACAACAGAAGCGCGGCGGTGCTATGAAGGTTCAGATGCCAGCATCCGAAGTACCAAAGGAATAAACGCTAATCCTAAACCATCTCAGCATCAGGCACTCGGTGCGGTATCGATCGCTCTTCCCCTTAGCAGAGCTTGATAATCTGAGAATCTTTCCTCTCCTGATTCTGCAATTCGACCATCTATGCCTGAAAGTATTCCAGCAACTTCCATGGATTTTCTTGCTGTGCCACTTTCAGCATTCCATAGTATGCTGTATGTACTGGATTTTGCGCAGTCGCTTATGCTGTCGGGTCTCTCCTTTTCCTCTACGCGTAAAAGTGGACGTAACTCTGCCGTTGTGCTTGTTGCTGCGGCGTTGATGCGCAGGAATGCCTCCCAAATCTTGGCACTTACCTTGTATGTAGTATCGGTATCTCCCAGATCCATGGCAGTATAGCTGAAAAGGAATGAGTTTGTGCCTATCTGGTGCATGGATTCGAATGCCTCCTCAGTTCTCTCCTTCGCACCTATGGCGTCCTTTGTCACCATATTACCACCCAATTATAATTATGGCTTTCCTAGTATAAATATCTTTTGTGCAGAGCGCTGCAAGAAGGACATCTGAGCACTAAATGCAAAATTAGAGGGCAGTTTTCTGCTATGACAGTCTGAGTCTTGGGCTTACCTGTCTCTCCTCAAGTATCTTTACCTTCTTTGCATCTAGAACGATTATATTACTGTCAGCATCTATTACTCCGTCAAGGTCAAACGCGGTAAGATACTCTGCGACGGTGCCATTCAGCTTTCCCTGAATCTTGCGCAGCAATTCACTGGAGCTTATTGCTGGACCTATAGAACTCATCAACTCCGTGAATGAAGCACTATCTGAAAGTATTCGATTTTCCCCATCAGAACAGTTTCTATCTAAGGCGGTCAAAAGACCAAGCGAATCCACCTCCAAAATCTTATTTAAGAAGAGTGCAAATCCAGCAAAGAAAACATCCTCGCTTTTTGGCGTCCTTAGGTCAAGAAGATTCAGATTTTGTATGGAACATCTGTAAAGAACCGGCGGATTTACGAGCATCTCTTCTCTCAATGGTATTCCCGTTCCATTTACTGCATAGCTTTTTGCAGATCTTTCATCAAGATTCAAATATAACCCAGCCACCCATGTTACTGACGATTCCCTAAATGTTGATTGCCCGGGACGCCTGGAACCACGATAGAGTTCCTCCTCGCAAATCACTATTGATCTTCCAAATCTCTCCGGAAGCTGGTGTCTAAGAATGGAGCGAAGTTCAAACCTCCGAATCTGTAGCTTCCGAACCTCAGGAAGCGTGCCTTCAGCAAGCGCTGCAAGCCGCTCCCTTGCCATGGATGGAAAAATCATCGACTGTGATTCATGATTCGCCTGCGTCTGCATTTTCTCACTTTAAATATTCTGTCTTTTATAATATTTATATCCGTATGTTTCAAAAATATGGAAGATTTATGTTCAAAATGGAAGCTTTAACTATAACCCCGTAGCATGCACGGGGGGGGGTATATGTAATAGGATCGATTTCACCCATTTTTTTGCAAACTATAGTATCGATTTCACCCAATTTGGCAAACTATAGGGGTGATTTCACCCATTTGACCTATTAGAGCATTGGCACATTGGAGTTTCTCGAGTAATTGCTATTAAAGTATGTGTTCCCAGAGTTGACCTTCCTGGAGGAC
This sequence comes from uncultured Microcaldota archaeon, assembly GCA_963755385.1. GTDB lineage: Archaea > Micrarchaeota > Micrarchaeia > Micrarchaeales > Micrarchaeaceae > UBA12276. The sequence continues at coordinate 221,833 of CAVWJC010000001.1, read as the reverse complement.
ATAATCACACTTTTAAATTTCATTTTACACCCTTGCCGTATTTCTTCAGGCAATCTAATATGATTTTGACCGAAGAATTTTTATCATCGACTTCAAATGAAAACTGCTTTATAGGAAAAGACTCAAAACCGCCACAGTCAACTTTTGGCTTATCTGGATTAAATGTTCCTAATTTTATAGAGTTTTTAAAATGTATGGTTACGCATTTGTCTCTGTGTTTATATATCTGATAGGCAGCATCCCTAGTTTTTGGATCTGTGAAATAACCAATAGTATACGTTAATACTCTGGTCGTTATACTATTATTCTGAAATCTATAAGGATCCATTACAAAATCAGCCTTATCAGAAGCAGACATACTTTTAGAAAGAAGACCCGCTGAAAAGAAATCAAAACTTATTTTATCAGTTGAAACAGAATCAACATCTTCCACTTTAAAAAAATAATTCCAACCACTTTTTTCATATCTCTTGTTTGGACTAATATAACATCTTTCATTGCTATAACATCACATGTATACAATCCTTGAAACATTCCAATCAACTATATTTATTTTATTCCAAAATAGCTTTTCACGTTTTTTCTTGTCAAATAATAAAATATTAGAGCAGAGATTATAAGCGTTATCAATCCTACTAGAAAATTGACAAGAAAGATACTAGATATTCCATCAAGTATTCCAAGTATTAAAACAATTGCAGAAAGATACCATGCCCATTTCATGCCTTTAAGAAATCCATACGCAAGAAGGAAAAAGAAGATAGAGCCAATAACTGAAATAAGGATCAATGCGGACGTTATTAATTTTGTTGGTTCAAAAATTACTGCATACAAAATATTTACTGGAAAATATAACCCACACAATATAAAAATAATTACAATTATGGTAACAATTGCTGGTTTTTCTGTTTTCATAATTTACTAAGTTCTGTCAACATTTAAATATCTATCTGGCACCCACTAACAAATATTCCATAAATTTCGAAAACTTGGGGTGTGAACCCCTAATGGCAAAATTATCATTTTTTGAAAAATATTTAGACGACAAGTTCTAGTGAGATGAAATAAAAACAGAACCACAAATTTTACGGCAACAGAAATGTTTTTTTACTGTATTATAAATTCTAAATGTGTTGTTGTGAGTAAACTACTCATATGCAACTACGAGAAATCTTCCTCACAGGCAACGTATTAGTTCAGCTGCTACACCAAGATAAATCTTTGCTTACCGACCACCAAAATAAGGAAACCTGGATTTTTAACATTTTTGGGAGAGCTGCTCAAATGTTCACTATGGTCATTCCCCCATCATGTCCAATTATTATAATGGTCAGGTCAACCTTCTCAAATAGTTCAAGGTACACCATCCAAACCTCCCTCGTCAAAGTCCAACGTTCACCCACTAGACTTCCCAGAGTACAGGCGAGTTGATCAATAGACTGGCCAAATACGAAGGTCAACCGCTGGAAATGTACAGGTGAACCCTCTGAAATACGTTAAAAACAACCCTCTGGGAAGGTCAACTCCGGAGAAGCACATACTTTTATGGCGTTTTACAGAGGCGACCAAGAAACCAATGCTCTAATCAGTCAGATGGGTGAAATCACCCCTATAGTTTGCCAACTTGGGTGAAATCGATCCTATAATACCTCAAATTGGGTGAAATCGTTACTATAGTTTCCTAAAAATGGGTGAAATGGGTCTTATAACATATACCCCGTAGCATGCACGGGCCCGGTGGGATTTGAACCCACGACCTCACCTGTTTGACTGGTGAGGCTCGATGTCTAATTTGTTTAGCCATAGCAACCCCGATTTAAACATTTCCATGTAAATGAACCCCGATTATTCGTATCTATTTCCCGCCTAGAATTTATATACGCATCGGGTGCGGTTTTGTATGAAAAACGAACCACGAAAACATAGTCATGTAGACTAAAACACCCTTTCAGGTAGACTAAAATGGCTGACTTTTACCCTGTTTTACCCCGTTTTCCCTCGTAAAAGTCCCCATTAGTGGGAAAAAGCCAATTTTGATGTCCAATTTCTAAATTCATGTAGAGTAAAGCAAAAACTCCAGTCATGGGGAGTTTTTTTGGCATTTCATGGGGAGTAAAATGACCTCCTCTGACATGAATTTAGGGCGTTTTCCCCCGTAAAACTCCCCATTAGTCGTAAAACGACCATTTTGTCATGGTTTTGCTAAAAGCATGTGGAGTAAAGCCTTCGCCTGCCTATAAACGCTGCCTTCGGCAGCGAAACGGCAGGCTCGGCTTTCAAAATTATATTCATAATTTTGGCGTTTTGTCCCCCCCAACAAAACGCACTCTATTTGGTGAAGCTTTGCTAAAGTTTCAGGTTCCTTAATCTACCAAGTTGTTGGTTTGGGAGCCACCCCGTGAACTAATAGGCGAAGCCGTGATTAGTGATAGGGATTGTGCGACCCAAGGATAGGAAGAAGCATGTAACTAAAATACTAAGACCTCTTTGTTGGCTTAATACATTCCATCCTTCTTTTGTGTATTTCGTCTAAAATTAGGCTAGTTAAATATATAGCAAAAAATCCGATGAGAGCAAAAATAGCTGCAAATCCTGAAGAAATAACTATGGAGGTGATAGAGTTACTTTCGTTAAATGCAAGGAAACCTGCTGAAATTATACCTAACTCCACCGCTATGAAATACGCTTTGAATAATCTAGCCCCTCTATTAATCAGATAGATATTATTTGTGTTAGCTTTGAGTTTTTTATTCACTACTCTATCAAATCTATTATAGAAATTTGCATACATAGCATAAGTAAGTGCAAATAGGAATAATACAAATACCAAGCCTATAATGATATTCCCTGTGAGTAAGGTGCGCCATAATACTAGATAACCTGCAGTTATTGCTGCGATAACAGCACTTGCATAATCTCTTAGTGCTCGATAAAACTTTGAAGTCTGAAAAAACCAGTTTAAGAATCGTTTTACTATATTCATGTAATCGTTGCAATATGATTGGACTGCTCTCATATAAATGTTTTAAGTAGTTAAATGGAAATGGTTTAATTCTTACAGTATGATATAAATCTATGTCAAAACTTAAATTACAACTTATTTCAGATGCAAGTATATTGCTTGCAATCGTATTGCTGTTGGGCTTGCTTTACCTAGCTTATATTGTGTGGAATGTATTATTCTATATAACGCTATTTATATTAGTGATTGGAGTTTTGAGGAGATTATCTTTTAAAGTAAAGGGAATTGCGCTTGATAAAACTGAAGATAAGAAACTGTTTGATTTAGCAGAAAAAGTGTCTTCAGAAATCGGAGTAGGGCAAATAAACAAAATAATATTGACAGGAGACAGTAATATAGGAGTAACTGGGATTATTGATAGAAAGTTGTTACTTGGTGTTGCAACTTTGCATGAAATAAGTGAGGATGACTTATATAATATATTATTCCATGAATTTGCACACATTAAGGGTGCAGATAACATAATTGGTACTATGCTAATAGATTTCAATCATGCGCTTAGAGATTTGGTTTCACTTTCTAGATATAGCATGATGATACTTAGCATATTTGGTTTACTTATATACATACCTTTACTCATATTTTATTACATATACAATCTAATTATATTGGCACACTCAAGGACTAGAGAGTTCCTTGCAGACTACATCGCATCTACATTTGTTGGAGGGGATAAATTTGGAACGACGCTTAAAAAATATGTAAAAATTTCAGAAGAATTTATTTATAAGATTAACCAAGTAATCGGATATTATGCTTATAGAGGAATAAAACCAGACAATCTATACGGTGCTTATAGAGACGCAAATATTAAATTTACACCAGAAATGCAGGCAAAAATCGACCAGCAAAAGAAAAGAGTGCATGAAGTTACTTCTCCTTTCTCTACACATCCTGCTTTAGAACACCGACTTGAACAAATACAAAACATTAAAGGAAAAGAAAAAAGCTTGGGTAAAACAAAAGCAGCAAACCTTATAAGCAATATAGAAAATAAAGAAAAAGAATTAACCAATATGGCATATGTAAGGAAAAAGCACTGAAATCTATTTAAATGCAGCTAGGCGTTTTTTCATTTTGGAAAGGACTTCGTCTTTTTCGCCTTTGGTATTGAATTGCATTTTATCTATATTAGTAACGATGTTTTCTAATGCGCCACTTACTACCTTTTTATAACGTTCTTTGTCTCCAAATTTATCGAATATTTCTTTCCATTCTTTTGTTTCAAATTTATAAGATTTAACAAATTTTCCAAGGATCTGTGCTCTTATTACAGCAAAAAGTTTTTTTATCTGGGAATAACGATTTTACATTGACGGAGCCATTGGCGTTGAAAGATTCAACTAAAAAGTGATAAAATGTAATAATGTGTTTGGAGGTATCAGTAGGTGAAACCGCGTAGTTTATTAACTCGACTATGTCACCGGATTTTATTTCTAGAGGCAAAGAATAAATTGCAACGTCTCCAGGATACATCAACTTAGGCACATATCTTTCTGATAAGCCTATATAGCCCATATCTGTCGGAATAAAACCTTGGTGAATTATCGGATAGCTTTTGGATATCCAATAAACTGCACTAGAATCCTCTATTGCCAAAGCTGTCAATATATTGTTTAAAGCATCGGGAAGTCCTTTAGTTTGAGCATACGTTTTGATTTCATTGATTATTGTTTTGAGTGCCGGGTCAAGGACGGGCTGGACCGTTGACTGTTTTGTTACGCTAGATTCCTCTTTTTTGATACCTAGAATGTCGCCGAGGCTCATACAATTACCAGACTATTCAAGAATAGTATTAACATAATGTTTATAAAGAGTATAAGGTTGGGTTCGAATTTTCGTGAATTCGAACGCTAGTGGCTTAAATAGCTCTATAAGATTTTGAAAGCTCTTTTATTGAAGCTATCTTATTTTCAGAGAAGGCGTTATCTATCTCGCTGTAAAGCTGTGCGTTGTCTTTTGCTATATAATGCATCGTAGTATTAGGACTGCGATGACGGGCAAACCTAGAAGCTAGGACGACGTTGCCGTTAGTTGATTTAGCGAAGTGCGTTATCGCATAATGGCGCAAGCTGTGCGTTGAGAGCCTATAAAGAGGACGCTCTCTATGTGTAGCGTCTGTTTCTTCCGAATAAGCATAAATTTGGTCTAAATTAGAGGCAATGAGTGTTTGATGGAATACTTTTCTGACGTAGTTTAAGTCTACATGAAGAACTGAATTATGATTGTTGTCGTTGTCCTTGAAGAATACATAGCCGTTTGAAGCCTTTATCGAGGCTTCATTTTTGGCTATGTAATCTACCGTTTCTCTGAACAAGTCCAACGGAATGATTAGCGAGTCCAGTTTAGATGACTTTTCGCTCTTTATCGTAAGCTCTCGCTTGTCGAAGTCTATGTTGCTTATGTGCAACTTGCTGACTTCGCCGACCCGAAGACCGAGGAACGCCTGATACCTGAACAAAAGCCCGAACTTCTCGTTCTTGACGTTTCTAAGGAAACGTTGCAGTTCAAGTTCGGTGAAGCCTTTGTTTATCGTGCCGTATCGAGGCTCTCTTCTTCGTTTGAAGCGTTTTGTGTGAGCCTTTGCTATAACGGCTCTCACTTCTTCCAACTGATGCTTGGATAGGCTACTTCCGAAATGTTTGGTCTGTTGCAGAAAGTCCTGAAAATCCAACCCCGAACCCTGGTTTTCGGATTTCTGCGCTTTTGAAAATTCGCCAAAACGCACCCCGAACCCGCCTTTTGTCTCTGTTTTCGCTTTGCTAATCCTGCGGATATGAACCCTGTTCTTGCCGTCTGAAATATCAGACGGGCCCGCTGGGATTTGAACCCGCGACCTTCAGATTAGAAGTCTGCCGCTCTATCCAAGCTGAGCTACGGGCCCTAGTAACGCATGAACATTCCTTTTGTGTGTATCCCGAAGAACTTTTTAGTATTCTGTGTGAGGAGCTCTGCAGCCCTTTTGAATTCTATCCTCTTTGCCTCTGCCACTATCTCTATGGACCTCTCAACGTCCCTTGGCGCCGCGCCAACAACAGGCGCATCGCTTTCCACCATTATATTATCTATCGCTATTTCTTTTATAATCTTGCTTCTCTTTGAGGAATTTATTGGCGGCACGGATATCATCCAGCCTCTCTTCTCTATCTCCTTTGCCTGCTGCACACTGCCCTCAAAGAAGTGTATGTGCACCATTTTCATCTTTTTCTCCTCAAGAGTGTGGATCACATCAGCGATTGCGTCCCTTGAATGCACGCTCACAGGAAGCCTGAGCTCCAACGCAAGATCCAAGAAGGCACTGAATACCTTCTTTTGCCTTTCAACCGATACCTTCTCCTTTACCTTTCCATAATCAAGGCCTATCTCTCCTATGCCGGTTATCCTAGCCGAATTCTGCCTTATCACCTTTATGTTGAAATCAAGCTCCTCATCGCTCACGCCAGCATGTTCCGGATCTATCCCAAGCATCGCAAAAATATTCTTGTTGTCCGCGAGCTCCAGCGCCCTCATGTTGGATTTTATGTCGACGCCATCCGTGACTATTGTCCGTACTCCATACATTATCGAATCGGTTATGGCTGCTATGTCACTTATAAGATCGAGGTGGGAGTGAGCATCTGCCATCTCGGTTACCTGCTTCTCTACCGTATCTTCCTTTACCATCTGTTTTGTGTTCATCCGATCAGTTGATTATGCTATATACACGCAAGCAATAGAAACATTTCGAATATGGCATCTACAGATTTGTATGCCTTGGTGATTCTGTTCGCAATAAACCGGCCACAAATGAATCAATCTCTTTCCCTTGCAATTCCCATGCTCCCTTCGCGTCAAGTATGCGTTTGACATCTTTCTCGTTTGAGCCATCCTGATTTAAGATTAATGCCCTAATCGTCCTTTCGAATATGCTGTCAGCCTTTTGCAAGAATTTACTATCATGCTCTCCATAAGCTTTGCGCATCTCGTTCATGGATGTGGCCCATGCCCCTCCTATCGCAACACTATCCATTTCTGATGAGCGTATGTTGTATAAAAAGTGACCAACCAGAGCGCGCTCCTTCAAGGTTGATAAACCGTTGTGCGGAGCCATGCGGTGCAGTCTACCCTCATCAGGGAAACTGAATACCTTTTCGTGCCTTGTGGCAGTCGAACCCATAATACTATTGTGCTGCAAAAAGCTTAATAAAACCACCATCCCGGCCTAAATGCGACTTTCACAAAGGATTAAATAGATGAATTCCAATTTTAATAGAGTAATATTGATGATATAATGGCTTCACTTAAGAGAGAGGTAAAATTGCTGAAGACTATGGTGCTTCTTCTTGGTGTGGTAATTGCCGCACTGGCAGTCTACATTGCATATCCTTCCATACGGCTTGCCATAAACGGCCAGCCTTTCGGAAAGAGGCTTACTGGCATAGATACTCCGATTAGTTCACAGCAGCTTTCGGTCATAAACAACGCGCCAAACAGCGACTTTGAGGTTGCATGGGAGAAGGTGCAAAGCCTTTCGATTCCGAATGAGACTGGGAGCAACGGCATCTACACCGCCCCTCTCTTCGAAATCAATGCTGCACATCCCGCGCAGGTAAGCCCTCTCATCATAAACAACAAGCCCACCGTGGTGTACATAGGCGCCACATCCTGCATATACTGCGGAGAGAGCAGGTGGTCCATGGCTCTGGCCCTGTCACGTTTCGGCACATTCAGCGCACTCTACACCGGATACAGCTCTATCGGCGATAGCGACGTGCCAACCCTTTACTGGAAATCCAACAACTACACCACAAAGAGCGGCGAAACATTCGGCAATGATTACTCGAGCGGCTACATAAACTTCATAAGCGCTGAGTACGATTCCCCAATAACCGGCGGATTCGAGTTCGTGAATTCCGCATCTCCAATATCCTATTTCGTGGCAAATGCTCCCAACGCTAGCTACTCGCAGGCGCTTAGCTTCATGAACAAGAGCGGCCTATTCGCGGGCACGCCATTCACGTTATGGGGAACATCAGTTAACCGTGGCGCGGTTGGCGTGGTGTTCGGCAACGGGACTAGCGCCGGAAGCACGGCAGCTACCAATATACTGCCACTCACTTATATGAGCCACAGCCAGATATTCAACCAATTACAGCAGTTCAACAACACATTCGCATACGAGCAATACGCCTCAGCAGATGTTTATGTGGCGCAGGTCTGCTCTTCTATCAACAACTCGGCAAGCGTCTGTTCGCTGCCTGCAATAGCAACGCTTGAACGTGACATGGGCCTTGCATGAGCATAGCAAAATCCCTGAAGGATATATACACAATCAAGTATGCGGCATTCAACGTAGCAGTGGCAGTCGGATACCTCTACCTGATAAGCTACCTTCTTTCGATACAACAGAACGGCATCCCCATAACCACAGTACCGATATATCTCATCTACCTGCTTTCGATCGTCTCATCGATGACGCTTACCATAGCTCTCTATTCAATAAGCAACACCCGGAAGAACAACGCCAAAATATCTGCAACCTCTGTGAGTGCCGCAACAACGGTGTTTGGCGGAGTGATATCTGGATGCGGATGCCAGACAGCAATACTATTCAACGTTCTCGCCATAGGCGTGGGAAGCGGCGAGGCGACACTGCTAAACACCATCGTTTCAGAGAACGCACCAATACTCTTCGCTGCGCTAATAGCAATAAATCTTTTCGTCACTATCTATTATCTCCAAAAACTTTCAAAACCTGCCTGCAGAATAAAGCGATAGGTTGATTTGGTTTCCGTGAAAAGCAAAAAAAGGGCAAAGAAACTGCCGCGCAAGGCGCGCAAAACTGGCGGCACCGCCAGAACGACAGCAGTCAGGAAACCGATATACCTTAGCTATGAAATGAGGCAGAGCACCAGCTTTGAGGAAGTGCTTCTCAACAGGATAATATCTGATGGAAACAAGAATGCGATACCCGAATGCGCGATGCTCTTCAATTCTGTGCTATCCAGCATAACTCCCGCAATGAAAGGCCTCTACTACAAGTCGGGTATATCCACCGGCCGCCTTCTTTACAGGATATACCAGCGTGAGAGGCGCTATACATGGTATGAGGAGAGCGTGGCCGACCTTGTTAAATTCTTCGAAAGCGCCGGCTTCTCAAGGGTTAGCTACAGCGTTATGCCCGAGCGGATCAGCATAAAGTTCAATAACTGCGATAGGAGCGACATTGGCACAAATCTGCATACATTCGAGGCGGGGATAGCCTCAGGTTTCCTTACTGCCGGGAAGGGGCAGCAGGTTCAGGTTGACGAGGTATCGTGCTGCAGCAACGGATCGGAATTCTGCAATCTCATCAGTTCTGCCGCATCAGCCAGGGAAAGAACACGAGAGGCGGCACTTCTGGAGAGGCTTGCCGAAAGAGTGAGCGCCGAGGCGGAGTCTAATACTGAGAGCAGGCAGCATTTCTCAGAAGAGTACTACATGCTTGGCTCATCGTCCATAACACAGGGCGACTACGCCGGCGAGATGAACAGAATAATATACTACATGGGAGGTGCAATAGGCGCATCCCTCAACCTAAATGCAGCTCGGCTGGGCAAGTCGGCAAGGAAGATGGAGCGGCTATTTTCGCTACTAAATCTGTGCAGCATGAAAGTAAAGCGCACAGACCCGCTTGTATGCGAGATGCAGTTCGATTCCCTAAAGGCTAAAAAGGAGCTTGTTGATATATCTATCAGCTTCCTCAATGGCTTGCTAAAGGGGTATGCGACCGAAAACAGGGCAATCAGTTCAAGCATATCAAAGAGGAATGGGAAATACATAGTAAGGGTAACGGAGAAAAATAAAAATAGCGGCTACAAAAAAGGATGATGGTGCTTTGATTGGGGCTTGAATTCGTTGACACAATAGGGAATCTGATTCCCGCGATAAAGAACCCGACAAGGGCGCTATCGCTCAGAGAGAAGATGTACTGGACCGGCGGCATAATCATCGTCTACTTCCTGCTTTACAATATCTATGCCATAGGCGTAAACCAGCAGGCTGTCAACCAGCCATTCCTGCAGCTCATAAGCATAATATTCGCGGCAAAGATCGGCAGCCTCATCACTGTCGGAATAGGCCCGATAGTGCTCTCAAGCATAATCATACAGCTAATATCAGGATCCGGCATGCTCAACATAGACCATGACCGATCCCGTGCAGAAAGGGCAGGCTACAGACAATACAAAAGATATCTGCAATAGGCATAGCCATAGTCGAATCATTCATATTCGTTTATACCGGCTATGTGCCTGTCTCGTCCGCCGGCAGCTAATACCTCTTGTTGTCGCGCAGATGGCAATAGGCGCACTTATAATCATATACCTTGACGAGACGATGACCAAATACGGAATAACCTCCGGAATAAACATGTTCATCGCGGCTGGTGTCTCATACGCAATAGTGGCAGGAACGCTTACGATACTGCTTCCTGAAGCAATAACTGCAATACAGGCTGGGGGCGCAGCTGCCATATCAAATGCGATAATAGCATTCGGCCCGCTCTTCTTTGCAATTGTGGTATTCCTTGCAAGCATATACGCTTATGAGATGAAAGTTGAGATACCGCTTGCATTTGAGCAGTTCAGGGGCATAGGCGGACGGTTGCCAATTCCCTTCCTTTATGTCAGCGTGCTGCCCGTCATACTTGCATCATCGCTTGAGCTCAGCCTTACTGTATGGTTCCGGTTCATAGCAGGAGTCCAGGGATCATTGCAGAACCTTGCAAGGTTCATAGCATACTACCAGCCAGTGGCAGCAACGAACGGCGGCACATCATTGCAGCTTACAGGGGGCATCACATATCTTATATCACCAACATTCCCTCTTCCATATTCGGCAAACTATGGCGGAATAGGCGGCTACGGAACATACTTCACATATCTGCTCACGCACACCACCCCTCTCTACATACCGTGGGGCGGCATGATCGCAGATGCCGGAATGGATACATGTGATCATTTACACCGTAGTTCTGGTAATACTCTGCGTAATATTCGGAAAGTTCTGGGTAGAGCTCACAGGCCAGAATCCAAAGACGCTCGCCGAGCAGCTTGGGACTGAAGGCTGGCAGATACCTGGATTCAGAAGAGATCCGAGGATAGTCGAAAACGTGCTAAACAAATACATACCCACGCTTACCACACTTGGCAGCATATTCGTAGGGCTCCTCGCGGCATTCGCGACGCTTACCGGAGCGGTAGGAACCGGAATGGGGATACTACTTACCGTAGGAATAATCTACATGCTGTACCAGCAACTGGAGCAGGATAGGCTCTACGAGACCTATCCATTCCTGGAGAAGATAGCCAAGTCGTAGCGTAAGCCAGTCATGCAGATAACCTATACGTCGCTGATGTATATGAAAGTCTCAAAAGCGGAGCTGGATAGAATCACAAGGTTCATGCTAGAAGCGGACAAGCTAAAGGCAGTGGACAGAAGCGGATGGGTTATCAGAAAGGTAAAGAACCATGAGCATGTGGCTGATCACTCCTACAGCACTGCTCTCTTATCATACATAATGGCAAAGAAGTACGGGCTTGATGCAAATCGCTGCATGGTAATGGCACTTACCCATGATATGGCTGAGATAATAACTGGTGATGTGGCGGCAAGAGCAGACGAACGCAACCAAACCGTCAGCAACAAAACAAAACGGAAAGCGGAACACATTAACATGCTAAAGATACTTGCAAATCTGGACAAATCCAGCAACACACACCTTAAGGGCATGTGGGCAGAGCTAAAAGAAAATAAGACAAAAGAGGCACAGCTTGTTCATGAGGTTGACAAGCTTGACTGCATAATCCAACTTCTCCCCTACCACAAATACATGAAAGCGGACAGCCATGTTGAGGAGTTCTTTATAGTTGCAAGAAGGCACATAACCAATCCTGACCTGCTGTACATATACGAAAAAATAAGAAACCAGGTCTACAAGGAAAGGGGATCAAGGAAACCCACAAGTTGATACCGCCTAATGAGTGGATGTTTGGTTACCATGCTATACGAACAGATAAGACCAAAGCTACGGATACACAAGAGCGTCTACAGGCCACTTGGCGATTCGATGATGCTTGGGCACGCGGTCGAGAAGTACGCATTCGGAAAGATGCTTGACCTTGGCACAGGCACAGGAATACAGGGCATAATAGGCGCACTGAAAGGCTGCGATGTGACATTTGCCGATATAAATCCTAACGCCATAAAATGCGCAAAAGAAAATGCAAAACTTAACGGCGTAAACGGAAGGTTCATCACCTCCGACATGTTCGAGAAGGTGCGCGGCAAATTCAACATCATCTCCATAGATCCGCCATTCCTCAGGTCAAGGTCCATTAGCAGCGGAAGGACAAACCAATCCTTCGATGGCGGCGTGAACGGAAGGGAAATCATAGACCAGTTCCTTGACAACTACGGCAAACACGTGACTAAGGACCATGTTGTCCTGATGGTGGGGAGCTTCTTAACGCACTTCGAGAATGACCTGAAGGAGCTTGACGCAAAGGTTGTTGAAAGGAAGCACTACCCCTTCCTTGGGGATTATGTGGTCATGAAATTCATGTAGACCCAAAATCCAAAGCAAAACGAAAAGGCTTATAAACACTAAGAACAAATGAAATTAAATGTGGTAAAAGCGGCCGCATTGCTGTGATTATGATGTTAGCTACGCGAGAAAACCGTGTTGGCGTGGAAAGCATGCTGCGAGTTGCCGATGAGGTCAAACTCCTGGTAAGGGCATCGATAGAGCCACTCATGAGAAACAGCACTGTAGACGAATTTGCAAGCGATCTCTATGACGCATCTGGCATTAAGCTTTCAACGAAGCAGATACACGAGTTCTGGGACATGAAGTTCCACGTAAGTACCATAGTAACCTCGCATCATTTAGGAAACCTGGAGCGCGCACTGCTCTCTCCAGAAAGAGTCAAATCCTCGAGCAGCATAACGACACTGCTGATCATCGCCTCTCTCGATGTAAGGGACGCACGGCTAAGCATGCCCAAGGCGCATGCACACAGCACCTAATTCTTTCATGATTGAGCAACAGAAGGGCGCAGCCTGACCGCTTAGTTTGTGCTATGACATGCAATTCGCACGGGCAGGCATGATTTAGAGAAATATGCGCTGACTACTACAGCTTTCCTACCCTGTGCTTCTGGGCCCTCTTGAGACGCTTGCGCCTCTTCTTGAGCCACTTCCATCTCATCCTTCCCTTCTTCTTCCATTTCCTAGGTATGCTTCCCAGATAAACACCATTATAATTCATTAATACAGATGCAGTTCCAGCGTTCTAACTCTTAAGTGATTAATTAGTTTACTAATGCATATATATTTAACTGTGCTACCAAATAAATAGGTGATGGTCAATGCACAAAGGTATCGTTGCATATATCGCAATAATCATAATTATCGTAGTGCTCGCAATAGTATATACGGGCTACAATTTCATAAAGCCGTTCCACAGCACCACAACCACCACAACAATCATATACAGTAATACCACAACAGCTGAAACATCAACAATAGGCTCCCCGCCAATAAACTACTCTAATTCCGTGTCTCCCTGCTCAAGCTTCATACTCATAGGCCAGCTGCTCAACAGCACCTATACTACTAAATGCATGTCAACCGGCAATACGCTCGGGTTATGGGTTGCTTCCGGATACAGCGGCACCGAAGCTGTAAAGATAGTAGGTGCAGACGGACGCACCTATGTGAACCAGAACTCCAGCTATAACTGCACAACATTCTTCCAGAACTTCAGCGGACCTGCCCAGATATACACTGTAACATTCCAGACCGGCGCAGGGGGCGGATCATGCGGCAACCCAGTAATAATCATAAACGACACATCAACGCCCCCACAGGTTGCCTATACCTATATACTCAACGGCAACTTCGGCAACGGCGAATACACGGGCTGGACAACAAGCGGCGCGGGATTCGGAAGCAATGCATTCAATCTAAGCTACCAGGATTCGGCGATGTGCTATCAGGGCACTCCATGGACAAACTACAACGGGACGTATTTCGCAACAACCTATAGCTGCGGCCTATCCGTAGCACCAGGCAACATCACCTCATCACCTTTCATAGTGACACCGGGAAAGCCATTCCTCAACTTCAGGATCATAAGCCCTCAAGACAATGGGCTCTACATACAGCTTCTGCACGGCAGCGTACCAGTAGTCACCGCACACTTCGATACCTATAATCTTTCCATAACGACAAACGGTACATCCACATTCCAGAATGTGAGCATACCGCTTACCCAGTATATAAATCAGGAACTTAGGATAAAAGTGGTTGGCGATGCGATAAACAAGGAGAACTACATAGCCGTTGGCGATTTCGCAGTCGCAAAAAGGCCAATAGAGCAGAAAGGCGTGGCCGTGTACCTGTCAACAAACTCAAGCTGATGCACTGCCCATCAATTAATCTATCGGTGTGATTTTGCAGATCTATAACACTCTTGCCCATAAAAAGCAGCAATTCAAGAGCATAAGGAAGGGAGCAGTCGGGATGTACAGCTGCGGTCTTACCGTCTACAACTATGCACATATAGGCAACATCCTGTGTTACATACAGACAGATCTGATGAAGCGCGTGCTGATCCACAACGGCTACACAGTAAAGCACATAATGAACATAACCGATGTGGGACACCTTGTTGGCGATGCAAATCTAGGGGAGGACAAGATAAGGGTTACTGCTGAGCACGAGCACAAAACGGTGCACGAAATAGCAAAGTTCTACACCGATGACTTCCTCAGGGACATGGGGCGCCTTAATCTCATAATGCCCGACATGCTTCCAAAGGCGTCAGAGCACATAGGCCACATGCTTGCGCTCATACACAAACTTGACAGCAAGGGTTACCTATATACTGTAAAGACGGGGCTCTATTTCGACACATCAAAATTCAGCAGCTACGGAGAGCTAATGGGACTCTCATTTGCGGAGCTGAACAAGTACCTCATAGCCGGAATGCGTGTGGAGCGCGCCGCAGGGCTCAGGAACAACACCGACTTTGCAGTATGGCGTTTCTCAACAGAGATGCAGAAGGAGATGGTGTGGGAGACAAAATACGGGAGAGGGTTTCCGGGCTGGCATATAGAGTGCAGCGCGATGAGCATGGAATACCTTGGCGAGCATTTCGATCTTCACACCGGTGGCATAGATCATCTGCCAATACACCACACCAACGAGATCGCACAATCCGAATCGGCGACAGGAAAGAAGTTCGTGAACTACTGGATGCACGTACAGCACCTCAAAGTCGATGGAAAGAAGATGTCAAAATCACTTGGGAATGTGTACCGGCTTCAGGATCTGGCCGAAAGGGGATACTCCGTAAACGGCTTCAAGTATCTTGTGCTATCATCGCACTACAGGAGCCAGATGAACTTCACGTTTGAGGCGCTAAAAAATGCTGAGAAGACACTCAACGGTATCTACGCCTTCATAGCAAAGATGAGGGAAATAACAGACTCAAAAAGAAAGCCGAACGCCGCATTCATGAAAAAAGTGAAGAAAATAAGCGGCGAATTCTTCGACGACCTGGATAACGATCTCAATACTCCGCTTGCGCTATCAAAGATGCATCTCCTAATCAGCGAGGCAAATAAAATATACGACAAGATGTCAAAGGAAGAGGCACAATGTGTGCTTGATGCGCTCCTCGATTTCGACAGTGTGCTCGGTCTTGAATTCGGAAGGCAGTCAAAGAAAGAGGTACCAAAGGGAGTGCTTGAGCTGATAGAAAAAAGGGAACGATTAAGAAAGGAGAAAAGGTTCGATGAGGCTGACAAGATAAGAAAGAGCCTAAAGGATGACTATGGCTTCGATATTGAGGACACGAGCCGCGGCGTTTCTGTGCACGGCTAATCCTATTCCTTCTCCTCTTTCTTTTCAAGGTGCTTCTTTCCTGTCTCTACCCGTTCATCAATCTGGTTCTTCAGCCTTTGGAGATCCTCTCCCTTGAGCACGTTATCGATTATGTACTTTGAATATACTACCGATATGCTGGCCATGTCCATGAGCATACCCTGAAGCTCATGCACCTTGAATGTCATCTCTCCAGCCGGCTTCAGTATCTCTATGCCAGCAGGGGCATAGTTGAATGCTATGTTCACAAGAGGCATGAAACTGTCGAAAAGAACGGTCACCATCGCGCTGGTTATGTATATGCCCTTGTTCTCGATGGGCTCCTCTATCGAGCCGTGGCAGTAGACAACGCCCTTCTCCTTCATCAGACGCCCGTTTATCAGATCAACAAGAAGCGGCTGCAGCTTCTCCCTGTTTGTGTCCTGCATGTCAAAATAAAGCTTCACGAGAACACCACCCTTTGCGATCTTCTCCTCCGTAACCCTGTCAACATCGTTCTTTGCCATCTATTCGCCCTTTATCAACATAATTGCCTCATCAATCTTCAGTGTTGTCTCATTGCCTGTAATCAGGTTCCTTAATTTCACCATGCCCTCACGCTCCTCAGAATCACCCACTATCACAACGTACTTCGTCCTTATTGAGCTAGCATAGGCGAACTGGTTGGAGAGATTCCGCGATGCGACATTCAGGTCTGTCGCTATGCCCGCATTCCTGAGTGCATTCGCAACCCTAAGCGCATATGGATAGTTAGTCTCGTTGACATTCGCGACAAAAACATTCGCATATGTGTATTCAACCGACGCGGAGAACTCAAGCATCTGGAGTATCCTGTCTATGCCGAATGAAATGCCCACTGCGGGCAACGGCTTTGTGCCGTAAAGCCCTATGAGCTTGTCATACCTTCCGCCTCCGCCTATGGAGACTGTCTCATCATACTTGCTCTTGTATTCGAATACTATGCCTGTGTAATAGTCAAGCCCTCTCATTATCGAAAAGTCTATCCTCATCTCGCCCTTGAGGCCGTAATCCTGAAGGAAAGCGAGAGTGCTCCTTATCTTCTTTGTGGGCATCACCTCGCCAAGCACATTGTCGATATAGTCAAGCTTCTGGTCATTTGTTCCAGCATAAACTATAAATGCCATTACCTGGTCGACAATCGCCGCATCGATCTTAAGCTCCTTGAGCAATCCAGATACGCCAAGCTCGCCTATCTTGTCGCGTTTGTCTATTGCCCTTATGGCATCAAGCGCCTTATCCTTGCCAAGGCCAAACTTCTCAAGAACTCTGTCTATTAGCTCGCGGTTGTTTATGCATACGACATAATCTATGCCAAGCCCCTCTAGTATCTGCGAGGCTACTGCTATGACCTCAGCATCAGCCATGGCACTGTTCCCTCCCACTATATCGGCATCAGCCTGTGTTATCTCACGGTACCTTAGCCTCTGGGGCTCCTCACGGCGCCATACCTTACCTATGCAATACCTTCTAAACGGAAGAGGAAGATCCTGATGCATTACCATATACCTTGCAAGCGATACTGTATTGTCGTAACGCAGCCCAAGTTCCTCGTCCTTAAGCTCATATATGAGTTTTGTGTCCTCGCCTATGCCCTCCTTTGCCTTGAGTATCTTAAGGGATTCGAAGGTTGGTGTATCGATCGCAAGGAAGCCGAAGAGCTGGAATGTGCTCTCAACCTTTTTGAGCAGTTCATTCCTGAAGAGTGCCTCGTTTGGCATAAGGTCTCGAACGCCCCTCGGAAATGGTATGTCAGCCATTAGCTCACATTAGTATACGATAAAAGAACGGAAGGGTTATTATTAGTGCATTATTAGAGATTCTGGTTTATCCATTTCTTCAGCGTCTCCTTCGGCACCGCGCCAACATTCATCGCCTTGAGCTGACCCTTTACTATAAGTAGGGTGGTTGGTATGCTGCTCACATTGAAGGAGCTTACCGTCTTCTCATTGTCATCGGCGTTTATCTTAGCAAACTTGACCTTCCCGGTGTATTCCTTCGCCACATCCTCAACAATGGGTCCGTAGAGGCGGCAGGGTCCGCACCACGGTGCCCATATGTCGACAACAACCGGTATGTTTGATTTTGTTACCTCGTTGTCAAAGTTCGCATCATTAACATCAATTACACTCATAGAAATACCCAATATAATTAGACAGAATAGGTATAAATTGGTTCAGGTAGCCAAAACCCCAAACAGCTACAAATCCTGTTCGGGCACTTCCCTTATTGGAACGTATCGGAAAGTATTTATTCATTTGACTTGTTTCTAATATGATGATGATCTCAAAGACCGAGCTTTGCTATGAGGAAGATCTTGAGTGCTGATGTGGTGACATATGGATAAGATACCCGCGGATTCCATAAAGAGGATGATAAAGAACGGATCCAACCCGGAAATGATAATAAGCGATGCAGCTGCGGCAAGCATCGCGAAGATCCTTGAGAAAAAGGCTGCGCGGATAGCAAAGTATGCAGTTGAGAGGGCTCGCATGAGGAAGAGTGATACAATAACAGAGGAAGACATAGACTCCTATACGATTAGATTTGGCGACTGATAAGATGGACAACAAGATAGCATTCATATCAAATGACGGAAAGGGAAGGGTAAAGCTTGAATGCATACAGAACGGCAATGACAGGATACTTAGCTGGAATGTGAAGGGTGACAGGGCGCTAGAGACTGTATACGACGCAGAAGGGGCAATACTGATACAAAGGCCAGTGAAGCTCGACAAGGACGGGGTGCAAAAGAAGGTAAAGGATGTGCTCAGGGCAACCGGCCTGGAAAAGGCGGAAGAGACCGAATTCATAAGCGTGATGCTGAAGAAGCCATGCCCCAAATGCAACGAATACGAGCTCGCAAGCCATGCAGAGGCATTCTCAAGCAGCGAGGAGATCCCAATCATGCCGATATACTACTGCACCAGCTGCAAGGCAAGGAGCTACTACCTTACCGACCAATATCTTGAATATCTTGTGGAAAACAACAGGGAGCTCTTCAGCGAGACTGACATTTCAACATTCGCGGGAGACAAGGACGCGTTCCTCACCGAACTGAGGGAGAATATAATAAGAATCTTTGCATCCAAAAGGATAATGTGCATAAGGTAGAGGATTGAGAAGATGACAGAGACCAATATTTTGATATCAGAGCTTTACGGAAAGGAGATAATAACCAACACGGGCAGAAGGATAGGCAGTGTTGAGGATCTTATAGTTGATTTTGAGAAGGGGGCAGTCGCAACAGTGCTGCTGGTCAAATCGGAGGAGCTTACAAGAAGCGACCAGACCTCAAACGAGTTCGTGAAGAACAGCGTGAGGTATGAGCGCGTAAAGAGCGTTGACCAGACAATAATAGTCAGCGGCGACACAGCAAGGGCATAATAAACATATCAATGAAGGGCAGCGTCTACGCCCTCATGCATAGATACTCTTGTTTCTAACATCCGGTGTGAATTTGGAGATACTTAGCATATCCATAGACAATGAGTCCCTGAAGAGATTGAATGAGGTCCAGAAGATGCTGGGCTTCAAGAGCAGGTCCAAGATGCTCCGGAATGCAATACTCGGAATGGCGAAGGAGTATGAGCTTCTTGAAACGCTGAAGGGCAACGTGGAGAGCGTCTTTGTGATGACATACCACGATTCCAAGAAGAACAAGGTGTCCGACATACTCCACGAATTCGAGGACGCGATAAAGACGGAGCTTCACCAGCACAATTCAGGGACGTGCATAGATGTGCTGAATATAAATGCGGATGCAAAGACAATGCGAAAGATATTCAGTGCCTTGAAGCGCAGCAAGTCGGTTAATTCCGTAACCTACACGATAATAAGAAAAACGTAGAAGTTAGCTTACCCTATAAATCTTGCTTCCAACGCTTAGGGGCACCTCAGTTTTTATCCCTACAGAATCACCATCATCAGCTTCTGCAACATCCTCCTTCTCTATCTGCATGCTTGCGACAGTAATCCTTACAGTTTCCGAATCGCCGCGAGCCTCTATCGCATCTCCTACCTTGAGGATGCCGGTAAGCCTTATCGCGGCAACATTTATCTTGCTGAAGAAATGCTCCACTGTTCCGATAAGAACCCCGCCGCCTTTTGGCTCATTTTCAGAATCATCGTCGTCACTCCCAGCGTTGTCATCCTCTTCAGAATCGGAATCCTCATTCTCACTGTCGCAATGGTGTATCATGTCCTCTACCGGGGCAATCTTAGGCTTCCCGCCAGTGCGTTCCGTCTCCTCTTCCTCGTCCTTTATCAGGTCATCTATGTCCTCCAAGCAACCACACGGCAAATGCCTAACGGCCTAACTATAAACAATCAGAAGCGATAATAAGATATCCCTTCCTCCCCAAACAGCCCATAAGACAGAAAGGTTTATTAATACTAAATTAATAACTTATTACTAAATAATTATTAATATGGTGGGAAGATGAAACAGAATAAATACCTTCTGATTGGTCTTACGGCAGTTATCATAATAATTGCCCTAGTGGGCATTGTCGCCTATAACAACAGCGTCCATGCTATCACGTCTGGAAACACCTCTACCATCCCGTACTCAAATTCTAGCGCTGGCTCGAAGATAAGGATTGTGGCTGCAGAGAACTTCTGGGGAAGCCTGACGCAGCAGCTGGGTGGCAACCGTGTCAATGTGACCAGCATAGTCACTGACCCCAATGCCGATCCCACATGAATATGAGAGCAGCGCTGCGAATGCGCGCGAGATATCGCAATGCAAAAATTGTTATTGTCAACGGAGTAGGATACGATGATTGGGCGCTGAAACTCATATCGGCAAACAATAACCCAAATCAGACAGTACTTGAACGTGGCGCAAAACCTTGGCAGTAGCCAATGGCTCAAATCCACATCTCTGGTATAATCCTGTTTATGTAAATGCAACAGTAAAGCAGATGTATCTGGATCTTGTCCAAGATAGACCCGTCAAATGCCAGCTACTACAAGCAGCAGTATGCAAATGTAACCGCTTCTCTTGCGCAGGTTGACGCGCAGAATGACTGAGATAAGGGACCAGTTCGCAGGGACAAAGGTGGCATCTACAGAGAGCATCTTCGTATATCTTGCAAATGCGACGGATCTTGATCTTGTCTCACCGCCTGCGTTTATGGATGCTGTTGCGGAAGGCACCGATCCGCCAGTCCAGAGCGTCTACAGAATTCGAGAACCAGCTTGAGAGTGGGAACGTCAGCGTGTTGTCTACAACGAACAGACAGTAACCCCGCTAACACAGCAGATGAAGCAGATAGCCACACAGTATAATGTCACCATAGTGGGAGTCACAGAGACCATCCAACCTCCAGATGTTACCTTCCAGGTCTGGATGAATGCGGAATTGCTCCAGCTGCAGAATGCGCTCAACGCAAATACGCTCGGGCAGTGATCGAAAAATGGTACACAAGAAGGTGATATAGTCGCAGCAGAAAACCTGACTGTCGGCTATGCAGAGAAACCCGTATGGCAGGATGCCAACTTCAGCGTCAAGCGACGGTGAGTTTGTGGCCGTGATTGGCCCAAACGGGGCAGGCAAGACAACAATGTTCCGTCTGCTTCTTGGATTGCAGCAACCGATCAGCGGAACGATAAAGGTATTTGATGCCAAGCCCAAGCGGGGCAATCCGAAGATAGGATACATACCGCAGCGTCACACTATAGACAACGAGACAAACATCGAATGCGTCGAGCTTGTGCGTCTTGCATATTCGGGCAATAAATGGGGCTTTAGTCTATCTTCGCATGAAGAGAGAGAAATAGCTGCTTGAAACTCTGGAAGTCGGTTGGAGCAACCGAGTTGGCAAGCAAATCGCTTGGGCTCACTTTCAGGAGGAGAACTGCAGAGGATATTCCTGGCAGAGGCACTGGTGAGCAATCCGGAGATGCTGCTGCTTGATGAGCCCCTGTCGAATCTTGATATAAAGCGAATTAAGGACCTTGTCGGGCTTGATGAATACAAGTGGTGAAATCACGCAATGTGACCGCATTTCTTGTGGCACATGACATCAATCCGCTTATACAATTCCTTGACAAGGTAATATACATAGCCAACGGCAAAGTGGCGACAGGCACCCCTGAGGAGGTACTGACCTCCAAACGGCTAACCGCACTTTATGGGACACATGTAGAGGTTTTGCGGGATTCGAGAGGCAATATCGTTGTTGTGGGAGCGGAGGATTACCACGGTAATTAGTTTCATGTTCACTCTACTTAGCATTAATCTGCTTTCCGCTCTCGAGGAACATTTTCCAGTACCAGTTCATGCAGCATGCATTTGAGGCAGGCACAGTTATGGCCATAGTGGCAGGGATAATCGGCTATTTTGTTGTACTTGCGCCGCTCATCATTTGCCGCACATGCGCTCTCGGAGATAGGTTTTGCAGGAGCTGCTGGAGCTGTGCTGCTCGGCATCAACCCAATCTTCGGACTTTTTGGCTTCACCACGGTAGGCGGGGCCGGCATTGCTGTGCTTGGCAAGCACGCCTCACATCGTGATGTTGAGATAGGTTCGATTCTCGCATTCGCGCTTGGCTTAGGCGTACTATTCATAAGCCTGTACACAGGCTATGCGACAGAGGCCTACTCCATACTTTTCGGAGAGATACTTGGCATCAGCAGCAGTGGATGTGCTTATAACGCTTGTTCTGAGCCTTGCAATTCTTGCAGCTCCGGCATTCGTATATCAGGCCGCTTCTGTTCGCCTCGCTTGATGAGGAGGTAGCAGAGGCGAAAGGAATACGGACGCTGCTTGCTTGGTGTTATCTTTATGGTTTTGCTTGCAGCCGCGGTTTCCATCGCAATGCAGGTGGTGGGAGTGCTGCTTATTTTCGCGCTGATGGTCACGCCAGCTGCAACGGCAATAAGGCTGACAAAGAAACCAGCTTATGCAATCATTATCTCGGTACTAATAGCGCTTCTTGCAACCTGGATAGGGCTTTTCATAGCATTTTATGAACCATATCCTGTAAGCTTCTTTGTGACAGCGATAGTCTTTGTCTCTTACATTTTCGTAAGATTCATGCGCAGGCAATAAGTCTCTCTTATCTGTTATGCGCCCTTGTCCTTTTTCAATGCTTTAGCCCTTTTGGCCAAAGCCTCCTTTAATATCTTGAATTGCTGCTTTGTGAAGTCGGATTCGTGCTTTCCGCAATCGCACTCATCGCAACAGTAGCTAGGCTTATCATCCGTTTTATAGTCGCCGATTTTTGGATCATATGCAACCCTTATTGTGTAATTGAAATGGTCTGCAATAAGATGTCCGCAGTCGCAATATTCCTCGGCATTCCGTTTTTTCATTAGCCTCACCAATCAATGATGTAAGTTAAAACTAAAAATATATAAAATACCCCTACACTTAAGCCCCAAGGGGGATTTGAACCCCCGGCCTCTTGCTTTATGGTCCCTTTTTGATTAAACTTTTTCTCAAAAAGTTTATACCATGCAAGCGCTCTGCCACTGAGCTATTGGGGCACCATTAATACTTTCGCACACACCTATAAAAACAATCAGCTTGGTGCGCCTCCTCCTCCCAGATAGCCCCCACTTGATCCGGGAACGCTGCAGTATGAATCAACTATCGAGTCAGGGTAGGCGTTCGATGCAATCCAGCTTCCCACTCCGGGATTAAGTATTGGCGCATAATATATCTGGTTGTTGGGCGAGACGGCACTCCCGACACAGTAGAGATAGCCGTTGAAGACACTGCATCCAGCATTGTCAAACGCCAGCGGGTAGTTTGCCGAGGCGATCCAGTTGCCTACTCCGGCGCTTGATACCGGGGCATAATAAACATAATTCTGCGATCCGCTTGACGATCCCACGCAGTAAATGTAACCCTCATAGATTGAGCATCCAGCAGTGTTGAATCTGAACCGGATAGCTTGTTGTTGCCGTCCAAGTGCCTATGCCCGGATTATGTATTGGCGCAAAGTAAACCTGGTTGGCCGTTCCGGTAGTGCTGCCAACGCAGTATATGTAGTTCCTGTAGGTTGAGCATCCCGCATTCTGGAACTGTATCGGATATGATGTTGTTGCGACCCAGTTGCCTATTCCATTCGCGGAGACGCTGGCATAGTAAGCCTGTGCCCCCGACCCGGTATCGCTACCCACGCAGTATATGCTTCCTGAAGCAATCGAGCACCCCTCATTGTTTATCTTGTCCGGCGCGTTAGTCGTGAGCGTCCATCCAACTATCCCGTTCGAATTTATCTTCGCATAGTATGCCTGCGACTCAGATCCGCTGTTTGAGCCAACGCAGTAAATGTAATTCTCATAAATCGAGCATCCTGCATACTGCAGCGAGACGCCGCCGCTGTAGGAGTTGGTGCTTGTCCATGATCCTATGCCACGGTTTGATATTGGCGCATAATATGCATTATCGAGGCTTCCGCCGACGCAGTATATGTAAGGCGGATAGGGAAGGTTTATGAAAAAGCTGGAGCTGTATGCTCCCGCCTGCAGCTGCACAGCCCCGTCATAGGTTATGGGTGTCGGTGTTGTGCAGTTTAGTATTGATACGATGCTCGGCGAATTTGTGCAGTATTTTGCCGTGAGCTGGAATGTCCCAGAATAGGTGCTTCCGAGCGTTGACGGCACAGTGAAATTGGCTACGCAGTAGAAGTTCTGCCCTGCAGTAATGAGCTTTGGCACGCAGAATGCGTTGGCACTTTGGTAGTAATTCAGATATGCGCTGAATGAGCTTACATTTATGATTCCTGGTTCTGTATCTGTGCCCACCACTATCAGCTGTGACCCGAAGCTTGTATTGTAATACGAGGCGTCGACACAGCTGAAGCCGCTGTAGAATGTGCATTCGAGCGGCAGGGTGCTTTTCGGTATGGACGCGAATAAAAGCAGCAGCGACAATGAAACTGCTAGGATTAAGAAAACGAAACTGTATGTCGAAAGGAACTCTATTGCGCTTTGTGCCCTCTGCATAATCTATTAAAGAGTAAAGAACGTATAAATAGTATGCTGATTTCAGGCTTTACCGAATCCGGTGGCCATCCGGGCAAGGCAATCCAGTTCAGGGCGCGCAAATCCCTCGGTCAGAACTTCCTTGTGAGCAGGGACATAGCAGCAGCAGAGGCAAAATACGCCAAGGGCATGAGCGTTCTTGAGCTTGGGCCGGGTACTGGAATACTGACAAAGGAGCTGTGCAAGACTGCGAAGCGAGTCATAGCAATAGAAAAGGATGCCAGGCTTGCCGAGCTGGTCGAGGCAACAGTACTGGAGAAAAATCTCACGCTGGTAAATGCTGATTTCTTTGAGGTTGACATGGGTGCATTCGGAAAGATAGACATCATGGTATCAAATATCCCGTACAACCTCTCCAGCAAGGTGATATACTGGCTCAGCGGCAGGAACATCCCAGCACTTCTATGCATACAGAAAGAATTCGCGGAGCACATGTCCTCAATGCCCGGAACAAAGAGCTATTCCAAGCTGAGTGTTGTCTCATCCTTGAGGTTTGGGGTTCATCATGTGAGGGATGTGCCGGCCGGCAACTTCCAGCCGAAGCCCAGGGTTGATTCCTCTCTCGTATACCTGGTGCCGAAAGCGAACATGCTGACAGAAAAGGATGAATCGGCAATATCGCTCATAATGAACCACAAGAAGAAAAGACTCGCCAATGCTGTTGCTGATTCTGCCAGCGCGCTCGGCATCGGGAAGGCCGAAGCGAGGCTGATAGCATCGAAAATGTCGCACTCAGATGATAGGCCATTCAAGCTTGATCCCGAGCAGATACTTGCCACTGCAAGAGAGCTAAACACACTGGTTGAAAAACTTAAAAGGAATAGATAGGCCTCTGAACCTCTCTCATTACGTGCACATTGCCCAGCTTAGATCTTACGTCACGCTCAAGCTTCTTTGTGCCCTCTTCGCCAAGAAGCATCTTGTAGTGCATTGGCACAACAGTCTTCGCATTGATGACCTTTGCGGCACCTACCGCCTCGTCCATTGTCATCGTGTACTTGCCGCCCATTGGTAGGAGCGCGATGTCTATGTCCCTAAGCCTCTCCATCTCCGGTATGTTATCGGTATCCCCGGCGTGATATATCCTTGTGCCGTCCACCTCGATTATGTATCCCACCCAGTTCTCGGATTTTGGGTGGAACTGGAGCTTTCCATCAATGTTGTTATAGGCGCGGACTGCCTCTATCTTTATACCGTTGAAGCTTGTCTTGAATCCTGGCTTTGATGTGGCGAGTGTGTCGTAGCCCTCAAGGCATTTGGAGGCGCCTATGAACTTGGTCTCCTTCTTTATTATCTTATCTATGTCCTCCCTGTTGTTGTGGTCAGGATGCGCGTGCGTTATCAGGACGAGGTCCGCCTTCTCTCTTACATCGCCGCTTATCTTGAAGGGGTCGATGAAGATTGTAGACCCGTTTGCCTTTATGTAGAAACTCGCATGCCCTATCCAGAAAAGAGTGTCATCTATTTCCATTCGCTCACGGTATAATTATGCGATTGGCGTATTAAGCATTTTCCATTTATTTCTGAAAGCGGATTACAACGCTCCAAACCCCAGGCGCCAGGTGCAAAATACTATCGTAAATTATGACAGATGGACTTAGCAAGGTTCTTAAACTTTTAGATGCAGATATAATAGGGGACGGGCAAACGGTGAGGGGATAAAAATAAACAACCATTATCGCATATTCCTTCTTGCATTCATTCTCGTTGCTTTTGCATTTGTGGCGCGCACAAGCGCCCAGTCAACACTTTCTGCATCGATATCCGCATCCCCATCAACCATAACCCCAGGCCAGGCTACGGTAGTAACAATATCTATCAACGGCGGACAGGCGCCATATACATTAAGCATCAGCTCAAGCCCGGATGATAGCTGCGGTGGCCGTGTAATTGCCTCAGCCGGCCTTGAGTCAACAAGTTACGATCTTGCCGATACGCCCTCCGCATCAACATACTATTGTACATCTGTCAGCGATTACCTGGCCGACCAGGCCTCAGCCGGCCCGACGCTTGTTACTGTGCAGCCCACCACCGTTACCAGCACCGCGACAACCACAATACCTGCTGGCGGAGGTGGAAGCATCCCTCTAGGCGGCGTAAGCGACTGCACAGCGGGATCCTCAGCGTCGCCGAGTGTGGGTGTGTGTGTACTTGTAGCATCAACATCCATCACCACGACTACCGACGCCCAAAACGGCCAGATAGTCGCACAGCCCTCCAGCGCCGCGCAATCATCAACGCCACTGGTTCTTGATGTGCTTAACAAAAACATAAAGAACAGCCAATGGCTCATAACATGCCCCAAGCAACCGGACCAGCTCAACACAATGCTCTACTTCACTGCAAATGCCACCGCAAAACAATTTGTTGCCGGGAATGTCTGCCTCGCGAAGTCCATGCCATTGGTAACAACGATAACTCTGACCACAACGGTCGTGTGGACGTCAACAACACCAGCCATAGCTACGCAGTCTTATATGATAACAGGCATCGCATCAGGATTCTCAGAGGATCTCTGCATACTCCGGTTTGACCGGTACTGGCAACAACAACTTCAACCTCTCAAATGGGTATAATTCAAATTCCTACATATTCAACCAGGTGCCCCCCTACACTCAGGCAGGGCTATGGACCTGGGCGGCAGACTATGCCAAACTCGCATTGACCAACACCGCAAAACTTAACTCTAATGCTGTGCTGACCGGCCTGCAGCTTGTAATCCCGAACCTCTACACGGCAACATATTCCTTCACGGTTAATTCCGCTGTTCTCTCGGTGAACAACCTCAACATCTCGGTTCCTGCCGTAAACGATATTGCAGTACTGAGCAAGAACTTTCTGAATGTCAGCGGATATATGTACTCTCCAATTAAAAGCGTCGGATCCGGATGCACCGGCCTTGCGAACGGAATAGGATGTGATGGCTGGGTCAAAATCTCGGAAAACGGTACACTTGGCAGCGCACCAAAACAGCCGCTCAATATTTACATAGGTTATCCAAGTACGGCAAGCGATCCATCAGCCTCATTCTCAGTGACGCTTCTCGCAGCCAGTCCTAGCGGCGGACTCACTGAGACAAATGCGATGGCGGGCGTGAACTCGATAAACGTAAGCGAGGTTCCATACTTCCTCTACAAGAGCGCAATACCATCCGCATACACTCAGCTTAGCGACAAGCCCGTATTCTACAACAGCTCCTACAGCATGTACGCGGTGCACAACTACATAAACCCCCAAAACTCATTGGAGCCATATTCGCTCTCAACGATAACCTCATTCTTCGGCACCTACAACGATTATCTAAGCGTGTATCCAGCAAACCTTGTAACAATAGGCAATGGCATATCCTCCAGTCTGGTGAACCCGCAGAACAACATACTCACGATGCTGCTCAACTCGCAGGCCTCGCAGATAAATCAGGGCTCATCTGTTGGCGGCATAGCCACGAACGTAGGCAAATACCCCTTATGGACGATACACAATCCGATATTTATGGCAGCTGCGCCGAACGGGTATATCTATGTTATCAATTCATCAACAAACACATGCCCGTATTGGTACATGCTCTGCATAGGCACATCCACAACATCATACCTCTTCATTATGCGATACGTACCGGAAGGGTATGCCAACCTAACGAATGACCAGCCAACCACAGTGCCCAGCACCAGCGATCTGACATCGTGGATAAGCGGGTGGAAGACCTACTATGCAAACTCGATACTTGAGGGCAGCCAGAGCCTCTACCTCACAAACATATACCAGATGACATCAACATATTCATCATGGATAACGGGAACCAGCAGCAACGGAGGCGCAATCCCCCAGCTCATTCCCGTTGGAATAGCAACGGACAACAACGGCGACGTATTCCTGCTTGGCGCGCACAGCAACCTCAACAGCAACGTGGGCGGATCGCTGCTTGGCGGCAGCGCCGCAACGACAAGCTTCCAGCTTGCCGGAGTGCTATTCAACAACGACAAGATCAGCTCGACAATGACGCAGCCGCAGGTAAGCGGGAAACCCCCATTTGTGCCATCTGACGAGTTCGCAGCCGCGCCGGGCGGACAGTATGTCTATGTTGCCAACGTTTCATACTGGAACAGCGAGATAGAGGTATACTCTACCGGAACAGGGTCCACGTCAGGGAGCACAGCCACCAACACAGCACTAACCGCTCCGGCACCGGCAGCATCAAGCACAACCATAAGCTCAGGCTCAAGCGTGACCCTTACTGCCAGCCCAACAGGCGGCAGCGCGCCATATACATTCCAATGGTACTCTGGCGGATCGCCAACATGCCAGCAGGATTCCTTAGTGACAGGCGCATCCGCATCATCAACAGCCTCATTCACGGACTCGCCAACAACCACAACATACTACTGCTACGAAGTCAGCGATAGTTCGGTGCCGTCAGCAAGCGTATATTCAGCAACAACACAGGTAACGGTATCAGGTTCCGGCAGCAGTACCAGCACCGTTGACCTTTCACAATATACCTGTCCAAACAATGATGCCGTAAGCGGCGCAAGTGCACTGAGCTTTTATGTGGTTGTCAAATGTGCGGAGAATGCGGGATTCAGCGGCACGCAGTTAATACAGATCGTATCAATAGCTTTTGCCGAGAGCAGCTTCAGGCCTGGTGTCATAACCGGCACAATTCCAAATGCTCCAGAGGGGATACTGCAAGAGGGTGCGGGCGGCGCAGCAAACGGCGAACAGTATCCGCTATCTGATTATACCCCAAGCACCTGCAGCACATACTCGTCAACAGACTGGTCAACCATCTACACAAACCCGCAATGCGCATTCCAGTGGGCATACGCATACGAAGGCGCCTCTGTCGGGACAAGCTGCTCTGCCGGGGCCTACTGCTTCTGGGGCACATACATAGGCGACAGCAGTGTCCAGCCAGGTGATTACTGCCAATACTCTCCCATATCCTACAGCGGATACGATTGCTCCAATTACAATTCGACAGGGGACGGCGAAAACAAGGCAAATCTCCCGTGGGCAAGCGTCGGCCTTGCAAACGGGGGCGGTGGATCAAGCGTTACAACAACAATACCGCAATCCACGGCTCCGACACAGCAGATACTGGACACATTCATATACAGCGGCAACATACCTCTCTCATATTCCAACAACACAGCAAGCATGAACATAACGGCATACCTTGCAAATGGCGGCCCATACGATGACCCTACGATTGCAGCAGCCTACAAGGGGCTTCCATCAACCAACGATGTCTCATTCTTCCACCATCCTGTATCAATAGTCGACTCGAAGGGCATACTCTACGTCATAGACAACTGGACGATCTACGTCGACAGCATGCAGTCAACAATACTGATGCTGCGTGCATTCTCTGAGAATGGAACCGAGATACCGATAAATCCATCCTCTGTCAACACCTCTCTTTCATCCGCAGTAGGGCCGGCGCTCACCAAATCAAAAGGAGGCGGGATAGATGCCGGTGTCAACTGGCGCCCATTCGGCTGGCCTCTTTCAGCAAACATAACCACATCGCAAGGAACTACCGTATCGTACTGCGCAGCATTGTGCAACTACGATCCCGCAAGCATAAAGGCAAGCACCATTGCGGGTTTCAACAGCATAAGCTATCCCCCGATAGGCCCGTTCATGAGCGCCACATCTACAACGGCGGGACCGTGGAACAGCCTCGCCATATCCGGGGACTTCAACGGCACGCTCTACATTATAGCGCACCCATGGAGCTATACCACAAAAACTACTGGCTGCGGAATAGGTTCATGGTTCAACTATGGTGTCGGACTTGTAACCGGAAAAAGTCCTGTTCCGCCAACATGCATACCTGTAGAAGTTCCGAACAAGGAACTCTATGCAGAGCTTCTTACCGTGCATCCGACAATACAGAACTACACAAAGATATCTCTGGCAGAGAACAATTCCTACCTCTGCTATCTCAGCATAGCCGCGCCATCCGGATCCCAATGCATATCTGACCAGAACACCCAGGCATACCTCCCCTACCTCTATGCGCCGATCCTCGGGGTTCCAAGCTCATTCTCCTATGTTGAGAGCCTTGGAAATCCGGAACAATATCTCAATCTGCCTAATGCCTTCTCTGCTACATTCCCGACTGGGGTGGACAACAGCAAGTATTCATCACAGGCCAGCCAGCGCGTGAACAATGGCATATCCAATCCGAACTACGGCAGCCTTTCCCAATCAACACCATCAAGCGGATCGGGTACATTCTCTCAGATACCCAATACGTATCTAAAGAGCGGCATAACAGGATATGTCATCACCCCATTCAACATCATACTTCAGCTGAAGCAGAGCTATGCCATTAATTCCTGCGTGCCCACCGATGCAGAGGATCAATTCCGTGCAGGGACGATAGCATGCGGTGTCGTAACCACATCAGGGCTGCTATCCCAGACCGGTCTGTTCAACGGCAAGAAGCAATACTACACCTACATCGCAACGCCACTTACACAGACAACCGGACCAATATCCAGCTCGGCGAGCCTCAATACAACAATAGAGGGCGGGAGCATATACCTCCAATATCTCCCCGGCCAGACCAATTACATACCGAACCTTTCCGATACCGGTCTCATAATACCTCCATATATCAATTATCAGGTTTTCACAAACAGGCTGTTCGGCGAAATATTCGTAAACCAGACCGTAAGTCCGACAAGTACGCAGGGTGGCTCACCCAGCGTGTCGCTACCCGTTGTGATAAACGCCACGAACAACTACCAGTATTCCGAAACGGACTACGTGCAGCAGGCATCGGGCACCTACAACGGATTCTCGGTGCAGATCGCTACCCAATTAACGAATCCAAATGTTGGCGTCAACTGCGGATCCTCATGCCCGTCCAACTATTACTACAACCCGAGCAGGGCCTATGGCGGAAGCAGCAACCTCACCTACAACCACACCGCGCCTCAGCTCCCGCAATCATTCCAATTGGCCGAGCTTCTTAAGGTCTCCAAATATATCGACAATCTTGTACTTGACCTTACGACACAGCCTGGCAGCAGCCTAACGCCAGCTCCGCTTGGCTACAACCGCCTCATGTACACATACATTGACAGGTTCAACAATACGATATACATGCCGCTTGATGTCGACTTCGCAAACATAACACAGCTATCGCTAACCACATCTGAAGTGATAAACACGATGAACACGAACGAGACCGCGGTAACAATCAATGGCATCGCCCTCTACTCAACTCCGAGCGGGCCCACTCCCGTGCCAACCGGAACTCCGATATACCTCTACTACGACACGAACATAAACTACCTTAATGGCACATCAAGCCCGTCGCAGAATCCGGTGCAGTACTATGAGAATGCAATAATATGCGCATTCGCTCCGCAATCAAAGAGCTGCATACTCGCGAATCCACTGTCAACGCTCACGCAGCCACAGCCAAATGGCGTGCAGGAGGCAAACACGGTATCATACAAAACGGATACGAATTCAATGGACGAATGCGCACCGCAGCCCAACAGTCTGCTCCAGCTTCCGGCATATAACTGCAACATCTACGGAACTGACGGCACCACAACGGGACTAACGCAGGCGCAGTACGATTCCTACGCGAACTTCAGCAAGGGCGGATACCAGTACTGCCTGCCCGTATTTGTTAACGGGACAGGGCGACTTACCACGCAGCTTGGCCTCATAGCCATAGTGAAGACGACACAGAACGGCAACTTCTCCGACGCGTTCACCGCATGCGGCACTGGGATAAACAGGGTAACCGCATACTACTACGGGACAAATGCCCCGGAGCCCACAATAGTCAAACAGGCTCCTCTATCGCAGTCAGCCGGCACCGCAGAGTTCTCGCCATCAGTAATTGTCAATTCAATCGAATTCAATTATACATTCTCTCCGAACTCAACGACGCAGGAATTCGCAATAGGCAGCTATGCATTGAGCATAGGCAGCATAGGCATCCTTGAATTGGCTCTGGCAATAGGCGTGATAGCGTTGATAATATTCGCCGCGCGAGGAAGGAAGCAGAAAAGGGTGAACTGATGCTGCTGCCCATACTTTCAATCATCTATTTCGCACTAAGCCTCGGCGCAATCTACGCTGTCATACCTATAATAATCATAATAATACTGATACTTGCGGCAAGGGGAGCAGTAAGCGGTGCAGACCTATTCACTATGTTCGGAGTGAATACGCTTCTCGGCGCACAGAGAGTTACAAATCCGAGAGGTTCCGGAAAGGGGCTCACAAAACCTTACAGGCCACAGTCGGGAAAGACTGATGCGGCATCACGAGACATGGGCGGCCAGCTGATAGGCCACAAGACCGAGAAGAAGGCGATAGGCGGCAGATGGAAGAAGGGCAAGGATATCGAGTATGCGGCAGACGGAACTCCGCTCTTCGGTTATGACGAGCTCGGGAGAAGGTATGATGTTGACAAGGACGGCATTCTGCTCGACAAAAGGCATGACAAGATACCCGCACTGGGCGAGGGCTTCCAGAGGAAGGTGCAAAGAAGGGGCATAGCTCCATATGGTCCAAAGGCCGCCTGGGGCATACTCACACAGGACTCATTGCTGCAGCCAAACGAGACAGTCAGGGACGCGATAGAAAGATCGCAGGGCAGGCAGAGCGATTCAATACTGAGCACAATAAGTGGGCAGCGCGCCCATGATGCGGCAGAGGCAGACGTAATGCTTCGCAAGCTCAATTCAGAGCAGCTAAACCTAATGCTGTTGAGGTTAAACCCGGCCAGCGCCGCGTCGCTGAACATGATGTTCTGATGAGGAAAAGCGCACATCGATAATGCGTACCAAGGGCACAAGCCTGCGGTCCGTCAAGGCCTATTTCGAAAAGTATGTCGGAAATCCGCAATCGCTTTCCGGCCAGCCGCAATTTCTGCGCTCCCCGGAATTATCGGGAATCCCTTCCACAACGGAAGGCGCAGGATTTGGTGTTGAGGGAATACACATGTCCATAGGCAATGCATTCAAGCGCTCGCGCGGCCATGCGGCAGGCATGGCAAGGGAATGGAAGAGCGCAAGGAGCCAGAGGCCCAGATTCTCAAGGGACATACTCAAAAGGGAGGCGGTGCTCAAGGATCCGAACGTATCTCTTGACCAATTGGAGGGCATGCGCAGGCAGTATGGTCTGCCGAAGCCGACTGGCGGGGGCGACGAACGAACACAGCTTGCGGAGCTGCTAGCGCGCAGGCTATCCGACAAGCAGATATTCGAGTACCTGAATGCACATCCTAAAATCACAAACAAAAACTAGGCATTTATTTTTCGGCATCAGGCAGCGAGGCAGCCAGAAATTCCCTCTCATCCTTTGTAAATACCTTCTCCCGTTCGATTACCTGATTCCTTATCACATAGCCGAGAAGCTCAACCCTCTCCGCATTTCCGGAAGATGTGGCCCTTATTATGGATGGGATGTCCTTTGCGGCAACCTGCATTGCCACATCATGCATCCATTCATCTATCATACCGCTGTAATGCATGAGCATTGAGATCCTCTCAACACAAAGTAGGAACTTCTTGAGGCGCTCTATCTGCACCAGGCGTTCCGCGCTTGGCGCCCCGTTGACAGACTGACCCAGATACTCGTTGTAGGCATGCATTATCCTTTCCCGCTCCTCGACGAGCCTGTTTATCATGAACATATACATCTCAGTATCGCTTGGCTTGTCCGGCAGGTTTACCAAGGAGCCCTTGAATTCGATGAGCTTGAGATCCATCGCATCCTTTACGGTATCCATGGCCTCGGTAATCAGCTCCGTCTTTATCTTGTTGAGGATATCGTTGCATGCAATCCATGCCTGGATGCCGCTTTTATCGTCGCGCATAGTATCATTCTAAAATGACAAAGAAAAACAAAAAGATGCCAAACAGCAATATGCTTTCCCATCCTGAGACAGTACACACATATCGTAGGCAGGCTTAGCTTCCAAGTTCGGAAAGGGTTTGGGCGTTTCCCTGCCCCTGTTACCGTTTGACACTATTATTATGATGGGAAATGTATAAATAATGGTGCATGACACCCGCAATGCTTAAATAGCTGGTCGGCGACTATCAATTAGTGATATCTTGAGCGCAGGGAGAGCCAAAAGTCAGCGCGGCAACATTTTCAAGCGCATGCTAAGGCAGGGTGCCATATCAGCCTCGACGATGGCATTCGCAACCGGACTATTGATCGGACAACAGGAAAAACCGCAGCCATTCGATGCCAATCCAAAAGGCATGTTCTTCATCCCGCCAGATTATTCGATACCAGAAATAGAAATATCCGGGACGAGTTCCGAATCCTACATAATGGATCGCTTTCTGGGCGATAAGGGCTGGGACCTTGATGCATTAAGGGAAAGGCAGACAGCATATTTCGAACATCTGAAGCTCTACAATGATTATACGATAACAAACGGGGTGCCAAATTCCATACTCGAGCTAATGCCGCTCATAACCAAGGTGGCTATGGAAAAGGGGCTAGACCCGACGCTCATAGCGTCGATCATAAGGTCGGAATCATTCGGCTACAAATATGCGGTAGGCGGCAAGGGCGAGCTTGGCCTCATGCAGATAAACGTCAACGCTCACGGAATAAAATTGACAAAGGAGCAATATGCTGACATATTCGACCCAGAAACAAACATTCGTCTCGGCGCATCAATACTGAAGGGATGCCTGGAAAGATTCGATGGCAACCCTACACTTGCGCTGGAGGCATATAACGCCGGACTTGAGCGTGTCCTCGAAAAAAGAGTCCCGAAAGAAACTAAGGGATACAGCAGATCGACACTTAAGAATGAACGGCAGATGAATGGGAGATAGCGCTATCTCTTCATCATTTTTCCATTTTTGCATGTGGTGCAAAGCCCGCTTCTCTCATCATAATGTGTATCGCACACATCCTTGCCACACAAGCTGCAGGTGTGCTTCGCAATCCTTCCGCAGATGCTGCACAATGATGCTTTCATCGACATAAAAATCACTAGCCCAGATCTATCTGGCCTCCGAGAAGCTCCCTTGCCCTATCAATGGAGAGGGGCCGCATACCCTTCCTCTTCGCATAACTGCACTGGTATTCTATGTATTTGTCGTTTATCTTAGTGTTAGGGTCTATGAGCTTGCATTTCTCAATGTAATCGATTATACGTTTGCTCGCCTGCTCCACATCCAGCCCTTTCGTATTCACGAGATACGGCGCGAGTATAAGGTTCACGGTCCTGTGCCTGACGTCTGCTATCGGTGTCTCGAGCAGCTTCTCAATCCAGCTTTCGGTGCTGCCTCCCTTTCTTGCAGGCTCTCTTTCTATCGCCTTGAATTTGAGGGTTTTGGAGAAATCTGTCACCTCCTTTGGCAGGTCAGCGCTCCTTATTGGAAGGCCCTTTTTTATCTCCTTCAGCATCGCCTGCTCTATCACCCGCGCCATCCTGGTTTTGTGGAGAACTACTATGCCAGAGCTCATCCTCTGGTTCACCAGCTCGAAGCCTGGGGTGCGGGGCATATTGTTCACATAATCGACAAAGCTGATCGTGTACTCCTCTACTTGATCTGAGCCATTCATGTTGAAGGCTCCGTTTATGGCAATTCCAAGCTCAGCTGCCATCCTGAGCATGTCCTCATTATCGGAGGCAAGCATCGCATCAGCGGACCGTCCTGCCTCAGCCATCGCATATTCCATTATCAAATCCTTTCTCTTTACGGCGCTGAGCAGCATCCTGGAATACAGGTAAGCCATCAGGTAGTCGAGCTTGACTGATCCTATGCTTATCCTGCTGTACTCGAGCCCTCCTCCACCAAAAGCATTCTCAAGGTGCCTGCTCCCGCTCTCAAGATACTTCCTGCTTACCTCATTTCTCTGCTTGCCCACAAGCTCCTTAGCCTCCTTGGAGAAAGGGTATTTGTAAGCAAAGTCTAGAATGGAATCATCCATGCTAAAATATGGCAGTTCACCAATAAAAAGTTTTAGGTGGTTGAATCTGGCTGCATCATACCACATATATTTTATAATTTTCCAATCATAATATTACCATTAAGGGGGCTTTCGCCCCCCTAATTGGTGTCTCTGACGGGATTTGGACCCGCATCTGCCCCTTCGTAAAAGGGGCGCTCTTTCCAAGTTAAGCTACAGAGACATTTCGCACCTATTTGCAAACCCTGCCTACTCTACAAAGTCAGTATTTATGCAGATACTAAAATATATATTTTACTACAACTTTCTATATTCTAATAAATACCATGCACACCCAAAAGAAGGAATTAAAAAGCTTAGAAATAGAAGCATAATATGATAGTCATCGACCTTGAGATGTCCGGCATATATCCGGACAAGCATTCCATCCTGAGCATAGGGGCTGTGGACTTCAACAACCCGAAGAACCAGTTCTATATGGAGTGCAGGCTTAGGGCAAAGTCGGGTTACATGCGCGAGGCGCTTGCTGTGAACGGCTTCAAGCCCAAGCAGATAAAAGACACGAGGAAGCCGACACTGAAGCACATCCTTCTGGAATTCATCAAATGGATGGACGGCATAGAAGACAAAACCATAGGTGGGCACAATGTCCAGTTCGACATGATGTTTCTGAAGCACTCATTCAGGTTCTACCATATGAAATACAGCGTGGGCAGCAGATGCGTTGATACGCATGCGCTCACTTATGCACACTCGCACAGGAGAGGCGCATCCATACCTCTGAAGTACGGAAGAAGCAACATAACATCAGAATTCGTGGCAAACTATTGCGGGCTTCCACTTGAACCGCATCCGCACAACGGGCTTAACGGCGCAAAGATAGAGGCGGAAGAGCTCAGCAGGCTGATCAACGGAAAAAGCCTACTCGCCGAATACAAAAAATTCAAGATTCCGGCATACCTTAAAAGATAGCCAGACCAACGAAAGGATTATAAAATCCGACTCAAGAGCAATTAGCAAGAGTGATAGGTGTATCTAATGCGGGCAACTGTTGAAAGGAAAAACTGGATCGCGCAATTGAGGAGGGAGGGCGACTTCTCAACACCAAGGTATGTGCTGAATTCCAAGACATTACCTTTTATCTCCTTTACCGGAGTAACAACCGTTGAACAGGTTAAGAAAGGCGTGGTCCTATTTAACTCGGAAATCAGCCAATGCACTGATCACGCGCCCATGATTGGAATTCTGGTATCTCCACTCACATTCGAATCTGGCAATGCCTGCAACTCTAAGTATCCCAAGCTGGATGACATCTCAGCAATTGTCAATGCATCCGAGGGCAATGCGCTTATGGCAATCAATTATGATAACAGGTCGGGTGAACAGGAAGCAACCTACAGGAATGTAAACCATCTCATGTCCAAAAAGGAGGTATACTCGAAAGGCCTTTGCTATGCCTTAAAGTTTGATGCTCCATATTCTGCACTTCCAAAACCAGCTATCGTCCAAAAATTAAAGGATACCTGGCGCCTTAAAATGATTCTGCCATTGCAGGACCTACCTTCTGATGAGACGAGCATGAGGGATTCGATACAACGGATGCTCGACAAGTATGGGAAAGTTGCGGATTATTTCATGATAGATTCCTCAAATGGAGAAAGAGGGGAGAGGGTATTCAAAAGCAAGTCCATAGCCGCATATCTTGAGCTGAGGAACATGGGTTTTAGCAGCATGATAAGCTTCTCCGGCGGTCTTAACCATCGCACTTCCTACCACTTCATAAAAGTTTTGAGAAAGGAGCTTGGAACTGATGACTTCAGCCTGGACTCCGACTGTAAAGAGGGCATTGGCATGTATCATGTGCAGGAGTACCTAAGTGCGGTATCCGATGGCTTCGCCCCTAACACCAACCTACGCTCGTAAATTTCCCTCACCACTATAAAATGGGTTGTTCCCTGGGTATACGACGTATATCCGCAAGCTTTAAATACACTAATACATCAATAACTAACTGTTATTTTTCTTGTTTGTTGTTCTTCTTGTTCAATTTGAACGCTGAACGTTTAGTGTGAAAATTCCTATTTGGAATTGGATGTAGTCTTGAGAAGTGTAAAGAGAAAAATCGCAACACAATTGCAAAGTATAAAGATACTCCAAATCGACTCCAGTCGATGCTGCTGGAGGACACTGCTATCAGATTTCGACAGCCATGCAAGTTTGCTCAACGGCTTCGTTGGGCAGCGTACGGCTCAGTAACACGTGGTCAATCTACCGTAAAGAGGCGAATAACCTTGGGAAACTGAGGCTAATGCGCCATAGGCTAGGACATCTGGAAGGAGTCCTAGCTCAAAAGGTTGCAAATTGGAGCATTACCGCTTTACGATGAGACTGCGGCGGATCAGGCTGTTGGCGGGGTAACGGCCCACCAAACCTATAACCTGTAGGGGATGTGAGAGCATGAGCCCCGAGAAGGGCACTGAGACAAGGGCCCTAGCGCTACGGCGTGCAGCAGGCGCGCAAACTCCACAATGCGCGAAAGCGTGATGGGGGGAATCTGAGCGATCCACTTCGGTGGATCTTTTGCCAAGTTTAGTCAGCTTGGCGAATAAGTGCTGGGCAAGACCGGTGGCAGCCGCCACGGTAATACCGGCAGCACAAGTGGTGTCCACGATTATTGGGCTTAAAGCGCTCGTAGCTGGCCGATACCGTCTCGTGTGAAATATTGGTGCTCAACATCAATGCGTGCACGAGATACCTATTGGCTAGGGAGCGGGTGAGGTCAGGAGTACTTATGGGGAAGGGGTAAAATCCTATAATCCTATAAGGACTAACGGTGGCGAAGGCGCCTGACTAGAACGCATCCGACAGTGAGGAGCGAAGGCTAGGAGAACGAATCGGATTAGATACCCGAGTAGCCCTAGCAGTAAATCATGCAGACTCTGATGTTGCAGATATCTTGAATATCTGCAGTACCGTAGCGTAAGTGTTAAGTCTGCCGCCTGGGGAGTACGGTCGCAAGGTTGAAACTTAAAGCAATTGGCGGGGGAGCACCACAAGGGGTGGATGCTGCGGTTTAATTGAATTCAACGTCGGAAATATTACCAGGAGCGACGGCAGGATGAAGGTCAGACTAAAGATCTTACCTGACGAGCCGAGAGGTAGTGCATGGCGATCGTCAGCTCGTGGTGTGAACTGTCCGGTTAAGTCCGGTAACGAGCGAGACCTTCGCTAACAGTTGCCACCGGTTTAGAGATAAGCCGGGCACTCTGTTAGGACCGCCTCTGTTTAAAGAGGAGGAAGGAGAGGGCAACGGTACGTCAGTATGCTCTGAATCTCCTGGGCAACACGCGGCATACAAAGGTTGGCACAATGAGATGCAACACCGAGAGGTGAAGCCAATCCCCTAAAACCAACCCGAGTTCGGATTGAGGGTTGAAACTCACCCTCATGAAGCTGGAATCCCTAGTAATCGCTTGTCACTATCGAGCGGTGAATATGTCCCAGCTCCTTGCACACACCGCCTGCCAAGTCACCCAAGTGGGGTCCTAGTGAGGCAGTGCCATTCAGGCATTTTCGAGTTAGGGTTCTGTGAGGAGGGCTAAGGCATAACAAGGTATCCGTAGGGGAACCTGCGGATAGATCACCTCGAATATAATTAAGTGTGCACAGGTTGCGTTTTTTCTTGCATTGAATCTCAAGACTACAAATTTTTATCACAATTCAGCGCGAGCCCTATTTATCCTAAGAACAGCTTAATACCTTTATTCCAAAGTGTATCTGTTCTACGTGATGGAAATGGCAAGGAAACTCGGTCTGAACCCTGACACAAGCTACATGCTTGGTGCGTACAACTGCAACGCCGAGAAATCTTCGCTGTACGTAGCAACAACAAGCAAAGAATTGGTGGAAAGGTTTGTGCGCATAGCGGTATCGCTCGGGACAAAGCCGGAGTCCGTACTAATAACGAAAGAGGACTACTTGACAAAGGCCACCATTACAAACTCAAAGCTAAAAAAACTGCTCGACAGCGCACTTGAGAAAAGGGAAAAGATATTCAAGTACAAGAATGAATATTCTGCAAGCTATTTTGCCGCGATGTTCGACTGCAACGGCTCCGCTGACAACAAGGGCGTATTCATAGCCGGGATGAAGCCCTACGATTCGATAATCCTCGAAAGGCTGGGATTCCATACCACTACAAGCTCGGGTAAATGCTACATAAGAAAGGCACTAGACTTCATGATGTTCATAGCGCCATTCAGCATAAAGGCTAAGGCTATCAATCTGCCAGGAAAACACTGAATATCAAGACTTCCGTTTCTTTCTTTTACTTGCGACCGGCTTACGTGCCGCACGTTTGCCAGATTTGGCCAGCGGCATTCCATTTAGTAGGGTGAAAAGCAGTTCCTTATTGTCAGAAGCATTTGCGTTCACCCTTTTCCTCTCATGACATTTATCACACACGTAGATTATTCCAAACCCGTTTCTGTCATGCTCGGTCTTTACCGGCTTCATGAGCCCTTTGCATTCCGACTTCCTGTCGCCAGGATTCACATCTACATGCTTGCTCCAAAGGCAATTCGGGCAATGATCCGTATAGCCACTCCCATTTACCTCTGCCTTGCAAACCTCGCACTTGAAATCTTCCACTTTCTTGGCGAATCGTCTTGACTCCACGAAATCAGCAATATAGAATCCATCAAAAGATATATAAAATACTCAATCGATAATTCCCTGTTGTGAATAGATGCGGATCGAGCAAGACTCATTGGGCAGGGTAAAGGTTCCGTCAGACGCATATTTTGGCGCATCCACGCAAAGGGCAATAGACAACTTTCCAATATCGAAGCTTAAGCTACAGATGGAACTCATCGTATCCTACGCAATAATAAAAAGAAGTGCAGCGCTTGCAAACATGCAACTGGGAAACCTTGACAAAAAGATCGGAAATGCGATTGTAAAATCCTGCGACGAAATAATACGCACTAAGCCCAATGACAGATTCTGGGATCAATTTCCTGTAGATGTATTCCAAGCTGGGGCAGGCACATCAGCAAACATGAATCTAAATGAAGTTATCGCAAACAGGGCACTTGAAATATTGGGTCACAAAAGGGGAAGCTACGAGATAATAAGTCCAAACGATCATGTAAACATGTCACAGTCGACAAATGACACATTCCATGATGCGATACACATCGCAAGCTACTGCATGACTAAGGAAAGGCTGGTTCCTGCGCTTAAAAATTATAGAACAGTACTGGGCAAAAAGGCAAAGGAGTTCAATCACCTTTTAAAATCAGGAAGGACACATCTGATGGATGCAGTACCTATAACCTTTGGACAGGAGCTTGAGGGATATTCCATCGGCAGCCAGATAAAAAGGCTTGAGGATTCGCTGAAAAGCCTCTCTGTACTAAGCATTGGCGGCACTGCGGTTGGCACCGGACTAAATACCAACCAGAGATTTGCCAAATTGGCCATAAGAGAGATAAACAAATATACCGGTTACAGATTTGAAATCGTAAAGAACAGGTTCGCATATATGCAGAACCTTACCGGCGAGGCTGAGATAAGCGGCAATCTAAAGGTGTTGAGCCTCAAGTTCATAAAAGTTTCAAATGACATACGGCTTCTTTCATCAGGTCCGAATGTGGGACTCAACGAGATATCGATACCAGAGGTGCAGCCTGGCTCATCAATCATGCCAGGAAAAGTAAATCCATCCATTCCAGAAATGCTGAATATGGTGTGCTTCAAGGTCATAGGCAATGACCTTACTATATCGATGGCGGCGCAGGCCGGCCAGCTTGAATTGAATGTATTCGGTCCTGTTGCGGCATACAGCCTGCTGGAATCGATAGGGATACTCTCGAACGGTGTGGACACCTTCACTCGTAAGTGCTTATCAGGGATGAAGCCGAATGTCAACGTCATGTTGCACAACTTCGAAAGCAGCTCAAGCATTGCTACTGCGTTATCTCCAATGCTGGGCTATGCAGAAACCGCAAAATTAGTCAGGGAAGCTAACGTCACAGGCACAAATGTGA
This sequence comes from uncultured Microcaldota archaeon, assembly GCA_963755385.1. GTDB lineage: Archaea > Micrarchaeota > Micrarchaeia > Micrarchaeales > Micrarchaeaceae > UBA12276. Next base: position 178,912 of record CAVWJC010000001.1, on the reverse strand, counting down.
GGAAACTAATTCTTAAAAAAGGGCTGCTTACGAAGAAGGAACTTGATGACATCTTCAATCCGGCAAGCATGACAAAGCCAAACCTTCATGAGAGAATGCTGAAAAAGCTACTCAAATGACCTATTCGACTGCGTCGATTTCAACTCATCAACAGCACGCCTTGCCGCGGCATTCAATTTCCTTACCTTTCTTGTCTCGAGGGCCACTCCACCATCCGTTTTCTTGGCTATTATGTTCACCATCCACTTGTTCCTTGTTTTCTGATAGTCTGTCCTGTAATGCGCCCCTCTGCTTTCCTTTCTCATTAGCGCGCTCCTCACAACGGCCTCTGATATCTCTATCATCTTCCCAGTCTCAAGTAGCATCCTCAATCCGCTATTCTCCTTAAGGCCTGTATTCACCTTTACGCGACTCAATTCCTTCCTTAATTTGAATATCTCTCTCATTGCGGCATCGAGTTTTGCTTCATCTCTTACTATGCCTACATCGGTCCACATCGTCCTCTGAAGCTTTTCTCTGACCTCTTCAACACTTCCGCTACTTTTACCTTGCAACGATTCAATATGCTCAACCACACGCTTCATATCCTTGTCTATTTTCTGCAAACTATTCTTTCTAGCGAAACCAGCCGATTCCCTTCCTACTATTTTTCCAAAGACTATTGTCTCAAGGAGGCTGTTTCCGCCGAGCCTGTTCGCTCCATGTATCTGGCCTACTGTCTCACCTACTGCATAAAGCCCCTTTAGGCGTGTCGACCCACTCAATGATACATCCACGCCTCCCATTGTGTAATGTGCGGTCGGTGCGACCTCCATCTTTTGTTTTGATATATCTACATTGTCCAAAGACCTGAACTGCGCGTACATCTTCGGAAGCCTGTCAAGTATTTTCGACTTTGGCATCTTTGTTATGTCGAGCCAAACACCTCCATGTTCTGTCTTTCTCCCAGCCATTATTTCCGAATATATTGCCCTTGCCACAACATCACGCGGGCCCAGTTCCATATTCCTCGGATCATACTTCTTCATGAAACGTTCCAATTTGGAATTAAGAAGAATTCCTCCCTCTCCCCGTACGGCCTCTGTTACCAGTGTGCCAACCGCGCTCTTGGGGTATATCATTCCAGTAGGGTGGAACTGTATCATCTCCATATCTACGAGCGGAATTCCAGCATCGAAGGCGAGAGCAGCACCGTCTCCATGGTTCTCATAAGATCTAGATGAACTTCTCGAATAGAGTTTTGTGTATCCACCAGCAGCAAGCACTACCGACTTTGAATTGAAGGCAACAAACTCTCCACGGCTAAAATCAATCCCAAGCGCCCCTGATATCCTGCCGCCGTTTTGGAGAAGCGAAACTATGAAGACATTTCCAAGGAATTTTATTTTCCTCTTTCTGACCTGCTTTATGAGCACTCTCATTATCTCCTTTCCTGTCTGGTCTCCAAAGAAGCATGTTCTTCTGTATGTGTGCGCCCCAAAGAATCTCTGGGTGAGCCTTCCGTCCTTTTCCCTATGGAACCTGGCCCCCCACCGTACAAGATCATTTACTGCATCAGGCCCATTCATACATAATGTCAATACGTACCTGTAATCCGCTATGAAGCAACCTTCCTTGATGGTATCGGCTAGATGCACCATGTAGTTGTCCTTGGGGTCCATAGTGCCAAGTGCGGCGTTTATCCCGCCTGTGGCAAGAACTGTATGCGCATCTCCCTTCTTGCACTTGCCCACAATTATTATGTTCCTGGCCCCTGAATCATACGCCTCTATTGCGCTTCTAAGCCCCGCTGCTCCGGATCCTATTATCAGTATGTCTGATATTATTTTCCTTATTGTATCATCCTTGCTTTGCTACGAACCTCTCTATCTTCTTGTACCTTTTCATCGAATCCTTTACGCCCTTTTTAACAACATCGCTGTCAATGTTGATTCTTGCGAATCCCTGCTTCATTGCGGCACTTACCGTTTCAGCTGCCACTGTTGAGGCAAGCCTGCTTGCGACATTATCATCAGTAAGGTCCGGCATTATGTATTCTCTTGAAAGCTTGCTACCAACTGATTTTGCAATCGCCTTTGCTGCAACAACAAGCATGTAGTTATCAAAGTGCTTTGCTCGGGATTCTAGAATGCCTCTCAGCAGGCCAGGGAACGCTGAAAGATTGTTTACCTGGTTCGGAGTGTCGCTTCTTCCGGTTGCGACTATGAATGCACCAGCAGCAAGCGCCTCACTGTATCCTATCTCCGGATCAGGGTTTGCAAGCGCAAAAACTATCGGTTTGGTGGCCATCCTCTTTATCATATCAGCGCGGAAGGCCCCTTTTGTTGATGCACCTATCAGTACATCTGCATTCTCCACCGCGCTATCCAATGTCCCTTTTGCAAGATCCTTGTTGGTGGTATCCGCCACTATCTCTTTCATGTAGTTCATGTTTTCCGTACGCCCCTTGTAAACCAGACCAGTCGTATCTGCTACATAAACTCTTTTTGCACCAGCATATGTTAGAATCTCCGCAATTCCTACACCTGCAGCTCCTGAACCATTTATGACTATCTTGACGTCGCTTAATTTCTTTTCTGCAAGTTTTAGCGAATTCAGGAGAGCTGCAAGAGTTACTGCGGCTACCCCATTTCTGTCATCGTGAAAAACAGGAATGTCAAGCTCATTCCTCAATCTGTCCACTATCACAAAACATTTAGGTGCCTCTATATCTTCTATGTTTATTGCACCAAATGTTGGCGCAAGAGCCTTTACGATATCTATTATCCTGTCCTCATCTCTCGTGTCAAGACATATGGGAACAGCATCAACGCCCCCATACTTCTTCATAAGCAGCGCCTTACCCTCCATTACGGGCATTGCCGCTGCAGGTCCTATCTTCCCAAGGCCAAGGACGCGCGTGCCGTCAGTTACTATTGCGACGGTTCTGCCCTTGAGCGTATAATCGTAGACAGAATCGGGATTTTCCTTTATTGCAAGGCAGGCCTGTGCGACTCCAGGCGTATAGTAAATGGAAAGGTCCTCCTTTGTCAGAAGCGGAACGCTGCCTATTACCTCTATCTTGCCACGTTTCTTTTTATGTGCCTCGAGCACCGTCTCCCTATCAACCACAAAATCACGAAGTATTAAATGCTATATAAGCAATATCCACTATTTTATTACTTTGTGCTTCTGTACTATTTGAAATGTACGGCTTGATAATACGGTTTATTAATAAACCTATGGGTTTATATATAATACTATCGTATTATAAGTTAATGATTAAATGATGATTAAAGAATGGAGAAAGTTTAAAGGTTGGTCTGTGCTAGAATTCTTCCTTCAAAAGGGCGAGAAGATACATCTGAAAGGCCTTGCTAGAAGGTTAAATATAAGCCCCAGGACAGCACAAACCTATCTTTATCTTTATGAAAAGGAAGGCATACTATACAGCGAAAATATCGGCAACATAAAACTATATGGCCTTACTGACAACTTTATAACCAAGGAGTTGAAAAGGGCATACATGCTTTTCATTATAAAAGACACTGCAGACTCTTTCATACAAAATAATAAAACCATGACGTCCTTGGCAATTTATGGTAGCTGTGCTGATGGAAGTTATGATAACAAGAGCGATATCGATCTAATCGCGATCTCGCAGAAAAAGGATGTTGACATTAAACCTCTAAAACAGCTTGAGAGCAAGATAAACAGAGAGGTAAAAATTGAAATATTTTCTATTGGCGAATGGCGAAAACTGGAAAAGACAGATTTTTATATATCTGTAATAAGAAATAATATACTAATTCACGGTGCATCTCTGTGAAAATTAACGAACTAATTGCAAATGGCCTGATACGAAAAGAGCAAGCAGACGCAACCTCAATAATTGAAGATGCTGACCGATTCATTACGGTCATAGAAAAGACCTAAAACAACTGTGATTCTATAGAAGACGGAAAGCTTACTATAATAGACAATGTCCAAGCGAAAAGGGTAGTGGAGACGGGCCCAAGCAAGCTCGGCTATAATCCAAGACTTGTCGAACTGATAAAAGACAGCAAAAGGATCTACTGCATATCAAGGGACAGTAATGTTGACGGGATGGGCACACCAGCTCTTCTCATAAGGAACTACGATATGTCTCCTAAAGACACATTCTTCATGCAGCAGAAGGATTTCAAACTGCTTCTTAACTATGTAAAAAGACTGAATCCGAAGGGGTGCGCCTTCATAATAGGCGACCTCAGCCTTAATGATGACCAGATACTATACGTGAAAGATACCATATCGCGGCTAAAGAAAAACAAAAACACAGTAATCTGGCTTGACCACCATCCGTGGAGCGAAAAGGGCGTGAGGGCGATAGCTGATGTCGATTTCGGCGTATCTGGAGAGAATGAATTGTACAGTGCAGCACAGCTAGCTTATGTGCTTCTCTGCAAAAGAGAAACTGGAAACAGGATGCTCTCCGACATGATACACGTAAGCGATTTTGCACTAAAGTCGAAGAAATATGGTAAAGTTAACGAGCTGTTAACAGGTGCAATAATGTCATTCAGATGGAAAGGCAAAAGCATGAATCAGAACCTGCAGAGGCTGACCTCTCTAATGGCAAGGCTCGATTTCAACAACAGCTTTGTGAACAGCGCATACAATAGCTATCTAAAGGCGTCCAAACTAGGGATAACGGCTCTGAGGGCAAACAGCTATGCGGTCGAAGAATCTCCCTACAAGATTGTCGTGGGATTCGGCAAGAAGATCCATACAAACCAGGCATGCAGCATAATGGAAAAGAAGCACGGGAGCGATATCAATATCTACGTCGACACAGAGACCGGCAAGAGTGGTGCGCGTAGCAGGAAGGGCATAGACTGCTCATTGATTGCATCTGCACTTAACGGCGGCGGGCATCCGCAGGCAGCTGGTTTCGTCATAAATCCGAAACGATTCAGCAATTTCGACAAAAAGGGCAAGGCAAAATTTGTGGAAATGATAAAGCGCATATCAAAAAAAACATACGTAAAATGAGCCCATGAAACCACTGCAAATCCTCTGCAACACAAAAGCATAAACTTAAATATTCCACGGTGGAAAAGCATTATACTGTGCATAATATTGGTGTTAAAAACGCAACAGAATTCCACGATGATAAAATATGTTGCTGTATCCTCAATACTATTGCTCATCTTTGGAATTCTCATAGCATCCCCACAAGCAATAAATGCTACCCATGCCTCACAGCTGCCCACATTTGCTGCAGGCTGCGGCAGTTATGGGAGTTGTGACAGTTGTGCTGAGGCTGCGGGCTGCGGCTGGTGCACCGATGCATCCGGTGCGGGAAGCTGCCAGGTCGGAGCGTCAGTGCCCCCAGCTGGGTGCGTCGGATGGGCGCTGCTGTTCACTCAATGTCCCTCAACAACTACAATTACATCCACAAGTTCTACATCCACGAGTTCTACGTCTACGAGCATAACAACAACAGGTACCTCGACATCAACATCATCAACTTCAAGCACATCAACAACCTATACTAGCACATCCCCAACTACGACAATATGCAGCCTTTGGATACTATGGGTATGCGCTGGCGGTCCTACCTCGACATCCTCCTCCTCATCCACTTCTACAATTCTTCAATGCACCAAAGCTGGTTGCGGTGGCGGCGCGCAGAGCATAGGTGGCACCACTCCGATCAGTTGCAATGGCGGACAGGGCGTCATAGTAGTAGGTGTATGTGTCTCCATAGGCTCAGCATGCACTATAAATAGTCTGCCAGGGCTCTGGGGCCCGGACGGCAGATGTGACCAAGCGGGCTCGACCTGCACAAATACTGACGGTTCCACAGGCATATTGAGCACCTTAGGCTGCCTGCAAATAGGTGCCTCCTGCGATAATGGAAATGGACAGATAAGCCCAAATGGTAACTGCGCCTACGCAGACGGAACATCCTGCATCACTGCAGACGGCGCAAAGGGCATTTATGATCAAAACAACGACTGCATCGAAATCGGCGCAGAATGCACGCCATATAAGCCGAGCGGCGCAAACTATCCCTCTTCCGGAGTGATGACCTTAGAGGGATGCAGCGGGATAGAATGCCAAAACGGAGCCGGAATTGTAAATGAGCAAGGCGTTTGCGTTACTCCGGGCTCTACCTGTCTCGACGGAGCGGGCTATGACGGTACATGGGGGCCATGGGGCACATGCCAGGCATTTGGATCCTCATGCGTGATTGTTGGTCAAGACGGAAAAACCACTGCCGGCATTACTACCGTAGATGGGTGCGGACAAGTTGGGGATGCATGCTATGCTTACGATTCAAGCGGGGACGAATCCGGTTCAGTGGGCACTATTACGCAGTCTGGTCTCTGCACCGGAAGCGCCTGCACGTCCGGAGGAGTATCAGGGGTCACTACATTATCCGGATGCCAGCAGATAGGTTCGGAATGCACTGCTGCAAATGGTGCTGCAGGCGTGGTAAGTGGCGTATATAGCGCAACAAAGACCATAGGGGTAGGCGACTGCGTGGAGTCAGGAACCTCATGTTACGTACCGGGAACTGGGGCTGTGGGTGTTATAAGTGGGGATCCAGCCACATCCGGAGCATGCGTAGCTACAGGCGCGATCTGCTCACTCTCAGATACCAACAGCGGAACTGACATAACTGGTGTAATAAACGGTGCAACAGGAACGTGTGTGGCAATAGGTTCCGCATGCCACGACAGCGCAACCGGAGTCGACGGCACAGTAAGTGGTTTGGCTGGCTATACTGGTCAATGCCTCCCAGATAATGCCTGTCTTGACGGGGGCTTCTTGGGCTTCCAGAATTCCGCTGGCGAATGCATCTCACAAGGCAATTCTTGCGATCTTCCTGGCAGCGCTCCGGGCTCTGCGCTCGGGGTAACAAACAACCAGGGCGTTTGTGTGCCGTATGGTTCATCATGTAATGTAGATGTTCCCTCATTCAGCACTCCGGAAACAGGCGTGGTGTCAAGCGCGGACGGCATAGCAGGGCAATGCGTGCTTCTAGGAACGCCATGCCTTGTGGATGGAAATAATGCTAATCCGTACATCGGCAATCCGGGCAGCTACGCAGGGATAGCACCAACTGGTGTAATAGGTACTGACGGGAGCTGCCAGTCTTTTGGCACAGCCTGCCTGCTTCCTTCGCAGGCTGCCGGCGAGCAGCCGGCGGGTGTGGTAAGCCCGACTACCGGACAATGCGCGGAAATAAATTCAGCATGTTGCTTACCTGGTGCTGTTTGTACCTCTAATTTGAATGAAGTCGGCAAGATAAGCGGCGACGAGGATAGCTATGGCCAATGCGTACCAACATATCAATGCGAGCTTCCAGCCAGCACACCAGGAACAATACTTAATGGTAATTGCGTAGCATTGGGTTCGGATTGCCAGCCAACTGGCGTGCCTGCAGGATATGCCGGATATGCGATTGATGGTTCCTGCATCTCATCTGGCTCCTCATGCAGCGCCTCCTGCAGTTCCGATGCAACATCCTCGGACTACGATCCTCTTTGCGATTCAGTAACAGACACCAGACCTGGAATTGTTACAGCAGTGCAGGCTCAGCCTGCTGCGGGTACTGCTTCCTATACATGCGATGCGGTGGGCAGCTCTTGCACCATAACGAATGCTATTGATCACACTACTCAGGACGGGATATTAAGTGGCGTAACCACATCATCAGGCCCTGCAGGCACCTGCGTCGCAGAAAACACCGGATGCACAACCACAGACAGCCTGTCTGGAATCATAAGCAGTTCCGGTACGACATGCGTAGCCATAGGTTCTACTTGCCAGGCGGAGGATGATCTTGGCGGAACCGTATACGGAACGGCAGGCCCTGAAGGCTGCGAGATACCTCCCGGTTCCTCATGCTATACGAAAGCCGGCACACCAGGCCTTGTCGGCCAGGGGCAAATTTGCTATGCAGAAGGCACCGAGGGCGCTCCGTGCACGGATGACTCTAACGACGGGGGGCAACTCTCAGGCTTTATAGATTCTGACGGCAATTGTGGCATCCCTTATGGTTCTAGCTGTATAACGTCGGATGCCACTCCGGGCGTATCTGACGGGGCAAACTGCCTGCCACGGGGCTCTGTGGGATCCGCATGCACCAGTACAGACTCAAATGGCGGCACAGTATCAGGCGTCCTTGATGCTGACGGCACCTGCACGATACAACCCGGTTTAGTGTGCACAACGAAGGATGGCAGCGACGGAACGGTAAACAACGCGAATCAGTGCGAGGCCATACCCGCGTGCAATGTTGAGGCATCCGGCCAGCAATGCACATGCTCCGACGGTACAATAGTATCAAGTTCCAGCGATTGTCCGCCATCGTGCGACGCAGCGGCGTCAGGCCAAGAGTGCACATGCTCCGACGGCACAACGGTCTCAGACCCAAGCATATGTTCAAGCACCACTACCTGCGATGACGGCAATGTTGCGCCAAGCACCGGCTGTGTGACATGCCCAGACGGATCGACAGCCTCCTCACTGTCAAATTGCGCTACAACCACATGCGATGACGGTAATGTTGCGCCAAGCACCGGCTGTGTAACCTGCGATGACGGATCAACGGCGTCATCTTTGGATAACTGCCCAAGCACCGGCAGTGGCGGGACTGGCGGGGGCGGCGGAAATTCCTGCGGCGGATTTGATTATTGCGATCCATTCAGCCCATGCTTTGACATAGGCAGCTGCTTCAGCTGTGATATAGTTGGCTCCTGCCCTCCAAACCCCTAAATTTATTGCTAATGTTAAGATAAAAGTGCACCGAATTTAAAAATCAAGCAATAACATGCGACTATTCATGAAAACTATTGGAAATTGTCATGAGGAAATACTGCCGGAATGTCACACAAGCCCAAGCCAGGCATACCCTTAAATATCTAAAGAGCTGCATTTATACTGATAAAATGGTATCAAAAATTGCTCGTAAAACGGCCTCATACGCCGCATTTTTAGGCGTGACATTGATCCAATTAAATGCGCAGCCTCAGCAAGGAAACGGCAATATTACGCCAATGCTGGCACAATCAACATCTCAGGAAATTACCAAGGGTAAAAGTGCGTACAGCCCTTCCGAAAGCGAGATCGACGACCTATGCCGCAATGCGCTCAGGCAGCACAAAATTTCTGATGATTCCACCCCTAATGGGATTGCTACGATGCATCAGGCAAGTTTGGACCTAGACTCACAGAAAGTGAGCCATGTTGACATCAACTTTTATGAAGGGGGAACCGGAAAGCTCCAATACTATTTTGACAGTGCAGATGACAAGATCAAAAAAATAAAATACACCGCAAAAATTGCAGGAAGCGATGCCGGTACCAGTATAAGCAGAAGTTATGCACTGGGTTCTGGGGACGAGATATTTTACCTCGGCGATAGCCATAAGCTGCAGCTTAGGCTTGACTCTGCCGAATCTATTGCCGTTGCGGTAGGAAGGGAAAAGAGCAATTATTCCGGGATTATCCTTGGCGATGGCAGGGTAATCAGTGCCGCGTTCACAAAAAGGCATATACCGCAACCCCCAATAATCTACGAAGTGCCACCCGTAACGCCTGATAAAGTAGAATTAAAGATTTACAACAATTACGATGAATTCGTGGCAGACAGGATATCAAATACGGAAAATTTCTACATTTCATTCTCTGGGAATATCATATCCCCAATAACAAAACACCAAAGCAGATAACTCCGGCAAGTTCTGGGAGATCATACTATTTTTATGCGATAAAAATTAGACTATACTCTCCTTCCTCTTCTTCCGCCTGGCCTTCTTGTTGTATCTGTCGGTATCGGGGTTACGTCTCCTATCTTGTTTACCCTAAGTCCGCTTCTTGCAAGCACTCTTACAACTGCCTGAGCTCCTGCTCCAGGCGTCTTTGCATCCGTGCCCTCCTGTTGCCCTTATCTCTATGTTGACGTTGGTTATTCCCTTCTCCTTTGCCTCAGCCGCTACCTTGTAGGCTGCCTGCATCGCAGCATATGGGGATCCTTCCTGAGAATCAGCATTGACCATCATTCCGCCGCTTCCGACAGCTATTGTCTCAGCGCCGCTTAGGTCTGTAAGCGTTATTATCGTGTCATTCTTTGATGAATAGACGTGCGCGACAGCCCATCTCTCCGCCTTGGGCTTCACTATCTGCTGCTCCATTGCCTTTGCTTCGTAGGAAACGCTCTCCTTCTCCTTTGCCTTCTCTTGCTTTGTTGTCTCAGGCTTTGCGGCTTCCTTCTTGGCTGGTTTCTTTGGCATTAATTATCACTATTGAGCATTATCCTTCTCTTCCTTTACTTCGGCATTCTCCTGCGCTGCTGAATCGGCAACCGCTCCCGCAGCAGGGCCGGCCTTTACGGGATTGACATCTATCGGCTTGTAGTAGCTTATGCTCTTCTCTGCCTCGACATCCACCATGTAGCCAGGTCTGTTAACTCTCCTTCCGTTTATCGCTATGAATCCATGGACCGTTATCTGCCTTGCCTGCTTTGCGCTTCTTGCCATGCCGCGCTTGAATACTATCGTCTGGAGCCTTCTGTCAAGTATGTTGCTCTCCTTGAGATCAAGAAGATTGTCAAGAGTTGTTGTCGGAGCGGCTATTCCAAGTCTTGTGAGCCTTCCTATTATGCGCTCCTTGACATTTTCTGACTCAGTGCCTGATGCGCTCAGAAGCTCCCTTACATTTCTCCTCACTCTGCTTACCTCTGTCTGCACCTTCCAGAGCTCCTTCATGTTCTTGAGTCCATACTCGTCCTTAAGCGCATTATCCGTCTTAATTCGCTCAAGGTTCCATCTCTCCTTTGGCTTCTCAAAATGTTTCCTGTTTCTTTTTGGCGCTCCCAATTAATCATCTCACTTTTTGCCCTTCTCAGCTGGCGCACCCTTTCCGGCAGGTGCTCCCTTTGCCGCTTTTCCTGCAGCCTGTATGGACTTCTTGGTGACTCCTACGGTTATTCCCGTACGTCCTGTAGAGCGTGTTGCCTGCCCGCGCACCTTCTGTCCATACTGGTGCCTGTATCCACGCCATGTCTTGTTGGCTATGTCGCGGCTTATGTCCTGCCTTGTATTGAATATTAGGTCGTTTCCGACTACGTGCATGTTCTTGCCAGTCTCCATGTCCTTGTTCCTGTTTATCATGTAGCCAGGTATTCCTGCCGATACTGGATCTTTTATGAGATTCTCGACATCGGCGATCTGCGTTTCGCTGAGAGTATCCTATCTCTGTGCTCTTCGGTATATTGAGCTTGGATTCTATGACCAGCCCGAAGGCATGCGCCATGTTCATTCCCACGCCCTTTACGTTGGAAAGAGCCCTCTCTATATTAAGGGAGCCGTCGACATCCTTGCCAGCAACCCTGACTATGGATGAGGCTCCGCTAGTTTGAGACTTCCCTCTATGTTCTTGCGGTTTTTGTTCTGCCATTAGAGTACCTAATGCTCTGATACCTTAAAAATGCCTCAGAGATGAGATGGACACAAAAGCATCCACTAATATTATGGCAGAAATGTATTTAAAGCCATTAGCTCCTCGGAATTTATGCCTGTGCGACAACGTTTATTAAATTCCCCGTCCATTCCTATAATATGGGCAGCAAACTGGTAAGGGACAGGATTCCCGAGATAATGATGGAACAGAACGGCAAGGCTCCGGAGACCCATGTGGCTACGGAAGAGGAATATTACGAGCGCCTCAAGACAAAGCTGAAGGAGGAAGTGGCTGAGTTCTGCGCCGATGGCAACATAGAGGAGCTTGCGGACATAATGGAAGTGGTGTATGCGATATCGAAGTTCAACGGAAAGGAAATGCATGAACTTGAAAATATGCGCAAGGAGAAGGCAAGCAAAAGGGGCTCTTTCAGCAAGCGTATAATACTTGACAAGATGTCGGGAGACTGAATGCGCAACAAAGGCAAACCCTCTATTGCCACGGAAAGGGATCTGCGTGCAGCATCAGCAGAACGGGATTTATACTCATCAAAGAGGGAGAATGGCAAGATAGTTATTGTGGGTGGTAGCGAGAGGTATCATGGCGCGCCAGCACTTGCCTCAAATGCGGCCTATATGGTCCTTGCGGCGCTTAGGGTGGGCGTGGGCTATGCGGTCGAATACGTGCCAAGGAGCGTGCTTCTGGCGACAAGGAGCGTATCCGCGAACATCATAGTGATGCCGCTTTCCCAAAAGAACTTGAGCACAAGAGACATACCAAATCTTACCAGAGATCTCAGGCTATCAAAATGCCTTGTGCTTGGGCCGGGGCTTGGAAGGGATCCAAACACATGCAAGGCAGTGACGATGCTTATCGATTACATAAAGGCAAGCGGCAAGATGGCTGTGATAGATGCTGATGCGTTATATGCGCTTAGCAAATACAAGCGTAAGCTGAACAAAAACTTTGTTGTAACACCAAACATGGGGGAACTTGCTCTTTTCCACAAGCGAAAGATCAAGCCGAACGATCTGTCTGCGCGTATAGACGCGGCAGTGGGCATCTCAAAGCTTCTTGACTGCATTGTGCTGCTCAAGGGCCACGATGATATAATAACAGACGGCAAAAGGATAAAAGTTGTAAAGTCAAGTTCATCAGCACTTGCGATAATGGGAACTGGCGATGTCCTTGCAGGGATCATAGGTGCATATACTGCGCAAAACAGTGACATGTTCATTGCAGCTACGGCAGCTGCCTATCTTCATGCAACAATAGGCGACCGTCTCCATAAAGAAAAAGGAAATCGCCTGCTCGCAGGCGATGTTGTCGAATACATACCGAAAATACTCAGGAAATTCGACAGGAATTAATGCAGGGTAGGCATTCTGTGCCTACGCCTTGCCCGCCCTTCTCTTCAGAAGATGCAGCGAATGCTGCGATAATCCCAGTACGCTGATGAGTACGCCTACCAATAGGAGTACGATTCCCGCAGTTCTTTGATGTGCAAACACAGCAAGAACAAACGCGAGAAGGAGTGCTATTACACCTACCAGGAGCATATAATGCCCATCCTGGCTTCTGGATGTAGTTCTATTCGTCCTTTTTTTCGCCATATCAACCAACCTTAATTGATAAATATAAAGAGAAGCGGCTATTTTTAAATGTTTTGGTCTGCGGACTAATAATCATAATTCGCCAGGGTAGGGATTTGAACCCTAAAGCCCTTGCGGGCACGCGCTTGCGGGATTAATTTCCAGGCGCGCGCGTTACCGGATTCCGCCACCCTGGCATAAGTAGGGATTTGGTGTTTACATATTTAGACTTGCGCCTAAACTGTTTATTTGACTTTTTTTCTGGAGGGAGTTTTAGGCTGCTCCATTGGCAATTGCATGCCTGGCTTGGGCAGTTCACCTGTCCTTGCAAAATGCTCCAACCTGACTCTTGTGCTCTTCTCAGGCTGCCCGATAGATTCATAGTACTCGTCAGCCCTTCTAATCAGGGCCTCAACGCGCTTGGCAAACTTGCTCGTTCTTGGCATGCATCCACCACCTAATTCTGACATTCCAGGCTTTAGAATCTTTGCATTAAGGAATCGGGAACGGGCCCAGGGGGATTTTCCTAATCTTTTTGATAGCAGTTGCTCAAAAAGTTTACTTCGAACCCCCGACTTACTGGTTAAAAGCCAGCCACTCTGGCCAGGCTGAGTTATGGGCCCATCCTTGCATATAGAATGAAAACTCAGCTATAAAAGACTAACTTGTCTAGATCTTGCCGACAAGGTCATCTCCGGGTTTCAGGCTCTTCCTGCCAGGCTCCCAGTTTACCGGGCATACCTCCCCCGGATGCTCCTTCACGTAAACGGCAGCCTTCAGCTTTCTGAGCGTCTCTGAGATGTTTCTGCCTATGTTGTTCGAATGCAGCTCCACAGTCCTAAGCACGCCGTCGGTGTCTACTATGAATGTGCCTCTAAGCGAAAGCCCCTCATCATCGATATATGTGCCGAACTCTTTGCACATCTTGCCAGTTGGGTCAGCAATCATCGGATATGATATCTTGCCTATCGATGGCGACGTGTCGTGCCATGCGAGGTGCGAATATGCGGTATCCGTGCTCACGCTGAATACCTCTGCTCCAAGCTCCTTGAATTCCTTGTAATGCCTTTCAGCTTCCTCAAGCTCTGTTGGACACACAAAGGAAAAGTCTGCGGGATAGAATATAAGCACCATCCATTTGCCAAGGTAATCGTAAAGGCTTATCCTTTTTATCTGTCCATCAACAAGCGCATCAACTGAAAAATCCGGTATACGTTCTCCTATTTTTGCCATCTCATCATCTCGTTAAATATACGCATCCAAGATATAAATGCATTTCTCTTCTTCAAGGATGGGGAGTCCTAAGCAGCGAAAACTAAAAATAAAAGAAAAAGAAAGAAGAAGTAGGGAACTCTACTTCTTGCGCTTCATTGCAAGCCATATCACGACAAGCACTATTATGACCACTATCACTACTCCGATGTACAGGAGAGTGTTGGATGATCCAGCCGCCTGCTGCCCGCCAGATTGGTTTATTGTGGATGTTGCAAGTGTTGTCGGCAATGTGGTTGCCACGGTAGTCGAAATTGTTGTATTTACCGAACTGGTAGATGAATTGATGTAAGTTATTGTTGTGCTATTCTTCGGCACTGTAGCGTTGTTGGAGTATGAGCCAACACGGCCCTCCTGGCTTGCTGTCGAATTGTTTGTTATTATTCTGCCCGCTGCTGCAGGCGATACTGGTGCCAACACGGCGAGAACCAGAACCGAAAGCATCGCAGCAATTAGGAATGCGCTAGCATGTCTGCTGATATTTTTTCTCATATAATCTCCTATTCTCATAAGCTATAAACGCCTATGTTCACTATAACTAATCAAGCTATTTAAACTTATCGCTGGAAGTTGTGACTTTTTGGAAAGAATTTGCAAGGCCGCATCTGCACGATTCGAGGTGCCACCGAAATTTTCATTACGGCGCGCAAAAGTGACCATTTTCCTGTTGAAACTGCTTTTACTTTTGGGCATAGGAATAATGCATAAAATAATATTCATTAAAAATACTATATCTGGGGGATGCTATGTTTTTTGGGGGCAAGCCTAAGCAGGAAGCTGTAAATATGAGTGCACTTGATTCGCTTATCAATTCCTCATTTGACAAAAAGCTTGCTGGCCTGGATTCAAAGGCCTCACGTACAACAAAGGATCTCTCATCCGCCAAATCCAGGTTCGGGGACGCATGCAGGAAATTCGAGGAAGTATCAGCTGGGCCGCAGCTAGAATACTTTTTCATAGACAACGTTAATTTCATAAAGGGGCAGAAGCTGGCCTACTCAAAGGCGCTCAGGCGCATAATTGCTGACTGGGACGTATCTGAAAGCAAAGCCCCGACAATTCACGGACGGTACAGCGAGGTGCTATCAAGCTCGGAAAGGTTCATAGGTGAAGTGCTAAGGGCCAACACGAATTTCAAGAAGGTACTACAGGCATATCCCGGCCATCTGGACCTGTTCAAGGGCTCATTCTCGCTCATAGAAAAGCTAACCGAATCATTGAGAACAGAACTTAACAGGGCATCACCGGCACTCTCAGAGTACAGAACACTGAACAGCAACCTCGCAAAGTTGCACTCGCTAAAAGAGGAAGCCGAAATAGTTGAAAGAGAACTAATTCAAGTAAACGAGCCAGCAGGGTCTAACGCGGCTAGCGTCGAAAACAGCGACGAGCAGAGCATTTCGGACACCATATCTGCCAAGCAGAGGGATCTCTCCGACGTGAACATAGAATCCTCCTTGACTCATCAGAAGATAATACGCCTCACGGCCCCTCTCGATCGCCCCTCAAAGAAATTCGATCATACTGTTCAAAAGAAGACAGCGCTTAACACTTTCATAAAGGACCCGATGGGCAATCTGAATTCGGAGGCGGACTACATAAGCTTCATTGGCCTTTTGAACGAGATGTCTGAGACGGTGAGCGCCGGAAGCATAGAAGAAAAGGACAGAGGGCGCATAGTGGCCGAGATAAACGAACTGGTCAATGCTAACATATACGAGCTTGCTATAAAATACAGGAAATTGGGTGAGCGTTCATCATCAACGCGCGAAGAGATAAAATCACTTGAGGGAAGGCAGGCACGCTTCAGGGAGGCACGGAGCAGTTCACAGAGGGCATCGGAGAGCAAGGAATCAATGAAACGCCATGCTGAGGACGTAGCAAAGAAAATAGAGGCCTCAAAAGAAGAGATAGAGCGCCTCTTCGAAGAGTACTACAACAGAAGGATCTCAATCACACTAAGCGAATAGCAAATTCCAGTCAGTGCAATCCGATTAAGCCTTCTGTATGCTGACTACCTTCACACTGAATATGAGTGTCTGGCCGGCCAGTGGCGGATTGAAGTTTATTGTAGCAGCTGTCTGATTTACTGCTGTTACTATGCCGCTTGCCTTGCCGTTTGATGTGTTCTCACTCACTTCCATGCCTGTACTGACTGAGTGGTTTCCGAAAGCACTAAGTGGTACATTAATTATCAACGCTGGATTTACCTGTCCATAGGCCTCATTTGCGGGAATGGTTATTGTTTTAGTTTCATTCAATTTCATCCCAACGATTCCATCCTCGAATCCTGGTATTACCTGGTTCGAACCAACAGTGAATTCCAATGGCTCCTTTCCAACATTAGAGTCGAAGACCGTGCCGTTTACCAGTGTTCCTGTATAATATACCTGGACCGTATCGCCGTTGCCAACGACAAGTGCAGGACTGCTCACCTTGCTTATGGTAGATCCGACCCCAAGCACAAAATAGGCAACGCCCAGCAGGGCTACGATTAGAACTGCAGCTATTACGATGTATAGCGACTTTGAAAGTATTTTATTTGGCATCAAAAACCCTAGCGCATAGATTGCATCTATTACTGCTAATCTAAATGTTCTTGCAAATCTATAAACCTTGCCCCCAAATGCGTGCACCAGGATGTGAAGTTCTTCGCCCTTTTGTTTTTGGGCATAGATTCACTAGTGGTGTTACACTTTAATTTATATAAAATAGATAGCTCAGATCTAAGTTTGATAAATCCAAAGTTTAGATTGATGCATATCTGGCGGCAAGGAAGATATTTATTCTTATTCTGCCGTAAAACATTATGGGAAAAATTGCCATAGTTACTGGTGGTAGTAGAGGCATAGGAAAAGCTATTGCAGAAGAACTAGCCAGCAAAGGCTATGGTCTTATCCTTCTGGCTAACGACAAGGCAAGATTGGGTAAAACAGCCAAAGATATCGCACAAAAGTACAAAGTCAATGTAGATTGTTTTGCGTGCAACTTATCAAAAATAAAAGAAATCGACTCTTTTGAGAAATATTGCACAGCAAAGAAAGTAGCAATTGACGTTATTGTTAATAACGCCGGTACATTTATTTCTGGAACTACTGAAGATGCGGCTATTGACTCTTATGAAGAAATGCAAGCAGTAAACATGAGGGGAACTTTTTATCTAACCCAAAAACTCATACCGTTAATCAAAAAAGGACAACAAAAAAGAATTATTATAATCTCGACATGCCGTGCTTTAGAACCGTATCCCGGAGGCGAGGATGGCACCTTATACGCTATCTCCAAATGGGCTTTACGCGGCTGGGCGAGATCGTTGAGGGAAGAGCTAAGGAAATACAAAATTGGTGTTACGGTAATTTATCCGGGCGCGGTTTTCACTGACCTTTGGGAAGGAACCAAAACGCCGAAAGGGCAATTTATAGATCCCAAGGATGTTGCTAAAGCGGTTTGTGCTGCTTTAAGTGTAAGTCCACAAACAGTAATAGAAGACATGGTGATAATGCCCCTAGTGGGTAATATCACTGAGTGAGTTTGCGGAAAGCGTCACTACAGAATTTCCGTGAAAGCACTGTACTTGTTGTATTAACGCCTTAGCATAGTGCGGAGGTCAAGCATTTAGCTTCGACGACAAAAAAACAAACAGGCCAAACACCACCCAAAGTATATGTTCGGCGCTTATGGCACCATGAATCGGGGCCCAAAACCTAAAGATATGGACAATCCTTATATAAATGTCTGTAGATAGATGTATGTCTGACGCGCAAAGATAAACTTCAAAATGCGGAAGAATTTACTAATCAGACGTATTGATGGCTAAATAATGATAATCATGAAAGCGAAGCAAGATACAAACAAGAAGCCGGCACATTCGGTAGTTGTCAAGAATGTCTCAAAAGTCTACAAATCCGAGAGCGTCGAAGTGGATGCGCTTATTGATGTCTCTTTCCAACTTGAACAGGGTGAATTTGTCGCAATAGTGGGTCCATCCGGAAGTGGAAAGTCTACACTCATGCACATACTTGGCACAATAGACAAGCCCACCACTGGTGAGATATACATAGATGGTGTTGCAACATCCGAAATGGATGGAGACAGGCTTGCCGACTTTCGTAACAAGAAGCTAGGCTTTGTATTCCAGGCGTTCAATCTTGTCAACGGGCTAAACGCCCAGATGAATGTGGAACTACCATTATTGGTCAATCCCATGTCTGGTGCGGAAAGAAGAGAAAGAGCTGAGGCGATGCTAACCCAGCTCGGTCTTGGTAACAGGATGAAGCTTAGGCCTACGCAGCTTAGCGGTGGGCAGCAGCAGCGTGTGGCCGTGGCACGCGCACTTATAAACAGGCCAGCACTTGTGCTTGCCGATGAACCTACCGGCAATCTTGACACGAAGTCCGGTGACGAGGTCATAAAATTATTCAAGGATATAAGCAGAACGCAGAATGTCACTATGGTGATGGTTACTCACAACACGGATATTACAAAACTCTGTGACAGAGTCATACATATTAAAGATGGAAGATTGGAAAAGATAGAGGTATTGAAATGATGAAAGGCACTAGATTGATCGGACTCATGCTGCTATTCTGTATGATTGCAGCCCCAGCATTTGCATTTGCGTCAACAAGCGGACCGTCCCCAATACCTCCACCGCCCAACTTTCAGCTTAGTACAAATGTGACAACCCTTTGCAAAGGGATGGTGAACAACGTGCCGATTGTGATAAGGACTCCTGTCGGGGCGTCAGAAATGCAGAATGTTGAATTGAGCATAACAAGCACGAGAAGCGCATACACGGTAGGAAACGGCACCGTAAGCGCTGCAAACGTTACTGCGAATCTTACGAAAGTCGTCAATCTTCCCGTATTCGTCAGCCTTAATGCATCATCTCTCATATCAACCGGCATAGCGATCAACTACCAATACCTAACTCTCTACTCTGACAGCGAGGTCAGGAACATAAGCTTCGGCATAGAAACATGCCCCGAACCGCTGACGGTATCTATAGTGCCAAAGGTTCTCATATCAGGAAGGATAGAGAACATAACGCTGAATCTCACAAATACGGGCAACACCGCACTGAACTTCATATCAATGCACGTATCGATGCCGAATCCTGACGGCACATTCCTCGGCATACAGCCAATACAGGTGCGCACAATAGCGCCAAGGAGCAGCATTGAACTGCCTCAGAGCGTATTCATCTACAGCAACGCCAGCCAGTCATTCCCGATGAACTTCTCCATAAACCTGTACAATGGCACGACCATAGAGCAGATAGCATACAATCCGATAGTGCTGTCCAGCGGAATAATAAACATAACTCCATCCAGCCTTACGCTCTCACCAACGAAGCCGACTCCGGGAGGAATATTCTCAATCTCATTTGTGCTTACCGATATAGGTACTGCAGGTGCATCTACCGTAACTGTTGCACCATTGCCACCGCGGGGCTTCGAGTCCTACGGCTCGAATTCCACATTCGTAGGAGACATGCAGGCTGACGTGCAGACGCCAGTCACGCTTACTCTTATATCAAACACGACACTCAAGGCTGGCAATTACATAATACCCGTTCGGATAAACTACCTCAACAACCTTAGGCAGAACCTGAGCACTACTGTTGACGTGCCTGTTGCAATAGGGGCAGGCCCGTCCACATTCAATGCTCTTTCGGGATCAACTGCAAGGTATACAACCAGCAGGGGCAGTTCAACAATAATGCTGATAGTGCTTATCGCGCTTGTAATCGCATTCGTGCTTCTCTTCCTGAGGGAGAGGGGACTGCACAAGAAACTGAAGGCAGAGCACAAGAAGCTCAAGGAGCGGCAGCTTAAATGAGGTCCATTGCGCATGAACCTTCAAGATGTCCTTTGGCTAAGCTTCAAGGACCTTAATGAGAAGAGGATCAGGACAGCTCTAACAATAGTTATGGTTGTAATAGGAGTAGCGGCAATAGTCGCGCTGACATCCGTTACCGCCGGAATAAGCCAGAGCATAAGCACATCGCTGAATGCTCTCGGCCCCACATCTATAATAGTGAGCAGCTCAGGCACGACAGGATTCACTATAGCGGATGTTGGCAGGCTTGAGGCGCTGCCAAACATAACAAGCGTGACACCGCTGCTTATCGGCTCTGGGGTGCTCTATGCCGGCAACCATAACTCATCCGTAACAATAATAGGGGTGACAACGCAGGGGCTCGGCCATCTTCTTGGCGGCAATGTTACTTTCTATCAAGGCTCAATATACCAAGATACTATAACTCCGGCAGCGGTTGTGGGCCATACCGTCGCATTTCCAACTACTGCAGCAGGCGCGCAGACTGTAACTGTTGGCCAGGCAGGAACGCTGAAGATCGGCGGCGGGAGAAGTTCGAGCACAGTGACGGTGCCAATAGAGGGCATACTCACATCCCATGGCGGTTTCATAATACCAATAGACACCGCCGTGTTCATGTCGTTGCCGGCTGCGCAGGTTGTGCTGCACAAGAACTCATTCAACGAAATGCTGGTCTTCGCATCTAACACCGAGACTGTGAATTCTACTGCAGCGATAATAACCACAATATACGGAAGCGGAGCCAGGATTACCACAACGGCCCAACTGCTCCAGACCACAAGCACGATAATAGGTTCGATAAGCCTCCTATTCACAATAGTTGCTGGGGTCTCGCTGCTTGTCGCAGCGATAGGAATAATGAACATAATGCTAATAGCAGTTTACGAGCGCACGCACGAGATAGGAATACTCAAGAGCGTAGGATTCAAGAACAAGCACATACTTCTCATATTCCTATTCCAGGCGCTTATAATCGGATTCATAGGTGGGGTGCTCGGCATAGTTGTCGGCGCAGGAACATCGTACTCATTATCAACAGTTCTGGGAAGCGGCGGCAGCGCAAGCACCACTGGCACTACATCTGCCTCATCCACATCCGGCGGTGCAAGCTTTAGGTCCGGAAGTAGTGGCGGCGGAGCCGGAGGTGGCGGATTCTCGGCATCTGGCGGAAGCGCAAGCAGCAGCTCTGCCTTCGGCGGAAGCAGCAGCTCATCCTCGATAAGCTTCAAGCCTGTATTCCCGATATCGACAATACTGTCCGCTGTTCTCGTAGCGATGATAGTCAGCGTGCTCGCAGGAATCTATCCTGCATGGAGGGCATCAAAGATGGAGCCCATAGACGCGCTGAGGCAGCTTTAACGCAAATCGGTTACGAGACCGAAGGCGTCTCTGCATCTGCTTCACATGCATCCCTTCTGACCAGCCTCCAACGGCCTGCAGCTTTCCCTTTTTCCACACGTCCGGATTTGTATAGATCCCGTACTCTCCTATTCACCATATGTGTAGGGATCCTCAACAGCCCAACAAGATCCTTTATCCTGAATTCCTCCAGCGCCCTCTCCTCTACCCCGTTGATTATCGCTTTGTTGTACTCATCGGGATCGCCCTTATTTAAACGGCCGTTGGTCCTGGAAAACCTTACCAATTCATTGCTGAACAGGCTCCTGATTTTCGGTTCCACGTACTTGAGTACCGATTGGTATTCCCCATTCGCGTAGTCGGAGCGCGGGTATCTCGCAACAAATAAGATGGGTTTGTATGCAAATTCGAATGCGAACCGTCCCCTCTCTGTCATTTTGACCTCGGTAAGTTCGACTCTGGGCCTTGGTTCCACGGTCTCGCCCCTGAACTTGTATACTCCCATGCGGCACAGAACGGTGGTAGCTTCCGATGCATTATTTTTGTTTAAGTTTTTGTTCATTTCTGCGAACACGTTGAATAATGGCTCGCGGCCTATCACATCAAGCCTAAGCTCCATTATGGCCCTCAGCCTGCTAAAATTGGTGAACCTAGGGTAAAACTGCCGGACCGCAGCCCTCATCTTTGCATCATTAGCCAGGTATCTCTCAAGCCTGTCTGCATCGGTCAGTTCAGCCTCACGTGCCTTATATGTGTCTATGCCAGTGCCCTTGTAATCAACCAAACCCAGAGCTGCAAGCCTTTTGATGCCCAATAAAACCACCTTCTTGTGCACCGATTCTATTCGTTCGGCTACGGAACGCGCTGTATGCACGCCCTGGTCCGCCAGAACCTCCAGTACCTTGGCGATCGCATAGGCGCTGCTCGTTTTGCCGTTGCGCTTAGTGGCCCCGTTCAAATTATTCAACGATACTCCTAATTCATCCGCTAGGAGCAAGAATCTGGCTATCGCCGGCTTTGCGAGCGTCTGCCCATCGTACGTTATCATGTATTCGTTGACCGGCTTATCTATCATCGACCTGCCGATTGGCACCCTTCTTGTGCCTTTGTTTTCAGTAATGAAACCCATGGGCCCTAATGAGGTTCTGCAATACGGCCTAATATTATCCACTATCCTGAACTGTATGTCTCCTCCAAGGAAATCCCTAATCACGGAGCCTAATTCCTTATCATAATAACGCCTGTCCGGTTCCATCACCCATAGGGTAAGCGCCTTTGCCGCACTGTTTCCGGCGTAGGAAAGCAGCGCCTCAACCCTTTCCTGTTCGTTCAGCCTGATGAACTGGCCCTGCCTTGGCGAGGTCTCAGCCCTCTTTGCCATATTGGTTTCAAGTAAATCGCACTGTACGTGGCGTATGCTCTTAACCATCACTCTATCACAAGCATACTTCTGGCCTTATAATATATAAAGATACCGCGCGGCAGCAGTCTGTGGACGGCTCCGCCTTGGTGCTGTACCATCAATCAAGGAGACTCACAGAATACTTCACTATGCGCTTGTTGCCCGCGCTCATGTAAAAATCAGCATTGAACATCCGTCCCGCAAGCATGAGGCTCAGCCAGAACTCATCATCGGGCCACATCTCCTCAAGGGGAACATCATCAACATCAAACCACTTCACCTCTCCTTCCTCTGTTGATTTGGCCTCTCCCTCAAAATCAGTGGTTGAGAACAGGTGAGCCTTTACAGAAAGCTCATTTTTCCCGTCAAGATAAAAATTCAGGTTTCCATGGTCGAAGAGCTCGCTAACCTTTAGGCCTGTTTCCTCAAACACCTCCCGTATTGCGCACTCTTCCGCCGTCTCCCCTTCCTCTATATTGCCTCCAGGCGCATTCCAACGCCCCTGGCTGATTCCTCTAGTCGCCCTTTTGAGAAGCAGCTTGTCCACGTCTATTATATGGCACAGGGTCTGTTCCTTCATAGCATCATGCTAATCGGTGGATATCTCCCTTGCCAGATTTGGCCTTTTCTTTACAAGAACGCGTGAGCCGCAGTAGCTGCACCTCACGAACTGGTCTAGCTGCTTTATGCTTTTCCCGCAATGCGCGCAAACATATACCATATTTTCACCATTTCATTTCTTATCTACTTTTTAGTCTTCAGCCACTTTACGAATTCAGTGTGCAAACCTGACTTGCTTGTGTCTATCACACGTATCTTCATTGTCGCATTGTACTGCTCATCATTAAGCTGCACTATCGGTTCGTAATTCTTCATCTCGCAGTAGTGCACCTCCATCCAGTGTATCTTCCCTTCAAGATATTCCTTCACTATCTCCTTTGTCAGGGGCATTGACGTGAAGCTGAATAGTAATCCATTGCACCAGTATAGCGGCATGTTCCCTGCCGGGGTTATGCGCTCCCTAAGAAGGTCGTCACGCTCAACCCTCACCGCCTCATGCACTACGAGCTCCTTTATCGGTGCGAATGTTATGTTCGCCATGATATCATTTCATTATGATTTCTGGAGGTTCTGTATGAGCCTCTTTGCCGTGCTGCCAGCTGCTGTTGTCATCGAGTATGCCCCTCCCGCATATATTGTGCCGCAGTGCCTGCATTTCCATATGCCTGGTGCCTACCCTTTTTACTGCGCTCTTGCCGCACTCTCGCAGTTGTAGCGGGCGATCTTCTCATGCTTTATCTTGTCGTAGCGCTTCCTTATGCTTGCTCCGTATCTTATGCTTGCGTTTGCCATCATTATCACTTCTGCGCTTTTTCTATTATACTCTTCTAGTTCCTTGTGGTTATTAAATGCTACGTCTATCAGCTCCTCTATCTCACTTTCGAAGAATCCGCCGCTAAGACCCTTCTGCATCGCCCTCACGATTTTCCTTGTCGTGTTGCTATTGTCATTCTCGCAATCTGCGGCATTGTCCTCATTCGCCTGTCGGGTCGAGAATTATCTTGCTATCTATCTTTGCGAATGTGGCGGATGTCACTATGTTGTCTATCTTGAGCTTGCCTGACTCGTCTCCTCCCTTACCACCTTGCTCATCCTCGTATTTTGGCACTCTGGTGCTGAGAAGCGCGCTCATTGCCGCGAGCTCCCAGCATCAAAGAGGTTGCCGTTGTAGTTCAGCACATAAAGATCAACATAAACTGTCCATGCCTTCTCCTCCTCGACGAAAAGGCTTTCAAGGTTGACGCAGTTGCCGTGCCTTATTCCCCTGTCTACCACTCTTGCGAACTCTATCGCCTCAGGGCTTGGCGGCCCTGACTCATAGGTTGCCGATGCAAGCGGCAGAAGCTCTGCCGAGACTACAAGATTGCCCTGGTTTGGCGTGTCCTCCATAGGCTCGTCAAGCATCAGCTTTACGCCTGCAAGAACTCTTGTCGCGCCAAGGTCCACCTGCGCGGAGCCTTCGGCATTTTTATAGAGTCCTGTCTTATCTTTATCGGCCTGAAATTCATGCAGTCCCTTCGAATCCTCACGCTCGCTCCTTTGCCAACAGTTCCTTTATGTAGCTTGTTTTTACTATATCTATTGCTTCCATGATAAACACCTATTTCTTCTCCCTCTGGCTATGGAGTATGCCTCCTTGAGCGCCTCCTTCTGCAGCCGCGCTTATCTTCTTGCCCGCCTCCAGTGCCATCTTCAATGCCTCGGACATCTGCTCCCTTGTCATGCCTCCATCCATCTGCAGCAGCAGTATCTCGTTGTTTCGCGGCGCAACTGCCATCGGCATGTCGCTGTCCGAATAATTGTCCTCTATCATGTTGAAGTCAAGCGCTAATGCTTGTCCTCTATCCTTCCAACTGAAACAGCATATAGCAAGATCCTTCATGTGTATTCCTGCGCTTGCAAGCGCAACAGATGCGGCAGTAAGTCCGGCCGCCCTTGTCCCTCCGTCTCCCTGCAGCACCTCTATGAATATGTCTATCTCGCTTCCCGGAAAGTCGGTAAGCATTATCACATTCTCGAATACCTCCTTTATGACCTTTGATATCTCTATGGCCCTTCTGTTCGGCCCGCTCCTTCCGTGCTCGGAAAGGCTTGAGAAAGGCGCCATCGAGTATCTGCACTTTATTATCGCCTTTGACGGGTCTGACAAGTGCCTTGGCGTTGCCTCCCTCGGCCCGTATACCGCGGCAAGTATCCTGTTGTTGCCCCATTCTATGTATGCTGAGCCGTCAGCATTCTTGAGCGGAGAGGCAATTATCTTTATATCCCTTATCTCGTCAAAGTCCCTTCCATCCAGTTCTTTTTCCATCTATTATCAATTCTGGTTTGTTCACTGATGATCCCATTGTACTCACTTCTTTTCTTCTAGAAAATTTTTAATCGTTTCAGTAAGTCCTGATAAGTGCGCCTCCCTTTCTATCTTGAGCAGCGCCTCTGTTGCAAGCGTTATGTTGCCGTCCTTCAGCCATATCAGCCCGTTCATTCCCACAACTATGTGCGTGCCGGTTGCCTCCGCGATCTGCCTTATCATCGTGCTCTTCTTGCCTATGACTCTTGGTATCTTCTTTGGCTTTATGCCAAGTATCGTGCCGCCCTCAAGTGCCTTGCGGCTCTTTGAGTATTATTGTGTTCTTGCCCTCTATGTCCTTTATCAGCGCGCTTATCACGTCCCCAGTCTCGAACTCGTACTTGTCGTATTTGCCAGGTATCAGGAGCGCCCTTCCGAAATAGGACAAGATCTACTATGTAAACCTTGCCTCTGTGCCTCCATACTATCCCGACAACCGAATCGTCAAGCCTCGGGTTCCATACTCCTTCAAGGGGTATTATCGTCATTTGTCGCATCGTCCTATATGCCTAGCACCTTTGAATAGGTCTTGCCGTTCTGGATGAATGTGTTGTGCGATCCTTATCGGACTCTCTGAAACAAGTTCCCCTGGTATTACTATGTCTCTCATATAATCACAATATATTTTACTATTGCCTTGCCCTGCGTTGCGTTGTTTATCCTGTCAAAGAACTCTGTCTGCATCCCTGCAGGGAATTCCAGTGTTGCCTGCAGGCTGCCGTTGTGAAGCCACTTCTCCGACTTGAGCCCGTATTTCTTAAGCGTTCCATAATGACCTGTTTGCATACTCAGCAGGTATTGTCACCTCCATCTTCACGGTTGCGAACTTTATCGGCATTATCATGTTTATCTTCTTTACTATGTCATCTATCTGCTCGGTCGCGCCCTTGAATGGGTCTATCGAGGCCTTTGCCTCCTTCATCGCATTCTCGATTCTAAGCGGCGGATTGGGCGCATTTGTCCGTGGATCTATCGAGTTCTTTGCTATTATCTCGACTACCTGTTTCCTTTTCTCCTCGAGAAGCTTGTTGCGCTGCTCTGTTGTTATCGGCACCTCGCCGTTCTTGAGCATAGTGTCCGCGACCTTGGCGATGTCTGTTGTGCCGAATGCCTTCTTTATCTTCTCCTCGCTTTGCCGCTCGCCCTTTCTTGCATCCTTGAATATCTCCTCCGCCTCAAGTACGGTGAGCGGGTCGCTCCGCTTGCCTGTTATGTACTCGTAGGCAAGGTCTGAGTTTACGAATATCTCGAACTCATTGCCGTCCCTGTGCAATTTGACAATTACTGTCTTTGAAGACATCTGACCACAGCAAAAAGAGAAGAGCTACAGGTATTTTGCTACCCTTCTACGCTGGGAAGCTCTCAAAGCCTACATCCTTCTTGATTGTTGAAATATCAATGTTGTTTTCGTTGAGCTTGCCCTCGTTTATCTTTTTGATTATGCTAACCCCAAGGTTTATTGCCATCCTCCATGCCCATGTCATCCTTGCAGTTCTTTACGAGTATCTCCTCGGCCATCTTCTTGCCTGAGCCTATTGCATCAGCCTTGTAGCCAAGATATGAGGCTCCTGGATCTATCTCGAAGAGCTTTGGGCTCCTTGTCTATTCCGCCTATGAGCAGCGATACTGCATATGGCCTTATGCCTCCATACTGTGTTGCCATCTGCATCTCCTCGGCTATCTCCCTTGCCATTGTCTCCACAGATTCCGTCTCGCTGTATATCATCCTGTGCGTCTGCGTCTTGTCGCTCATTATATTTATTACGTGAAGCCCGTCAGCGACAAGCCCGCTGTATGTTGCGCCTATGATATGAGTCAACGCGGAATATCTTCTGCATCGTGCTTGGCACTGCAAGCGGCTCAACTATGTTCTTGTGCGCGACCAGAACTACGCCGTTCTCAGCAACTATCCCTACGGATGTTGCACCGCTTCGCACAGCCTCCTTTGCATAATCGACCTGGAAAAGCCTTCCATCAGGGCTGAACATTACGCCCCTGTCATATGCTTGTACGTTTGGATACATCATTTTCACCATTTAGAGCATAAAGGTTTGAATAATTAATATATAATTAGAAACCAATCCTTCTAAGATAGTAATTGGGATGTAAGCTTTATAGCCTTTTGGATTTAATGCTTGGTTCTGTCTTCTTTTCCTTGCCTAACGCGAGTATTGTGCCAGAGGCATTGAGCGTGTAGAAGCCTATTTCTCTGCCACCAACGCGCTTCATGAATGTCAGCGCGATGATGGTATCCTTGTACCTTTGCAGGTTGCATCTGAGTACGAAACGGTTTCCCATATATTTCATTATGCGCGGGTTGGCGCTGTGGTAATTCACCTCTCCTATGTTGTGGAGAAGCTCCTTCAGGAAATCATGCTCGAAGCTGGCCCATTCCCGCTGATCAGGCTCTATTGTAGATTCAACGAGTATGTATCTTCTCTTCTCAGTTTTCATTTCTCCACCAGCATTCTATTTGTCTCGCTCATGCTCCTCTTCGCGTATTCCTCATCCGCCCCAAGAAGCTTTGCAAGCTCCATGAGCTGTATGTATGAGCATAGGTGCATGTTGTTCATGGCAAGCGTTGCAAATGAGACATCAAGCTTTATCGATTTGGCATGGGCAAAGAGCTTTGACATCAGATATATCGTCCTTGATCTCTGCAGCCCATAAGAGCATGTGATGAAGCTGGTGGGAAGGCAGAGCGCTATGTCGGATTCCTTCATCTTTTCCATCGCCTTCTTGTTTATGTGATGGTCCTTGAATGCTATTGCGCTGGGGTTCGCCTTTATGACTGCAAGTATGTCTTTGTCATCGCTTGTGTTGAGCGTTATGCTTCCCTCTATCGTTTCATTTTTGTATATGGAATCAATTATCTTGGCATCGTTGTTCGATAGGAAAATGTGCCTATAGCCGAGCGCTTTCTCAAGCTCTGGGCTTATTCTGCACGAACCATAGGCAATGTCGTAGTAGTCCAGGGAAACACCTCAGTGCTTGTGCTGTTCCTTATCGCTATTGCCGAATATCTCGCTCTCAAGGACCTCCTTTGTCTTCTGCGGCGGATATAGCAGCTTTATCAGCTTAGTGTGGCCGCGTATGCCCTTCCCAGATTCGAATGATGCCACAAGCCCCTGCATCTCAAGCTCGGAAAGGTACTTCCTGTACCACCTCTCGCTCTTGGGCTCCTTGTGCATGCTCTCCGTCAGGCTCTTGTAGCGCCCATACACCTCTCCGCTGAAAAGGTATGTGTCGACGCCATCTGTGAGCTTCTTGTATGAGCCGCCGCTCTGCGTGAGCAGCGCGATCGAGTATAAGACAAGCTTGTGGTGTTCCGGAAGCGTCCCTATGAGCTCATATACTATGTCGCTGTCCGCGAGCTTTGACGCATCCTCGGCATCCTTCATTGTTATCCTCTCAGTGCCCCTCTCATCAGCGATCTCGCCTACCTTCGATAGTATCTTGAGCGAAAGCCTCGCATCCCCGCCCTCCGTGCAGAAGCCGCGGCAATGAAGTGCAGCACGTCCTCGTTTATCACATTAGGCTTGAAGCCTATCGTGGCTCTATCCTTTATTATCTCGTAAAGCTCATTCGCATAGTATGGAGGGAAGACGAGCTCCGACTCGTAGAGCGTAGAGAGGCTGCGCGGGTCGAGCGTCTCCTTGAAGGACACCTTGTTGGCTATCCCTATCATTGTGACGCCGCCAGCCCTTATGTCGCTGTTTATCCTTGTAAGCGTGTATATGAGATCGTCGAGGTCCTTGACTATGTCAACCTCGTCGAGTATGGCGACGAGTATCTTGTTGTCCTCTTCTATCCAGTTGGTTATCTTCTCGTATAAGTCGACGGTTCCATAGCCGCGTTTGGCGTATGTGGGCAGATGGTCGCTGACTATCTTGTTAAGCACGCGGTAGCGCGAATTGTATATCTTGCAGTTTATGTAGCTTATCTTCGCCTTTGTGTTGGGTATCCCCTTTACCTCGTCAAGCACATATTTTGTGCAGGAGGTCTTGCCAGTGCCCGTCTTGCCGTATATGAAAAGGTTTCTGCCGCGCTCTCCCTTGAGCGACGGAGCCAGCGCTCTCTCTATGCCGTTTATCTCCTTAGAACGCGAGACGAGCTTCTTGGGTATGTAGTGCGGTGAGAGTGCCTCCCTATTGGCAAATATCCTGGATTCTGAAAGCATATCATTTAGAGACTGCACGTGACCCCCCGTCTTATACTAATATGGTAGCTATTTCTTTAAAGCCTTTCTCATATGCTCCTCTTCCGAACGAGGCAAATAAATACTGGTATATAGGACAACCTATATGTATAAATATCTCTGCACTCATATAATGCACTAATCAAGATGATTCAATGGAATGGGACAAACTAGCCGATAACGATATGATGGAAAGGACAGCCGAAGCGCTAAGAAAGAGAGGGATCGAGGTCATGATAGTGGAAAGCAAGGAAGCGGCAAGGGAAAAGGTACTCGGGCTTATTCCAAAGAAGGCGGAAGTGCTTCATGTTGCGTCAGCAACAATAGACGAGATAGGGGTATCAAAAGAGTTGGACGACAGCGGCGATTATGATTCGATAGGTGCAAAGATAAGAGGCGTCACCGACATGGCGGAGCGGAACAGACTCAGGAAGCTCATGCTCACTCCTGCCTACGCGGTAGGCAGCGTACATGCTGTTACAGAAGACGGCCAGATAATAGATGTCTCGGCATCGGGAAGCCAGATTCCTGTATACTCATACGGCGCGGAGAATCTAGTATTGGTGGTGGGAACACAGAAGATAGTGAAGAATCTTGACGAGGCGCTAAAGAGGGTCTACGAATATGTGCTTCCGCTGGAGAGCGAACGCGTGCGCAAGGCATACAACATGCCGGGAAGCAGCGTCAACAAGATACTCATAATAGAGAAGGAAAGGCCGGGAAGGACAAAGTTGATATTTGTAAAGGAGAAGCTCGGTTTCTGAGGGAACGCACCATTTTTAAGGCCGCCACTCACAAGCTATATATATCTGGAAACCCATAATTATACAGTGATGATATGGCTCATTTGGATGCAATTGAAAGAGTAATTGAATACGAGGAAAACATATACGCTGTAGAGAAGATGGCAATACCGAATCCACTTACAGATATAGCAAGGATAATAATAGCGGAGAGCCCAACAGCAGTCAGATTACTAAGGAGCGAAACATTTGCAGAACTTGTAGACAGCCAAGACATACGCATAAGAACCGCTCTTACGAACAACCAGGCTGCACAGAAAAGAATCGAAAGTGCAAAAGGTTCGCAGCGAACCGAACGCAAGATATAAATATTTTGAAACGCATAAAAGATATGTGATCTGATGGTATTTGCTTTTGCAATGATTAAGTCAATGACGTTAGGAACTTTCCTAAGGAAGTCAGAAACCGTAATTGCAGAGGCAGCCGTCGCGGGAGTTGTCCTTGGAGTTGCGGCCGAAGAGGCGCGCAAGCTCCTTAGGCCGGGGAAAAAGTAGCCATATACATAGATTTATTATGGCTTCTCAGCTAATTCTTATCATCTCTAATATCTATTGATACGGAGAAATAAAAAAGGTGCAAAGATTGAGCGAAGAAGAGTATGTAAAACTCCTTGATAGGGCATTTTCGAAGCTGCCGAATCTCTCAGCAGACAAGGCAGACTTTGTCATACCCGACGCCGATGTCCTCAATGAAGGCACAAAGACGATAATAAGGAACATGGCGCTGATCTCCGACAGAGCGAGAAGGAACGGCGCAGACATAGCACGCTACATAGGCAAGGAGTTCTCAGTGCCGGTCAACATGGAAGAACAAAGGCTTATACTAAACGGCAAATTCCCGGCTGATGAAATAAACCGAAGGATAAAAAGATATTTCGAGTTATATGTAATATGCAAGGAATGCAAGAAACCGGATACTCGCCTCGAGAATGCGGAAAAGGGCATGTACCTCATATGCGAGGCCTGCGGTGCGAGATATTGGGTGAAGAATTGATGGTGTTTTCATAAGAAGGGGACGAAAGCCTCATGACGATAGGAGAGGGGCGGTGATAGAGAGCTCCCTGAAGTTGCCCGGCTCGGGTGAAATTGCCGGCAAGGTAATCAGGATAGCCGGCGCGACAAAGTTCTTGGTCAAATGCGTTGATGGAAAGGAAAGGCTGTGCACCATCCCCGGACGATTAAGAAGGGCATTCTGGATAAAGGAAGGGGATGTAGTGATAGTAAGGCCGTGGGTGGTCCAAACCGACGAACGCGGCGACATCATATGGCGATACAGCATAATGGACACAGGCAAGTTGAGGGACCGTAACATACTGCAGGGGCTCTAATCACAAAAGTCTTCAGTGCTGCAGCTAACTTATCCTAAAAATAAAAAAAGAGAAAAAAGAAGAAAGAAATGAAACTACTTGTTCAGATGTTTCATCTTCTCTTCGTACTCCTTCCTGCTAATCTCGCCCTCCGCATACCTTCTCTTAAGTATCCTTTCGGGTTCGTGCTCTCTTGTGTATCCATGCCTTGCCCAGTGGTCACCGCTGCATTCACAAAGGAATGTCACCAGCCAACCCGCAAAGACTACAAGGAATACCACGCCCATGAATGAGAGGACGCTATCGCTGAAATATGCGCTCCTGGTTGCGTTTCCAACGGTCACTATTGATGCTAGGACTGCAATTACCATAAGTATGAACATTGCAGCAAGGACTATCCTTAATGCCTTGGAGCTGTGCCACTTGCAGCAGCCGCACGAGCAGGTCTCCGCATTCTTCGAATCATGATGATTGCTTTTTCTTGGCATTGTATCAACCTATCCTAGTAGAATAGCAGCGTTAATGCTTTTAAGCCTATCGCAATGTGGTTCCGGTAATGCCATTATAAGCTTTGGGCAAAAGCATAGCTTTTATTATATGTTAATCAAAATAGTACTGGCAGTAAGGCGGGAAGCTAAGGGTTTCCCATCCGCAAATCCCTTTTGGCGGGCCAATGTTAGCTGCGTGTTATTGGAATTATGCAAGCCTGCATTTAGGCGTTGAGATCTTGCCTTAGGTGATAGTTTGGTATGTGAACCAGGCCAGGCCGGAAGGAGCAACCTTAAGCATATTTTTGCTATGCTCTTAAGATACAGGATTGAGTTGAGATGCAGCTAACTTACATAGTCCCAATAGTGCAAGGCTAACTTCTGCCACGAAAACTTTTAGGAAAAGTTTTATCAAAAGCGCAGTCTAATAAATACTGAACAGCAATACTACTAAATTATGCCGAAGTCGCCTAATCCGGTAGGGCGGCGGATTGCTAATCCGTTGTCTGCAAAGACTTAGGGGTTCAAATCCCCTCTTCGGCGATTTTTGAATTACGACTCGATTATATACTAATAAATACTTTTTCTGTGTATCGTAAGATATGGAGTACACTTATTCTAAAAAGATTATAAGATTGCTAGATAAAGAGCAAAGTCCATTGGATAAGCTTGTATTGGAATTTGTAAAAACTATTGATTTCAAATATGTCATAATCAGTGGATACATTGCGATTTTGCTTGGTAGGTCAAGAAATACAGAAGACGTAGATATGTTCATAGAAAGAATTTCAGAACAGAGATTCTCCAATTTCTGCGATAGATTATATGGACTTGATTTCTATATCCTAAACGCAGAAAACTCTGATGATGCCTATGATATACTTAAAGAGGGATCTTCAGTAAGATTTGCAAAGAATGGTACAATAGAACCAAATTTTGAGATAAAATTCCCAAAGAGGGATACGGATTATTATAGTCTTGAAAATCCAATAAGGGTTATAATTAATGGAAAATATGAATTCATTACCTCACCATTAGAACTACAGATAGTTTATAAGCTTTATCTGGGGAGCGAAAAGGACTACCTTGATGCAAGACACATATATAGACTATTTGAAAAGGATATAAAAAAGGAAGAATTAAAAATATTCTTGGAAAAACTAAATATTAAGGATAAAAAGGCTGAAGAAGTGTTGGGTGGTTCTCTTGATTAAAATTGATTGGGATAAAAAGAAGCTACTTAAGGGTCTTAAAGAGGACAAGAAAAGAAATTTTGAAGATAATTTAAAATTCATAGATTTACATGTAGCATGGCTAAAAAGCAAAAACAACAAAGAATGGAAAGAAAAACAGAAGATAATAATTGATGAATTATATAAATCCAACAAACATTTAAAATTGAAGATTGCATAAAAGTATGTATAAGTATATACTTTGGGGAACACAAATATTTTTTATGTGCCCCTCTTCGGCGAATTTCGACGTCATACTGACGGAAAGCGACGCATAACCTTTATATATTATAAGTTTCACAAAATTCATTGTGATACCATGCAAGAAACAAGACCTCAGTGGAAGGCACTTTTAAGCTCAGCAAGTCTCTCTTTTGAGCAGCATTCTCAAGCTACGGAAAACGGTTTAAAATCAGCAAAAGCCATATTCGTAACATCATTATGTTCAAGATCATTCGAAGAGCGTTTTAGCGCATCAGATCTGTTACAACAACACATACTTTCAGGTGACGAAAAAAGAAAAAATCTTGCAAAGGATGTAATGGCAGAAGTTTCTGCAAGTAAAGATCTCTATGGAGCCGAGAGGATTAGAATCTTGACGAATAGATCGGATGTCCGCTCTGAGCTTCTTAGAACAGAAGAAACATAATCCAAATGGCAAAAGATTACAACCCCAGCTACACAAGCCCCTCTTCGGTAAATTCCTAACTATTTAACAATCTTTTAAAGAGTGCACATCCAATATACTCTTTAACTGGTGTGTGCTTTGGGTGCCGTAGCAGATCTTATCTTCATAATTGTTATCGTAATCATTGTTCTGATATTCTGGCCTAAGATACTTGCGCTAATACGGCTCGGCACAAGCTTTATATCCAACCCCCAACAGAAATACAACTTCACATTAAACAACCAAACACCACAGGACATCTGCTACGGCCCTTCAATAAACTACACTCTTATGCTGATAAACAAGGACAGAGCGGCAAACGGCCTTCCAAATGTAACATTATCTTGTACTCCATCCGCACAGCAGCATGCTGACAGCATGCTTGAATATAACTACTTCAGCCACTGGGATATCTACGGCATGAAGCCCTACATGCGCTATACGCTTCTTGGCGGAACAGGCGCGGTCCAGGAGAATGTTGCCTATAAACTATCTGGCGTGCACGCCTGCCTTGGCAGCATATGTGAAAGCTATGGGAATGTGAATGTTACCTCTGCAATAGAAAGCCTCGAGTACAACATGATGTACAACGATTCTACTTGCTGCCACGACGGACACAGGGACAACATACTCTCCCCAGACCATAATGAGGTGTCCATCGGCGTAGCCTACAACAGCACAAGCGTATATCTTGTCGAGGATTTCGTGGATGATTATGTGACATGGCTGAATAATACACCGAGCTTCAGTTCCGATACTGTCTACCTTAAGGGCGTCACATCTCAAAATACAAAACTATCAACAATCGAGGTTGTCTACGATCCATCTGTATCTGACATGAATGGGCAACAGCTTGATAATACCTCGGACTATTCCTATGGTAATTCCGCTGCTGGAGTTGTTGGCAGCAGCCTCGATTATTATCCAAACATCACGACAATACTGGCAAACAACTATTACAACAACGGCAACGATTTCGACATAAACTTCAACATGCAGAAGTTAATCGGCACCTACGGCGCAGGCGAATACACTGTGATATTGTGGATGAATAACACAGAAACAAGCAGCAGCTTCCTTGGCGCTACTTATACGATATTCATAAATGGTGACGGCCAGGAATTCACGCCGAATAATATCTAATGCTCACACCATCATTTCTCCGAAGCACTTAACGAAGTATCTTAGCGCATCCTTGAATGATTCTTTACCCTCTTTTGTGAGCGAGTATGTTATTGTTTTTCCTTTCTTTTCCCCTTTTATCAACCCGTTCTCGCTAAGCTCCTTCAATGCCGGATATATTGTGCCAGCCTTCGGCTTCTCCCCTCTTCTCTTCTCCAGCTCCTTCGCAAGCTCTTCGCCGTGCATTGACCTCTTTGAAAGCAGGAACAATATCTGGAATGAGAGCAGTCCCCGCATGTCACAGCCGTGGTAGCGCATGAATTTCACTTATGTATATATAGGACATCATATATATTTAAATACCTATCCCTTCACTATATGTATCATATATCGTATGTCCGATATATAAGGTTTTTGAAATGTGCGAATCTGGATACGGGCATGGAATGAGAAACTTCCTCACGAAAGAGGAACGCATAGAGATCCTCAAGGAATACAAGGAAAACCTTGAGAGCGAGGCACAGGGCGTTTCCGAAAGGATAAAAGAGCTCGAGAAGAAGAACGCGTAAGCTTCTTCTTCCTTTTCCTTTTTTCTTTTTCTTATTTATCCGCGTTCTTGATTAACGCCTCCATTTATATGCTTTAAGCCAGTAAATATTAGGTAAGCTCTTTAGTGGTTATTTTGGCGTTGAGGGTAATAGAGTACAGGCAATTGCTCCAGATACTTGCAATGTTCATGATCGTGCAGTTCTTCGGATTATTGCTGGCCACGCAGGTATTCACCGGGGTCGCGTTCCAGCAGATTCAGGGTGCGCAAACCGTATCATCATCATTCAACGCGCTTTTCTTGATCGCATACATCGTGGTGATATCCGTGGTGATGCTGATCATATTCAAGATCTACAAGGGCGACAAGCTGTTTCTTCTGCTTGATGCGGCTGTCGTCTTCATAGCATCATTCATAGTATTTATCGTGATCATATCAGCGCTACAGGGCAATGCATTCTCTAGTCTTCTTGGGACAACCCCGAACTCTGTACTAGCTGCAGCTGTTGCGCTTGCGCTTCTGCTTGTAGCGGCAAAATACAAGATGCCGCGGCTCAGGAATGTCACAGCCATGATAGCCAGCGTTGGGGTCGGGATCGTTATAGGCGTGAGCTTCAGCTTCCTTGCAGCTATGGTATTCATGGTCATACTCGCAGCCTATGACTTCATCGCCGTCTTCATAACGAAGCACATGATAGCGCTTGGCAATGTTGCGATGGAAAAGAACCTGTCATTCATGATAACAGTAAACGAGGTCGAGGCTGTTCCGCTCAGCTCGCTTACCGCAAAGGAGCGTGCCGAATACGCCAGCTCAAAGAAAGAAATGCAGAAGCACGGCGGATCGATGCAGAAGATTGTGGGGGACAACATGGCACCGGTATCCGCGCGCATGGCACTGGGCACCGGCGACCTGGCAATGCCCCTCATGCTTGCCATAGCCGCCTATAAGGTAAACTTGAACTTCGTTCTCAGCTTTGTGATAATACTTGGCGCCATATTTGGGCTAATAATAACCATGATGATACTTAGGAAATACAAACGCGCGCTACCAGCAATTCCGCCCATACTCTTCGGCATTTGCGTGGCATTACTTTTATATTTTGCATTTGTTGCGCTTGTATAAAAGCTTTAAAAAGAGACAATTACATAAGATTGTGGTGATTGGATGGATAAGGGTGGGAATCTTGGCATCGGTGCCGTGCTCGGGCTTATCGGAGGATTTGCGACGCTCATGTACTCCTTCTATTACATCCAGCAGCTTGCACTAAATCTTGGCGCATATTACGGCATACAGGGCACGATAACCGCATTCCACCTTAATGCGACAAACGTTACGGTAAGCAAATACCTTCTGCTAGTGCAGGGTCAGGTGAGCACACTGGCCATAGCATTGCACATATCATACGTGCTTGTTCCTTTTGCCGTGGTTATATTTGCAATAGGCGTGCTCTGGCTGTTCTCCAAGGCATACTCAAAGACAATGGCAATGATAATGGCATTCGCATCAATTGTTTATCTCATAATAGCGGTAGTTCTCCAGCTTGACTTCTTCAGCTTCTCCAGCACCAAGCTAATACTTCCTGGCGCATATGTGGGCGGTGCACTCGCCCTTATAGGGGCGTCATATGTGCTCATCAAGTCCAACGGGAAGACCGGCACGCGAAGGCCGGTGCAGCAGATAACGATCGATCCTGATACCCCCTACTCAAACATGAAGATACTATCCAACAAGCTCATGAAGAAGCTCAATGGGGACATACGCATACTGGACATGCACTTCGACGTAAGCGCTCTCGACAATCTGATCCAGCTCACCCAGGGCAATCTTGGCAGGTACAAAAGCATATCCGTGCTTGCGAAGCAGGACCGCCTCACCTCTGAATTCGAGAAAAGATACAGGGATTTCAAGAGCGAACTCGGCAACAAGGGCATAGCATTCGAGCTGCGCGTGCTGAGCGAGAAGGACGCATCAAAGCAGCATGAGCGCATGCTTATCGACGAAAGCTCAGCCTACAAGATACCTCCACTCAACATAATAAACAGGAAGAGCGAGCACATAGTTAGCATTAAGCAAGCCGATGCGGCGCACAGGTTCGGCGAGATGTGGGCCGAGGCAACGCGCTTTGAGAACTTCAAGAGCACAAACACACAATCCGCAATAGGTTTTTATAGATATTATGAAATTATAATGTGAAGAACCTGACTAATATGAGGAATATACTTTCACTGGCCATCCTGCTATGCCTCTTTGTGGCATTGGCAAATGCAACTCCCCAATTTGTAGGCAGTGCCGTGATAAGGGCACCAGCAGTCATACTCTCCAATAATACCGGAAGCCTAACTAATATAACACTCGTAGTCTCAAAAGGCAACGGCACGGTGAACGTTGTTGGCCCGGCAATCGTGGCATCATCAACGCTGCAATCCGCCATGACTGCTGCGATGTATGCATCAAACTACACGGGTTACAAATTCAAGAACTACAATTTTACCTATGACATAATGGACACAGGCGGAAATGTATCTGGTCCAAGCGCCGGCGCTGCTATGACAATGCTTGCAGTATCGGCACTTACCAACAGGAATCTAAGGACCGATTTCACCATGACTGGCACTATAGAAAGCAACGGAAGCATAGGCCAGGTGGGTGGCATATACGACAAGGTGGGTGCAGCAAAGAATGCAGGCGCCGAACTGGTTCTTGTCCCAAAGGTATCTCCGCTTGACAGCGAGGACCAGCTCTACCTTCTAGTGCAGACAAACTTCGGGATACCATTGGTGCAGGTTGCTAACATCTCTCAGGCAGCGCATTTCGCATTCAACAGCAGCATAAACGGCGCAGCAAATGAGACCACCTACAGCTTCATTAAAGATTACAACACCGCTCAGCTGCCATACACAACAATAAACTGCAGTACGTCATGCAACTACAGCACATTCGCTGCGCTTCTGAATTCTACATTCAACCTTACGCATAATGAGGTAAGTGCATTGGGCACAACCCCCAAATTCAGCAACATAGCCATGCAGCTCGGAAGCGTTCTGAACCAGAGCGTGGTAATGGCAAATCACGGTTATCTTTATGTGGGCGCTGATTTCGCATTCCTAGATTATGGCAACGCATTCTATTTCGACAGCTACTCTACAGACAGGAACGATGCGCTCCTACAGCTTTATGGCGTTCAGAACTTCTGCAACACCATAAATCCGCCAGCGCTCACGACATCCAACTACGACTATGTGATAAATGCGGAGCTTAGGCAGCTATGGGGCAACTACACCATAAACAGCATTGTCACCAATTACAACGCATCCCAGATCGACTCCGACCAGGTGCTCGATGAGTTGTATTCCGGCGCTGAGGCAAACGGCTGGTGCACTGCCGCAAACCTGGTGTATAACGAATCCAATCGCAACGGCTCATACGTGATTCTGTCCCAGTCGCTCAACGGCACCGCGCTGCGGAGGCTCGACAGGGCAAAGCAATACGGCAACTCCCTTTACTATGTCACTGCCAGGCAGGCATACAACCAGAGCAACTATGCGGCTGCCATACTTGATGCGGATTATGCCTTTGCGCTTGCAAATGCGAGCTCGGAATTCGCGCTACCGACTGGGCAGCTTGACAACCTCTCAATGGCTCTTGCCCAAAACTCAACCTATGATGTGTGGTCAACGGCATTTTCCAGTGAGGCCCAGTTCTACGAGGTACAGTCAACGCTTACCAACAACGCCACGCTTGCAAAAAGCTATGCGGAATCATCCTATACATCAGCGCTCCTAGCCAGCCAGATAAGCAACGACACCAAGATAATACAGAGCAGCCTTATATCCAGCCCATTGCCGGTGCTGCCAAACGGGAGCATAAGCGACATGAGCGAGATAACCTACCTGCACAAGCTCGTCAACGCGCTGTTCATCATGGTGGCAGTCCTCATAATCGTCATCATAGTGCTGATGGTCATAATGCATAAAAAGCTAACTGGCTCGAAGAAAGTGTTAAAAGCCAAAAGAAAGAAAGTGTTAAGAAGGAGAAGGAGAAAATAAGAGTGATATAAATGTCAATATTGCCAGGCAAGAAATGCAGCTCATGCGGGCATCTGACCCACGAGTACACCGAATTTGGGTGCCCCTCATGCGGTAAGAGCCGGATAGTCAGGGACAGGCACTGCAGGGAGATCTCAAACACCTACAGGTGCGCTGATTGCGGCTTCGAGGGTCCTTGATATGTCCAGCGTAGCGGTTCTATTCAAGGTTTATCCGAAGGAGAACATGCTGGACAAGGCGGTGGAAAGCATAAAGAAGATGAACCCCCCGCCGACAGGCATGCAGACCGATGACATAGGCTTCGGGATAAAGGTGATCAAGGTGCTTTTCAAGTTCGATGATGACAAGACCAGCTCATCCAAGATAGAGGATGAGCTAAGGAAAGCGGAAGGCGTAGGGGAGCTTGAAGTGGAAGAGGAAGGCTTGGTATAAAATCAGTGGTATCATGTCAACGATCATGCTAAAAAAGGATGCTCTTCATTTTACCGAACTTATCAAAGTTGCGGGATGGCAGAGGAGCACTACAATATTATTAATCCATTTCCTGAACTTCTCAGAACGACAAACCAGATAAACGAGCTTAGGCGCGGCACCACATCAGACAGGATAGTGGAGCTCGGGACAACCGCCCCCACGCCAGTAATTGCTGAAGCAATACTAAGCCCCAACGCCGGTCCAGCGGAACTCCGCAAAATATTCCGGCATCCGAAATTCCCTATGGAGAATTCCGCTCTTTATGAACTCATTACGGAAACATACGTGCAAAAAAGGATCGGAGAAAAAAACTAAGTAACGGCTGCAGCCGCGCATACCATGACTCATTATTTTGTGAGCATTTTATATTTATCCATACGAATACTATACTAGTTATCTGCGCCGCATCGAATCAGAGCTCTCTAGGCTCTCCTGTGATCTAATGATAAAGTCAATAGAGCTTATAAACTGGAAGACGCACAAGCACACAGCCATAAATTTCCAGAAGGGCGTCAATGTACTCGTCGGTGTGATGGGATCCGGCAAAAGCTCAATCATAGACGGGATATCATTCGGATTATTCGGGACATTCCCAAAGCTAAACCACAAGCGGACAACAGTGGAAGAGCTCATATCAAACAGGCCATCAGTGAAAGACGAGGCCGAAGTAAGGGTCACATTCACAATAGGCAGCGACGAGTACATGGTTTCGAGGAAGCTCAACAGGAAGGAGAGCACTTCCTCAAGGCTTGAGCGGAACGGGAGCTACCTGCAGACGCAGACCGCACGCGTAAACGAGGAGATCGAATCGCTCATAAAGGTTGATTATGATACCTTTTCACGCGCAATATATGCCGAGCAGAACGGGCTTGACTATTTCCTTGAACTAACAAAAGGGGACAGGAAGCGGCAGATGGATGAGATGCTCGGCCTTGACAGCTTTGCAAAGGCGGAAGAGAACGCAACATCGCTCATAAATCAGATAAAGGGCCTGATAAGCGACGAGGAACAGATGCTCTCAAGAATGGATAGGGCGGAACTAAAGGCGCAGATAGAAAAACTCGCAGCTGAAAAGGAAACACTTACCTCTGAACAGAATTCCCTTTCTGCAAAATCAAAGGATGGCACTGCAAGGATAAAGAAACTGGACGCAGAGCTCGTAGATCTCAAATCAAGATCCGAACGTAGCAAGGCGCTCTCTAACGACATCGCCAGCACGTCAGGAAGAATAGGGGCACTAAAGAAGGAGCTGCTCAGCATAAAGCTTGAGGGGATTGACAAGCAAAGCATTGAATCAGAATATGGTGCCGGAACAAAGAAAATCAGCGAGGCCGATTCGGAAATCAGGGCACTCAAGAAAAAGGATTTGACTGCACAGACAAAATTGGCCGACGCGGAAGCCTCCGCAAAACTAAACCAGAAAAGATTAACCGAAAGGGACAGGCTTCTTGAAACTGTGAAAGGGAGAATCCTAGAAAGCATGAAAAAGAATCACGATGAGAAAGTTATCGCTCTTCAGGGAATGGTCAAGACATTATCGTCCATTCGCGGCAGAAAGGACGACCTGAAGAAGCAGACTGCAGAGTTGTCTAAACACATAAGCAAGTGCCCAATATGCGAACGCGAGTTGGATGAGCAGACAAAGGGGCTTCTCCTCTCACAGAAAGAGAAATCGATATCGGAAGCAGAGGCATCAATGGCAGACGTACAGAAAAAGATAGAAACACTTGAACGGGAAATTGCAGAATCTGCAAAGGAGCTCGATGCGGTGAGGCTTGCGGCAAGCAAGCTTGAGGATTATAAGAACCTCGATGAAGCAATCGCCAGGTCACTTCAGCTCGCGAAGGAGCAGAAAGGCGAGCATGATACACTTCTAAAATCAATCGAAGAACTTGATAAGGGAATGCAAGCACTTGCCAAAGAGATGAATGCACTCTCCATAAAGATAGAAACACTCAAAAGGAAGGAGAAGCACGAACGCGAGATAACCGATATGTCAAAAACACTCGAGGCTGCAAATGCAGAACTAAAGGGCATTAACTTCGACGAGAAATCACTCTATGCACTGCAGGAGGCCATCACAAAGGAAAGCTCCGCCCTCAGCGACACGAACTCAAAACTGCTCGGCAACGAGCGCTACCTCAAGAGCATCGAATCCCAGATGGAAGAGCGCACACGCAGCCTTGCCAGCATGAATGAGATCGCAGAGAGGATAGAAGACAGAAGAGCCCACATGGGCAACATGAACAAGTTCAGGGGAGCCCTTGTTGATACAGAGGCAAAGTTGAGGGACAGCCTGATACGCTCCATAAACACACTGATGCAGAGCATATGGGTCGAGATGTATCCCTATGCCGATTACTCCTCAATAAGGCTTAATGCCAAAAAGGACGACTATATGCTTGAGGCAAGCGCAGGCCTGGAAGGCAGCAGGGAATGGATAGAGATGGACGGGATGGCGAGCGGAGGCGAGCGAAGCATAGCATGCCTTACCATGCGCATCGCGCTTGCGATGGTGATAGTGCCAAACCTGAGGTGGCTTATACTTGACGAGCCGACGCACAACATAGACGAGAACGGCATAAACCGTTTCATAGATGTACTTGGGAGCAGATTGCCTGGGCTTGTGGAGCAGATATTCATAATAACTCACGACAGCGCGCTGAAGAACATAAGTGCGGCGCGCGTCTACCAGCTGGAAAGGGACAAGGACAGGAACGAGTATACGTCCGTTGTGGAGTTCTAGCTTCGGAAGAACTTTAATTCTATCTAACGAAGTCCTACAAGGGTAATTACATGGGGGTAATAAACAAGCTGGATTATATCTCAACTGCAGAGGTATTTGCGATATTCGGCCTGATAGGCGGATTAGTTGAGGGATTACTGGGCGGCGCATTTGCTCTTGTTGGCATCGGCGCGGTGGCGGGAATTCTGGGCGCAATACTAGGTGCAGTGGCTGGAATGGTATTGGGTGTGATAAGCGGCTTTATAGGCGGCCTTATCTTTGTGCTATTGTACAACGTTCTCGTATCAAGAGTGGTAAAGCTCCGGGGCAGCTGAATTAATTCTTCTTTTCCTATTTTTTTTATCTTTCTATGCCCAGCCCAGGCCATAGTCGTCAGATGATGCAGCCTTCCCTGACATTCCCGCGCTTATCTGCGGGCTCTTCACGCCAGTGAATACCGCTATTACCTCGACTCTTCCATTGTATTCAGGCTCTATCCTTGCGCCCCATATCACATTGGCGTTTGGCGCCGCCTGCTCGGTAAGCTTCCTTGCAATCTCGTTTGCGTCTCCCAGAGTAAGGTCGTCCCCTCCTACTATGTAAATCATTATGCCAGTCGTTCCGTCATAGTCAACATCAAGGAGCTTGTTCTGCAGCGTGCTTTTCACGACATCGTCAACTTTGGATGTTCCGTGTCCCTCCCCTATGCTTATCATCGCTATGCCTCCATTGGTCATTATGCTCCTTATGTCGGCAAAGTCAACGTTGATAAGGCCGGGCCTGTTTATCGTTTCGGTTATGCCCTTTACTGCCCTTGATGCCACCTCG
This sequence comes from uncultured Microcaldota archaeon, assembly GCA_963755385.1. GTDB lineage: Archaea > Micrarchaeota > Micrarchaeia > Micrarchaeales > Micrarchaeaceae > UBA12276. Next base: position 134,666 of record CAVWJC010000001.1, on the reverse strand, counting down.
TCGGCGACTTTGAATGCCTGGTCTATCTGGAGGTTCTTGTAAACCTCAACAAGTCTCTGGTTGTCTATCACTATGAGCGTATCAACATTCTTCCTGAGCTCCTCTATTCCCTTGTTGGCTACCTGCAATCGCACTCTCTCAAGCCTGAATGGGTATGTCACAATGCCAACTACAAGAGAGCCGCTGTTCTTTGCGAGCTGGGCTATCACAGGAGCAGCTCCCGTACCCGTTCCTCCTCCCATCCCAGCTGTTACGAAAAGCAGATTGCTTCCCTCCATTGCCCTCTCGAGCTCAGCCTTGGAGAACTCTGCAGCCTTGGCCCCCATTTCCGGGAAGCCTCCAGCACCGAGACCTCTTGTGAGCGGTCCGCCTATGAGCACGCGTCTTATTGTTGAATCAAGCGTATTAAGGTGTTTGCCATCAGTGTTTGCGGCTATGAGCGTGGCTCCCACTATTCCCATCTTGCTCATTCTCTGTATCGTATTGGAACCTCCTCCTCCAACTCCGCAAACAGATATCTTTGCCCTGAACAGGCCATCATCGTCTGATTTCTGATCAAGTGCACTTTCCAACAAGCTCATGCTCTCACCTAATCATATAATGCAAACAAGTTATAAAAGACTATCTCGAGAGCACAATTATTTGCCGTACTCGGTTCTAAGTATATGGACTACTCGCGCCAGGTCGCCATAGCGGAGAGCCGCAATAACTATTTTGTCTGCATGAGCCCTAACTTTTTCATCCGTGTCCCTTCTCAAATTTTCGGCAGCTGCCTCTATCTCGTCCATACTGTTCCTACGCAGGTTAATGGCAGGCCTCGGGATCTTGGACTCAATGGCACGCCTCACCTCATCAATCAGCTGTACTGAAAGACGACCAAGAATCTCTTTCAGGTTGTCCACCCTCATGCCAAGCGTCAGGTCTAAGTATCCTTCTGCCAGCGTCCTTGATATGCCATGCGTTAATTTCCTATAATCGAGCGCCAGCCTGGAGCAATCACCGCTCTTTATCGGCCTTAACAGCTCAAAACGTATTGCATCGGCGAGCAAGACATCAACGTTTTTAGTCCTGGCTTTGGCTATCTCTGTCCCTCTTATTCTATGGAGGAGCAACTTTGCCTTCGCATTCATTTGCTCCGCTGCATCAGCATCCTTGCCTATCTGCATCAATTATCACTCCTTTAATTATGGATTTCCTAATATTTATGTGTTGCCAGAATTGCCCCTACTCAACAACTTATTTATACCTTGCCCATCTAATCTATATTGCCTTATTCTAAGGTACTATACAATCTAGTGATTAATTGGCAAGACTAAGACCTGCAAGGACAATGAGTCATCTCCACTCCCAGGCGTGGGCAAGATACTCGCTGAAGAAGCCGAGGAAGAACTACGTAAGGGCATCTACCGCACACAAGCCTTCTTGTCTTCAACATGGGTGTGATAAAGGACACTTATGACCTTACCATTACGCTCGACACGAGCAGGCCAATACAGCTACGCTCAAATGCGCTTGAATCCGCAAGGCAGGTGGCAAACAAGTATCTTGAGACAGAGATACCTCAGGCTTACTCATTCAAGGTGCTGGTCTATCCGCACAATGTCATAAGGGAGCACAAGATGGCTACCGGTGCAGGTGCAGACAGAATATCAAGGGGAATGAGCCAGGCATTTGGACGGCCCAACTTCGTCGCTGCGAGAATGAAGGAGGGCCAGCCAATATTCAGGATAAGGACCATGAAGGGCAACAAGAAGGTGGTCCAGGAGGCATTCAGGAGGGCATCGATCAAAGCTTTCCGGAACCTACAAGATAAGGGCCGCATAATTCAATTCACTCTAAGTTCTGCTAATCTTCATTTTATGCTGATTGTGAATGAGAATTTTACTCCAATTTCCTGAAGGGCTTAAGCAGAAGGCGCTTGAGCATGCAAAAGCGTTGAGAGGGAGGGCAACGAGGTCTTCATATCCGCATCGCCCACCTATCGGGGCGTGCGATCTTGCTCTTGACGAAGCAAAGAACATAAAGGCCGACAAGCTTGTCCACTTCGGCCACGGGGAATTCCACCATGTTGATTTCAATGTTGAATATGTGGAGTATGCATTGATGCGCCGCTTGATCTTCTTGCAGATTCGCTTGAGCACCTGAAGAATTTCAAGACAATAGGAATAGTAACAACAATACAGCATGTGCACCAGCTTGAGGATAATAGGCTCATTCTATGAGGGGAACGGCAAAAGCGTGATTATCGGAAAGCCGTACGGGTTTGCAAAGAAGCAGGGCCAGATACTGGGCTGCGACATAGGCAGCGCCGCAACAGTAGACAGGGAAGTTGATGCACTTGTCTATTTCGGAGGTGGGATATTCCATCCGCTTGGCGCGCTGCTTGCAACTACAAAGCCATTCCTTGTCATCGAGCCATTTGCGAACAAGATAGAATTCATAGACAGTCTCAGAGAGACCATACAAAGGAAGGAGCAAGGGCAAGATACTTAGCGTCGCATCGATGCAAAAAGATTCGGCATAATGGTAAGCACAAAGAACGGCCAGCACAACATGAATCTTGGCACACTGCTCAAGAAGAGATTAGAATCTAACGGACTTAGATGCTCAGATTCTTGTCGCAAACACATTCGACTTCGAATCGCTCAACAACATGCTGGAGTTCGACGCATTTGTCAATACCGCCTGCCCAAGGATAGCGATAGATGACACTGACAGGACCAGCAAGCCGCTTCTGAGCGCAAACGAGCTTATGGAAGTGCTGCGAATGAAAGCGGAGCTGAAGCTAATACGGGAAAAGCGAATCCAATCAAAAGTCTGATCTTAGGCAGCCTTAACATTCAGCGATGCCATCTCTGCATACTGGAATGTACTGCTCCCAAGGGGTTGATACTGTACCCATATTGCACCTGTGGCTAGCGTGCCCGCATTTATAGTGCCGCTAACCCCATTTACCGGGAGATTTACCGTAACCGATTGCCCGGACTGCAGACCCGAAGGGATTACGTTCCCAAGCCCGGTGCTGAATGCTGTCTGCGTCATTGTGACCGGAAGACCACCGCCGTTAGACTGCCCCTGTGGAACGAACATCACATTAGCGGATGTCCAAGAGGAACCTGTATTCTGGCCAAGCGTAACTAAGATACCACCATTCGTATGCTGGTATGAGGCGCTTTGGCAGAGGAAGCCTGTTCTTGCAATGCAGGCAGTTCCTAGTGTGGACGTTCCGCTGAATATTCCCAAAGAGAATAGTGCTCCGAGCACTACCGCTATTATCAATATCGCCCAACCATAGGTCATCAGATACTCCATGGCGCTTTGCGCCTTAACATTTGCAATGCTTTTTACAACCATCATCTCATCCCTGATAACGATAGGTTGGGAAAGAACATTTAAATCCTTTTCGTCCCTTCCCCTAACGCATCCTTCATTTTGTCGCACCGATTCAACTCATGTGGCCTTGACGTTTATCGATGCAAGCTGTGCATACTGGAATGTGCAGGTAGTGCATCCAAGGGCTACATATTGTACCCATATTGCACCTGTCGCAGAGCTGCCCACTGATACGGCGCCTACAACTCCATTAACTGGAAGATTGATCGTCATTGACTGCCCTGATGTCAATCCTGAAGTTATAATGTTTCCAAGCCCCGCAGTGAATGCTGCGCTTGTCAATGTGACTGGAAGCCCACCGCTGCTAGACTGCCCCTGAGGGACGAACATTATGTTAGCAGATGTCCACGATGTACCTGTGTTCTGGCCTACCAGCACCGAGATACCGCCATTTGTGTGCTGATACAACGGATTCTGGCATAGATATCCTGACGAGGCTATGCATGCGGTTCCTAGTATGTTGCCTCCGCTGAATATTCCCAAAGAGAATAGTGCTCCGAGCACTACCGCTATTATCAATATCGCCCAACCATAGGTCATTAAGTATTCCATGGCACTTTGGGCTTTCTTGGTCGTCGGATTTTTCATATTCACTTAATCCACCTATCGATTAACTATGTAAATAAAGTTAAGCTTTTTAAGGCTTTCCTTTTTTGGGCATTTTTTATCCCATTGCGCATCTGCTTCTGAAAGGCATATGTCTCATGTCGCCCTTACGTTTATCGCTGCCATCTGTGCATACTGGAATGTGCAGATCATGCAGCCATACGTCTGGTACTCAACCCAGATTTTGCCTGTAGCGGCAGTGCCAACATTTACCGAGCCGATAACTCCATTAACCGGAAGATTCACGGTGATGGACTGTCCACTTCCGATTCCAGACGGTATGACATTCCCAAGCCCGGCGCTGAATGCTGCCTGCGTCATTGTTGCGGGAATCCCGCCGCTATTCGCCTGCCCCTCTGGCACGAACATCACATTTGCGGTAGTCCACGATGTGCCTGTGTGCTGACCAAGTGTTACTGTGATGCCTCCATTGGTGTGCTGGTAAACAGGGCTTTGGCAGAGGAATCCGGTCTGGGCTATGCACGCAGTTCCTAACATACTGTTCCCGCTGAATACCCCTAGGGAAAAGAGCGCACCTAACACTACCGCTATTATCAATATCGCCCAACCATAGGTCATCAGATACTCCATGGCGCTTTGATCCTTTTTGGTCCTCATCTTTCTTCTGGGCATGTGGAAAACCTAGGTCAGTCAAGTATATGATGCAGAGATAATGTTATATACCCTTCGGTGTTGCCATACTCAATGCGGGGAAAAATTAGGATGCCTTTAGGTTAAGTGCACCGATCTCGGTATAAGACTTCTCTAATTGAGGTATGCCTCCTGATTGTATGTTGTAAGTGTAATATACGTATATGGATCCGGATATCGGGGTTCCTACATTTTCAGGTCCAGTTACTGGCAAGTAAAGTGTCGCTTCACCAGAACCGCTCAGAAGCCCCTGGGTGGCCAATACGGTATTTGCTGGAAAGGCGTTGAATGATATAACTGGTAATCCCTTGGCGAAAGGCGTGCCAGCAGGCACAAAAACAAAGTTGGCAGACAGCCAGTCGTTTCCTGTATCCTGGCCCAGCGTGACAATGACATTGCCTGTTGAATGGCTGTAAACTGCACCCTTGCAGAGATAACCTGGTGTTGCTACACAGGCATTCGCATTGATGCTGTTGCTATTGAATACCCCAAGGCTAAAAAGTACTGATAGTGTTACTGCTATTATCAATATCGCCCAACCATAGGTCATCAGATACTCCATGGCGCTTTGCGCTTTTTTCATATGGGCCGTTTTTGGCATATCAACACCTTCTAACCTCTACAAAGAAAGCATAACAAAATAAAAAAGGAAAAGAAAAAAAGAAAGGCCCGATTAAGAAGCCTTTACGTTCATTGATGCGAGCTGTGCATACTGGAATGCTCCGTTGCTGGCAGACGTTGTGTACTGTACCCATATTGCACCTGTTGCAGGTGTTCCTACGTTTACAGCTGTTCCGGCAACTCCATTGACTGGAAGCATCAACTGAATCGACTGTCCTGATACCATTCCTGTTGTCGTCAACAGTGTGTTACCAAGGTTTGCAGTGAATGCAGCTGCTGTCAATGTGACTGGCAGACCTGATGCTGACTGCTGGCCCTGTGGTACAAACATGAAGTTTGCACTTAGCCAGGTGGTACCTGTGTTCTGACCCAGAAGCACTACTACGTTTCCGTTAGAGTGGCTGAATATCGGGGTCTGACATAGATATCCTGATGCAGCTATGCATGCAGTTCCTAATATGTTGTTTCCGCTGAATACTCCCAGGGAGAATAGTGCTCCGAGCACTACCGCTATTATCAATATTGCCCAACCATAGGTCATGAAGTATTCCATGGCGCTTTGGGCCTTGTGTCTTTTCATATCCTTGTAAGGTTTTAACATACCTACACCTCTGAGAATAGTATACATATGATATATTTAAAAACCTTGCTATAAAACAGAGAATAATATCGCACCCCGTATTTTCTCAAAAATCGGCGACTTGAGGGTAATGGAATTTATATGTTTGCTGAGATGCTATTCTGTTCTGTTTGTTTTGTGTGAGATGATTATATGGAAGACCTAAATCCGTTTAAGATAGCGCAGAAACAGCTTGATGAGACGGCTGTTATAATGAAACTTGATAAGCAGGCACACGCAATACTGAGAGAGCCAATGGAGGCGCTGACAGTGAATATCCCGGTAAGAATGCGTGATGGGTCGACAAAGACATTCACCGGATTCCGAGTGCATTACAACAACGCGAGGGGTCCTGCAAAGGGGGGATAAGATTCCATCCTGCAGGAAAATATAGATACGGTGAAGGCGCTTTCAGCATGGATGACATGGAAGTGCGCGCTTGCTGACATTCCACTAGGCGGGGCAAAAGGTGGGGTTATCTGCGATACGAAGAAGCTCAACGATTACGAACTTGAAAATCTTACAAGAGCTTATGTCAGGGCGGTCTACAAGTTCATAGGCCCTCACATAGACATTCCCGCACCTGATGTTTACACCACGCCGCAGATAATGGCATGGATAGTCGACGAATACAGCAAGATTGCAGGCCACAACAGCTTTCGGCGTTGTTACAGGAAAGCCGCTGGAGGTCTGGGGCTCGCAGGGGAGAGGCGATGCGACTGCAACAGGCGGCATGTATGTTCTTAGGGAGGCTGCAAAGTACAGGAAGCTGAAACTAAAGACTGCAAGCATAGCCATACAGGGCTTCGGAAATGCTGGCAACTATGCATTCGCGCTTTCAAAGAAATTCTTTGGCTCAAAGGTAGTAGCCATAAGCGATTCGGAAGGCGCAATATATGACAAGAAAGGCCTTGACTACAAGAAGCTTGTAGAGGTAAAGAAGAAGCAAGGGAAGCGTGCAGGCATATCCCGGAGCGGAAAAGATAAGCAACGAGCAATTGCTTGAGCTTGATGTTGACGTGCTGATACCGGCCGCAATCGAGAACCAGATAACCGGAAAGAATGCGGACAAGAGTAAAGCCGAAGATATTGCTGGAGCTTGCAAACGGGCCGGTAACTCCTGATGCTGACAAGATACTCGCGCAGCACAAGATCTTCAGCCTGCCTGATTTCCTTGTCAACTCAGGAGGCGTCATAGTATCATACTTCGAATGGCTGCAGAACCAGAGCGGCTACTACTGGGAGGCTGACGAGGTCTACAAGAAACTCGACAAGATAATGACAAAATCCTTCAAGGATGTCATCGCAAAGCAGGAAGAATATGCAAAGGGTAGCAAAAAGATAAGCACAAGGACTGCTGCATACATGATATCTGTTGACAGAGTCGCGAAGGCGATGAAGTACAGGGGATGGTACTAAAGCTCAAGACTGGCCCGATTCGGCGGCCAGCAATTTACGTATCGCTCCCATAGCCGAGTAGGGATATTCCAGATTTATACTATCCCTCTCTATTCTTGTAAGTTGGCGCCTAATCCCGACACTGATCGTAGGATGTTCGACAAGCAGATCCCTTACTATTATAATATTGTAATTGGGATACGCACCAGAAAGCAGTTTCTTTACCTCGGCATAATCTGGTTCCTCATATTCGGATCTTCCGCCCCAGACCCATATCTCTTTCTCTTTGCTTTCAACAAGAAGCCACCCCGCACCCTTCACCACTATCCCAATTTTGGATCCGCAAGCTCCTCAGCGGTCTTTTCGAAATCCACTTTTATCTCCTGATGTTCGATTTTACGGGCCAGGCTCCCTGATGCGCGCATGTCCCTGGCCAGAATCACATCAATGGTTTCAGATCCATGAGATACATTCGCAAGTATGTATTTCATCGGCGTTCCGGACTCGCTTGATTCGAAAGATACCTTTGCGAGGTTAGCAAGAAAAGCGTCAACATTTTTCGGAATTGCGGATTTCTCCATCTGCACCAACTGCTAGTATCTGGAATAGTTCAGATATTTATGTATTTGGCTACTATGTATAAACACGGGGGACTAATATGGGCGCAAAGGGTAAGCTAATTGTTATAGAGGGCACAGATGGCTCTGGCAAGGCTACGCAGTCTCAAAGGCTGCTAAAACGGCTAGAGGAAGAGGGATTCCTGACGGCCTATTCTGATTTTCCAAGATACGGGCAGAAAAGTGCGGGTATGGTTGAGAATTACCTTAATGGGAAGTACGGATCTGCAGACGATGTGGATCCTAGAGTGGGATCAATCTTCTATGCGATAGATAGGTACGATGCCTCTTTCGACATCAAGAAAAGCCTCAACGAGGGCAGAATTGTTGTGTGCAACAGATATGTCTCCGCAAGCATGGGCCATCAGGGAGGAAAGATAAGCGATAAGGACATGCGCGATGCGTACCTCAACTGGCTTGAAGAACTCGAATACAATCTATTTAAGATACCAAAACCCGACACAACAATATTCCTTTATGTTCCATACCTTATTGCGCAGAAGCTTGTTGACAATAAGGCAAAACGGGAATATATCGGCGACAGAAAAAGAGATATACATGAGAGTGACAGCGAGCATCTCAGGAAGGCGGAGCTCGCCTATCTCGACATAAGCAAGCAAAAGGGTTGGAAGCTAATCGATTGCACAAAGGACGGAAGCATGTTGTCCGTCGATGCGATTCATGAACTGATATGGCATGAGGTTAAGAAATCACTGACTGATAGCTGATGATGTGCACATCAATTGTAAGCAGTCAAAAATTTATCCGCCTCTTTGTCTAATTTTCCCTTGAGCAGAATCTTAAGCCATGCACTATAATTTTTCCCATTTCTTTTTGCATCCGCCTTTAGTTTCTTAATGCTGATCCATTTCCAATCCTTCGCCTCCCTCGGATCAAGCTCCGGTTTTTTGTTGTACACACCGAAGAGCACATGGTCAAATTCATATTCAGTGAGTCCACTCCCGACCTTTGCCTTGTAGATAAAGCTGAATGACTCTCTCAGCTTGCAATCAAAACCCATCTCCTCGACAAGTCTCCTGTGTGCCGCATCAATGACACTCTCGCCTCTGAATGGGTGCGAGCAGCATGTATTGGACCACAATCCCCTGGAGTGGTATTTGCTGTCCGCACGCTGCTGCAGCATTGTCTCGCCATTCGAATTGAATACAAATACTGAAATCGCCCTGTGAAGCCTGCCGCCATTGCTGTGCGCCCGCATCTTATCCTCAAGACCTATCTCATTGTCCTCCTCATCAACAAGTATTATTTTTCTTTGCATATTCTACTCATTCTCGTGCTTTATTAGTTTCACCACACCCGGCTTTGGCCTGTAAAGCTCGCCTATGCGCTCCAGCTCATTTATGTATTTGTTTACCGTCGCTTCATCTGTTCCGTCCTTTGCAGCTTCCTCGATAACTCTCTGTATGTTTGCCACTCCTTCCGTTTCCTCAAGCTTCCTTATCATTGCCGTTATCGAATTTATCCTATCGACTTTCTCTCTTGGCATCCCGGTGAGTATGGTGTCTATGTCACTTCTCCCTCCCCTGTCAACTGCAAGGGTCTTCAGCATGTACTCGCTTAGTGCGATTGCACGCTCCGCATCAGCCAGCTCCACAACTTTGGACAGGCTTGACTTTGCGCTCGCCTCTGACATTCTTACAAGGCCCTCTATCTGCCTTGGCGTTATCGCAACAGCACCGCTCTTCGAGCCAAGCTGCCTTAATTCAATATAATATTCCTGTATCCTGTTCGACGCGTCCTCACCCAGCCTTGGCATCACGCTCTTCCTTGCATATGCTATGTATCTTCTAAGAAGTTCCCCACTCATCGGCGGCAGTTCTACCTGCTCGTACTGCTTCACCTCGGCAATCTGTGCGCCAGCGGCATGATGCTGCATGAGTATGTGCCTTGCTATGTTCTTGTCCTGCTCTACGTCCATCGTGTCTTTTATCGGGAATATGAGGTCGAATCTTGATAGTAGTGTCGTTGGTATATCGAACTGCTCTGCCGGATAAGCATTCTGGTCGAATCTCCCGTACTTGGGATTTGCGGCTGCAAGCACCGCCGCCTTTGCCGTGAATGTTGCGACTATTCCAGCCTTTGCCACGCTTATTGTCTGGGATTCAAGCGCCTCGTGAAGCGCGGCTCTGTCATCGTCGCTTATCTTGTCAAATTCGTCAATCGAGACGATTCCGCCTGATCCGAGAACCATAGCGCCTGCCCTGAGCGTCCATCCACCCTCCGAGAATTCATCTCGTTCCGCAACAGCAGTCATTCCTCCTCCAGTTACCGACTTGCCGCTTACGTATATTCCCTTAGGCACCAGCCTTGATACTGCCTGCAGTATTCTGGTCTTAGCGCTTCCCGGATCTCCGATGAGCAGTATGTGCATGTCGCCTCTTATCGCACCACCGTCGACAAGAAGCTTTCCCGGAGTTCCTCCGAAAAGCTGCAACGCCACTGCCTGCTTTATCTCCTCATAGCCGTATATTGAGGGCACTATCGATTTTGTTATCTGGTCGAATATGTCCGGGCTCTTTGACAGCTCTATTATCTCTCGCTCCTGCTCCTCGGATATTGGTATGTCTATGAATTCCCTCTGCTTGGGATTTATCGAGACAGTGTCAAGGAACATCGTGTACAAATTCTTGTCAGCCTTGCCCTTGAGATTCCTCCTCTGCCTTATCCGGAGCGTCCCGGTAAGCTCTATCCTGTCGCCAGGCACAACCGTATTGACCAGATCGTCCTCAAGCCATACCTCGAGCTGCCATGTCGGCGTGTTTCCACGAAGCCTTTCGAGAGGGTCCTGCACGGCTATCTTCTGAAGATTTATGAATTGGGAATCCTTTATGTCAGCCTTGAGCGAACGCCTTTTGCACTGGGGGCAAAGCTCGGGAACCTCGTCCTTATCTATCCTGAACTTCTGGCTGTAGTCGCAATATGTGCATTTGTATATTCCAACCTTTACCTTGGGATTTATCTCGGATCTCTTTACCACAAGGCTGTCAAGTATCATCATCTTGCCTATGAAGGCTGCGCCGACGTCCTGGACAAGGGGATTGTTGAATGTCTGCCCGTAGAAACGTACGTGAAGCTCCTTGTCCTTAAGCTCCATGTCCATCAGCTTCTCCCTGAGCGCTGCGGTTGCGGCATCAAGCATTATGTCTGGGTTCTCGACAAGCTCGCTGGCAAGCTCGGGATCGAATCGGCTAAGCTCCTTCACATCCACAAGAAGGCTGCGTTTGTCAGGGAATGTTGTTATTATCTCGGCTATGCCGTCCTTGCAATATGCGTCGAAGAAATCGCTGAACTTAAGCTTTATTGAATCTTGCATCGCATCGGACAGAAGAGCACCCCTTACCTCTAACATATATTGGCAAATAGGAAATATAAGCCTTTCAAATATCAGAAGGTTAAGAGTAGCACAGATAACTAATAAATATGAGGCTGAGTAGAAATATTACTGGAACTATCCCGAACAAAGGCTCGGGCCGTGTTCTTTTAGATTCTAAGGTGTCCGAAATAGAAAACAAAAAGGGATTCTACATAACAAGCGCCATACCCTACGTAAACGCAGCGCCGCACATAGGCCACGCCTTCGAGTTCATACAAACTGATATAATCGCAAGATCAAACAGGATACGCGGAAATGCGGCCTTCCTGCTCACCGGAGCAGATGAAAACAGCCTGAAGAATGTCAAGGCAGCAGAAAAACTTGGCATAAGCACTGCAGAATTGGTGGACAGGAACACGGAGCTTTTCGAAAGGCTAGAAAAGAGCCTGAACATATCTTTCGACGCATTCTCGAGATCCTCGACAGCAGCGAAAGCGGAACATTGGCCCGGCGTTTCTAAATTATGGGAGCTGATAGGCAAAAACGGTGACATATACAAGAAAAACTACAAGGGATTATACTGCGTAGGCTGCGAACAGTTCTACAAGGAATCGGAACTGAAGAACGGACTATGCCCAGAGCATCTTACAAAACCCGAGATCGTAGAAGAGGAAAATTATTTCTTCAAACTCTCGAAATACCAGGACAAACTCGAAGAGCTGATAAGATCAAACAAATTGCGGATAATACCGGAGCAGAAGAAGAACGAGGTTCTCGGATTCATAAAGGAAGGCCTTGAGGACTTCAGCATATCAAGATCCGTGGACAGGGCAAAGGGCTGGGGCATACCAGTGCCGAATGACAAATCCCAGATAATATATGTCTGGCTGGATGCGCTCTCGTTATACATTACAGGAATAGGGTTCGGGACTGATGACGCAAAGTTCAAAAAGTGGTGGCCCGCAGATGTGCACGTAATAGGAAAGGGCATAATAAAATTCCACGCGCTATACTGGCCAGCATTCCTTCTCTCGGCAGGGATAGATCTTCCAGAAGCGATCTTCGTGCACGGATATCTTACAGTAGATAAACAGAAGATAAGCAAATCACTTGGGAATGTTGTGGATCCGCTCAAGCTGCTCGAAACCTATTCTGCGGACGAGCTGCGATATTATCTAACAAAGGACATACCCACATTTGACGACGGGGATTTCTCCGAATCTGCGCTGAAGGACAGGATAAACAAGGAACTTCTCGGTGATCTGGGAAATCTTGTCAACAGAGTACTGACGCTTGTGGAAAATTCAAAGATCGAAAGCTTCGCCGGGAAGAATGAGCTTGAGTCAAGTCTTGATTTGCAGAGCATAGAAAAGAAACTTGACGAATATGAATTACACAATGCGCTTAACGAGATAATGGATTTCGTAAGGCTCTGCAACAAGTATGTTAACGACAAGAAACCGTGGACATTGCAGGGAAGTGAACTAGGAGGGACGCTCTACAACCTTCTCGAAGCGTTGAGAGTGGTATCAATACTGCTTTATCCATTCATACCGTCTGCATCTGAAAGGATCGCAGAGAAGCTGGGCACAAAGATAACAACAACGGAAGACTGCAAATTCAGGAGCACATTTGGGGAAAAGACGAGAAAGGGAGAACACCTATTCAAAAAGATAGAATAAATTACCTTACCCTGCTGCCTACTGCAATATCTTTATCCGGTCTCAGTACAACCACATTTGTTCCGTCATCCGCGGCAAGTATCATGCCTTCTGATACAAAACCAGCGATGCTTTTCGGCTCGAGGTTCGCAACCACTATTACAAGAGTATTCAGTAGCTCCTCCCTGGTGTAGAAGCTCTTTAAACCCGCAGCTATATTCCTGATACCGAGCTCCCCGAGGTCAACCCTCATCCTGTACATGGGCTTCCTTGCAGTTTCCAGATCCTCAACTTCTATAATCTTTCCCACGCGCATGTCTATGGAAGAAAACTCATCTATTGTCGCCATCTAATCAGAGCTTTTTATTATTGGCTCTCATGCAGTGCTTTCTCACACGATTGGTATCTGGGTTTATGCCGACCTAAGCATCATAGTGAAAGAGTTAGCGCTGTTTCTTAGGTAACCTAAAAAACTAACATGCTCAATCTCTTTCTTAAGTCTGGTTTTTACCGCATCGGTTGTGTTTTCATGTGATATTAAAGCATTAGCTATTGATGTGGACATTGGTCCCATTTTCTCGTGTCTGCCACGAATTACTCTCAATGCAACAACTCCAAGAGCAGCGGATGGGGAGTTGACATTCCTTGCGATTTCTAAAAGCACCATGGGGTTTTCTTCAACATAAGCATATTCTACGAGCTTTCTTACACTCTTTTCTTTGCGTGCAATATTTACTCTCTCCTCCATGCTATATTTTTCTGTAAATGACATTCTCATCCTATCGATGTTGCGTGCTCGGTTCTCAATTTGGGTCGTTTTTTCCATTGCATCAACTTCTGAAAACTTCTCTCAAGACGTCAGTGTGGTCGGCACTGCCAATCTAATCGGGTCGCTTTCTGTAGTCTCTCTTTGCATAGAATGTTATTTATATGTTGGCACAAAGTCAGTATTACTGGAATGTTACTATAACGTGGATTAATCCCCGCTTTGAAGTACTCCGTCTTCGAAACTGCGCCCCCTTAAGAAATTCTTTAGCCGTACAAATAGCCCATCCGATTTCCTGAATTCTCTTCCATCTGTAAATATTGCCTCCTTCAGTATCGAATCGTTCTCCCTTTTCAATCTTTCGTAGAGCGCTTTCGCTTCAGGCATCCCAAATTGTATCTTCGGGTCAAGACGCCTTCGCACCACGTTGGTCTCCATTTCAAACACATAATTCTGTATATTCTAACCGCTCCGGATCAATGACTACTTTCAGTAACGTCTGGTCTTTCTGCCTGTACTGTATCGTCTATTCCATTCTGTGCCTGATGGTATATATAGGTTACCCAAATGCTCCTTTACCGGAACTCCGCCATCCGGCAATAAGGTTAATAAGCTATTTGTGACTATTATATATGATTTCTCTTCGTTGCTTTTCTTCTGAAGAGTACTAATATTAAATAGCGTGATCCAATGAGCCAAATGGGCATACAGATACACAGGAAATCGAACACCAAGATGTCAGGTAATGGCAGGAAGAACATAACAGCAAGGGACAAAAGGAGAAGCGAGGTCGGAAATTATTTCTCCGCGACGAAGCTTGGGAGCGAAAATGTCAACCTCTCGGTACGAAGAAGGGGCGGAAACAGCGGCGTGCGACTCAAGAGGGCGCTCTTCGCCAATGTGCTGGAAGGCGGCAAATACAAGAAAGCGAAGATAACAGGACTTCTCGAATCAAAAGATAACCGCAACTTCGCAAGGCAGAACATAATAACCAAGGGCGCAACCATAATCACAGACCTAGGCAACGCTGTCGTACTCAACAGACCAGGACGCGAGGGAAGCATAAACGCAAAGCTTCTCAAGGTGTAGTTCTTGCCTGCAAGAGTTTACGTCTGCGAAAAATCAGAGGCAGAGGAACTGAAGAAGGCCCTCTCTTATGATCCATATCTTGATCCTAATCTAATACCTGCTAGCGTTACTCCGAAGGATAAAAAAGAGAGCGATCTTAGCGAAGAGGAGCGAAAGCAGATAGCTGAAAGGGAGGAGGTTGTTGCCGAAAATCTAAAGAAGCTGCACGAGAGTCTGCAGGGGCGCATAATATTCGCAAGGCAGGAATACAGCCTTCGGGATGGCGCATCGGTAGGGCTCAATGAGGGTATGGTGTATCTCTATCTTAGTGCACCAGATGAATTCCTGAACGGCGCGGAGGAACGCTTCAAGACTGAATTCAAGAGCGTAAAGAGGGCAAGCAAGGAGGAAGAGACAAAAGTCATAGAAACTATAAAAGAGGAAGAGGAACGGGCCAATTCGGGTTTCGGCTCCATATTTGGTAATTAATTGAACCTAATAAGCTCGAACGACCTTACCAAGGAAGGGGTAAAAGAGATATTCAAGATAGCTGACAGACTCTCAAAAGGAAAGGAAAAGGTGGAGCTGAAGAGCAATACCACCATGGCGCTATTCTTCGAGGAACCATCAACAAGGACAAGGGTCTCTCTTGAGGCGGCGATAATTCAGCTTGGTGGAATGCCCATATACATAGACGCACACACCTCCCAGAGGATGCGCGGTGAGGCGCTCGCCGATACTGCAAAGGTGCTAAGCCTATACTGCGATTTCGTCGCTGTGCGCATGAACAGCCACGATGGCCTTCTTGAGATAGCTGCCAACTCGAAGGTGCCAGTTATCAATGCTCTAACCTCCCTTGAGCATCCAACCCAGGCTCTGGCGGATCTCTACACCATAGTGGCACACAAGGGCGATGCCAAGAACCTTACAATAGCATTCATTGGCGACATAGCTCAAAACACTGCAAATTCCCTGATGCTCACCGCAGCAAAGCTCGGGGCAAAGGTCTCGCTTGTTGGGCCTGCCTCATGCAAACCAAATCCAACCTATTTCAACAAGGCAAGAGAGTACAGTAAAGTAGATCTAAGCAGCTCAATCGAGGAAGGGCTCGATGATGCTGATATTGTATATACTGATACATTCGTAAGCATGGGCGACGAGGCAGAGGCCGAGCAGCGCAGAAAACTCTTCGCGCCATACCAGTTGAATGCAACGGCACTATCCTATGCAAGGAAGGATGCGCTAGTGATGCATCCGCTTCCAGCACACAGGGGTGAGGAGATAACTGCCGAGGTGCTGGACGGGAAGAGGAGCATAGTCTGGGAGCAGGCAGCCAACAAGCTTCTTCTTGAGAAGGCGATATTGATCTACCTGTCTGGGAAACGATAAAACGCAACATCTCTTTTTTGGAAGCGCTATCGCCTCATTCTACAAAATGGGAAGTTTCCGCCGAAACACAGATACCTATATATTCCTTTCAGGGGAAAGATACATTATGGACCTTTTAGAAAAGGTAGGAATGGTAGGAATAATAGTGGTCATTCTCGTGCTAGCATTTAACGCAGTCTCTCTGCTGATGCAGGGCTCTAAGAGCCCACAACCCACCGCAGCGCAGGCAGTGCAGCTCGTAATCAACGACGTGAAGGCCACAAGCCCCAACGCGAACATAACGGTAGTGAGCGTATCAAACTCCACAGCGCAGAAGGGTAGCTACGGCATAGTGCTCAGCGTCGCATACAACTCCACAAGAGCATGCCCTACGCTTTTCATTGATGAGTTCAATTATCCCGCATTCAGCCTGAGCAACAGCACAGATAACCTTTACACCTACGGCAACGCAAACAAGTGCATCATAAACGGTCTTGTCAATTCCTCAACAACCCCATATGTCATCGGCTCCAAATATGTTGCGATAGCAAGATCATACAGCAGCGACATACCTCAAATAACAAGCTACGTGAACAGATACGGATACAACAACGTCAATGTGAATGCAAGCTACTACTCAAATCTCACTAACTCTCATCTAGCGCAGAACTACTACAATGCCTGGCTGGTCCGCTACAAGGCTGCAGCGGCAAACTATTCAGAATACGCTGTTATCGATTCATCCGGATCTGTTGCCTCAAACTACACCGCAACACCATAATCGGCAAGTTACTATTTCCTCGCAATTCTGCGAACTAAAGTCTATTTACTTTACTAATGCTTCTTATACTTTAGTAAACGTGATTATATCAAAATACCAAATAATATGATCGATGTTTCGCCTCTTTTATTTCATTTTGGGTAACTACTTATATCAACCTCTTAAGCAAAAGGCTTTTAAAGCTTATCAGATTAACCTGTAAATAAGGCGATCACGATGACCGATATGGTACACGACGTATTTGGATCCAGACAAGGGAATAGTAGTACAGTAGCTGACGGCTGAGGAGTTCAGCTCGACACAGATAAAGATAGTAACAGCAGGATTTGGTGGTGCAGGTTGCAACATCGTAAACAGACTTCTTAAAGTGGGAGTGAAAGGCACTGAATTTGTAGCAGTGAACACTGATGCTCAACACTTCAAGATAATAGACGACCGAATAAAGAAGGTCTCGATAGGAAGTACCCTCACAAAAGGCTTAGGCGCAGGAGGAGACCCAGCAATGGGAGAAAGGCTGCAGAGGTTGACAGGCAGTCGCTCGAAGGCGTATTCTCAGACACACAGCTGGTATTCCTATGCTGCGGTATGGGAGGAGGAACAGGTACAGGCGCAATAACAGTAGCCGCACAGATAGCAAAGGAGCAGGGAGCAATAGTAGTTGCAATGGTAACCTACCCATTCGACCTCGAAAGAGTTAGAAAGGTAAAGGCAGAGGAGGGAATCCAGAAGCTCAGGAAGTTTGCGACAGCGTAATAATACTTGACAACAACAGACTGGTAAAGCTGGTACCAAACCTTCCAATGAACGATGCATTCGCTCTTGCGGACGAGGTTCTTGCAAAGGCAATAGGAGGACTTGTATGGACAATAACACAGCCAAGCCTGATCAACATAGACTTCGCCGACGTACGCGCAATCATGGGCAATGGCGGCGTAGGATTCATAGCTGTTGGATCAGGAAGAGGCAGCAAACAAGGTAGACGGAGCTGCAGAAGGTGTTCTTAAGAACAAGCTGCTCGACGTTGACTTCGAAGGTGCGGATGGCGCAATAATACACATATCCGGCGGAGCATCAATGACAATCGGCGATGCAATAAAGCGCAGGAGAGATAATAACGGAGCGCATGGACCCGAACAGCAATGTAAAATGGGGAGCAAGACTCATGCCAGGCTATGAGGATCAGATAGAGATAGTCGCAATAGTCTGCGAGTAAAGGGCTCAAGCATAGTAGGGCACCTCGACACAGAGAAGAAGTCATTGCCATATGGAGGATCTTGAAATGGTAGGTTAATCCTACCCTTTTTTTGATTTTCCATTTTTTTTATATTTAAATTTAAAATTCATGAAATCATCACACGGCTGGCGAGAATTACGGCATTGGTTTACGGCACGGCTATAAATTGCTCCACGGGGGTCTCGCACATCCTTCACCACTCACATTAAAGGTGAATCGAATGTACGACCAAGGACTAGGGAACGAAATAGCGAATGATGAAGACTTCGTAGTGAAGCTGGCTGTTGTTGGCGCAGGAGGGCAGGGCTGCAATCTTGTCAACAGGCTATACACGAATGGCCTGAAGAGCGCAAGGACCATAGCGCTCAACACGGATGCAAACCATCTCAACATAGTGCACGCACACCAGAAGATACTCATAGGCAAGGAGCTTACAAGAGGTCTCGGTGCAGGAGGCTTCCCGGAAATGGGTGCCAAGGCTGCGGAGATGAGCCGAGAAGACATAAGAAAGGCGGTAACAGGATACAATATGGTATTCATAGCTGCAGGAATGGGTGGAGGCACAGGAGGCGGATCCGCACCAATAATAGCGCAGATAGCAAGGGAGGAGGGCGCACTTGTCGTAGCATTTGTAACCTATCCATTCGCTCTTGAGCGAAGCAGGAAGAAGAAGGCAGACTGGAGCATAGACCAACTTAGCAAGCAGGCCGACACTACCGTAATAATAGAGAACGACAGGCTTCTGAGCTATGCGCCTAACCTCCCAATGGAGAAGGCATTCGATCTCATAGACAGCATCGCATCAAACGCTGTAAAGGGAATAGCTGACACGATAACAATGCCAAGCCTCATAAACCTTGATTTCGCGGACGTGAGGACAATAATGGGCAATGCCGGCGCGGCAATGATAAACATAGGCTATGGGGCCGGAACCGACAAGGTCGAAAAGGCTGTAAAGTCCACAATAGCGCATCCGTTGCTTGATGTTGACCTTGAAGGAGCGAAGAGCGCAATGGTGCACGTTACTGGCGGAACAGGCCTGACCATATCGGAGGCGACCTCAATAGGAGAGGGCGTCACAAGAGGGCTTGCGGACAACGCGAACGTAATATTCGGATCAAGGCTGGAGCCAGAGTTCCAGGACCAGATAAGGGTAATGTCGATAGTCACCGGGGTAAAGCCAAAGTTCGGGACTGCATCATCGCTCCTGAACAGGAACGCAACAAGCGACGCAAACTTCATTTCTGGATTGGAAATGCTTTGAGCATTTCCTCTTTCTTTTTCTTTTCTTTTTAATCTGAACCATGAAATAGGTTTAAATACTTTCTTCACCGAATAGATAGGATTAATCTAATTAATACAGTTGTTTTTTATGGAGGGGGACGATATAAGCTATGCATCAATGCACGATATAAAGGTAGGACGATTCCTGCTCATTGACGGGGTAGCATGCAAGGTAGTGGACATAGACATAAGCTCGCCGGGCAAGCATGGGCATGCCAAGATGCGCGTAACTGCCATTGGAATATTCGATGGGGAAAAGAAGACGCTCCTAAAGCCGAGCGATGCTGATGTGGAAGTGCCAAACATAAAGAAGAAGAAGGCGCAGGTCGTTTCGGTAAGCGGCAACATTGCACAGCTCATGGATTCGGAGACGTATGAGGTTTATGACATCAAGATAACTGAGGAATTCGAGGGAAAGCTAAAGGCGGGATCCGAGGTAGAGGTAATGGAGGCAATGGGAAGGAAGGCATTGTCAAGGGTCCTGACAGGGTAATTAGATGGAACTGAAAATACTGAAAAACAACGAAAACAAGCTATTCAACAGGAAGGAGATAAGCTTCTCGGTGGAGCAGATGGGCAGCACCGTGAATAGGACGGAGCTTACAAAGGAATTATGCAAGAAGCTGAGCCTGCATCCGGAAAGCACGATAATAACAAGGATAGACCAGGGCTACGGTGCGAAGGGAAGCACCGGCATGGCGCACGCATACCAGAGCAAGGAGATGCTTGAGAAGTATGAGCCGAAGAAGAGGCTCGCAAGGATAGCGAAGAAGGCGGCAAAGGGGCAGCCTGCGGCTGAGCCCAAGACTGAGGGGGCAAAATAAGCGAATAAATAGGGGCGATTATATGGCAGAAAACAAAAAGGAGCAGAAGCAGAAAAAGGCACCGGAAGCCTACAAGCAAGGCAGGCAGTGCCCGAAATGCTATTCAAGGATGGCTGACCACAGCGACAGATATGCGTGCGGCAAGTGCGGCTATACCGAATTCAAGCAGAAGAAATAGGTGCGATAATACCAAGACGAAAGAGCAAGGCCAGGAAAAAGGGCGCTACAACCAAAAGTAAAGTTGCCACTAAAAAGAGGACTCCAAAAAAAGCCACACGCTCTATCGCCGCAAAAAAGAATATTAATACACAAAAGAGCGCTGCAACTACCTCCAAATACGCCAAAAGATCCGCCTACGCGATAACAATACTTCTTGTCTTAATAATATTTTTGGCTGGAGTGCTCTACGCAAGGAATTACATCGGGATGGATGAGCTTACCGCAATAAGCTCAATCGCCTTATCGTTCTTCTTTTCGGCAATAGTGTTCTCGTGGATGCTCTCAAGGGGCAGCACTCCGGGCCAGATAGTATCCTATCTGGGCCTTACGAAAGACAAGATCACGCTAAAGGCACTGGGCATAGGCATACTCCTTTTCATAATGATCACAATACTCGGGCTGGCACTCAGCCTCGTAACAAGCCTAACTAATGTACAGCTACCAACCAATGTGCAGAACATATTGGGCGGAGCGCCAATCTACTTCCTGCTCTTCACCGCATTCATCGCGCCCATAAACGAGGAGATACTCTTCAGGGGATTCCTGGTATCAAAAACAGGGAAGCTCTTCGGCACGGCTGCGGGAATAATAGTCAGCGCGGCCATATTCGCGGTGCTGCATCTGACCTATCTCTCAATCGCTGAATTCGCAGCGGCCTTCATCTTTGGCCTGCTCGCGGGCTACGCATTCGTGAAAACCAAATCACTATACCCCAGCATAGTGGGCCATATACTTGTGAACCTTGTGACAGTGACATCACTCATCTATGTCGGAATGTTCATACACCTTTAATCGGTGCTGATTTAATGGCAGATAAAGAGACCACTGCGATAATAAATAAACTAAAGTCGGCATCAAGCAAAAGAGTTCTTGACGGTCTTGGGAGATTCGGCAGCACCCCAAAACATGCACTGGGCATCCAGATCCCTGAACTGAGGTTCATCGCAAAGGAGACAGGGATAAACCACAAGCTTGCGCTCTCACTTTGGGAGTCCGGGATACACGAAGCGCGGATACTTTCCTCATTCATCGACGACCCTACGCTTGTCACAGAAAGGCAGATGGAAAAATGGGTTAACGATTTTGATTCATGGGATATATGCGACCAGTGCTGTGGAAATCTTTTCGATAAAACGGAATTCGCCTACGCGAAGGCCTTTGAATGGACGAAGAGCGAAAGGGAATATGTGAAAAGGGCGGGATTCGTGCTAATGGCTACGCTCTCGGTTCATGACAAGAAGATGAATGATTCCAAATTTGAGCCCTTTTTCCCAATTATGGAAAGGGAATGCCTTGACGAGAGGAATTTTGTAAAGAAGGCTGTCAACTGGGCACTCAGGCAGGTGGGCAAGCGCAACAAGAGGTTGAACAGGGCTGCAATAGCATCAGCAAAAAGGATACGCGCAATGGACTCAAGGAGCGCGAGGTGGATAGCAAATGATGCGCTGAGGGAGCTCACCAGCAATGCGGTGCAAGGTAGATTGAATGGCTAAGCTGAGCGTTGCGGTAATGGAGCCCAAGTACCAGCAGAACCTTGGGTACATAGCAAGGGTGTGCAGGAACTTCGGGATAAGCGATCTTGTCTTAATAAATCCCAGATGCGACTACAGGGGCAAAGAGGCGGTGAAATACTCAAAGCATGCTGTTGACCTTCTGAGGAATGCAAAGGTGGTAAAAGGCGTAGGAAAGCTTGACTCCGACTTCATAATAGGCACAACAGGCATATGGCACAAGACCAATGCCTCATACTACAATGTCTATGGTCCGGAGAGCCTATCCGAGCTGGCAAAACGATCAACGGCAGCCGGGAAAAGAGTTCTCCTTCTTTTAGGTAGGGATGACACCGGGCTCACTAGAGAGGAACTGATGCTCTGCGATGCGACAGTATTCATAGGCACCGGCAAGGATTATCCAATACTGAACATATCACACG
Source organism: uncultured Microcaldota archaeon (assembly GCA_963755385.1). GTDB lineage: Archaea > Micrarchaeota > Micrarchaeia > Micrarchaeales > Micrarchaeaceae > UBA12276. The sequence goes on along the minus strand of CAVWJC010000001.1, from coordinate 112,289 downwards.
CGCTAGCGATAATGCTCAACACCCTTACCTCCAATGCGAATGACGCAAACCGGCCAAAAGGGCTCTATGCCGATTCGGGAGAGCAGGACGCGCTAGTAGGGCTCTTCAAGCGCCTGCTGAACGAGAACAAAAAGATAAGGGATAAGAAATCAGTTGCCATGGCATTCAGGCACATAATCAGGCGTTCCCTGCCGACAAAAAAGGAGGTGAACGCGCTCTCCATAGCATTCGCTAAGCCTTTAAAACAAAAGAAAGAGAAAAAGGGAAAACCTGGGAATGGCTGAAAGATTTTATCTTTCAGGCTTCGAAGGCTTTCTTGTCTTTATTATCTTTATCTTTCCAGGGGTAAGCAGTATCTTGTCCTGGTCTATCCTTGCTATGTCGCCATTCATCTTGTCGACATACACCTTCAGGTCGTCTATGACAGCCTTCAGGGTGTTTGGCCTCTTTGCCATCTCGGATATGTTCATAAGGATTATATTCGAAGAGCCAAGCTCCTTCTTTATAAGTTCAACGTCAGTCTGCTGCTGCAGCGCAACCGGCTTTATGTAATGGTCTGCAGGTTCGTGCATAACGTCAACGTCGTCCATCTCCGCCGCATTCATATACTCTTCAACATCGATTCCTTTCGATGAAACTCCTAAGGATTTCCCAAGTTTTTCAAAGATGCTCATGTTTTCACCATCTTGTTTGTCGCCTTTATCTTAACATTAATATATGCACATTAGCTTTTAATACTTTGTGTATTTTTGGATTATACGAGAGTAACGCTGTAATTTTCAAATCCTACCGTCTATTATCATTTTCCGCGCCTAATCCATACTAACATTGAAAAGAAATGCTTAATAAATGATTCCTGGTATTTTATCTGATCTGATGATACTTGTAAAGCGGGTCTATGACAAATTCACTGTCGTGGACGGCAAGCGCGTGCTGGTGGAGCGGCTCTGGCCGAGGGGCATACGGAGGAACACCGCCAACGTCGACATATGGCTCAAAAACGTTGCGCCAAGCGACGTGCTGAGGAAATGGTTTGCGCATGATCCGAAGAAATGGGCAATATTCAAGAAACGCTATCTTGCCGAGTTAAAGACCAACAAGACATTCGACCAGCTTCTAATGGTTGCAAGTGCAACCGATCCGGTGACACTTGTCTATTCGGCAAGCGATACAAAGCACAACAGTGCCCTTGTTCTCCAGAGATACCTGGAAAGCGCGCTGAAGAGGAAAAAGCAGAAGGATGCGACAGCGCAGAAGGTGCATAAGTGAGCATATGTGATAATAGACACGAGCTCGATCTTATTCGGGTTCGCATACAACAGGAATGTGTTTGAGGTCGCAAAGGCTGAGTTTCCGGGCAGCATTCCGCTCGTATCAAGGGGCATAATCAGGGAACTGACCAGGTTTTCCTCCCAAAAGGGCAAAAAGGGGCTAAGGGCCAGAATTGCCCTCATGGAGCTAAAGGCTAAAAAGATTAACGTTGATAATATAAATGCAAATGCCGACTCTTGGATACTTAATACTGCATCTAAAAGGAAGGGCTCTGTTGTTATAACGAACGACACTGCACTCGCTAAAAAGCTATCCTCAAAAGGTGTAAGGGTGTATAAGATCTCAAGGAGCGGATTGCTCAAGATGTTTAATACTGATGAGTGATTCTAATGTACTACCATGCATTCCGTAAAGGACACATTCAAGATGCCTCCTGAGTATTTCGACAAGGACATAGATAAGGTAGCCACCGAGATACTCAAGCGCAAGTATGAGGGCTCGATAGACAAGAACCTTGGCGTAATAGTCGCGATATACAACATAAGGAACATAAGTGATGGGACAATATTCGCCGGAGACCCGTCAACGCATCACGACGTGGAATTCGACATGCTTACATACATGCCGTTCGTGGAAGAGGTCGTAGCGGGAGAGGTGACCGAGCTGGCGGAATTCGGCGCATTCGTAAGGATAGGTCCGATAGACGGGCTGGTGCACGTATCCCAGGTAACAAACGACTTCCTTACATTTGACAGGAAGATACCAGCATTTGTGTCGAAGAGGAGCGGCAGGATGCTCAAGAAGGGCGACATGGTATTCGCAAAGATATCAACCGTGAGCATGAAGACATCGGTAAAGGATTCAAAGATAGCGCTGACCATGAAGCCGGAAGGGCTCGGAAAGCAGGAATGGATAAACGAGGGAGAAAAGGCAAAGGGAAGAGTCCAGAGAGGAGGCGGCCCGCAGAAGAGGGGCAAGAAATGAGATGATGATATGGAAGAGAAAGCATGCAAGAACTGCAAACTGGTAATAAGCCACGGGGACACATGCCCGAGCTGCGGCTCAAAGGAGCTAACCAACAAGTGGAGCGGCTACGCGGTCATATTCAACGCGGAGAAGTCAGCGATAGCAAGGATGCTGGGCGTAAAGCTCAACAGCACCTATGCGATAAACATAAAGGCATAGCATAAGTTTGTTTAAGGTGATATCATGGTGTCGACAACAAAACAGATACTGAGAAGTTTCTTAGACAGAAGCGTTCGCGACAGGGTGCACCTGCAAGAATTGGAAAGAAGGCAAGGAGATCCATTAATACATTACAAGGCAGAGATTCCTGAAAAAGATGGCAGAAGGGTGATACTCTTATCAACTGTTGAATCAGGAGCGGAAAGCAGATCACGCACCGTTAGTGTTTGTAACATATCCTTCATCAACAATAAGGGCGACACGGAATACTCGTATGGAACCTCAAAAAATGAGGAATTCGTACTTTATACCACGGCCGTAAGCTGGGAAGAGGGGAGCAACCTGAAAAGAGCTGTTGAGGATTGGGTAAACAAGCACTTCAATTCACGATTCCTGTTTCTCAGGGCGCTGCGTGGATAATCAGTCCCAAATCTCAAAACTGGCTCATCAGGAGCTACGTACAAAAACTAGGATTCTGCTCCGGCGCCATCCTGTTCTGACTCTTTCACATCGGATTCCTTTGGCTTGGCGTACTCTTCCTCCACATTTACCCTCTCGAACTCCTTAAGGTAGCTGAAAACAGAGGCTATGAAGTTTGCCTTTCCTATGAAATAATCAGAATTCTTCTTTACATCGTTGTTGAATCCGATCTGAAGCGTTTTTTCCTTAACGTCCACACTGCTCGGCTCCACATTGTATGTCTTTCCGAGAGCCTTAACCTTGTCCTTCTCCGAGGTAAGGTGCCTTATTATCCTTATCTCGTAGGTTATGTCCTGCCCGGCATATGGATGGTTTGCGTCAACTATCACCCTTCCGGAATTAACGCTCTTGACTATTGCTGTTGCATTGTCAAGATTGACCTTAAGCCCTGGATATGGGTCTATGTCATGCTTCCTGAACTCGGCAAGCGGCATCACTCTTACAAGGTCCGGCATCCTCTCGCCGAATGCCTCTTCCGGCTTGAATGTGAACTTCTTCTGCTCGTTCGGCGCCATATCCCTAAGCGACCTGTCAAGCCCCTTTATTATGCCGTTGGAGCCGAGAATCACGAGCACAGGGCCGTAGTGAACATCCTTTTCAAATATGTTCGCCTCCTTGGCCTTCTTCTCGTCCGTAGTCGATATGAGGCTGTTGTCCGCTCCGCTCCATGCGCTGTACTCAACTTCTAGGAAGTCTCCATCTTTGAATGACATGATATTACCTAATAAGCAAAATAGCTTTAAACTATCCGAACAGAATACTCTTTATTGAAACTATTTTACCGCATAGGTATAAATAAGTGCATTTTATGGAGGCAAAAACAAAGAAGATAATATTTTTCATAGGGGCCATATTCGTCGGAGTCATATTCCTGACATCCTATGCGGCGTTCAGCAACAACAATGCTGGGAACACAAGCACAACGACAATCAAGGCTCCTACGCAGCCGACGATATTTGCAACCGGCCATTCCAATGCCATAATAACCGGCTACGGGCAGGTGGCGAACGTGAAGCTGCTCAACATCTCGAACTCCACTGCAAATAAGGTCGATGCGCTGATGTCGGCGCTTGAGGCCAACGGCTCAATAGACAACTACCTGTTCACCAATAACAGCTATGAGGTCTACAGCTCATCACTATCCGCATACGCGCTGCAGGGATACCTCAATGCCAACATGAATTCAAGCAATTCCATAGCGGTTGGATCCACGGCAGAGATAACCATCCCGTCAAGCATAGTGCTCTACTATTCCAATTCAAGCCCTCCTGTCAGCGTTCCGCTCATCGACAGGAATTATACTCTTTATCTTAACAACGTGACAAAGATAGGCACCAACATTAACCTCTCCCTCTCTGCGCTCATAACGGAGAATGGCCTTCTTTACAACAATCAGCTCAGGATAAGCCTTGACACGAATGCCATTAATGCGCCGCCCCAGCCTACCGAACTTGCGACAGGCTACGCAAACGCGCTGATACTCGGGTATGCCGACGCGGCAAATGTGAAGCAGTTAAGCAATTCCAGTTCTACCGCAAACATGCTATCAAATCTGATGTCGCAGCTTAAGGAAAACGGTTCCATCAGCGACTATGCATACGCCAATGGCATATATGACATCAACCTCTCCTCATTCTCCGCCTATGCACTGCAGATGTACGTATTCACCGCACTGAACTCCAGCAATTCTGTGCTTGTGGGGTCCACAGCCAAGATAATGCTGCCAAAAAGCCTGACCCTATACTACTCCAATTCAAGCCGCCCGATCAACATCCCGATCTCCGCAAGGAACTACACGATCTACCTTAACGGCGTCGGTATGGTGAACGGCACGGTAAACCTGTCAGTGTCTGCGCTAGTTACGAATAGTGGGCTCCTTTACAACAACCAGCTAAAGCTTAGCCGGGGATGATTCGTCGCATGGCAATCTCTAAAGAAACAATTGAACTGATACGCAAATACGCAATCAAGAACGCAATCGACTACGGAACCGCAAAGGCTGCAAATGTTTTCGGCAAGGTGGCGTCAGGAGTCCCGAAGGACCAGCTAAAGGAACTGATGTGGGCGGTGAACAGCTGCGTAGAGGAGATAAACTCGCTCCCAAAGGATGCGCTGCTCAAGGCCTACAAACCCTACGAAGGCGAATTTGAGGCGCAGCATGAAAGGCTGCTCGAATCCTCATCAAAGCCCAGGATGGTGCTTGAGGGCGCGGTTGACTGGGATTTCGCAACAAGGTTCCCTCCCGAACCGAGCGGATACATGTACCTTGGTCACGCAAAGCCAGCATTCCTCGAGCAGGAATTCGCAAAGATCTATCACGGAAAGCTATTCCTCTATTTCGACGACACAAATCCCGAGAAGGAGAAGCAGGAATATGTGGACGCATTCAAGAAGGATCTGGGGTGGCTTGGCATAAAATTCGACAGGGAGTACTACGCCAGCGACAGCATACCTAAGATGTACGAATATGCAAGGAAGCTTATAATGGCGGGCAAGGCATACGCATGCAAATGCACGACGGAGCAGACGAAGAAGGACAGGTTCGCCGGCAACGAGTGCATCCACCGGACATCAACACCCGATCAGAATATCAAGGATTTCGAGATGATGCTTGCTGGCAAATACGATGAGGGCAGCATATCATTAAGGTTCAAGGGCGAGATGAAATCCCAGAACACGGCGCTAAGGGATCCCACGATATTCAGGATAAAGAAGGACCCTCACTATCGGCAAGGCACAAAGTATCAAGTCTGGCCGACCTATGATTTCAACACTCCAATAAACGATTCCATAAACGGCATAACCGATGCAATAAGGAGCAAGGAGTATGAGCTAAGGGACGAGCTCGATGCGATGATACTCGATGCGCTCGGTCTCAGGAAACCAAGGATACACTCAGAGGCAAGGCTTACGATAAAGGGGCAGCCCACGCATAAGCGCTACATAAGGAAGCTCATAGACGACAAATCAATAAACGGCTACGACGATCCAAGGCTTGTGACAATAACGGCATTGAGGAGGCGCGGCATATTGCCGGAGGCAATAAGGGGATTCGTGCTAAGCTCTGGCATGAGCAAGATGGACAGCGTAGTTGGCATGGACCCTCTTCTTGCCGAAAACAAGAGGTTGATCGACCCTACTGCGAAGCGGCTGTATTACGTGCCCGCGCCGATCGACATCAACATAGAGAACTTCAGCGCAAGAAATGTCGAACTGAAACTACACCCAACCGCAAATCTTGGCAAGCGCCAATACACGGCAGACAATGCCTTCTACATAAGCGGGGAGGACGCGGCAACGCTAAAGGACGGCGACATAATAAAGCTGAAGGAGCTGGAGACGCTAAGCGTGAAGCATGTTGATGACTCCTGGATAGGCACGCCAACCGACGCGGAGACCGCAAAGAGGTTCCAGTGGGTGTGCGACGGGAATTACATCAACTGCAGCATAATGGTTCCCGGAGAGCCGCTCGACGACGAGGGCAACTTCAGGAAGGACAGCCTGCGCATAAACAACGGCTACATAGAGAGCTACGCAAAAGAACTGAGGAATGGGGAGATAGTGCAACTGGAAAGATTCGGCTTCTGCATCCTTGATGACAAACAGGAAATGCGATTCATATTCATCTCTAAGTAGACTCCTGTCCTTCGATCTCCTTGAGCAGTGCAGCTATCGCCTCGCTATAGACAAGTCCTGAAAGCGCAACAAGTATGCGCTTCGCATCAGCCGCATGCCCCTTCTTGAATTTGGACAGACCTATATAAAAGAGAGCATTAACGGAAAAATCCTTTCCGGTGAGAAGCCGTTCCGCGCTTGCTATTGCTCCGTCATAATGCCCCATGTCTGCATTGAATAGCATTGAGGCATAAGCAGCAAGATATCCGCTACCAGTACTCTCAAGGGCCTTCATGCTGTTCTGTGCGCCCCTGTAATTGCTAAGCCTGAGCTGGCAGAGGAAAAGTGAGTACAGAACAACAGGCGAGCTGTTCCCGCTTGAGATCTCGGATTGCGCTGTTGCTATTCCTTTCGCAAGAAGCCTCTTCGATGCGGATGCAAGCTTTGCCGCCTTGTCCCTATGAAGCGCATTATCTTCCATGAATCCCTGCTTGTCGTAGCTTATCATCGCAAGCTCATGGTTGGAATACTGCAGATAAAGCAAGCCCTCGGCATACATCAGGCATGGGTCCCTGTTCAGAGAAATAAGTTTGTCATACACCACAATTGCATTATCATATTCCGAATCCCTTACATAGGAATTTATTGCACCAAGTGCCTCAAGGAGTGCATGGTCCCTCTTGTCGAGCGCCACTCTTGTAGAATCGACGAAGGATTCGCAGTTGGAACATATGCAATTGTCGCCCATCGATGCGGTTTCGCTGCCGCAATAGCTGCACAGGAGCGTATTGTGCGAATTCTCGAGAGCATTCAGGACCTCGAGGTATTGCGTTGTGTTCATCGAACCACCAAAACCCATAAACTCTTTCTCTCACGGAACATATGTTCATACTTGGAACATAGCATATTTAGAAATGCTAGATGAAAATGCTCATCTCTTTTTCAGCACTGCGAAGAGGTGCATGCTGTCATACGGCTCAAGGCTGACGCTCTCAACAAGCTCAAATGCCTCATCAAGTATCGCAAGCTCCTTCTTGTATGTTTCCTTCGGGCTTTTGGAAATGTCTATGCTTTGCGACTTTATCACGAAGTATACGTAGCCGCCCTTCTTCAGGAAAATGCTGTTGGCAAGAAGTATCTCGGCCTGGTTCCTTGCTGATATGTCCTGGTATATTATGTCACATTCCTCCATCGAGTCCGCATAGTCCTTGGTGTTGCGTGCGTCGGACAGTATCGGCAGTATGTTCTTCCGCGCCTCGCAGAGGCGTATCAGCTCTCTCACATTCCGCTCGGAAAGCTCAACTGCGTATATGCTTCCTTTGTTGCCCACTATGTCGCTCACATGGCTTACCGTTGTGCCAGTAGCAGCGCCAAGATATAACACATTGCTGCCCTTGCCTATCTTCATGCATTGTATGCCGTTTATTATCGCAGCAGAAAGCTTGCTCCTGTACGGGGTCCATAGCCTGTACTCAACCCCATCATCGAGAACCAGCTCCTCATTGTAGACCTTCCTTCCCCTGCACAGGTTTACTGTTGCGAGCTTGCCGTCTACCTGGTAAACGCCATCAAACAGTTCTTTTATCTTCAGATGAAACACCGGGCTCGACGCCAGCTACCTTAAGCTGCGCGGATTCCTCATATGTTTATGAGGCAGATAGGTATTTGACCTTTGCCATGTCGGGATTCCGGCAAATGCTTTGGCAATCTGCACATAATCCTGCAGAGCGGAAACTAGGCATGACCTCCCTGTGCTGTTTAATTGTTTATATTTTCGTGTATGTGCTCACGTAGTCGAGAAGCCTCTTCGCAAGGCCATCCATGTAGTATGCTCTTCTCTCCGCCCCTCCCGTCTCTGCACCAGTATCCTGCAGTTCCATAAGGCCGTTCATATTCATGCCCGTGGCCTCATTCTCTTCCAGAGATGTTATGTACACCGCAACCTCATCCGGCACTCCTGTCCTTCTTGCAAGATAGCTTATGGATGCATCCTTTGGCGGCTCCTTCTTTGTCCTGCTTATGAAGAGCGCCTTGAGAACCTTCTCCACCACCCTATTGTACAGAATTGTGGCGGTTACGTACTCCTTCACCTGCTTGTGCATCTTTGCAAGCTCGAAGTCCTGCGAGGCCTTCGCAACCAGTTCCCTTACTCTTCTCATCCATATCACCCACTAGACTAACTCTATACGCATTTATATATTTTCGCTGTTGATTAGGTATAATACAATCACTATTCATTTACGCAAAGAAACTTTTACATTCGGCGGTGATAATCGGTGCCAGAGAATATCCTTATGAGCAGGCTTTTCCAACAGATTATAGAGGCAGCCGGAAGCAACAGCGTGGAGGATGAGACACAGAGGAAATTCGCGGATGCGATAGCAACAATCTTCGGCATAGACAAGGTCTCGATAAACAGCATGTACCGCGAGGGAGACCGCTCAAACGAGTTCTACGGATACATTTCCAACACAAGGAAGACATATATAGACAACCAGCTCAGCGAGTACTCGTCATTTCCAGAGCTCATAACCTACAAGAACCGCGGCTTCAAGAGCTGCGCACTTGTGCCCGTGACGATCGGAGGCAGGGTTGTGGCAATAGTCGAGATGCTCTCATTTCTTGAAAATAAATTCGTGACAGATCTCATGGAGCCTGCAACTCTTGGCGCATATCTTGCAAGCATGATACTTCTATCAAGATACGAAAGCGAGAGGAGCATGAAGCTGGCCGGCTATTTCAATGCCGCTTTCAACGGCAGCGACATCCAGCTGTTGGTATCGGGCGACGGGCGCATAATAAAGGCGAACGAGAATGCGAGAAGGGAGCTTGCGCCAAGGAACCTTGATGAAAGCAGCATAAGCGCGCTTATGGGCATGGAGTTCTCAAAGATATCCGCACTGCCTAAGCGGGCACCAACTAATATCCAATTGACTACAAACAAGGGGAGCAGGCTCTACAGGCTTGCTGTAAGCCAGCTCAATGACAAGTTGCTGCACCTATCGCTCGATGACATAACGGAGCTTGACATGCTCTCAAAGATTGCGGAATCAATGGATGCGGAATCCTATGCGGGTGCAATATACCTTGACAAGGAGCTTACGGTTACCGGCGCTACTGAGAGCATAGAGAGGGCGATAGGCTACGACAAGAATCTGCTTGTTGGCAAGGGCATAATAGAGCTAACCATTGAGAGGCAGAGAGGGGAACTGAAAGAGCTTCTTGACAAAAGGGACTCGGCGCCACGGCTTCATGGGAGCGTATCCCTCGCAAGCGAGAGTGGTGTACCGGCAAACCTAAGGTTCACGCTCTCAAAGTGGGCGAACGGATATGTGATGCTATTCTCAGATGCAAGGGCAGAAAGCTATGTGGACAACATAAAGAGCGCATTCACCGATTTCATAAACAGTACATCAGACATGGTAATAACAATGGATGCGTCGGGGTACATAAAGGACTGCAACATGCCTACAGAAACGGTTCTGGGCTATCCAAAGAGTATGCTGATCGGCAAGGAGATGCGCTCGTTATATGCAGACCAAGCCGCATTCGAGAAGAACATCGCCTATGCAAGGAGCGGAGGCAAGGTTGATAATTCCTATGCGGTATTGCTAGACAAGGCGGGCAACAATATAGACTCAACGCATTCCATAAGATTATTCAGAGGCCCGGATTCGATTGATTATATACTGGTCATAAAGGAGCTGGAGACAAAAAGAAAACTTGCCGATCTGCAGGATGGGCTTGTCAAGTACGAGAGCACCATAAACAAGCTCAAGTCAACAGGGGACCTCAAGTCACAGTTTATCTACAACATATCACACGAGCTCAAGACACCGCTCACAAATATCATAGGCTTCTCCAAGCTTCTGTACAGCGGGGAATTCGGCCAGCTCAATACCGACCAGCTCAACTACATAAAGACAATAATCGATGAGGCCGACAGGCTGGTGCAGATGATACAGCAGGTACTTGATGCGGCAAAGCTGGAATCGGACAAGATGAAACTGGAGCTCAGAGAGGTGAACATGAAGGACCTCTACAACAATCCAACAATACAATCAATGAGGGAATCCGCTCAGAACAAGGGTCTGAAGTTCTCCTGGAATGCCGATTATGATGTGCCGACAATACTGGCTGATCCGAACAGACTGATACAGGTATTCGTGAACCTGATAGGAAACTCCATAAAGTTCACCGATAAGGGGGAAATAAAAGTCAGGATGTCAAACAAAGGGAAGAGCTTCATAGAGTGCAGCGTGATAGACACTGGCATAGGCATAAGCGATGAGGACAGGCACAAGCTATTTAGGAAGTTCTACGAGGCGCCAACAAAGAGGGGACTGGTAAAACAGGAAGGCGCAGGAACAGGTCTGGGTCTCTCAATAACCAAGCAGATAGTCGAACTGCACGGAGGTAAGATATCATGCGAATCAGAGCCGGGGAAGGGAAGCACATTCTCATTCACACTGAGGGTGAAGGGAGTAAAGAAGAGGAAGCAATGAATGTGTGCATGCCCTTGTAGTATAACTTGGATAGTACGCGGGCTTCCGGAGCCTGTAATCCGGGTTCAAATCCCGGCGAGGGCGTTAAACTTAAAAAGAGAAAGTATTTATATTTATTTATAAGTGATTATAATAGGTTATATTATGGAAATGACAACAATTCAGATACCTAAAGAAGACTTGGAAAGATTAGAGGAGCTAAAGATTCACCCTTCGCAGCCCATGAGGGAAGTTATCGAGATGCTCTTAGACGAAAGAGAGAGGGATGAGCTCCTAGAAACGGTAATTAAAGAGCACCCAAAGCTATATGTGGAATTATCCGATTTAAAAGGCAAAAAGAAAGAAGATCTGCTTAAAAAGATGACTCGATGAGGTACCTAAGCGTTGAGGATATCAAAAGAGCAAACCAAAAAGTCTTAGACAAATTTGAAGGATACAAATCGAAATTTTTTGAGCCTGGAAAAGAAAGGGAATTGGATAAGATAGTTGCTAGGGCAAAGACCTATAAAGAACCGGCTTATGCTGCCGCAATTTATTTATATGACCTAAACAAAGCACATATTTTCAATAGTGCAAATAAGCGAACCGCATTTTCAGCTATGGACATGTTCTTGCATAAAAATAAAATGCTTTTTGAAATTACTGATGATGAAGCAATTAAGCTATCCAAAGACATTAGGAATGATATCTATAATTTTGATGAAGTGAAAGATTATATGTCTAAAAGAATCAAGAATAGCGAAATATTAGGGTAATATTATTACTACTAAAAATAAGTTGGGACATTAACAAAACAGCAATAGTTCGGCGCGGGCGATTCGTGTATTGGTTACACCCCTTCAGTTACCTATGATTGGCACGCCAAAGCTAGATTATTAAATCTTACGTACATGATATAATGTGATTGTTTGCGCATGCGTATACTTTTATCACTGATTTTGTTTCTTTTAGTTCCCACGCTTACACATGCTTGGTCATTGGCAGCTGGATATCAGTTCTGGACTAACGTAACAGTAACTCCTGGTACTGTACTTGCAGATTATGTAAATACCTCCGATCCGGTCATTGTTTATGTAATGCATCAGAGCCAATACCAAACTTATGCGCACGGTGGCCCTTATACGCCCCTTTATAATAAGACGCTTGGCACTGGCACATACGTAATAAATTTAGCTCCTGGTAATTATACTGTTATAATCGCCACGAAAGAGAACGTAACCATATACTACGATTTAACAACTATCCTGCCGCACGTATTCAATGGCGCTTCATTAAGTTACTTGCAAACGGCCAGTCATGTAATCAAACTTCTTGATGTCACCCCATCGCAGAAAACCAGTATAGACAACTACATAGCTTCGAATGCCACTGCCGCTGCGACATTCAAAAACTACACCGAGTCATATACCAATGGGAATGTTTCATTCACAGAAGGGGGTGTTGGCACATCGAGCTATGTTGTATCAAACTTGAGCCTGATAAACAACAATGCCACTATTACTGCCAGTACCACATGCGGCGCATCGCATTTGGCTGGAGGCGTAATCAACCGCTGCATCCAAAATAGCTCCCTGCAAACGGAAAAGTTACCATATATCTTTAACTCTAATACAACTGGGGGTGGGGGAATTTTCAATTATTCTACAATGGCCCAGATCAAGAATGGCACATACGCCATTTCAGGAATTTACACCACAGTCCATCAAAACCAGATGGTAACCGTACCTGCCGGCACATTCGATGTATACTACATCAACGCCACTCTAGAACACTTGGTCAACTCGACCAGCAGCGCAATTATAACGGAGCAGGCATGGGTCAACGCTTCCGGAGTGATAGATAAATTTGAAGTTATAGAGTTTTCCCTTAATCCGCAGCCAACTGCAATGGGTGACTGGAAAGGCACCTTTTTGTCAAACATAACGTTAATGTTAAGTTTATCTGGCTCAAACATAACTCAATCGCAACCTAAAACCATTGCTAGCACGAATTATACGACATCCATAGTTACCTCAAACCAATCTTCAGCCACGCCTGGGCAAGTAAACCCATCTAGATTAACGGAACTTATTGTTGTGGGCGTCGTAATTGCAGCATTCTATTACGGGCTATACAGGATTATCAAGCGGCAAAGGTCGCGCTCTTCAGCAAAAAAGCCCTCTAGTAAGCCAGCAGAACTCAAAAAACGCGAGCGCGTCTAGCACTTACTTTTTGGAAAGCTACGCAAACGAGATATTGGGGCAGTGATCAAATACAGAATTTAGCGTAGCGTGCTGTCAATACTGTTTCAAAAATTCACAAGAAGCTGATGTTTTATATTTAGCCTTCAACTAACCCTGTTGAAGACCACAGTAAAGTTTTCAGTATCCCATACACTGTCTGAAATAAACATTGTTCCAGTTATTTGGGATGGTGAAATTGATATAATGTTTATCTTTCCAATCTCAACCCACCCGTCAAGCTCACTGCCCCCAATTTCCATGTAGTTGGGCAGGTTTTCAATGCTGGTTCCGTTGGCATAGGCTTCAGTACTAAAATATATGGAATTGCCATTATCACCATCTACGCCTTCTGGAGGGAAGTTCAATAACAGTCCTACGCTTGTATTGAAACTTGCGGCACCGCCATTAAGCTGGAAGCCCCCTTCCTGCCCGATGCTCTCGCATTGGGCCGTTGGTGTATATGTGGCGCTTACTGTGCCTGTAGGTATATACTTGGCGTTTACGCCACCGGCCCCACCCCCAGCGCCATTGTAACTGGCAAAATAACGTGTATGGTTTTGCGCTGCGGCAATAAATCCTGGTGGTGCGGTGAATGTGAGCTTGGCATTTACGCTTATCCTACCCTGGTGGCATCCCATGTCCTCTGGATTCTGCGTAATTACGCCTGTTACATCAGCCGTCCATGTTGTCCATGATCCTTGCGCTTGCGGCACAGTTACGGTAACATTGTTTGATGATCCACAGTTTATGCCCGTATTTCCGGAAGTGCAGTTGACCTCTTTAGTATCTATCACGACACTCGTTTGGGTGCAATTCGTTGCTGCTACGGAATCGGTCACGCACACCCCGAAATCGTATGTGCCATTGCTCCCGAGCTTCGGGACGCCGGTAAGATAACCATCCGTGCCTATGACTAACCCAAATGGCGGGGCGCCATTTCTGAAAGTATCCGAGGCAAAGTAATATGGCGGCGTGCCGCCAGTGGCGTCTGCGACCTGAGTGCCGCATTTTACTCCCTCTACGCACTCGCCAGCTATTGCGGTGATAAGCGGCGAACTCGCCTCAGTGATGATCGAAAATGTGTACGAGTAGTCTGCATTCGAATTTGTCCAATTCACTATCACAGCAAATGGCGGCGATATTTCCTTCGTGGTCCCTGGAGCAAGTGTATGGACTCCGGATACCGTACAGTTGTCCCCTAGCGTAAGGCCGCTCGGCAATGTCGACCCATGAGATAGCACGCAATGTAGATTTGCTGTCGAAGTGAAGAGGCTCGATGAGCCGTACTGCCCTGAAACCCATGCCCTTAGAGTTGATTGGGTTATACTAGCTGCACTTTGGTGTTGTTGCCCATTCAATATGGCTTGAGGAGACGGTGTCATGACATATACTACGCCTCCTACTACGGCCAGTGACGCCGTCCCGATTACCAGCGCAAGTGCCAATGCCATTATATCGACGGGCATAAAACTTCATTTTAAACTCGAAGCGTGGATTATAATACCTTCCGTAAGCAGAGATTTTGTGCAAGAAATAAGCTCTCTACGATCTTAACATACCTTTATAGTGCCCTAAAGATAATATGCAGTATGGCAAAGAAAGATTCAATGGACAAAAGATGGTTTGCAGCGATAATTCCTGGAGTTATGTGGTTAAATGAAAACAGTAAAAATTGATGTTAAAAGCAGTGAAAAAGCATCCCGTGGGGAGCTTTTCGTAAGGATTCTTTGGTTGATAGTCGGCGGAATAGTGCTTTGGGCATTCAGCATAATCGCGATTATATGCATAGTATTGCAATGGTTCTTCATTCTCATAACGGCAAGGAGAAACAAGACCTTGAATAATGTGATAAAGGTTTACCTTTACTACAGGACCAAATTCGAGGGGTACCTTATGATGCTGACCGATGAAAGGAGCCCGCTTCTGCCAGAGGATTAGTTATCATTCAATCCTGTTTTTTGCTGGCCAAGTTTACCCTGACCATATCCGTCACCTTTTGGTATGTGCCTTCATAATCTGTTACGTCAAAGGTTGCAATGCCTAATCTCTTGCAGTCATCTAATGACCTGTCCATTGCTCAAACACCAAGTTAGCAATGTTATCTTGCCGATCATCGAGGAGGGCTTTGTTTAACCCTAACTTAATATAACTATCTTGAAATTCATAATGCTTTAATAATCTCAAATCTTTACTTCTTATATGGCAAAAATAAGTTTTAAGTCCGAACCCGTTAAAATCGGTTCATTGATCATAATCCTGCTTCCTAAAAGTGCAAGCGCAAAGCTTCCATCACGAGGCATGGTGATGGTCAAGGGAACTATCAACGGTTTTCACTTTCAATCCGCTCTAGAGCCAGACGGTAAAGGAAGTCACTGGTTCAAAATTGATAAAACTATGCGCAAAGCCTTTGGGATAGAAGTGGGTCATGACATAATGCTGGAAATCGAACCTATTAAAGATTGGCCGGAACCCAAAGTGCCCACAGATTTAAAGAAAGCTCTCACAATGGACACAAAGGCATGCAACCTATGGATGGACATCACACCAAACGCACGCTGGGATTGGATTCGCTGGATAAATGGGACCAAAAATCCGGAAACGCGAAAAATAAGAGTCGAGAAAGCACTCTCCAAACTCAAGGCAGGAAAACGAACAGCATGCTGTTTTAACCGTAGCCAATGTACAGAGTCTGACATATCAAAAAATGGAATACTACTCGAGCCAAAGGGACTCTAATCTTGTGGCTGAGCGGAAAGTGCGAAAGGCTTTAATATAGTGGCAAAGTATTGGTTGATGGAGAGCAAATGATTGACGGTACAGTTTTGATAGGTCTGGCTGCCAGCGCGCTAGTCACTGTCGCATACATACCTGAAGTGGTAAAGACCATAAGGGCAAAGCACACGCGCGACCTTTCGCTTGCATGGATAGTCATACTTGATGCTGGACAGCTTCTTTTTCTCATATATGGAAATGCAATAGGGAGCCTGCCATTGATAATATCGGGAAGCGCAGGGGTTTTAATGATGACAATAATGCTTGTTTATAAATTGATGTACAAGAACAAGTAGGGGTCGACCCAAAACGGATCTATGCACAAATTAGCGGAAATGGGAATAGTTTAATAAACTAGGGTAAAATATACTATCAGTGCTTTGTATGGCAAATAAACTACTTGCAGTATTTGTAATAATCGTTGTTATCGCCATTGTGGCTGCAGTAATATTACTCCTTCCTAATTCCAATAATTCCAACGCTCTGGCCACACCGGCTGCGCAATACGTTAATTCCACAACGCCCTACGTTCCGAACATATACAACAGCACAAATCCTCTTGCAATCTATGGATTTGCCTCTCCTGCACTTGGCACACCATCAGCAGATTTTAGCGCAAGCCTTAACCAGAGCCTGCAGGCAGGAAGCGTCTTTACCTTCAATTCAAGCAATGCAACAATATACGTGAACATATTGGAATACAATAGTTCAAGCCGTGCGCATTCGGTATACGACAAGCTTTCCTACCAGTACCTGAGCCTTACGGCGCAGAATGTATCACTTAATCTGCCAAATTCAACAATGGTATTCAACCAATCCAACACCACATCCATAGGTGGCGGCAATGTCTACCAGGCTAACGGCGCCTTCAAAAAAGGTAACGATGTGGTATTCCTCTTATTTTTAGGCAACTCTAACCAGACTAACCAGACCTATATCAAGGAACTGGATACGCTTGTAAACTATACTTATTCAAGGACATAAGCCATTCGACACTGGAGCAGGCATTTCTGCCCTTATTGGAAAGGCGATTCTGGCAAAAGTTTAATAATTATACTGGCAAGTGTTAGCTGTGATTTCATGGCAAACAATCCTTTTTGGAGCATACTGAACACCGTGGAAGGTGCGGCTGTGGGTGCGGCTGGCGGAATGGCAGCATCAAAAATGATGGGCGGCAAATCCGGGTTTATGGGCAATCAGCAAAAGCAGGGCGAAAGCGGAACCCAAATAAAAGCCAAAAAGGTTACACAGTAGTTCCGAAACCGAGCATTCTGTTCAACTAAACCAATAAAAACAGTACTATACAATCAATATTATGGCAAAATCAAATATCATTATCTTATTAATCATAGTCATACTGGTATTATTGATAGTTTTTGGTATATGGTCTTTAGGAGTTTTTAGTAACAATAACTACAAACCTAATTTTCCTATAGAAAATTCTACTGAAACTCTTTATGTAAGTAGTCAATCAAATGGCAATGCAACGGTTAGTGTGGATTTAAATATAAGCAAAGGACTATGCGCCCGCAGTCTTAATTTAACAATTACTGGATATTCTTTTAATTATAGTGCATCCATTCCAGAAAATACTACACCAAATTCAGAACCTAATCCCTATGCTTATGCTGGTTGTTTCAGTTTTAATGGAGGGCATAAGGTTATATTGCATAACTTGAAACCAAAAACTAATTATAGATTATCTATTATTGGTCAGATTTGTGGTGGTTTTTGCCCATATCTTGACAGGAACCAAAGTGTTTTTACAGGCAGCAACGGCTCCGTAACTGAAGTTAGAATAAATATAACAAGCAACTTAACAAACGACAACCAATAGATGAGCATTTAAATTGCTAAAGAATGGTAAGATATCCTAAACCTTTTTCTTCAAACAAACCGAAAGAAAGCCAATAAAAACACAGCTACCTAGTGTATAACCCTATACCGAATATTGTTATCTTTGGTGAATTACACATAACGAATTCTAAGAGTGCATGTTTCAAATCATTCATCCTAACCACGGTTTTCCTTACATGACCCCTAATCGACATCCATATATTATACAGAACACATGAGATGACATAGAAGAATAGTCTGATGAATCTGCTTCTTGTACAAGTCCTTATCTCGAACCGATTTACCTCTCTAAATGCGGTTTCTATTCGCCACCTTATTCTGAATAGTTTCCTTATTTTACCAGCCCGTTCTTTCACATTAGATGCAAGGTAAAAGTCGTCTTTCCTTCTATGAAATCTGTATACAAAACATTCTTTTTGGACATTTTCATTATTCACTTTGATTGGGTACAGTACAGCTTTCTTATATGGTAAATCTTGGCTGTTCAAAGCGGAGGAATATTTACGTCTACACACATATACTATTCCTCTTTTGTCGAGGTAGATAAGAAGACCAGATGAATAAAATTCTCCATCCATTAGCACATATCTTATATTGTATTTCCTACGAAGTTCCTCTATCGCATTTATTGTTGGTTGGGTAACGCTCTTTTTCAATAGTGGTATTATATCTACGATATATTGCATATTTCCAGAAACTATCCTTACAGCAAGGAATTTGAATGCAAAATGACTTCCATTCTTTGGTTTGGTTCCAACAATTCCTTCTCTTTTTCTCACCGTGATACATTTCATCATGAACATCTATCGCCAGGTCAACTTCCTTATCGATTTTTGGTCTTCCTTTTCTTATGTTTTTACGAAGTTTCTTGTAGCTTCTTGTTATCCGTAAGAAAACAGTATCACTAATCGGTTCTTTTGCAGTTGTTTCCAAACTCTCATGCATTAGTGAGGCCGTAATCAAAACATCGGTTATCTGTTCTTTTTTGTATTGTGAATGCCTCGATTCTGATATAAGGGGTTTTATCAAGTCTGCAACTGTCTTCCTGACAGTAGTGGGTATTATATTCTTTACATTTGTTATGGTTCTCATGTTCTTCTCAACTTGGCGGGGTCGTCAAACTTCCGCCTTGTTGAACGATATATCAAGAAACTTTTATAGAACGTGCAGTTTCGGAACTACTGTACAATAGAATCGGATGACGAGACAATAGTGATAACGAACGCTAATGTGGTTTCATCCGAGGCAAACGGTGCGGAGATGTTCAGCATAAGCGGCGGAAACGTTGCAAGGACACCCAACAAATGATCTTCAACAAGCAAAATGAGATTGGCGCGACCTTTTCCCGACGTTTTGTATATTGCACATCTGCAGCGGAGAGCTAAGGTTTAAAAACTATAGAAGCCAATTCTTGTTTTCAGCAAGGTGTTATTATGAGCAAGATAAGTTTTGTAAAAATAAGAAAAGTACTTGATTCGAGAGGCAACCCAACGGCTGAGGTTGATATTTTTGCGGGAGAGCATGTCATGGGCCGTGCCGCAGCGCCCGGCGGTGCGAGCAAGGGTTCATTCGAGGTAAAGGACTATCCCGAAAAGGGCATAGACTTCGGGATCAAGAACTTCAGGGCTACCATTGCCCCAAAACTTTTCGGCCGTGAGGTTAGCGAACAGAGTGCCATAGACGAACTGCTGCACGAGATTGACGGCACTGAAGATTTCGCCGCCATCGGTGGCAACATAGCTATCGCAACATCCCTTGCGGTTGCAAAGGCCGCTGCCAGGTCGAAGAATATAGAACTCTACCGCATGCTCCTCGGGAAAAAGAAGGCAACGCTTCCATTTCCTGTCGGCAATGTGATTGGTGGGGGCAAGCACGCGATAAATGGCACAACGATGCAGGAATTTCTTGCAATATCATTCGGGAAGAGCTACTCCGATTCCGCATTCGCAAATGTGACAGTGCATAAAAAGACCGGCGAACTTCTCAAAAAACGATTCTCAACATATCCGATAGGTCTGGGCGACGAAAAGGCATGGGTCGCGGCACTTACTGACACTGAAGCGGTAAAAATGCTGTGCGAGGCAATAGACTACGCAGCAGAAAAGTACAACATCGAGATAAAGCCTGCAATAGACCTTGCAGCTTCCTCATTCTACGAGAACGGCAAATATGCCTACAAGGACAAGAAGCTCACAAAAGAAGGGCAGATAGACTTCATTGCAGGGATTGCTGAAAAATTCTCATTGAAGATACTCGAGGATCCGCTTGATGAATCGGATTTCGAAGGTTTCGCCGAGCTCACAAAGCGTATAGGCAAGAAGACGATAATAGTGGGTGACGACATCTTCGTGACCAACAGGAAGAAGCTCGAGAAGGGAATAAAGATGAAGGCAGCGAACGGGATCCTAATAAAGCCTAACCAGATAGGCACGCTTAGCGACATGATAGATACTGTTGAGCTTGCCAAAAAGCACAACTACAGCACCGTAATATCGCACAGGAGCGGAGAGACGGAAGATGCGACAATAGCACAGCTTGCGGTCGGATTGGGCATCGGCTACATAAAATCCGGAACCATCGGCGGTGAGAGGACCGCAAAGCACAACGAGCTGATAAGGATAGAGGAAATGATAAGTGGATAGCTATGGCAAAGATCTTCATATTCCGACATGGGCAGACATCCTACAACAGGGAGAAGATATTCACCGGATGGGATGACCCGGACATCGATGACGATGGCATCAAGGAATGCATGGAAATAGCCGAGCAGCTGAGGAATGAGCGCCCGACAAAGGCCTACACCTCAGACCTCAAGAGGGCACAGCACACGCTCTACATAGCTCTTGGCGAAAAGGGCAAGGATGTGCCAGTAGTGATAGATTCAAGGATAAAAGAAAGAAGCTATGGCGAGCTTACGAAGATGAGCAAGACTGAGACGCAGCAGAAATATCCCAGGGAATATCCACTTTGGCACAGGTCCTACGATGTAGCCCCGCCTGGCGGCGAAAGCATCGCTGATGTTGAAAAACGCGTGCTCCCATTCATCAAGGAAATGCTATCAAAGATGAAAAAGGATGACGTGGTGTTCATATCCGTACACGGCAATTCGCTTCGGCCCATGAGGAAGTATTTTGAGAAGTTGAGCACAGAAGAAATGTGCACATTTGAGCATCCTAGGGCTAAAGTCTACAAATACAAACTCTAATCCTTACACGATGGATGGTTCGCGCTGCCTTTGCATTATGTTATGGCACCATTATCCCGCATGCTCCTCCTATGCTCTGCGCCCTTTGGTAGTTTGACCTAAGCACCGTGTAGTTAAGGCCCTGGAAGGCTTCGAGGAACGATGTGCCAGTGATGCTTGAGCTCGATGTGCTTACATTTATCTCAAGTGCTATCTGGTTGTTGAACGTCTCATTAAGCGTCTTTGTCCTGTACACAAGCTCGAAGTTTCCTCCTCCAAGGTTTGTGGTAGTGCTTGATAGGTTATACGGGACGAACTGGCTTACGTTGACATAATCTGTCTGCTGGCCCGGGCTTGGCATTGTGCTGTAATATCTGAAATAGGCATTGTTGTAGAGCACGTGGTTGCAGTTGCTGGTGTTGTCATAAAGGAAGCTGAAATTGAGCATTAACCCGTACAGGTTGTAGTGCTTTAGCGTGCTGGCAAGGCTCGCGGCTGTCTGGTTTGTTGCCTGCACTGTTGTTGTGGATTGCGTTGTTGTTGCTGATGTGGTTCCCCCAGATGCTATTGTGGTTGTAGTGCCTACGGTTGTGCTGCTGTGCACGCCTGTGCCGGAAGTCGAATTGGAGAGCATGGTCCACACAGCACTTATTTTATTGGAATCCGGGGCTATGTCAAGACTTGTCTCGATCGGCGATATCTGGACTGTTACGCTGGAAGGGCCGATGGACTGGAGCTGCATGCCTATGTTGGAATAGTTTGTCCCTACGTTGAGCTTTGTTATGTTGTTTAGCGTCAATGTTACATTGAGAAGCGGATTTATGAAGATAGGCAGCTCGCTTATGTGTATATCAGCCTTTGCGCCGCTCAGTGATACATGCGCTAAGGATATATAATACTGCTTTGAGTTTATGTTGTAAAGCGCCCCGGTGCTTGTTATGTTGACAACCTCGGTGCCGTTGATGACTGTCTGGTTGACCTGCAGCACGAAATAGGCATAGAGCGCTATGACCACTATGACTATTACGACAAGCGCTATTATCTTATTCTTGGCGCTCGGTTTCCTGCCCTGGTTCTGCTGCTGCTTCTTGTAGTCTGGGGTCTTCTTGCCCAAAAGGTTCTCCTGAACCCCTTTCTTCTTACCGAACAATGCCATCTGATCGCTACCTATTTCTCTGAAAACATTTAAATACCAGACTGAAATGCGGATATATGACTAGGAACGGTTTCAGGCCCAACATTAAGGCTATTATAATTAATTGGTGTTATATGCTATTGGTGGGCACATGGCAGAGAACACGCGTATCGGCATTGTAAGCGACATATTCGACATAATAAACGACCGTCAGCAGATATCATTCAACGATCTTAGCGACATAACCTTCAGCATGGGCATAGGGAAGGAGAGGCTCACCAAGGTGCTCTCCGAGCTGGAAGGCATGAAGGTCATAGCATCGAGAAGCAGGGGCGGGGTGCTTACCTACTATCCACTCCAGGAAGGTTCAATCAGGAAGGTGCTCATAGTAGAGGATGACAAAAACATAAACAAGCTGATGGCGCTATCGATAGGCAAGGGCTTCGACATAAGCCAAATGTACGATGGGGGCGAGGCGATAGCATCGGTGAGGAAGACAAAGCCTGATCTGGTAATACTTGATCTAATGCTGCCGCACAAGGACGGCCTTGACATTTGCCAGACAATCAAGAGCGATCCGAACATAAGCGGCACGATTGTCATAATAGTAAGCGCAATGGATCCGACAAGCAACCGCTTCAAGGGCATAAAGTATGGCGCAGACTACTACATCAAAAAACCATTCGACCCTAACGAGATGCGCAGCCTTGTCACGATATTCCTGAAGAAGAAGGGCAAGAGATTCGACCCATTGATAGACCTTCCCGACGAGATCGGCATATCCAACGAGATAGAGCAGTACATTAAGGCGGGCGAGCAGTACTCAATAGGCACAATAAAGGTTGGCGGGCTTGGCGACTACGCAAAAAGGTTCGGATCTGATTCAGCAATGGTCATACTTAGACTCATCTCACAATTGCTGCAAGACAGGGCAAAGAACACATCGGACAAGGTGTTCGTGGGCTTCCTGGACAGCGAGGTATTCGTCATTGCAGGGCAGAAGCGGAACATTGAAACTGCGGTGGAGCAGCTAAGAGGGGAATTCAATGCTGTTCTACAATTCATTTTGCAGGATGAGGGCTTCAGATCCATAAACCTCGACATAGCAGACCTTTTCGAATCAAAGGAGGTCCCGAAGCTTGAGCTAATCTACGAGGAATCGGAGAAGGCGAAGATGAAGGAGAGGCGCAACCAGATACTCAAGAGCAAGGGCGTCTCGAAGAGCGACATCGGCGCCTACACCTACGACGAGATAAGGCAGATGTTCGGAAACAATGAGCTTGACATAAAGATAACAAGGGACAACAGAGATGTAAAACTCCAGGTAAGCAAGGACAACAAGGATGACTCTAAATAGGTGTATTGGTGCTATCTAAAAGGGCGCAGGCCTCTGTCGATCTGCTCATATCCTATAGCATCGCAATACTCATAATAACGATAGCGCTCTATGTGGTATTGCAGCTTGGCATATTCAACCCAAGGCTGGCACCGGAATACTGCAACCCGTCGCCAGCATTCTCCTGCGATGGCGCGGCAATCACGAGCAATGGCATACTGACCATAATATTCTCGCAGTCTACCGGTGGCACAATGACCATAACTGGCATTGCCTGCTCGAGTGCGCAGAACTCGCTTACTACCGGCCCGGCCTATGGCAACGTGAACATGCTGCCCTATTCCGCAGCCCCTAGCTATTACCCATCCAACGACCTGCAGAATGGCGGGCTTGTTGTATATTCAGGAGGCGGTGCAAGGGTCAGCGTCTACTGCTACACAGCGAGCGGAATAGCAAAGGGCAACATAGGCAATTCCTTCAGTGGCACTGTCTGGATAACCTACACCCTTACAGAGCTTCCGAGCACCGCCAATACCGTCCAGCAGCTTGCGACATTCAGCTCCAAATACGCGCTCAGGTCTACCAGCTAAGGAATCCCGCCAATTAATATTTATACTCTCCGTTCCATATTAGATAGACAACAGGTGTGACATTGAAATCAGAATTGGTTTTCATTTCCGCAGTAATGCTATTCTCTTTAGCTGTGCTTTCATGCGCATCATATGTCAACATGACTGAGCCCTACCCGGCAACAATAATGCAGAACGGAAGCTTATACCTTGGCAAGGTAGGTCCTGGCCAGACATTCTATGTGACAATATCAGCGGCAACGACAAACAGCACGGGCTCGCCAGTCGCGATAGGATGGGATGAACTCTATGCAAGCTCACTTCCAGCGGGTTGGATAACGCAGAACTCACCGCTCTACGGTGCATACCTATCGGTGAAGATCACCGTTGCGCCTCAGGCGCCTAATGGCACCTACACATTCAACATGACTGCGATTAATTTCGGAAACTATTCGAAGGTCGGCTCAATAAAGATGCGCGCCTATGTTAATGTTACCCCGGATGTCTTCAAGCTCAGCGTCTCCCCAAGCAACGTAACAGCAGGTCCGGGCGAGCCATCAACAGTATATGTCACAATAAACAACACTGGTGTGTCGGACAGTCCGTTCAGCATAACGGTGCATGGTCTTCCCGGATGGAACTCCAGCAAGACTGTTATAGCGCTCCACAGCACAACAGGACAGTTCAGCTATCCTATATACGAGAATGAGCCGAATGTCTACCATTTGCAGGTATATGTCAGCTCAGTATCAAGCCCATTGATCTACAAACAGAGTAATGTGACACTTACAACTAAGGCAACACTAGCAGGCGACTATGCCGCATTGGGACAGGGCACGCCCATATTTCCGATAATCTATGCTCCTGCATACTCGGTAATGTACCTGATAAGCCTTATATCGAAATACGTCTGATGCGGCATCCAATAGGGGCTGCACTTGATTTTACTTAACAAAGAGCGTGCGAATTCATGAAGAAAAGCGGAACCAAAAAGAAAGGCAAGGATGTCTACGCCTACTACGTAGAGCTGGAATCGGTAATGGATTTAGCAAGATATCTTTCCGGGTATGGTCCAGGCGCATACCTAAAGGCAGTGAAGGATGCATCAAACTACCGGCTTCTCACTGGGGGCGAAAAGCTGGGCGACGTTAAGATAGTCTATTACACTGACGTAAAGAGCATATCAAATTTCATGATCTATACTCCAGAGACTGAGAGGGGGGAGCGGTTTGAGTTTGCGGATAAGCCGGGACAACCAGACATGAGGTCATTCAGGGCGCCTGTAATAGAACTGCTCTCAGAACCATACTCAAAGGTGAAAGATCTTAGCAAGGCGGAAAAGGTAATAACAGTTGAGGTAAAGGATCCGGATGCTCTGGCAAAATCCATAGCAGGCATGGCACATGAGGACGAAGAAATGCCGAGGCTGTACGCATTCCATAGCAAGGGCGACCACATAATAGGCACATTCGACCTCTTCCACGAATCAAACGCAAAGATATTCGCATTTGCAAGGACAAGGATAAAGGAAACCTTCATTGCGCTTGCCTACAATTACACAACAGACACGATAGTGAGGGCGGACGACTTCTCGGACAGGTCAGCTGTTTATATAAGGGCGATAAACCTGAAGAGGCCATTCCCATTCGTTTAAAGAAGTAAAAAGAGAAGCTTTTTAGAGAGAACAATAAAATATGTATTACATGCCCGAATAGCTCAATGGTAGAGCGATTGGCTGTTAACCAATAGGTTGCAGGTTCGATCCCTGCTTCGGGCGGATTCTCGACGTGTTGCAGTTGAAATCGGGGGAGTAACCCGAGGTTCAATCCCCGCTAATTTTTATCTTCCTGAACTGCTTCGGTTATTAATTCATCGGCGGATTTATGTGATGCCTTAAATTGCAAATGTCTTATCCAAAGTGTTCCCACAGTCCCAAAGAATAATACAAGGTAGCTAATTACTAAATTATGTATGTATAAGTATAAAACTCCAGAAACTACCCACCAAGGCAAGCTTAATAGAAGTGCTATTCCAGGTTCCCCTGCACCAGTACTCCAAGTTTTATGTATGGCATAAGCAATGTATGTAATTGGTATAAATACAATTAATGGAATTAGGTTTATGTTATAAAATGCTTGCAATACGGAAAATAAGACAAGGAAAGTCACTAAGACGACTATTAAAATTCCTACCATTTTTGGATTGAAGAACTGATTAGACATAGCACCCATTCTCATTACTGATTTTAATACTTTTTGAACGGGGGAGTAACCTAATGCATTTGCCTGCTTCGGGCGAAGCTTGGCTTTTGGGCTTGGTTTGTCGTCTAAAAATGCTTTTGAGGCTTGATGCCTTGCATGGGCGTTGACACAGCAGGTACGGTGCCAGAATGGTATATTTTATAGATTTTGGACTATCGAATCAGCATATTATTTATCAAATCCTATGATCTGCAATCCGTATTTTGCAACATCTTTTTCTGGCCAGAATTTAATGTCTTTGGTTTTTGCAACGTATTTTATGGTCTTTTTGATACTCCTACCAGTATAACTGTTAGATTTAGGATCTCATTCTTTTAAAAGTAGAACATCACCCAATCCACATTCAAAATCTGCTAGTCTTATTTCAAATGTTTTTTCACCACTGAGTATCTTTTCAAAATACTGTGGCCATACTTTCTTTTCTATTTCCATTCTTCCAACCCTTGATGATAATCTTAATAATGTTATTAATCATATATTATTAGGTGTGATTATAATGCCATATGTTTCAAAGAAAGTCTTTAGAAAAACATTTAAAGAGCAGTTTAAAAAGTATCATGATCTTCTGGTTAATCTGGGTACTGAACGAATGAGGAGAAAAGATGCCACTTTTTCCGACTATTGAGGATATTCTAGAAATCAATAAGCAAGTGGTTAAGATAACGAAAGAGGAACATGTTGTTTTATCTCTTGGTAATCTTGAATACATTGTTGAAAAGGTATTCAATAATCCAAATCATATAGACAATGCTGCTACCTATTTTCATGATATTATTACCGTCCATCCCTTTTTGGCAGGAAATAAAAGAACGGCCTTTGCAACTACTGTTACATATTTGGAATTAAATAAACTAAGTTTCACAGCACCAAAGCTTGAGCTTGAAAAACTTGCTTATAAATGTGCAAGAAATGAGACAAGTTATGATAAACTAAGAAAATTATTCAGAAAAATAATAAAATAGGTGAAATCTATGCCGAAAACAAATGGGCGTGGTACTTCTCATTCTGTTGCCTGCTTCGGGCGAAAATGACTTATTTTGCTTAATTTGTCGTTAAAAAGCTATGCTTAATTTGTACGCCCTGATAGGGCATGCATATGACAGGTACAATGCCCCTTAATGCAAAAAGAGTTAAAAGACTAGCTTTAATTGCCTATTAATAATGAAATTTACCACTCAATTGGTTTATTCTTTACACTATTAGTAGAATACTTAGGGTTACCAGAAGAAGAATTCGGTAAGTTGATAGTCAAGGATTCCGAACCAACACCCCTATAATCAATTACCTGTACCCGCTTGCAACCGAGTATATATCTTGCCTCTGTTTTTATTGCTTTTATGAATTTTGCTTGCTGACCATTCGGATCTGTAGACATTATTATAACTGTGGTTCTAATCAAATCTGAACTACTAACTTTAGCAGTTTTGTTAAAGAGACCCATGATTGTTGGAAATTTTATGTGCTTTTCTCTTTCGAGTTCTAAAGCTAGCCCCATAGGGTCGTAGTGTGCCAAAGAACATCGCCTATCTCCATTTTTATCTTCAACAATAGGGACAATCGCTAAACAACCACCCAATGCAGACGTGCTTATTGTTTTTTCTTTACCATCTTTTTTAACTTCTATATACCGCTATCATTCATTGTGACTTTAACTGATTCTTTATCATTAGCACTGACTAATTTTTCCGGCATACTATCATTAAGTTGTATTAGCTTCGAATATATAAATTCTTTTGCCAAAATCTGAGCTTATTGTTTTATATAGATTGGCTGAGATAAATATTAGGTGAAACCAATGCCCAACACAAATGGGCGTGGGACTTCTCATCCTGCTGCCTGCTTCGGGCGATGCTTGGCAACAGATCATGTTGGAAACTAAAAGCGGATGGGTTTGGGCATTTTACCTTCAAAAGAGCCGAAACAGGAGATCAATCCGCCAATTTAACGTAATAACTAGTTTTGCCCTCCAAAGTGAATTCCAGGTCGCTATAAACGACTCGGCCTTGCACATCATATTTCTTTGCTTTATGGGCATAGACCTCAACCCGTTTTCCCAAAAATTTTGATTTTAAATTTTCGGCAGAATCGTCGGACATTGCAATGCCCAAAACTTGACCGAAAGGTTTGAGGTTCTCAGACGGGCCGCCATGTCTAACAATCACCAGTTTGCTGTCTACCGTGATGCTGCACGCCAGATCTGCCCAGCAGCCAAAATTCATATCGGTAATTATACCAGTAAATTTTGCCTCGTTTCTAGACATGGCTCTAACGGGAGTCGGGTATTCCTCTTTTGCCATCAATTTACCTCAGGTTTTTATAATTTCCACTTATCAAAATCTTTTTGTCGATAGTATGTGGCATTAAATACATCGAAATTAGCTAAGTTATCAATATTTAATCTATGGATTATTATAACATCAGCGAAAACCACGCCCAAAACGAACGGGTGTAGGACTTCTCATCCTGTTGCCCGCTTCGGGCGATTTATTACGTATTGCATTACCTAACATACTCCTTGTCTATATAACACCATTTCCATTCTTTATTTGGATATTCCTCCATTACCGGATGTCCTGTTTTCAGGAAATGCTTTGTCGCATGCTTACCTATTGAGGAATCGCAACAGCCAACATGTCCACAAGCAAGGCAGAGTCTTAAATGCACCCACAGTGTACCTTCTTTCAGACACTCCTCACAGCCACTTGGGGTATTCGGTTTTATCTTCGGGTCTAGTCCTTTAAGGTGAACGCAATTTACCAAAATAACACCATATTAATTGCTCTGGACAAATACTTATTTACTCTTAACGTATTTTTTCCACTCGCCTTCGGAAACTACCTTTATCTTACCATTTTTGCATACAATTGCAGACTCATCGTCAAGAGCATACAAATCTCCCTTTAGCCGTTTTGAAATCTCACCAAGGTTTTTATCGCGCACTTTTGGGAAGTCTGGCGAATTAAAATGTGGCCTAAAATTGAAAGTTATATAACCCAACCCTTTAGGTGCATTATTCACTTTCTCATCGTATAAGAATTCTTCACTTGCCTGTATGGTTTTTCCTAAAACTATACTTCCAGCACTTATTCCTACATATACACGATTTTTCAATAACTTTGGAAGTTCATTTTTAAGTCCGGATTTATTTATCCATCGCATAAGATACGCAGTCCATCCCCTCCAACCACAATCACATCGGAGTCCTTAAGTCTGGGAAGCCACGAATCCTTTGGTATGGCAGCTATGTCTACAATATCAACTATGCCCATCTTTTCGCATTCGTTATAATTTTTGATCAGTCAATCTTTCTCCTCTTCCACCTCATTTGCAGCTGTTGGGATGAATGCAATTTTTATTTTCTTGCCTCCAACCAACGTCCTCAATTCCTTAGCTATTGTCTTGTTCGTAATGCCGGCAGACGTTAACAGTAATCTCATAATCAGAAGTAGCATTTTAACTATTAAAATACTATGTTTGTACCATTTAACCAGCGTAATACTTATAGAACCTAACGCAGCATTATAACTATGAAAACCGGGGCGCTTCTGCTTATGGAATGGGAACGAGAGAGTTCCTCAACACTAAAGATGCTCAAGAACGTGCCTGGCGATAAGCTCTCATGGAAACCCCACGAGAAGAGCAAGACGCTTGGCGCTCTGGCGCAACATGTGGCCTGCATGCCATGGCGCTGGTTGTGCATATTTGATAATGATTCATTTGACCCTATGCTGGTCAAGCAGCCTGAATTGGCTGACAAAGAGGCCATAATAAAGTTCTTTGAAGAGAACAGCACAAAGATGACAGGGCGCCTGAAGGCAACAGAAGAAACAGAATTCGACAAGCCATTCACCTTCCAGCCTGGTGGCAAGGTACTGTTCACAATGCCTAAGTCAATGGCGTTAAGGATCTTATTTATAAACCACCTAGTCCATCACCGGGCTCAACTGTCTGTATACCTCAGGCTGCTGAACGCACCGGTGCCAGGCATGTACGGGCCGAGTGCCGATGAAACCATGCTGTAACAGTACCATCTGCGTCATCCGTGCATCCCGTAAGAATATAAATACTAACGCCGAAATACTATTGGTTTTATGAGCATAGACGATTCAAGGTGCGACATCTGCAAGGAAGAGCTTGCGGCTGACAACTTCTACTACATATACGCCGGAAGGTTGCAGCAGGGCCCGCAAAGCGACAAGAAGAGCACAACGGAATACAACCTCTGCTTTACATGCTACGCGCAGATAAAGGCAGAAATGCTTGTTGCGGTGCAAAGGAGGAAGAACCTGGTCGAGAAGAAGTAGCGCCAATCCGTAGGATAGGTTTATAGTCCTTGAGAGAAGGAAGATATTATGGATACCGGGACAAAGGTCAACGTGATGAAGGGCTTCGCGGAAGAGATACTTACCGAGGAAGAGCTAAGGCTCATATTTGAGAACAATAATCACCCGATAGCCTATGATGGCTTCGAGCCCTCCGGCATAGCACCAATCCATTTTGGCCTTCTGCGGGCTCAAAATGTTAAAAAGATGCTCAGCATCGGGATAAAGGTAAAGCTTTACCTTGCTGATTACTTCGCGTTCGTCAATAACAAGTTTGATGGCGACCTGGAGAAAATCAGAAACGCAGGCGAATATTTCGTAGAGGTCTGGAAGGCGTGCGGCATAGACCCCAAAAAGGTCGAGATAATATGGTCAAAGGAGCTCATGGATTCACTTGGTTACTGGGACAGGTTCATGCACATCGGCAAGGTCACCACCATAGACAGGGTCAAGAGGGCAATTACGGTCATGGGCAGGAAGGAAGGTGAAAGCATATCCGCAGCACAATTATTCTATCCCATTATGCAGGCTACGGACATATTCCAGATGGATGTTGACATATGCCAGCTCGGGATAGACCAAAGGAGGGCGAACGTGCTTGCACGTGAGGCTTCTGAAAGGTATAAATGGAAGAAGCCAGCAGCAGTGCATCACCCACTGATACTGGGCCTTCAGGGCATACCTGCAGGCAAGGATTCGCAGGACAGGGAATCCCTTATCGAATATAAGATGTCCAAATCAAATCCCAAGAGCGCCATATATATGCATGATTCATATATTGAGATCAAGGAGAAAATCAACAGTGCATACTGCCCAGAAAAGGTAGTGGAAGGGAATCCAATTCTAAATTACATAGACCTGCTCATACTGGAAAGCCCTACCGAACGGATGGAGATTGAACGCTCACCAAAATTCGGCGGAACACTCGAGATTGATGGCTACAAGGAGCTTCTAGAAGTTTACTCAAGCGGCAAACTGCATCCGTTAGACTTGAAGAAATTCGTGGCAGAAAAATTGGAGGAAAGAATAAAGCCTGTCAGGGAGCACTTTGAGAGGGACAAACATGCAAAAACTCTATACGAGACTGTAAAGGCCTACAGAATAACCAGATAAGGAATACCAAGTTGGTAGATCATGAAAGGAAAACCTAATGTATCTATAATCATTCTGGACACCTTGAAATTGGACATGTTCAACACTCTTGTCGATTCCAATCCTAATCTTCTAAAGGGTTTCGACGCGGTAAGGTTCGATAACTGTATATCACCAGCCTCATGGACCCTTCCATCTCACGCATCCCTGTTTACTGGATTGGATCAATCCGAGCATGGCTGCCATGAAACCAAGACTGTGAAGTCACTTGATATAGAGCAGATAAGGCTCAGGAAGCGCACAATACTGGAAGACCTCAAGGAAAACGGCTACGCCACTTACGGGATATCCGCAAATCCCTATATACATCCTGTCTACGGATTCGAAGGCTTTGACAAGTACATAGCGGAATCCTACTTTACTGACATATTCGGCAGCGTCATAGAGATATCAAACAGCCTAAAGCCAAAGGTATCCAAGTACAGGAACCTCTACGGTAGCGACATACTGAAACTCACGCAGAATATTGCAAAAGAAGATCCCAAACTGTTCCTCGATTTGGCATTGAGTGCAACTATGCTCACTCCAAAGGCAGCGGTGAAGAAATTACGCGCAAAGCTGATAGATGGTTGGCCTCTCGAAAAGGGCGGAAAGAATATCCTAAAGACCATACGAAATATCAAATTCAAGAAACCGTTCTTCCTTTTCGTGAACTTCATGGAGGCGCATGATCCGTATGTAGGCGCCAAGGGGAAGGATTTCAACTGGGTCACACCATTCCTGAAAAAAGAGACCGATCCGCAGCTTATGCGCCTATGGGAAAGGCTCTATGAAAAGGCATCCATAAGGGCAATGAAATACGGCACTGAGCTTATCAGAGGATCTGATCAAGAGATTCGGAGACAACCAGATAATAATACTCACATCCGACCATGGCCAACTCTTCGGAGAGCATGGGTTTATTGGCCACGGCACAGTAATATACGACGAGGCGATACGAGTGCCACTGCTTGTAATAATGCCGAGCGCATTCAACAAAAACCCAAGGGCAAAAGGTTACCAATCGCTTGTCAACATACGGGGATTCATAGAGGCGGCACTCGCAGGCGATGTGGATGCCATCTCAAGATTGACCAGCGCAAGCGTATGCGCAGAGACGTTCAGCATACCCGCAAATATAGCAAGCATAAAGGGCGTTGACAAAAGGAAGATGGCAAAGTTTGACAAATACCAGAAACGTGTATTCAAATGAAACTCCTAATCGCACAGCACAATATAAATGAACGCGGCGGCGCGGAGAAGGTAATACTAAAGATAGCCCAGAAATACGATGCAACAATCTATACTCTTGGCTATAACAAGGAGGGCACATTCGAGGAATTCAAAAACGTTGACATAAAGGTTTTCAAAAGCAGGGGCAAACTGAGCAATCTTTTCCCGCCGCGAGTGGCAAATGCGATCTATTACGGATACAACTTCTACAACCTGAAAATAAAGGAAGACTACGACGTCATAAATCCGCACATGTCCCCAAGCGAATGGGTCCGCAACAACAATCCCAGGGTGCTGTGGTATTGCCATACACCTCCACGAGAACTGTATGACCCTACAGTTGCAAATCTGAGAAAGAGGCCTCTCAAGGAGAAGATACTCTACAACTACTTCTCCAATGTGTACAGGGGAATGGAGAAAAAGATAGTGAGAAAGGTAGAAGCAATAGCAACAAACAGCGATAATACAAAAGAGCGAATAAGAAAGGCATTCCACACAAACGCGACAGTGATAAATCCCGGGATAGACTACAAGGACTTCACAAACAAAGGGGACGAGAAATACTTTCTATACCCTTCAAGAATAGCCGAGCAGAAGAGACAGGAATATACAATAGAAGCATTCGAAAGATTCGCAAAGCAGCATAGAGGCGAGAAGTACAAGCTTGTCCTTGCTGGGGGCCTATCAAGCAGGTACTCGGATTTCGAGGAATACTACCGAACGCTGAAGGCAATGAGGGCGAAGAATGTTATATTCAAGCTTAATCCATCCAACAGGGAGCTAAGAAGCCTCTACTCAAGGTGCACCGCAGTAGTGGTGAGTGCAATAAACGAGGACTTCGGCATTGTGCCGCTGGAGGGCATGGCAAGCTCAAAGCCGGTAATTGCTGTAAACGAGGGTGGCTTCAGAGAGACCATAGTTGACGGGAAGACAGGTTTCCTTGTAGAGTCACCATCCCAGATGGCAGAGCGGATGAAGTTTGTAGTGGAGCATGGTTCACTTGCAAAACAGATGGGCAAGGATGGCCGTAGAAGAGTAGAACACAACTATTCCTGGGATAAGTTCTTTGAGGGATTTGATGCGCTTGCCAAATCTGTTGCCAAAGTCTGATCTTTCTCCATCCGTTTAAGACCATTCAAGCCGCTCAGCATAATCATGCTAAGACTGATGCCTATTGCGGAATAATCCTCAACCTTCCTAAGCTGTTTCATTGCATCATCGGCATAAAATATGGCTAACGGATGTTCTCTCAAGTCTTGCTTTATCCTCTGCGTATAAAGCTCAGCACGGAAACCATTCATGCCGCTTACACCCAAGAGCAACCACATGGTTGCCTGAGGTCCATTGGTCCTGAGCATACGCCTCAAGCTCCTTCTGCTGACTTCCATACTATCAAAAACTATCTTGTTACAAGATATATATAACTGCTGCAGCTGAGCCCAGTTTTCATCAAATCCGAACCTGCCTTGTCATCGGAACATCGTCGAAAGGTTTATATAGGGGGCTTCCAAAACCACGCAAAGGTATATATATCTGGGAAGGCTGATTAGTAGTGCCACACTCAAGTGAATGGCTTATATATTATACTATCAGAATTATCTCTGTGCAGGGATGGCGGAGCACGGTCAAACGCGGCGGACTCAAGATCCGTTGGCTTAGGTCTACGGGAGTTCAAAAGAAATGAACAAATCTCCCTCCCTGCATCGATATGATTTGGGTGTTAACATGTCAACAAAGAAACAACAAAAGAAACAAGCAAAAAGGCCAAAGATGCGGGATTCAAAGATATTCGAGATACCGAATTACGCTCAAACCGAGGAGTTCACAAGCTCAGCAGCGTCAGCTATGATGGTGCTAAAGTACCTCAACAAGAACCTGAAGATGAAGAAGGAGCTCGAGTTCCAGATATGGCAGGAAGCGGTCAACGGCAGCGTATGGCACGGCTCAAGGTACGGGCTCGCCTATGCGCTCGCAAAGAGGGGTGCAAGGACCCAGATAATAAGCAACGCAAAGGACGAGGGCTATGAGAAGAAGCTCGCTGTCTATGAAGGGATAAACCTTGACACGCTCAGCGCATCATTCAAGGAGATAAAGGAGAAGACGAAGGACCTCAAGATAAAGGAGGAATCCGGGCTTACCACGATAAACCTGATAAAGAAGACGCTGAACGGCGGCAAGATACCCATAGTTCTTGTAAATGCCAGCATTCTGAATCCTTACCTAGAACCATCACCCCACTGGGTAGTGGTGAAAGGCTATGACAAAGACACATTCTACATTAACGACCCCTACTCTGACAGCACCATAACCATGGAGCCGCAGGTATTCAAGGGGGCCCTTGGCTTCGAGAAGGAATACCACATGATTACCGTTAACTCGAAGAAGTGAGCGGTGCCTCTCTTTTTAGGTCAGGATTTCCTGGCCGCGTTTTTATTAAGCCTAGCACGTATGCTACCAAGCTTCGCCAGCGGATCCCTCATAAGGCCAAGCCTTTCCGTATGCCTGTAGCATGAGGCACACATAAGCCTGTTGCCTACAGGAAGCCTGTCCAAAATATAGCCACTGTAAAGCCTGGAAGGCATCACGAACTTAGGCGCATGCTCCCATATGGCACACCTGCAGAGCGAGCATATGTTCCTGCCATGCAGTTCCTCGGCAAATTCCCTAATGCATGCATCGCAATAATAGGAACCGCTGCATATTGCCCCCTCACTAGCGAAAGCATCCGCTAATCTTCCACATCTACCACAGTGTTCAGATTCCAATTCCATACATCCCCACCTTTCTTTATAAAATCACCCAGAAATTACCCGCTAGTATTGCATCCATTTCCGTATATATATTTTTGCCAAGCACCCGAAAATTAGGCGAAAAGCGGAAGTGAGGGAATGCTGTTTATATAACCAGCACAAGCGGCGCTGCGCTACATCTTGATGCAGCGTTTTATGACTTCCAGCTCAGCGTCGGTCTTTATCGCATTCTTGCCAAGATGCGTCTTCGATGCATTGTAGCCTCTCTTGACAAGCCTCCCTATAACAAGGTTAGGACTCACCGCGCCTATTGCCATCTTCTTGGTAAGCCTGGAAATCGAATAGAAAAGCGGATAATCGAATTCACTTGCAAGCCTGTTAAAGAACTCAAGGCTCTTGACATCAAATCTGCCTGTGCTAACTCCATTTTCCATCTCGGCCGCCATGAGCTCAACGGTGCTCTTTTGATACAGGTCGCCAAGCCAGATCTTTCCGGCTGTCTCAAGCACACCTCCGCAAACCTTGCATTTGCCAACTTCAGGAAGCGTTGACTTGTGCACGCTCCTGTATAAGCATCCATTGCAGTAGTATGCATATCCCAGCTCCCTTACCGAGTTGGATGCTGCAGCAGTTCCGTGCACCAGCCTCACGAATACGCGCATATAATGCAGATGCGAGAATGAAAACTTAACATCGACACCGAGATTGAACTGCGCCGCAATCCTTGTTATGTAACCTATAAGAAGCCGCAGCGCAACCTCCTGGCATAGTTCGTTGTGCATTGGCCTCGCATCGTAGAGCCTTACACAGGCCTTATGGTCAGCCCCGCAGAGCACGGCAGTATCTGTTGCTGTAACCATGAGGTATGTCCCGCCTCTGGATATTTTCATAAGATCATATACGTAAGGCGTAACCCCTCCAAATGGGTCAAGATCGATAAAATCGAACCTGTCCCTTGTCGTGTTTGCAAATTCCTGTATGCTTTTGTTCAGAACTGTTCCCTTGACTTTGTTGAATATGACATTCTTCTTTGTGGAAGAGAAAGAATTTTTGTTCATCTCCAGAAATGTTACCTTGCCGGAAGCACCTTCCAGATAATATCTTATGCCGCGTATCCCTGTAGCTGATGTCGAATCAAGAATACTGCTATTCTTCTCAGCAAGCGCGGAAACAAAAGCGGCACTTATGTCACGTGAGACACGACCCTCTGGGTTCAGGAAGGAATCCTTTGTATACTTTATTGAAGCACTACCCTCTTTGTACATATTATCGCCTAACCATGTATCTCCCTTAGCGCATCAAGCAGCCCATGCGCATAGCCTATGCATGAAAAAGAGGTGTAAAGATCACCCTTATCTAGAAAGCTCTTAGAGTCCTTGGCATACATCTTCGAAAGCTCAAGCACTCTTGTGGTATTCTTTTCGGATACTTTTACAGAAATCACATTCTTGTTGAAGAGCTCTATGTCCTTTTCAATGCGCTTCCTTATGCTATCATTATCAGAGTCCGTATCCTCACCTCAGGGATTTTATAAAGTTGCCTGGATTTGATGGCGTGATAAGATAATGCTTTCCTTCCTTGTCGGTTATAAGTACACCATCAGTCAGGTTTGTCATTACCACCTTTGTCCAGCCAAAGGCGGGTGTATAGAACCACCCTGAATAAAGGCTTGAGCCGAATCCCTTGAAGTAAAACGGAAGCCTGGTGAGCTCGATCTTTTTAATATCAGCCAATCTCAGGTTGATGACTGCGAAGGGCGACCAGGAATGCAGAACACCGTTGTTTATCACATATCTTGTTTTATAGAAGCTGTAAGTGATTGCACACAGCAAAATAATCACAAATGCCATTACTGCCGTAAGGATAAGCGCCCCATAAGGGTGGCCGAATACGTTTATCGAGACGGCTATCGAAATATAAAGCAAGGCGAGTAAAAAGGTAAGAAGGATATAACCGCGGCCTATCCATCTGCTTATCCTTGGTCTGTTTTGAATATCTTTCATCAAATCACCTAAAATAAAAGCCACATTATACTATTTATATTTGGGGAAATAAGTATATTAATCGCATCAAGAGGTCGTTAAATAGCAAACGGTATGGTAATAGGGGTAACGGGCACGCCAGCCGCAGGCAAGAGCACATTTGCGAGGGAAATCCTCACAGAAGTGCCGGGCTCCGAGCTTATAGAACTGAACGACATTGTGGGCGAATTCAAGTTATTCTCTGGCACAGACGAGACTGGTGCCAGAATTGTAAGGCTGGCTGAGCTGGGTGCAAAGGTCAAGGAAAGGATAAAAAACGATGGTAAGAACAGGTGTGCCATAATTGTGGGCCATCTTGTCCCTGAGATAAAACTGAAGTACGACATGATTATCGTCGTGCGTGCAAACCTGAGGGAACTGATAAAAAGGATGGAGCGCCGCAGCTACGAGCGGGAAAAGCTGAAAGAGAACATCGTTTCCGAATCTATAGACTATTGCGGGGTTAAATCCGCAGAACTCTGCGAAGAAACCTACGAAGTAGAGCACGAAAAGGAGAAAAAAGAAATGTTAAAATACATAAGGGAAAGAAGTAATGGAATATCGGAAAACAAACCTGAAGTCAGGGAGATAAGCAAGATGGACGAATTGCTGGATCTCGTGACTGATGGGAATAAGTATGGCTTCTAAATTCGGCCTTTCAATCAACAATCCGATTTGGGCTGTACTGATTAAATCGAAAATGGGAAGTGAGCAAATGCAAGCGCAGGTCAAGAGGCCGGATCCGGAGATTGGCGGGATAGCCATAAGGCGGATAAACCAGTTCAATGATTATCTTGCATCTATCCGCGACGGACGGTATTTTAGGCCGAACGGAAGGCCGGCACAGAATTGGCTGGTATTCTACGCAGATTACATAGCGGATGCAAAAAATATGGCTGCATCAGCGGCAAAGCTCGAAAGGGAAACTTTGCCATGCGAAGCGGATAACTACATATCAAAATCCGCAGCAAGGGATTCGGCTATCGACGCAGGAAAGAGCGAGGAACACAAGGAGACATTACGATTGGCAGGTTCAAAGGCATGGGATACTGCAATTATGTCAATGGAATCCAAGCTTAAGGAGCTGCAGAAGGAGATAGGCCTATTAAGCCTGATAGACGACGTTACGCTATACATAAAACTGGACTTCGCAAAGGATGCTATGCTCAAGGGAATACTTATCACATCAAGCGACCTGGAATTTCCCCTCAAGAAGGAATATATCTCATATGTGGAAGAAAAGATGAAGGGATGGATGAGCGGTTACGGCGTTGCTGATTATGTCAATGGGAAACTGTATCTTTACTGCCTCGGCGATTCCCCTGAGAAACTGCTCAGGTAGGCAATCAAATCGAGAATCTGTCAAGATAAGAAACATACAGCAGTTTAGCGTATTTTTCAGGCACCTTGTTGGAATAAATAGTCGCATTCCTTGCCTTTAGGTAGGATGGCAGCATTGTCTTCCTGTCCGTCATAAAAGCGCCCATGAATTCCTTCGGGTCGGTATACTTTGACTTTTCTATCGAATAAAGCCGTCCGTTCTCTATTGAGATCAGCATAGAACCTGTGTGTGCTTTCATGAACCTAGCGGAAGCCTCTGCCATCTCCACGGAAGGCCCCATAATTCTGGCGGAGTGTATCTGAATGCTGTTGATGAATAGGCCTATTACCGCATCCTTTCCTTCAACATTCTGCAGTGATATTATCGGTTCAAAGCCATTCTTACCAAGCAATTCGCAGATCCTTACTCTGGCCTTCCTAAGCTGCTGCCATATTATCTCATTTGCGATGTCCGGCACGCTGAAATGCAGCACATATAAGTCAGCACCAAGCATCTTCCCCAATGCTGCAAGCTTCCTTTCCGGATAGACGTATGAACCGCTTTTTCTGTAGAAGGTATCCATTGAAGGATTCTTGATAAGGTTCCGCGATATCACCATAAACCTGGATAGCGATTCATCTGATACATTTGCCGCGACATTTCTGTTGCTGTCTGTAGGATCTACCACAATGAACCTTTTGCCAAAGAGTTTTAGCATGGATTTTGTGTTCTCGTTATTCATCTCCCTGGACTTGCTGGTGTTGACTATGAGCGGGAGCGAGAGGTTTGACATTGCAGTTATGAGGCTCGCAAAAGTGCCGTAATGATAGGTAAGAATCTCGCAGAGATAGCCAGAAAAGCCCTCTATCTTGGCCTCAGCACCATATATCCCGTGCGATTTGAGGAAGGCCTTTAGGACGCGGACCTCGTCACGCTGCCTTGTATTGAGGTTTGCGTTCACAAACTCGTTATGCAGTTGCGTCCTGTCCACAGCAGTGCCTCTCTCCGAGGCATCCTTTATCTTGTAGGCCGGCACGATATCAACATTTATTCCGCGATTGCCAAGCACCACTTTGGTGTAGGGATGCTCAGCATACTTTACGATAAATGATTCATTCCGTCTTTTATCAACTATGCCCTTTCCTATCTCGAGGCCTTTCTTCTCAACAACGCTCTCACTGACGCTTCGCGGAAAAAGAAGGAATATGTCAATGTCGGAATTGCCTCTTATGTGGGTGCCGCGCGCGACAGACCCTGCAAGTATTATCTCGACATTCTTCGGCGCAAGTTTTTTCAGCCTTCCCATTACTTCATTTATAGCCACTTTTGCATTTGCAATCTCGCTGTCGGAAGGTTTTACTTCTTCAAGGACCCTTTTAAGGAGCGAGTTGAGCTTTGCTCCCCCCGATTCGGAGAGTTTATAGTTTTCAGCATTCATATATTCACTAGTCCATGCTATATGCAATGCAAATTATTTAAAGCGTATTACAGATTTATAATAAGGGCTCGTGGCTCAGTAGTAGAGCGCGCCGTTCGCAACGGCGAGGCCGCGGGTGCGATTCCCGCCGAGTCCAAGAAATAAAATCGGGCACACGGCAGTGTGCACATCCAGTCATGAGCAGTCTGGTGCAACCAGTCCCCGTGTGCGATAATAAGCCACAATTCGCATCCTTGAAGTGCGAATTGGACAGGACACTACCTTACTTGCCGAAACACCATCTTGTCGAAGTAAGAAAGATGGTGATGCAGCAGTTCAGGAAACGCTTCCAAAGGAGCCGTATACCAAAATACGGCGCACTAAACAAGGGTTTCACTGAACAGGAAATACAGAAGTTTTTCCGTGCTGTAGACAATGACAAGTTCAGGTTACTCTTTTCCTACCAGTCGCAGTTAGGTCTCAGGATAGGCGAAGCCACGCGCTTGAACGTCAAGGACATAAAGTTCGAGACAAGAGAACTTGTAGTAAAGACGGAGAAAGCGGGAACCCTAGACCAACTGCTGATTCCTGAGCCACTATTCAAGGCTACGCTTGAATACCTACGAGCCCATACCGAGGCAATAGAGAAGGCGCAAGGTTACATCTTTTTCAAGGAAGAAGGAAAAAGCACTACCGAAGTGCCGTTCGTTGCCGAGAACTACGCAAGAAACAGATTCAGATACTATACCGAAAAGGCTGGCCTTAGCGAGGTCTACGACCAAAGCGATGAGCTGAACGACAGAGTGCCTAGAAGCCTGCATAGGCTCACAACGCACAGCCTAAGGCACTACGCAATAACCAAGTTTGCCGAGCAGACCAACGGGAACGTCTTCCTGACTAGCAAATTCGCAAGGCATACGAAGCCAACCACCACCATGATATACATTAGCACCAACAAGAAAGCCCTATACGAAGGCATAGACGGAGCCTTCTCTTTGAGCCAAGCGGTCAGTTTGAAGAACAGGTTGGCGGTTATGTAGGGCTCCATAAGGATGGAGCCATCAAAAACAGGCTCATGTAGACTAAAACACCCTTTCAGGTAGACTAAAATGACACCTCTTTACCCCTGTTTTACCCTGTTTTCCCTCGTAAAAGTCCCCATTAGTGGTAAAAAGCCAATTTTCATGTCAAATTTTCAAAATTCATGTAGAGTAAGCAAAAACTCCATCATGTGGAGTTTTTAGGCCATTTCATGTGGAGTAAAATGACCCTCCTCTGACATGAATTTTAGGGGTTTTCCCTCGTAAAACTCCCCATTAGTCGTGAAACGACCATTTTGTCATGATTTTGCTAAAAGCATGTGGAGTAAGCCGTCGCCCGCCCTAATAGTCGCCTTCGGCGACGCTCGGCGGGCTAGGCTTCTCAATCTAAAGCCGTTTTGACCCCCACGCAAAACGGCTGCCAAAGGTTCCTTGAACTGCTAGGTAGCTAGCTTAAAGCTCGTTGGAGCTAGGGGAGACCCTTGCAGGCTTCGCCTGTGAAACTTGAAAAGTTTCAGGTTGACCCCAAGGAGAATAACACCATTCTTACTTTATATGTTATATATTCTGTTTATATACAAAACATTTAAATATTATATAGGATATATAGTATAGTGGTTAAAATGCCAAAAGAAAAGGCAAGAAAAAATGAAGGGAAAGATGAACGCTTCAAACGAATAGCTACAAAGAGAGTGCAACGAATACTAGATAATCTAAGGTTATTGGGAAACTGCTCTAACACAGGAGTTTATTCTTACAGCGAGGAAGAAGTAAATAGGATATTCGGTGCTATTGATAAGGAATATAAACGTGTAAGGCTGCTGTTTGACAAAACAGCAAAGAAGAGACATTTTACGCTTGATTAAGGGATAATATGCAATCTAATCAAAGAAGTCAATCAGATAAAGTTTTACTTACATTTTATAGACTAAACAAGGATGAAGATGGACGCAAACTTGCACTTGAGGACATAGCTGTAAATGCATGGAAAGATAACCCAACCGAATTCTGTCTGCGTGGTTATAAAGATCATCCAGATGTAAAAAGAATTGAAAGGATAATATCTAATTTGAAAAGTCTTGGTTTTATTAGAGGTAATGCGTATAACTATCGTCTGACTCCTGATGGGATAAAATATGTGCAAGGACTAAGTAATATACAAAATAAAGGTAATATAAAAATTAAAGATACCGCGGAAACATCTAGAACGATGCGAGCTGAAATCTTAAGAATAATACGTTCTAGGATATTTAGAGAGTATACCGAGGCGAAGAATAGCTCGAAAACTGTTGTATTTTTGGAATCTGATTTTTTTGAATTTCTTGGCACGAGTGCAAGGTCATTAGGCACGCCTAAAGAAAGAAAGCAGTTCTTTCTACCAAAATATAATCTGATAGTTAATGAAGTTATACCATTCTGTAAAAAGAATGCAAAAACAGATAGAGATGCTGCAGTCGTCATTGAACTTTGGAATATACTTTTCGAAAAGTTCGGAAAAATAATAGAAGGTAAAGCTGAATGACAAAACAAATACCAGTATTAGAAAAATTGCAGATGCGCGTTCATAGACAATATATTCTTAATGAGGCAGAGCACTTTAGAGACCATAAGAAAGGAATCCCAGAGTGGATTAAAAATTCTGATGATTCATACGTTAGACATGAAGATGAAGAAGGGAACGACTATTCCAAGCTGCCAATAATTTTGAATTTTGGCAAGAGCGAAATTATCTGTCTAGATTTCGGTGGTGCAGATGGCGACAGGGTCGTTGAGCATGTTCCTCATTATGGTAGTCCTGATGCTGCCAAGCAGGGAGGAAAACTAAAAAGAGAAGTAAGTGGAGGACATGGTAATGGAGGCAAGTATTATGGTTTATCACAATTTGAGGAATGTCAAGTAATAGATTACTACAAGGGAAAGTTGACGATGCTTACTCTAAAAAAATCTGGAGATGAGATTAACTATAAAAATGAGAAAGTTGACCCGAAATGGTTAGTCAAATTCCTTTTGTTAGACAGTTGGACATATTTTTATCAGCAAAAGAGATTACTTGACGCGATAAGCAATGGAAAGTTAAATGTGTTTTGCTGGAGAGGACTGAAACCAAAAGAGAAAGTATATGATAAAAGGGAAATAAACAAGGTATTACAAGCGGTTTCAAAGAATTCGCAGGCAAGAGCGGCACTCAATACAAGAATTATTGATGTTTTATCTAATGGGAAGCTTTTTTACCATGAACTAAGACCTGTAAAAATAGAATTAGATCCTACAATATCACCACGAGAATTTATTTTTCCTAATCAGCTTGGAAAATATACATTTAACAAAGTAAAAACATCTGTTCTAAAGGTGAGTTTTTCCAAGGAGCCACTTACTGGCGAGAGCGCGTCGTTGAATATTCTAGAGATATTCTCGAACGGAAAGCCAATCGCATTTTATAATATATCTACGATGTTAATCGATAAAGGTATATCGAGAACTATGTATGCAGAGATAGACTGTCCAGAACTTAAAGAATATAGCTGTGTAAGTAATGATAGAGAAAGACTTGTTGATAACGAACCTGCGAATTTTTTCTTAGGATGGTGTAGGAGCAAGCTACAAGAGGTTTTATCCGAACAAACAGACAAAGAAATGGTAAAAGAACAGAATAAAAACCTCGACAAAGTTTCTGAATTTATTGAT
The DNA here is from genome assembly GCA_963755385.1 of uncultured Microcaldota archaeon. Lineage (GTDB taxonomy): Archaea > Micrarchaeota > Micrarchaeia > Micrarchaeales > Micrarchaeaceae > UBA12276. The sequence goes on along the minus strand of CAVWJC010000001.1, from coordinate 67,976 downwards.
GAAGTAGTTAAAGATTTAGAAGATATATTGGATGAAGAAGTATTAGAACAAACTTACGATGAAAAAAGTGATAAGACTGCGGCAGTTTTAGCTCCTACGGATGAAGTAGGTGGGTTCGGAACTGAACATAAAATAAGAAAGAAAGGTGGTGGAAAGAGGAAAGGGAAGCTTGCTGAGAAAGAAGACAAGGCAAGCGAAAAACCTAAAAAAGGACAGATAAAAGTTTTCATATCTAATCATCATGAAGACCCTCTAAATCCCGGCAAGAAATATGATATGTTGGAAAAACAACCAGTTCTTTATCAAAGACCTGAGGATGTATCTCATGGGTATTGGTGGATAAACAGTCAAAAGGAGTATCTTAGAAAAATGAAAATAGAACAACCAGCTGCACGAGCTGTATACTGTTTTCTAATAAAGGAAGTATTTTTGTCAAGCACTTTCAGGAAAACATACCAGGAGGATGGAGTTGATCCTGACGGATTTGATGATATGGACTTTGGTTTAATAGACCGAATATTCAATAAGGTTGTAAAACGATTAGGTATTGATATTTCAGAAGAAAATCTTGCAGAGAAAGTAAGGCAAGCAATAAAAACACGGGACAAGTTTACTGTTCCGCAATTATCCGAAGAACTCGGAATAGACCCAATGTATATAACTTTGATTCTAGAAAACGCAAAAGAGGAAGTTGAAAAGATGTTCAACGTAGAAAAAGGAAAGAGCGAAGGAGGTAGATGGGTTAAAATTTATATAAAGAGAGTAAACAACGAGGTATGAGAGTGAGATTATGGCCAAGAATACAGCAGAGAACCTGAATAAGGAACTCGATAAAGAGATGTTGGATTATTACAAATACCAAAACATTCAAAATAAGCTTACGCAACAAACACTGAAAGAGCAAGCTGAAACTGAAGAGAAACGTGAAAGGGAATTACTTACAATATCTAAGAAAGTTAAAAAGATAGGTGATAAGAAACTTGTTGATACTCTTTACTCTATAATTATTAAGAAATGGGAAAATGAAGGAGAAATGAGTTCTAACCCAGAAGGAGTAGACCCGTTTAATATTTTAGAAGTTCAGGAATGGTTTCTAAATAAAGGCATCGATATAAAATCAATAGGGCTAAGCAATGTTAGTTATTCGTATGGAATAGGTGGAAGCTCCGCTAGTGATGAGCCACATTCTTATTTTGACATATATGGACTAAAAGAAAGGATACGATGGAGTAAAATACTGCTTAACATAAGAAAGAAACTCAAGGAATATGTTGATATGAAGGAGCGCGAAGCATTCGCAGGTATAGTTGAGAGACTAGTTAAAAGAGCTAGGGAGGATAATCTGTTCTCTGTATCCACAGCTCACATAAAACAATATTCGAGTGAACTCGGAATAGATACATCAAGGCAGATAAGCATTTTAACTAACGCTGTTTCTACAAAATTACAAAAAGAATTCGGAGGACAAGAACCAAAGAAGCAGAGAACATTAACAAATTCTATTAAGATTGAGGTCTTTAAACGCGATAATTATACGTGCCAAGAATGTGGTGCTGGAAGAGAGGCAAAACTACATGTTCACCACATAATTCCGTTTAGTAGAGGAGGCTCTGACGAGATGAGTAATCTTATAACGCTATGTGAAAGCTGTAATGAAGCTATCGGAAATAGAATTTATAAAATGAAACCGAAAGTTTAAAATTTTGGGTTCGAATTTTCGTGAATTCGAACGCTAGTGGCTTAAATAACCTCGAGGCGTTATTATTTGGGTTCAGATGTATGGGATATCTTGACGCATTAGTAGAAGGTTTTGCTGCACCTATATCAGATACAGTCACTGCACTTGTCCTCTATGCGCTTGGCTTAATTTCAACGGCAGTTGGTGCATCTAATATTACTAATCCGATATTTGCAATAATAGGCATTGTTGGTTTAATAGTTGCGTTTGTGACTGGTTATGACGATCCTGATAACTCAGCGTTTTATGTAGTAGGAGCTATTGTTGGACTTTTAATATATGGCGGTGCGATAATCGCAGCCTTGCCAAATGGTGTGAACATTGGCACTTGGACAGTGGTTTTCTTCACTATTCTAGGTATTATCGGACGTATCGCTGGAACTTTTGTAAGTTCAAATCAAGGAGGAAGTGGCGGAGGCTCAAATAGTGGTGGAGGTAGAACTGTTCACTTCCGGAGTTCTGGAAATACTGTGACGTTTAAGAATTAATAAAAACGGAACAACGAGGTATGGCAAAGCCGTAAACCTTTTCGGAAAGGTTTAATCGAAAACGCCCGTGTGCGATTACAGCTAGATTTGCACCGTATGCCTTTATATTTTTGAAAACGTTATAATCTGTGTGCGAAAACACAGATGTTCGTTTTCAACATAACATTCAACGGTGAGCTAAATGAAACAAAAGCTAGATGAGAAAGGCTTGAAGCTTGGCGCACCCAGCGGAGAAGGCCGGGGTGCGAATCCCGCAGGGTCCATTTTCAAGCCAAAGCGGAATCGCGGGTGCGACTCCCGCCGAGTCCATTCCTGTGTACATGTCCGTTGTGTGTCCCTATGCTGTTAAAAGTAAAAGTGACCCCGAATTCTAAGGTAGCGCTCATAATTCGGGTAGGGACCTATGAGTATGTGGTAAAAGTGAAGGAAAGGGCCATAGAAGGCCGTGCAAATGCAGCTGTCATCGAAATGCTCTCATCATACTTTCACGTTAAAAGCTCTCAGGTGTCGATAATAAATGGGAGTAAGAGAAGCAGAAAGATTATAGAGATTGCAGATACGGCTGCTTCTACTAACAACAAAGGCAATGATTATTCCCGAACTAAGTGGCAACATATAAATAAAGGTAAAAACCTAAAACTCTAACTTTGTGGTGCAATTGAGAAAACAGGACATAATATTCCTTAACTCCGTCTTTTTCGTACTGGGTTTTACACTCGTATTTTCGGTAGTTGGTATCCTCTTCCAGACAATACTGTCTCACGTGTCACACTCCGCAATGGGCGTGCTTAGCATAATCGGCGGAACGCTGATAATCATCTTCGGGATACTCATCATCGCATCTACAAAATACATAATACCGTTCTTCTCAAGCGAGCACAAACTTGAGGTGAAGCGGTTCAGCAACAGCTACCTGACATCTCTGGTATTCGGCATCGCATTCGCACTAGGCTGGACGCCATGCGTGGGCGCAATACTCGGCTCGATATACGTTCTTGCTGCTACATCCCCAAGCATAGGATTCCTTCTGCTTCTGGCATACTCACTAGGACTTGGAATACCATTCCTCATATTCGGCGCATTCATATCAAAGGTTTCGGACCTGATGAAAAAGGTGCATGGCCTTTTGAAGTATTTCAGCATAGTAAGCGGAGTCTTTCTGATAGCCGTTGGCGTTCTGGTCGTCACAGGATACATAGGCATGCTTGCGATATTCCTCAACGGGGCATCCGGCATGACTGGATTTAGCGGCCAGCTCAACTTCCTCATAGCGATCTTTGCAGGTGTACTCACATTCCTTTCGCCATGCATACTTCCTTTATTACCCGCATACCTATCCTATATGGCCGGAACGGCTGCGGATGAGGCCAAGAAATGAAAATCAACATATACCTGCTGGTCTTCGGCATAATATGCCTCATAATCATAGCTGCAGGATTGTCCGTCTTTCTCTTCAACAAAAGCTCATCGCAAAGCATCTCGCTAGCAAGCCTGAAGGACTACGGCCCGGCGCCTAACTTCCAGGGCACATCTGGATGGGTAAATTCAGCTCCGCTCAACATATCGCAGCTCAAGGGCAAGGTCGTTCTTGTCGACTTTTGGACATACTCATGCATAAACTGCATACGCACTATACCATACCTAAACGCATGGGAAAGCAAGTACGGGAATAATGGACTTGTCATAGTCGGCGTGCACACTCCGGAGTTCCAATTCGAGCACAACTACAGCAATGTTGAGACCGCCGTGCAGAAGTTCGGAATCAAGTACCCGGTCGCACTGGACAACAATTACTCTACTTGGGATGCCTATGGAAACGAGTACTGGCCAGCTGACTATCTGATAGACGCCAACGGGATCATAAGATACAAAAGCATAGGTGAGGGCAACTATAACCAAACCGAGGCCGCGATAAGGACCCTTCTTGTCAGCGCGGGCTATGCAATACCTTCAAACATAACAGAACTAAACAGCACGGTCAACTTTTCACAGATAGACACACCTGAGATATATCTCGGCTGGGACAGGGCAAGAGAACCTCTCGGAAACAAGGAAGGATTCTCGCCAAATATGACAGTTAACTACACACCAACAAACCTGACTTACGAGAACGCTGTCTACCTTCTGGGCAGTTGGTACAACTCCCCTGACAGCATGATAGCGGTCAACAATTCGAAGATATTCCTGATCTACAAGGCCAGGAATGTGGACATAGTCGCTGATTCGATAAATGGAACGGCCAACATAACCGTAATGCTGGACGGCAAAAACCTCAACCAGTCATATCTTGGCAGCGACACGCACCTTGTCGATGGTGCGGCTGTGGCAAACATAAACGGATCAAGGCTCTACAATATCGTATCAGCGCCATCCTATAACGGTTGGCACGTATTGGAGATAAACGCAAGCCGCAACTTCCAGATATACACATTCACTTTTGGGTAGCCGAATTTATCGGAGAAAGTAATTTAAACGCTTTATGGGATATCTACTGGGGGCATTCGATGCTGATTGGGGTAGTTGGTTTTAATGGCTCGGGGAAGGGCACAGTCGCAGAATATCTGGTCAAGAAGCACGGCTTTGAGCATACTGACCTAGGACAGGAAATACGCGACGAGCTCAAAAATCTTGGCAAGAATCACCTTGACAGGAACGAGATGATCGATCTCGCAAATGAGCGGCGCAAAATGTATGGCGCAAACTACTGGTGCAAAAAGGCTATCGAGGCCGCAGATTCTGAGGTATCTTGTCATAACCTCGATACGAAACCCGGCAGAGGTCGCAGAGATAAAGTCACATAATGGCACACTTGCAGAGGTGTTTGCCGATCAAAGAACGCGTTTTAAACGCACATCGCTGAGGGTGGCAAATGACCCGTCGACACACGGCGATGTGGAAAGCTTTGGGGACTTCAAGGCAAAGGAGGAAAGGGAGCTTGCAAATCCAGACCCAACAAAACAGCAGCTGCTGAAGTGCATAGCAATGGCTGAATACAGATTGGACAACAACAAGTCAACAAAAGAGCTAAATGATGGTATTGAGAGAATGCTCAGGGATATACGCTCAAAAGGGTAATATGATGTTGGTATTCACAAAACTGCTTATACTCTCGGCCATAATACTACTTATTATCGGCGCGGCGGTCTACCTGGCAGGGTACGGCATGTCTGGCAACACCTCCATAAAATACTACAAGGTGAGCAGTGGCCAACCAGCAAACTCCACTGTCGCATCAAGCAACTTCGTGCAGAATGGTTGGATCACCCTTAAGGTTCTGGGACTGTTCATGCTAAGCATAGGATTGATATTCATACTCTGTGCCGCGGTAAACGAGAAACTCAAGCTCAGCCAGAAGTTCCACCATCTCAAATACAGCAAGCCACTCCACTAGCCGGTTATGCTGCCGCTGAGCCTTTTCAGCACCTTATACTTCTCATTGGTGTCTATCCGCGCATTCTCAACAATCTCATTCATGCTCCTGCACACGCTGTCATAGGTCTTTTTGTTTATCTTGAATGGTATGCGGTCCTTCCCGCCGAGATTATAAGCGTACATCACTGGATCGCGATAGGCAAGCTCCTTCTCGTATATCAGCGCAGATACGAATGCAAGCGATCTTAGCGTGGCTCTTCCAACTCCTCTCACTAGCAGGATGTCCCTGTAGTTCTCCGGGTCAAGCTCGTTCACCTTTGCTATTGTCTCTCGTGCTCTCTTGCTCATGTCTATATCCATCTTTATGTCATGCCTTTCCGGATATGATGCGCTTAGCATACGGTTGTACTCCTCAAGCGCCTCGCTGCCGCTCTCCCTCACCCAGCCATTGCCGCTTGATGTTAAGTCAAGGCTGCTTGTGCTTGTCTTTGTGAATACTGATGAATGCGGCTCGTTCGCAATATCCTTCTGGTCAACAAGGTCGCTGAACCACTGGAACCTTACCGCCATGTCGCTTTTCGGGGACATCGCCTGCTGCACAACAGACCATTTCCCGCTTTTTGAGAACATCATCGTGTGATGGTATATGCCTATATTGTCATAGACCATTGCAGAATCCACCTTCGCGGATATCCTGCTCATCTCCTTAAGCTCGTCAGCCTTGCCATGCAAAGAGAGCGCATCAGTGCCTGTAACTATATCGGATGGCGTCTTAAGCCCAGCCTTTCCCTTGCCACCGGCAATGAATACCTCCCCAGATTCATTCAATGCCTCTTTCAGTGCACCCATGGTGACTGTGGTCGTGCCGCTGCTGTGCCAGTCATATCCTATCGCGCATGCAAGCGCCTGGAACCAGTTCGGGTCAGCAATTCGCTTGACAAGCTCGTCAGGGCCGAAATCATCTATTATAACGTATGATATCGCCTGCGACAGCTTTACCATTCTGCTGAATAGCCATCGAGGAGCTTTACCGCCATGTAGGGGAAGTTCTGTGACTGATCGCATGATGCACTTATGGCACCAATGATTAAAAAGGCATAGCGGAAATCGCTATACCTTTGCTACATTGAAACCTCCAACATTGTTGCCGTTGACCTCTCCCGGGCTGTGGTCCGCAACGAAGAAGTAAAGTGGCCATCCCTTGTATGTTGTCTGTTTTGTCCCGTCGGTTCTTGTGATGGTGCCAAAGTTGGATGCATTAAGGCCCGGCGCAACGCTGAGGTTCCCCCCATAAAAGACCGGCCAGTTTGCCGCACAGGATGAATAACATGTGCTATCGCCGCTGTTTGGGGTGTCACCTGAATAAGTGTAAAGCGTGAATCCGCTCGCATTTGCGAGATAGCTTCCAAGTGTTGTGCTATTCTCCATTACTACCGTGTATGATTGTGTCTGCACGCCAGGAATTGTTGTCGACGCAGTTCTCGCCGCAGGTATTGTAGAACTTTGCGCTATGCTTGAGCTCTGAGATTGCACACTTGATGTGTATGCGGTAGAGCTGTACGTTACGGTGCTGCCTCGGCTCTTGCTGTAACTCATCGAGATGAGGTATCCCCCAACTGCGAGTATGGCTATTATTACAACGGCCAGAACCACTATTCCCATTTTCATAGATCCACCATTCAGCATTATAAATCATTTTCCGCTCTTCATGAGGCTGTAATCCAGATATATCCATATGACATCTGCAATCAGTATTACCATGCCTTCTGCAACCCAGACCGGGTCGTAGGTGCTCTGGTACATCCACGCTATGTCCACTATGCCTATTATCACTCCCATGAGTATTGCAAGCCATGACGTTGTGCTGCTTTTCATGCAATCACTAGGTATTGGCACTATCTATTTTAATAGTTAGTGCAAACCGTTTTTTACGTAGATACCAATATAATAATTGCTTTCTATATTATTCAGACCGGTGTTTGCTTGCTCAAGAGTGTATTCGAGGGAAACGTTAACTATCTCCAGGTGCTCGACGAGAATGGAGAGGTGGACGTGACACTATTCCCACCGGAACTCAAGGATTCTGACATTATCAAGATGTACAAGAAGATGTCCTTCGCGAGGGCGCTTGATGCAAAGGTGCTGAGCCTGCAGAGGCAGGGCCGCGCCGTTACATATGCGCCCCTGATAGGCGAAGAAGCGACGCAGATAGGAAGCGCATTCGCAATGCGCGATGGTGATTATTTTGTTCCAAACTTCAGGCAGCATGGGGTATTCGTATCAAGAGGCATGCCTCTTGATTTGGTGCTTCATATATTGGGAAGGTTACGAGGAAGGGCTTGCCATACCAAAGAATGTCAATGCATTCCCGTACATAGTGCCTGTCGCGTCGCAGCTTCCCCATGCGGCCGGACTGGCATTCTCGCAGAAATACAAAAAGACCGGATTCGCAACCCTTGCATATGTGGGCGATGGTGGAACATCAGAAGGCAACTTCTACGAGACGCTGAACTTTGCAGGAGTGTTCAAACTTCCTCTTGTCACAATAATCGAAAATAATCAATGGGCCATATCAGTCCCAAGGTCTCAGCAAAGTGCAGCCCAGACGCTTGCCCAGAAGGGTATCGCTGCTGGAATAGACGTTGTGCAGGTCGATGGCAATGATGTTATCGCAGTGTACAAGGCGGTAAAGGACGCTCTGGCCATAGCAAAGGATGCGCCGACGCTTATTGAGTGCGTCACCTACAGCATGAGCATGCACACAACAGCTGACGACCCGACAAAATACAGGAGCGATGACGAGGTCGCAGAATGGAAGACGAAGGATCCGATATCAAGGCTAAAGAAATATCTTGTCAGGAAAAATCTATGGACTGACGATCTTGAGGATGCGATGCAGGAAGAGCAGAAGAAAACGATTGATGATGCGGTTGTAAAGGCGGAGGCATTCAAGCCTGACCCGAAGAGCATCTTCGAGCACGTGTACAGCTACATGCCGGATGTGCTCAAGGAGGAGCTTGACGATGCGGTAGCATCTAATTTCTACGAGGAATGATCAAATGCTTACTAATATGGTTGGTGCACTGAATAATGCGCTTGAGCTCATACTCAAGGAGAATGGCAAAGCTGTTATACTTGGAGAGGACGTCGGAAAGGATGGCGGCGTATTCAGGGTTACTGATAGCCTTCAGGAAAAGTTCGGGCCGTCCAGAGTGGTAGACACCCCTCTTGCTGAATCTGTGATAATAGGTGCATCAATAGGCATGGCGATTGGCGGTATGCGACCAATAGCGGAGATACAGTTTGCCGGCTTCATGTACGACGGATTTGAGCAGCTCATCAACCACGCAGCGAGGTACAGAAGCAGGACAAGATCCTCATGCACAGTTCCTATGATAGTCAGGACGCCGGTAAGCGGAGGGGTAAGGACGCTTGAGCATCATTCTGACAGCCCGGAGGCATACTACTCACACATAGGTGGGCTGACTGTTGTAGAACCATCAAACCCTTACGATGCAAAGGGCCTTCTGATGAGGGCAGCGCATCTTGATGATCCTGTTGTATTCCTTGAGCCGACAAAGCTTTACAGGCTGTTCAAGCAGGAGATTCCTGAAAATGCATACGAGGTTCCAATAGGCAAGGCAAACGTTGTGAGCGAGGGTGACAAGCTTACCGTAGTTACATATGGTACCATGGTGCCACTTGTAAAGGATGTTATTGCCAAGAAGCAGGTATCTGCAGATATAATAGACCTGAGGACAATAAACCCGCTTGACGAGGCTACCATACTCGAGAGCGTTAAGAAAACAGGAAAGCTTGTCATAGTTCACGAGGCGGAACTCAGCTTCGGAGTTGGGGCAGAGGTTGCGGCAAGAGTGGCCGAGAAAGCGATGTTCGATCTCTCGGCACCAATAATAAGAGTTGGATCACACAGCCTCCCATATCCGTTCCCAGGCTATGAAAATTATTATATTCCAAATGCGGTAAAGGTCTCAAAGGCGATAGACAAAGTGCTTTCAGTATGATTTTGTGGTGACAAGAATGTACGATGCAATGCAAAGAGTGGCAAAAAAGGATATGCATGTCTCTGTTTTTGGCAGCGGAGTAAAAAGTTTTATCGGATTCGGGACTATAATAAAACCTAACGAACCTATTGGCAGAAGAGACCAGTTAGAGAAAACAAAAGGAACTACCGAGATAATAAAACTTGTCAGGCACGGAAAGGTCAGCACAATAAAAGGCACAGAATGCTTCTGGATGGAAAAAAGAATAGGGACAACCTTAAGGGATTTTAGCTAATGGATTAGTGTATGATCATGAAAGAGATAAAGTTTGTTGATGTCGGAGAGGGTATAACGGAGGGTCATATCCAGAAATGGCTTGTGAACGACGGCGACGCTGTAAAAGAGGACCAGACCATATTTGAGGTAGAGACTGACAAGGCTGTTGTTAGCATGCCATCGCCGATAGATGGTTTCGTAAAGATATTTGCAAAGGCAGGCACAACTGTGCACCTTGGGGACATGATAGCGCAGATAGGCACGAAGGAGGAGATCTTGACCACAAGTGCAGCAGCACCGCAGCAGCAGGCAGCACAGCAAACCCCGCAGAAACAGCCGGTTCAGCAAAAGGCGGCAGCAGTTCCTGCTACATCCGCGCCAGCATCGCCGCAGCAGAAGGAGATACTAGCAACACCGTATGTCCGGAAGCTTGCAAAAGACATGAATATTGACATAACCGCAGTCACCGGAACAGGACCAGGTGGCAGAATACTTGACACGGATGTAAAAAATTTCACAAAAGGTTCATCTCCAGCCCCGCAGAAAGCAGCAGCTCCTGCATCATCAGCGCTTGATGACAAACACAAAGATGAGATAGAACGAATACCAATGTCTCAGACAAGGAAGGCCATAGCGAGGAACATGGAGGCATCATGGACAATACCGCGCGCAACACATATGGACCTCATCAACGCAACAGCCCTCTACAACCTTGTGGCGAGAGAGAAGCCCGAGCTTGCAAAGGAGAAAAACATACATCTCACATTCCTCCCATTCATAATAAAGGCCACAATAGCCGCAATAAAGGAAAATCCAAACTTCAACTCCAGCTACGACAAGGAAAACTCCGTGATTATAAGGAAGAACTACTACAATATGGGCCTAGCTGCGGAGGCTCCGGACGGGCTTAAGGTTGCCGTCATAAAGGATGCAGACAGCAAGACCATAATACAGCTAGCGAAGGAGATACAGGATCTTTCCGAAAAGGTAAAGAACAGGACAATAACTATCGATGAGATGCAGGACAGCACATTCACCATAACCAACATAGGCAGCCTAGGCGGCGGATTCATGGCAGTGCCGATGATAAACTACCCCAACGTTGCAATACTTGGAATAACAAGGATAAGGGACATGCCGATCGTGGAAGATGGCATGGTGAAGATAGGGAAGATAATGCCATTCTCGCTCGTGTTCGACCACAGGGTCGTTGACGGCGCGGAAGCTGTCAAGTTCGGCAACGCGCTAATAAAATATCTGGAAGACCCGGATCTGCTTGAGATGCTGTAACTACTTATACTGCCGCACCTCACCTGCAAATGCTATTAAATCTTGTAGATATATACTACTGGCGCTTAGATGGTAATGGGATCAATTCCTGAACAGGTAGACCTTGCGATAATAGGTGGAGGCATGGGCGGTTATGTTGCGGCGATACGCGCAGCAGAGCTTGGCCTGAGCGTCGCAATTGTCGAGAAGAACAAGCTTGGAGGGCACTGCCTTAACTATGCATGCATACCATCGAAGACACTCATAAAAGTTGCTGATATATTCTACGAGGCTGGGCATTCACAGAAGTTCGGGATAAATGGCACGGTATCGCTTGACGCAAAGAAGATGCTTGAATGGAGGATGGCCGTTTCGAAGAAGCTAGAAGACGGCGTCGCATTCCTGTGCAAGTCGAACCAGATAGATGTCTTCAAAGGCACTGCAACATTCCTATCATCGAACACGCTCCAGCTAACTGATGGGATTTCACTCCAGTTCAAGCATGCGATAATAGCTACCGGCTCGGAGCCTATGCCAATGAAGGGCTTTGAGTTTGGTGGCAACATACTCGACTACAAGGATGCGCTGATGCTTGATCACGTGCCGAAATCAATGGCGATAATAGGAGCTGGCTATGTTGCCGTTGAGATAGGGACTCTTTACGCAAAGCTAGGGAGCAAGGTAAGCATAATAGCGAGAAGCGATGTGCTCTCAAAGTTCGACAGGGATGCCGTTGAGCTTGTCAAGAAGAGAATGACAGATCTGGGAATTGCAATATACACGAATTCCGCATCCCCAGCATCGCATGATGCCAGCAGCATAACACTAGGGGATGGCAAACGCATAGAGGCTGAGATAATCGTAGTCGCAGTCGGGCTTTTCCCATATACCGAAAACCTTGGACTTGAGAACACAAAGGTAAGGGTCAACGAGAAGGGTTTCATAACAATAAATAATTCACTAACAACTGCAGATCCGAGCATACTTGCTGTTGGTGATGTTGTGGGTGAGCCTATGCTTGCGCATAAGGCGATGCGACACGGTGTTATCGCGGCAGAAGTTGCGGCAGGGCAGAATTCGACCTATGACAATACTGTAGTTCCAGCAGTCATATTCTCAGACCCTGAGATAGCGATAGCCGGAACCGTTGAGGAAAGCGCAGATATAAGTGTTACAAAGTTTCCTCTTACCGCTCTGGGAAGGGCAATAGCGTTAGATACTACAAACGGCTTTGTCAAGATAGCCTATGATAAGGACAATACTGTAAAGGGCGTTGAGATCGTCTCAGACGAGGCGAGCTCCATGATATCTGAGGCTGCGCTCGCTATAGAGATGGGCGCAAACCTTGAGGACATAGCCGATACCATACATCCGCATCCGACCTACAGCGAGGCAATACAGGAGGCGGCAGAGGCGGCGCTCGGAAGGCCGCTACACTTCTTTTACGGAAGGAAAAAGTAATTGAATGGACTACAACAAGGATTTTGAGGACGGGTTTGAGTACACCTCAATGGGAGCGCTGCACTTCATGCACCATCCGGGAGAGGGGAAAAAGATGATATTCCTTCATGGAATGGGCGCAAGCACAAGGGCATGGACAAGGCTCATCCAATTCCTGCCTGATGATCTTGATATATTCCTGGTGGATCTTCTGGGTCACGGCGAATCGGATGCGCCCACCGACATTGAATACACTGTAAGCAACCAGTTCCAGGCGCTTAGGGAGTTCATAGCTCTCCAGAACAACGGAGACAGCTTCATATTCGGGCATTCATACGGTGCATGGGTTGCGGCCTACTATGCATCACAGCCATGCGGCTGCAAGGGAATAATTCTTGAGGATGCGGCAGGACTAAAGGAAAACTTCGACAACATAACCGCAAACGGCGCGGCTGAATTCAAGGAAATGATGCTCAAGCAGGTACTTGCGACTAAGGGCAACAAGGACTACGTTTTCAACAGCATAATAGATTCGGATTTCAAGGAAGACCAGCTCACGCAGGAATTGCTATCAGCCATCAAAGTGCCAACCAAAATAATATGGGGCAGCAACGACGCATCTGTGGACATATCCTATGCAAAAATCTTCAACCAGAAGATAAAAGGGAGCATCCTGGAAGTGATAGACGGCGCAGGCCACGACCCACATTTCACAAACCCGGAAGACGTATGCAAGATAATCCTCGATTTTATAAAATAAGGTAGTGTTGTATTATTGTTCTGTTTTAAAAATGGAATAAAACCGCCCTAAGGATAGATTCTTCGCAACCTCTTCCGGGGTAAAAATATGCCCATTCATGCATAGGTATATTCCATTGTCAATATTTTGAATATTGCCCATGGCAAAACCCAAGTTAAATGGTGCATCTGTAAAATCAAAGCCCTTTAGCGGCAGCATCGAACCGGTCAGGATAACCTTCTGGTCTTTTCTTTTAAGATTTGCCTTCAAGTATCTGGCGGTGTCTGGCATCGTGTAAGTTCCATGCGTTATTATTATCCTCTCTAATGGACTTTTTTGAATTGCGGAACATATCTTTTTTAGATCCTGCTTGGTAAGGCTTCTGCTGTCCTTCATACAAACCTCTGTAAACTTTAACTTTGTATAGAGCTTCAGCCGCTTTAAGTAATCGGGAATAACTGAATGCCTATTAGGTACAACTGTGTCTATTGACCTTTGTAGTAAGAGTCTATTGTACCGCCAGTAAAAATAAAATGTATCCCTTTATTTATCTTAACCATAAAGATAATTGCTATCCAAATCTTTTTATAGCATTAGTTTTTACTTCCTGCCTTGCGAAGCCCCAATATGGCCTCAACCAGCTGCTCCTTAGTTATTTTCTCGGTCCTCGCGCCGAGCAGATAAAATGTGTTGACCGCATTTGTTATGGATTCCTTTCTGAATCCGACACCCACAAGATGCTTGTCAAGAAGAGTGATAAAATCGCTGGGGTTTGCGCCAATATCCCCGTCTATCTCAATCTTAGCTATGCGCTCCTCCTTTACCGTAGCCCTTACCGTGATAACTATACCATTGATTGTGCATGTATTCTGAAGGCGCATAAATGATATTCTAGAACAACATTATAAATAGTTGCACTAAAGGATAATTTATAGGATTTTATGGAAACAATACCGGTAACAGAGAGGAAATACACGCTTGTGGAAAAGATAGACGAGACTCCAGAAGTCCTGCTGCTCAAGTTCATGCCGGAGGACAATCAGCCAACGCCATTCGATCCTGGAATGTTTATGATGATAACCGGGATAGATGAAACTGGTAAACGGTATACCGGAAGGGCATTCTCAATAGCATCTGATCCGGCTGTTTCAGGCATGGAATTCATGGTCATAAAGGAGCCAACGCACGGCGAACACATAGGAAGGTCGCATTTTGTCGATGCAAAACTGGGCGACATATTCTTTCTGAAAGGACCAAACGGCCAGTTCAGATTCGATCCCAAAGTTGACAAGAAAGTAATCTTTCTAGCCGGGGGAACGGGCCTTGCCCCATTCATCTCAATGCTAAGAAACATAATGTCTACAAATTCGCAGTGCGATACCGTGCTTCTTTACAGCACCAAATTCCCATCTGAAGTAATACTCAAGGAAGAGCTGAACAGCTATGTGAATGATCTCCACACCAAGCTTGTTGTGACTGTAACCAGACCACAGCCAGGTGATGGGTGGGCAGGGCAGACGGGACACATAGACGCCACAATGATAAAGAACTACGCTCCAGATTGCACTGATAGAACTGCATACATATGCGGGCCTCTTGCATTTGTGAAAGCGGCAAAAGATGCACTTGTATCACTAGGATTGCCGAATGAAAGAATAAAGGCGGATGTCTGGGGTTAAATTATTTTAACTCTATTGATTTAACTCTATTATTTACCCGCTTTAGGATATTGCTACTGAACTCTCTCTTGTACACGAATTCATAGAGATTATGGCCGTCTCTTCTTTTACTGCCACTTTGGATGAGCGTCCCGATGCTTTTACAATATCTTTCACCGGATTCTGTTGCCGCTGTACCTATCACTCTTTTGTTAAATCCGTAATACTTTTCAATATATTTGCATACTCCCCCTATGAGGTATGCAGAACAGTATTTTCTAATCTGCAAATTCTTGCCCGAGTACGTGACCATGCCAGCAAAATATAGCGCCTTACACTTACGCATTCTTTCCGGCCCAAGAATATCATCTGGCATAATGTCTGCCTCTATAATCTTACCTGCTTTAAATCTACTCAACGCTTCAGAGCGTAAAGGGAAGATGTCAAAATAGCCAATACATCTAGAACGATAAATGAGCGCGGCAAGAATGAATTGGTTCCGATGGTACATTTCGAAATAAACTTTGTTGTCGATCGATTCATCATTGAAGGCCTTTAATGCTATCTTCTGCACCTGGTGTACTATGCTCATAGGTGGCGCAACCTTCAAATAATATTCACTATTTTTAGGACCGATAGGATCATCTCCCATAACGATGCCACAATACTTTAGATCTTGTCAAGCCTTTCGTAGAGCTTGTCTATGTCGAGCTTTGTGACTATCAGAGGTATCTTCTCTACCTGCGCTATCTTCACCGCGAGTTTGTCGAGCGTTGTAACATTGTGCACCACAACCACCCTTGGCTTTATAGGCGCAACTCTTATCACAACAAGCGGCGACCTTCCGGTTGAGACATGCTCGAATATGAATACCCGCTCTGTCGTAGACCCGAAAAGCTTCGGATATTCCGATGGGGACATCTCAAGTATTATCCTAAGGCTGTCAAGCTTTGTGTAGCCGAAAAGGTTTATGGAATCCAGCGTTCCCGGATTTGCGACCACCTTCCCCTCGATTATCCTATTGAAATCGGCCGCGTTTATCGGAGCGCCGAAATCATGAATCTTATAGTATTTGTCTTCCTCCTCCTTTGTTGCCGTGAACTTCGCAAGGCTATTGCTTACCGTGCCTCCCTTCTGCTCGTCTATTGTGAATAGGGCCTCAACAAACCTCTTTATGACCCCAACTCCTGGGCTTAGTCTCCTGTTGCTCTCATAGTCGCTTATTGTTGAGGTTGATACCTTTATCTGCTTTGCAAGCTCTACCTGCGTCACACCGAAGAATTCCCTCCATTTCTTCATGGCGCTGCCAGGGCTTTCCGCAAGGGTTATCTCCCCGGCTATCTTCTCCCTTAGTTCGTCCATGCGATCAGTTTGCCTTTTCAGTTTCCTTCTTCCTACCCTTCTTGCTCCTCTTCTTCTTGTCAGAGTCGACCCCTTTGTAGATCTGGTCAATGTATTCCTTATCGCTCTGCTCCTTTGTCTTGCCATCCGTTGTCAGTACAGTGCTTGCAAGAGCCTGCTCTCCTTTCTTTACAATCCCATAGATCAGGACTATCAGTCCGGCAAGCCCTACTATAAGTGCTAGTATCATCGGTATCTCATAAACAAGTAAGCTGGATAGTTGCAATGGTATGTAAGTTACCTGGCCATTGAATCCTATAGCTGTTGAATTGCTTCCTGCAGTGTTGTCTATGACAACATATGTGCCGCTCAATGAGGAATTCAGGCCGCTGCTCGGCTGCGTTAACAATTGCGTATAAACATCTCTCTTGTCAACGAACACATAGCTGCTGTTTATCCCTAACGCACGCGCAATGGATAATCCGCTTGAGCTTTTGTTCGCTTCCAATTCATTGCTCCACTTTGCGAATGTGCTTCCGTTCATTAGGTACATGTTCGTATTGTTTTCCATTATCATGTATACTGCAATCGCAGAATAATTGCCTCCGCCTATTGCGACATCGGTAAAGCTGCCCGAATTCACTGTTACGTTAACGCTGGTAATGCTCTTGCTCACCTTGCCATTTAGCAGGTATCCCGAGATCAGGGCCAGCACTATTGCAACAACAATCAGCACAAGTCCGTAATATACAAACTTCTTCATCATAGGAATCAAGTACTATGCTCAAAAAAGGTTTATAAGCTGATGCATCAGACGTAGCCGTCAACGCCTATTCCTGGATTATCACTATATTCTCCGCATAGCAGACTGAACTGTACATCATCAACAAACCTTCCCATATGGAAGACATCCTCCCTTAACAGACCCTCCTCCCTGAAGCCGAGTGAGGCGAGAAGCCTAACCGAGCGTTCGTTTCCGACAAGCACCTTTGCACTTATCCTGTTCAATCTTAGCGTCACGAAGGCGAAGTGGAGCATAAGCACCACAGCCATTTTCCCGTAGCCCTTTCCCCAATGCTTTCTGCCTATCCAATAGCCCAATTCCGCCCTCATATTAGAGTTATCAATGTTTGCAATGGCGCACATCCCTATTAGCTCCCCATTCTTCAGCCTTACTGCCATATGGTAGTCAGCCATTTCCACATATCTCGCCTTTGCGAATTCTATAAAGGCTGTGGCATGGCCTAATGTGTAAGGAAAAGGCATGTTCGGCACATTTGATGCAATCTCACGGTCGTTTGAATAGGTCGCTATCGATTTCGCATCATCCTCCTCAACACTGTCAAGATGGACAGCGAAATCCTTGCACGATATCCTCATGGCAATTACCGAGACGCCACCAATTGGTTAATAAATTTATCCTGCTTACTATTATTAGCTTAGGTGTATAATTGGATTACAGACTCAAGAGCATAAAGACCGGGATAACGAGCCTCGATACCGCCCTTGGCGGTGGAATACCAACAAGGAATCAGGTACTTGTTGCTGGCGGCCCCGGAACCGGAAAGACGCTCATGTCCTTCGAAATCCTCTACCAAGCGGCGATGAATGGCATACCCGGCGCATTCATAAGCCTTGATGAACATTCTGACAATATACTTGCAAATGTTAAATCCACATTCAGCTACATGAAGGAAATAGATGAACTCCTGAAGAGCGGGATGATTGTCATATCCGGAGAGGATTCTGCATCCAAGATAGCCACAAATATAGCCTCAGAAAATAACTATTCGCTTGGCAATCTCGTATCCGATGCGGAAGCGATAATAAAGAGCAACAACTCGGAGATCGCCGTAATAGATTCTCTATCATTCCTGAAGCTGATGCTTGGCAAAGGCATACTCTTCAGCAAGGTTGTGGCATCGCTTGTCTCGAACACGAGAAGGCTCGGAGTAACCGCGATATTCACAACCGATATACCTTATTACAACAGGAAGAAGATGAAATTCGTACAGGAGCTTCTCCTATTCGATGGACTGATAGCGCTATACAATCTTGACTCCAGCGACAAGCAGAAATTCGTGATGGAGATAGTGAAGATGCGCGGCGCAAACCACGAGCGGAAGCTCTCGCACTACGAGATAACCGAAAACGGAATAAAATTGGAATAAGAAATGGTTCAATGCCAGGCATAGACGGGCTCAGGGATCTCCTCTCGCTCACCAAGCACGACTCAAAAGACGTATCTAGATTCAACGAGACGGAGCGGAGGCTCTTTCTTGTGCTGGCAACCCTTCTGCTGCTCGCAATCGCAATCATACTTCTTGTCGTAACCAGCGTGAAAAGCTCGGGTGCCCTTTCCGAATGCAAGGCGATAATACTTCAGGCACAGCGCAACTCCTGCCTTGCGGTGCTTGCAAACAGCACCGGCAACTACTCTGTATGCACTCTAATCCAGCCATTACAGGGCTCCTACCAGTGCATAGGCATGCTTGCACAGCGGGAAAAGAACCTAAGCGGATGCCAATTGATAAACCCAGGCAACGGCGAATACAACAGTTGCATAGTTTCAATAAGCTATGCGGAAGGCAACATTGACTATTGCCAGATGCTCAAGGGCATTAATGAATCCATATGTGCCTATGCAATCGCCAGGCAGCACACCTTTTCCAACCTATCTGAATGCGGCGATATATCAAATTCTACAATGCAATCCGAATGCAGCAGCATATACTACAACAACCTAGCGCTAAGCTCAAGAAATCCCTCGTATTGTTCCATGCTATCAAATTCAACCAATGGCAGCCTGCTCTCCTCAGTTATCGGTGCGGACAGCAACGCATCAACACTGTCCAGCTCCAGCCTCCTCGCCTACCTGTATTTCAACATGACGCCAATAAACTTCTGCTACTATGAACTTGCCAACCTTCTTGGGAAGCCGAGCCTCTGCGCCTATACCGGGAACACGCTCTCGCAGCTCTGCTATGCGGAGAACCTCACCGCGGGCATTCCAGTATCATCGAACAGCAGCATCAACTACACGATAGGCGATGCGAATGTGAGTGCGCTATGCTCCTCCGTGCCGAATTACGCGCAGTCGTTATGCACCTATTCCGCCATCATAGAAAAGGCTGTAGCAAACAGGAACGCATCACAGTGCTATGCAATAAACGATACCAGCTATATGGACTCGTGCATACTATCCATAGCAACAAAGTATAACAACGTCTCCTACTGCAATTACATTACAAACAACGCCTCATCAAAGCTTGCCTGCACCGAATCTGCGCAGGTACTGACCGGCAATGATCTTGGCTGAACTGACCTGGTGCTAAAATCGAAGACAATACCAATCACGTAGTATCATCCATAAGGATGGCTCACAATCCAGCGGAAAATATCTACACGGTTATATCGGACACATCAATGCAGCTGAAGAGCGAGACACAGCTGGATCTTTTTGATTCTGCAAGCGTACAGGGCGAAAGGGCGATCCTCAAGGATCGCGCGAGTGCAAAGAGCAAGGAGAGGTATGCACACATTCTAGATGCGCTTGTAAAGAGGGCAGGCACCGATTCAAATTCAGAAGGCCTAGACCTAAAGGATAAGGCCTATGCAGACACCGCAAAGCGTATGCTTCCGGCGCTCTCAGACGCGGCAAAAAGATTCCTAAGGGCGTACCTTTCAGGTGCTCCTATAGTGGTGCGCTTCCACAACGATGGCGATGGGTCTGCCGGTGCGATAGCGCTCTACAGGGCGGTCTCAGAACTTGAAAGGAAAAAGGAGCTGTGCATCAGCGAGCGCGGCATATCATGGCAGATGAACAAGGGCATAGCATATACCGTTGAAGCATTCTACGCCGACCGCATGCTTTTCGAATCATACAAAAGCGCGGAGCGTCCTCTTGTTCTTATAACCGACTTCGGGACAAGCCCGGAGAGCGAGGCCGCGATAAAGCTAGCTGAAAACGTCTGCGACATAATCTGGCTTGATCACCATCTGCCATACGATACATTTCCAAGGCAGAGCGTGGCCCACTACATAAACGCCTTCGATTTCGGCGGCAATTCAAACTTTACGGCGGGACTGGAGACATGCCTGCTCGCCGAAATAATCGCAGGGATAGATGTGAGCGATCTTAAAGGTGCATCACTGATAAGCGATTACAGCGCCTATGCGGATTTCAAGGACAAGAGCGCGCTGATGGTATCGCTGATACTGGATTTCCTTACATCTACAAGCAGCAGCAACTATTCAAAGCCAAAGCAGATGGACATAATACTGAACGACAAGGAGAAATCGGAGAGCACATACATGCAGGCAAGCACATCCATGGAAGAGGCGATAAACGCTGGCATAAAGGGCATAAGGAAATACAGGGGCACGAACGGCGCGAACATATGCGTGCTCGACTTCGAGCACATAGCGAAGCTGGATCTTGTGTACCCGCTGCCCGGAAGGTATAGCTCAAAGCTGCAGAACCATATGGAAACGGAGAACAGCGGCAACACAATAACCATAGTGCACTACGGCAACTACATATCCATGCGCATAAGCAAGGACATCGCAGATAGCGTAAACCTCCTCGACATAATAGAGCGCTTAAATGTGTCTACAAAGGGTGCGATATCTGGCGGCGGGCACAAGCAGGCTGCGAGCATAAAGACTACTACGGAGAAGATGAAGGAGACCATGCAGATGCTTCTTGTAGAGCTGGGTGTGAAGAGCCAGCCTTTCTAAAGCTTTGATGATCCCGGATCTACGGTTATGTCGCCTTGTCCACTATCCTTCCGACAAGCTCATGCTGGAACCCTGTCTGCAGACTGGTGTAGTTCACAAGCAGATAGCCCTTGTATATCGTTGTAGGCTGCGATACGAATACTGTCCCGTTCGCATAGCAGTTTGTAGAAATAGTCACGTTTGAGCCTATGGGCATGAATATCTGGTTGGCAAATATGTACTGGGTCATATTGGTCGGCTGTCCCGCAGCGTTGCATCCTATCCCGGTTATGTTTATGCTGGATGGCGTCGACTGCTCAAGGTTTACGAAGATTATGCCGTTAGAGTAGAAGAAGTTGCTTAGGCAACCGAAATCAGCAGGGAAGATGCACTGGTTCGAGACAAAAGCTCCCGGAGTGAAAAGCCCCAGCGTGTAGAGCGCGCCAAGCGTCACTGCTATTACAAGTATCGCCCAGCTGTATGTTGTTAGGTACTCAACAGCGCTCTGCGATTTTTTGCCCTCCATATAACCAATATAAACTACGTATGTAAATAAAAGTTTATCTTTTAAGTGCTAATTAAGCGCAGCCATGCCAAGCATGTGCTCAACCTCCTTCTCCTCAAGCCTGTACACACGCGCAAGCTCCTCTACAGCCTCTTCCTTAGTGCATTTCTCTTCCACGATCGATTTCGCGATTATCTTAGTAAGCATGCGCATCTCGTTCCTTATTATGTCAGAAGTGCTGGAATGGAATGTTCGCTGCAGCTTGGCGGCTATCTCCCTCTCCTGGCCTCTAGATGCCTTTGAGCCGCTGAGCTCCTTTATCGCCCTTGGGAATGAATAAGCAACCCTCGATTCGGGGAGATGCCTCTTTGCCAGCGCAACGCCGCTGGACATCAGCACATTCATGTACCTCCAGTATGTGTAATACTGGGAGCGCTGCGCCCTGTGCGCGAACATCGATGCAAGCGAAAGGGAATCGAAGGCCGCGTACATGTCATCGCCGCTTGCGTACCTTTTCGGTATGTTCTCGTCAAGCCACTTTATCAGCATGTCGTTTGTCACATCAGTGCCTGTAACCGCCCTGAGCGGTGCGGCAATTGTATTTGTAAGAAAGATGCGGTCAAGCGCGTAGAATATGTCGCTCTTCCTGTCCCGAAGCCCTATCACCTCTGTTGCGTCCTCATTTGCGCCTATAAGAACCGACATGTCATTTATCGCGCTGCGAGCGTCGCCGTTTGCCCTATTGGATATCATGTCGATGACCTCCTTGCTAATTCCAAGCTGGTGCTTCGCAACGATGCGTGTTAGTATCTTCTGTATTGTATCTGGCATGAGCTTCCTGAATTCCACGGGATCTGTCTTCCCCCTAAGGAAGGATATGCTCTGGTCCCACATGTCGTTGGCTATGGATATCATCGGGCTCTTCGATTTAGTTATCAGGTTGCTTATTGCAGGGCCTGAGCCCTTGTCAAATCCCGAAGATGTCTCGTCTATCTCGTCGAGAAGTATGAGGTTCTTGCTTCCGAAAAGAGATCTGGATGTCGCAGCGGAAAGCATACGGTTCGCAATCGTTTCCTTGTCGCGATAGTCGCTCGCGTTCAGTTCGACAATGTTCCAGCCATTCTCCTTGGCCAGCAGGCTTGCGGCAATGCTCTTGCCAGTTCCTGTAGGACCATACATGAGCAGAGGCGTGCATGCCCTGCCCTTGTTTATCTCCCTTGCAAATGTTCTGAGCTTTGCCACCTGGTGCTCATTGCCCAGCACCCCATCAAGCGAATCGACGCCATAAAGATCGTAGTTAATTACGGACAAGCAGCTCCCCCAATATATAATGCAGTGGTGTATTTTATTGCTTCCTTTGTTTAAGCAAAGTATATCCTAATTTCCAAAAGCAATATATACCTTAATCATGCAAAGAGTCCTTAAGGGTGTCGATGTGAACGTCAAATATGCGATATTGCCAGTTTTTCTGCTAAGCTTAGTGGGTATTTTAACGATAAGCCCAATTACAGGGGCATTCGGTGCTTCATGTAAACCACAAAATTCCAGTCTAAACCTAACTAGTTTATGTGTAACTGTAGTGACGAACGGCGAAGGGAATGCAACACCAAGTTCATTCAACATCTCAATTTCTGGAAACAGTCCAGTACCAAGTCAATTCAGCGGTAGTGCCTTGTCAACCGTTGCGATAGGTGATGGCCCCTATAATGTTTCTATATCTAATGTACCGGGTTATACTGAAACGGCATATTCAAACTCTTGCAACTCTGCCACTAGCAGCAACATAACTACAGGTGAAAATACGACATCATGCGAAATTGTGGAAACGGGTACACTATTAACTGTAATAGACAATGTAGAAAACAACTTTGGCGGCAATTTAACATCAAATGCATTCAATATAACAGTTTCTAATGATACTAACACAACTGCGATATTCAATGGTTCTAGCTTTGGCACAAACGTGCCAATTGCCCCTGGGGACTACTATGTATCGGCATACCCACCGCAATACCTACTTCAGGGCTATAACATATCATATTCATCAGGGTGCACAGGCACAGCAAATATCGGCGATTCGCCAGTATGCACAATTACAGAATCAGATGTGGAGCCACAACTTGTGATGCTAAACAATCTGAAGAATGACTTCGGCGGAACCGCTGTAGCAGACCAGTTCTCCATAACCGTTTCTAATGACACCACAACGGTGTCAACATTCAATGCCTCCAGTTCCCCGACAATACTGTCACTTATTGCAGGGCCATACACCGTAACAGCATCCCCACTTCCAGGCTATAACATATCTTACGGTTCCGGATGCACCGGCACAGTATCTGTTGGCTCAACAGCGTCCAATCCGTTCGCACCGCCACCTGTATGCGTTATAACCGAATCCGATGTTGAACCGCAACTTACTGTAGCTGATCTTGTGACAAACAACTTCGGCGGCACAGCAACCCCGAGCACATTCATAATATCTGTATATAATACCTCATTAATAACCACATTCCCCGGCTCGAGCTCAGGGACAACAATACCACTTATCGCGGGCAACTATACGGTAACGGCATCTCCCGTGCCCGGCTATAACATAACCTACACTCTCGGCTGCACAGGCACAGCCTATGTGGGTGGCACACCAATATGCGTAATCAGGGAATCCGACATACAGCCAAAGTTAACTGTCATAAAAACTGTAACTGGCGGGGGACCTTTAACTGCAAGCGATTTCACAATGCTAGTATCGGGAACCTCACCAAGCATATCCTCATTCTCGGGTTCTGAGACTGGCGTGCTGGTAACACTTAACGCAGGGCCATACATTGTTAATGAAGGCTCGCCATTCTTGGCCAACTATTCGGCAAGCTTCTCAAACTGCACCGGCGCACTGTCAGTAGGGCAGAGCGTAACCTGCAAAATAACAAACCAGTATGCCCCAACCACTACAACCACGACCTCCTCAACCACAACATCAAGCTCGACAACAATACCAACAACATCAACATCCACTTCATCAACTTCCACTTCGACCTCCACCTCAACAACATCCACTTCAATAACAACAACATCAACCTCCTCCACATCAACATCCACCACAAGTCCGACAACATCGACATCCACGAGCTCCATAACCACAACAATCCCAACAACAACATCAACATCCACTTCTACATCAACGTCCACATCCACAACAACCTCCAAGCCCACAACATCAACCTCAAGTTCTACCTCATCCACAACTTCAAAGTCGACAACATCTAGCACAACCTCCAAATCAACAACATCATCAACCACATCTGCAACCACAACAATAGCAAACGACTGCAGCTCCAATAAGGCATCACCGATATCAATAACCGGCAGCGGCATCCACGAGACTGTCAAGATAACAGACCAGAGCGGGGTAACAATCACCGGAAGCAGCGATAACATAACGATAGTCATGCCAGGTCCTGACTGCTCCATATCCATAAAAGCTACCGGCAGCAGCGACATCCTGAATGCCTATAACGGAACGGCAAGTCTTACACTGACCGGAAGCAGCGACAAGGTGACATTCTATAAAACTGTACTAGTTGGTGAAACCCTTACCGGAAGCACTGATGATGTGCTCAATGCTACAATAAACAGTGCCTCAATGACAATCACAGGAAGCAGCGACGACGTACAGTCATTCAAGATACTGAGCCTTGACACGATGACAGTGACCGGCAGCTCAAGCAGCATAAACGTCAACTCGCTGACAAGCAAGCCGATAAATGTCACCCTGACCGGAAGCTCAGAAGTGATGCACTTTAACAATACTGTAATCGATTACCTGAAGATTACGGGAAGCTCGGATTCGGTATATGCAAACACCATATCCCACCAGTCAATAACCGGCAGCGGCGATCATGTGTACACATGATTCCGCACAGCCTATTATTCATGTAGGATGCTTGGCGCCTAATAGGGGCATGCATTAGTGTCATCCTTTCCCGCAGCAACCGCGGGAGAAGTTGCGTGCGATGTCTCTTCAGACTACAATAGGTATTTAAAGACATCGATGTTAATAACTAATAAGTTTAAAGCGACCAAATGTATCAGGTGTATATGCTAATGAAAGGCAGAACTGGCAAAAAACTTTCGAACGTACCAAACCATCTGGCACTTATACCCGACGGCAACAGGCGCTGGTCTAATTCGCACAGGTTCTCCGTATTGAAGGGCTACCAGATGGGCTTCGACAAATTCATAAACTTCGGCATATGGGCGAAGGATTTTGGCGTCAACACTCTTACCGTATGGGCGCTCTCGACAGAGAACGTGAAAAACCGCGGCAAGTCTGAGGTAAGCATAATATACGGGCTTCTTGTGCATTGGGCACACGATCCAAAACTTCTCGCAAAGCTCAAGGACAACGGCGCACGCATCAAGATAATGGGCAATCTAAGCCTTCTGCCGAAGAATGTCAAGTCGGCACTGCTCTCCCTTCAAAGGGAGACCAATGCCTACAGGGACTTCACTATAAACGTGCTCGTTGGCTATGGCGGCAAGGACGATCTCATGTACGCATTCAAGAGCCTGTACAATGACGCATTGCACGGGAAGACGGAGCGCATAACTCCTGATCTCATAACACAGAGGATGCGCACAGCATCGATCCCGGAGGTGGATTACATAATAAGGACATCTGGCGAGGAACGCCTTTCCGGATTCCTTCCATGGCAGTCGGATTATTCAGAGCTCTATTTTGCTAAGAAGTACTGGCCTGATTTCGAAAAGAAGGACCTTGAGAAGGCACTGAAAGTCTTCTCTGAAAGGCAGAGAAGGTTTGGGAGATAGAAGTGGGCACGGCGATGTCTATAGTCGCTTCCTATTGTGCCATTTCAGAAAGATTGAGATGTCCATATGGCTTCAAAAGGATATGACAAGTTCCTGAAGGATCTGAACCCATTCTCAATAGGGTTGCCGGGAACCTATGTGCTATTCATAATGCTGCTTGTGATGAGCGTTGTTACCGGCATAGCATCGGTAGCGCTGATAAACCACAATTCGATAAACAACAGCTTTTATTACCTAATGGCCAGCGGTTCGGTGACCGGCATACTTGCCATAATGCTTCCTACGCTGCTCACCATATTGATAGTCAAGGCCTTCAAGAGGTATGTGGATGTCAAATACATCTTCTTCATATCCATAATAGGTACAATCTCCTATTCTATATTCGTGCTGCTTGGCAGCCTGGTCTACATACTCACAAGCAATATTGCCGTAGCAAGCGTGATAATACTTGTCGGCGACGCAAGCATATTCGGGTGGTGGTTCTTTGCCAACAAGGTTGTCCTTGGGCAGAGGAAAAGGGCGGTATTCCTTGCGCTTGTCCAGCCAACGCTTAACATCCTCCTCTATGTGCCCTCAAGCAGGGCGATATTCACGTTCAGCACCCCATTCAACATACTACTTCTCAAGCTCTATTCCGGAATATTCATCTTCCTGCTCATAAGCTACGCCATCATATACATCGTTGACAGGCCCTACAAGAAGAGCTACGGCTTCCACAGCTTCGATGCGGTGTCGCAGATGATACAGAACTGGCTCTTCGACATAAACATATCAACACCATTCGGGCTCAATTTCGGCACATTCAACGACATACGTACGGATACCTTGCTCTTCAAGAATGAGAAGGGCACCATAAAGGGCATATTCTTCGCCCCAGACATACACTACGGCCCGTCCGGGACGCTCGGCGGGAGCAACTTCCCATACCTACTGGAGCGTTATTCCGAGACGAAGTATAAGGCGCCCACATTCATAATGCATTGCGCTGTCGACATGGATAACAATCCGATATCAAGCAACCAGTTCAACGCGGTGCGAGACTCGCTCGACAATGGCGTAAAGAATTCAAAACTCACCAGCAGGAAGGGCTCGCAGTTCTCTATGCTGAAAAGCGAATACGGAAACTCAAGGGTGAATGCGCTGATGTTTGGGAATGTCTCGCTTGTGACGATGACAAGGGCGCCGAAGGTAACGGAGGACGTCTCGCTTGAAAGCGCTGTACTATTCAGGGAGCTTCTTGATGCGAAGCTTGGCACATCAATACTTGTCGATGCGCACAACTCAAGGTATGAGACGGCGCCAAAGGCAGAGCTTGACGGGATCAAATTCAACTCACCATTCGCAAAGGAGTACATAAAGGCGATAAAGGCATTGGGGAAGCCATCGCACAAGGGCAAGAGCATACGCATGGGCATAGCAAGCAAGGAGTTATACTTCAGGTTGGGCTGCCCTCCAGACATCGCGCGCGGCAATCTCAATGTGGCTGTATTCAAGTTCAACGGCTATTCGAACATGTTGATACAGGCGAATGCAAACAACATTCTCCCAACATTCCGCGAAGGTGTACTGCGTCACATAAAGGCGAAGTATGGCATAGACGCGGAGCTCTACACTACCGATACCCATGCGGTCAATTCACTAGAGTTCAACGCATCGAACGTGCTTGGGAGATACACCAAATACCAGAAGCTTGTTGGCGTGCTGGACGAGACGATCGAGAAGGCGCTTTCGAATGTGGAGCCTGTAAGTGTCTATCACAGCAGGAACGAGATGAAGCGCTTCAAGGTCTGGGGTCAGGATGCGATGGAGAACATAATCGCCACCGCAAATTCGATATTCGGGATAACGAGGCTGCTAGTGCCCATAATTGTCGTTGTGGGATTCATAATCGCAGCCTGGGTCATACTGATAATATAATGCTAAATGTTAAATTAAACAAAAGCTTTTTAACTAGACATTCGAAAGTGTTACTATGCTAAAGATGTACAAGAGCGCCCTGAGCATAAAGGATGCCAAGCTGAGCAAGAAGGGAAGCGCTGTGATAAAGTGCTGGATCTACAGGAAACGCAGCAGCGGTGGCAAGATATTCGCGGTTGTGCATGACCACACCGGAACGCTGCAGTGCATAATAGACAGGAGCACAATCAAGCAGAGTGAATGGGATGCAATAGACAAGGCATACCTCGAATCAAGTATTCTGGTGAGCGGCACCTTTAGGAAGGATGAACGCGCCCCGGGAGGCATAGAGATGGATGTGAAGGAGCTGGAAGTCCTACACAGCGGGGAGCAGTTTCCCATAACGGAATATCAGAGCGCGGAGTTCCTGCTTGATGTCAGGCACCTCTGGCTGAGGAGCCAGCGCATGCGCATGATAATGAGGGCACGATCATATGTGTTCAGCTATCTAAGGGAATTCCTTGACAGGCACAAGTTCTACGAGATAAGCCCTCCGCTTCTTACTGCGTCAGCGGGAGAAACCGGCGCAAACCTCTTCGAGGTCGAGTACTTCGACAGGAAGGTATACCTTACGGAATCATCACAGCTCTACTCCGAAGCAATGGTGTATGCGCTTGACAGGGTTTACACCCTCGCCCCTGCCTACAGGGCGGAGAAGTCCAGGACCGTAAAGCATCTTGCCGAATTCTGGATGCTGGAGCCTGAGATGGCATACTTCGATAACAAGATGAACATGCAGCTGCAATCTCAGCTGGTGAGCTATGTCGCGAACAAGCTGGCGAAGAACAACACGGACATACTGAAAGAGCTCAATGTGGATCCGCAGACGCTCCTCATGATAAAGCCACCATTCAAGAAGATAAGCTACGACAAGGCCATACAGATTCTGGGCGATCTGGGGTCTGACAAGAAGTGGGGCGATGACTTCGGAGTGGAAGAGGAGCATCTTCTAACAAAGGAGGAAGAAAAGCCGATATTCGTCTACAACTGGCCAAAGGAGATAAAGGCATTCTACATGCCTGTCAACAAGGACAATCGCACGGTGGCGTGCGCGGACATGCTTGCGCCGAGGGGCCATGGCGAGATAGTCGGCGGCAGCGAGAGGATATGGAAGGAAGAGGAGCTTATAAGAAGGATGAAGGAGATGAATCTAAACATTGATAATTACAAATGGTATATAGATCTTAGGAAATATGGCTCAGTGCCCCATGCCGGATTCGGTCTTGGCACCGAACGCCTCATAAAATGGATGCTGAACCTTGAGCACATAAGGGATGCGATACCATTCCCAAGGATGATAAACAGAGTCTACCCATAACGGTGCAGATATGCCAAACATAATAGGAATATATACATTGCTGTTCGCAATCCTTACCACATTCGTAGTTGCGTTCTACTTCCTTTACACTGTAAGAAAGCGCGAAGTACTAAACATAATGCCGCTTATCGCGACTGTTGTCACCATAGTCGTCATATATAGGCTTGTTGCGGTGATGGGCGCAAATTATTATAATATACTTGCACTTGACCTGTGCATAGGCATACTTGCCACAATACTTGCGATATTCTACATATCAAAGCCCTACATATTCGTCAGCCTTCTCGCGATAACGCTTCTAGGGGCGGGAATATACATCAGCGCCTATGGGGGAGCGACAGTATTTGCCGGCATGTTTGCCATAGGAACAATATACGGCCTGCTTTACAGGGAATTCGCCCTGAATGAGAAAAAGTCCGACACATTCGACACCAAAAGGAGAAAGAAGACGGAGATAAACCGCGACATAATACAGATAAGCCTTGGGATAGTGCTGATCGTGGCGCTATACTACTTCGGCTATCTAAGTGGGGTATTGGTAATATTCGCGCTTCTCATATTCGGATATTTTGTAAACAACATACTTGCCAATGTGAGGGTAAAACCGATATACACCCGCGCAAAGGACCTCGAGAGAAAGAATGTGAGCTATGGATTGGGGGCATCATATCTTGCCGCAAGCACCGCACTCATGCTTGGATTCGCTGGCAGTCCTCCACTTCTGCTATTTGGGATAGTGGCGGTCTTCTTCGGCGATTCAGCAGCAACGATAATCGGCATAAGCGCAAGAGGTGCGGCGCCGTTGCCGTACAACAGATACAAGACCATAATCGGCAGCCTCGCATTCTTCCTTATCACTGCAATACTCGGTTACTTCTTCATCGGCATGTATGCGATACTTCTGGCAGCGATACTAGCCTTCATAGAGGGCCTTGCCATATCCATAGATGACAACATACGGAGCGGTATAGCAGTTGTCGTGCTTGGAACTATACTTGGTCTGTAGGTACAGATCAAACTACTTAATCCCGGCAGCCTTTATTATCGACATTGTGGCTTCCATATCTTCCTTGTGCCCTGTCTCCGAATCCTCCGGCAGCTCCATAATGAATGAACCCTCTCTGAAAGCCCTGTTTCTGAACAGGCTAATGAATCCATCCCTTCCTATGTGACCCTTGCCTATGTGCCAGTGCCTGTCAAGCCCGCTCCCAAGCGGGTGCTTTGCATCGTTAAGGTGTATGAATCTCAGTCTTGAGATGCCTATCTCGCTGTCGAATTCATTTACCATCCTTTCTACCGAATCCTCTGTGCTTATGTCATACCCAGCAGCGAATGCATGGCACGTATCAAAACATACCCCAACCCTCTTGCTGCCCACTTTCTCTATTATCCTGCCTATCTCGCCGAACTCCGAGCCCACGCTATTGTTGTAGCCGGACCCATTCTCAAGAAGCACATCTACGCCATCAACCTCCCCAAGCGCGCTTCCAAGCAGGCTTGACACGTTATCTATGCCTATCTCCGTCCCTCCACCAAGATGCGAGCCCGTATGCATGACAAGAGATTTTATGCCAAGAGCCCTGCAGTTGCCCATGTTGTCTATGAGCATCTTCCTGCTCTTATCATGCACATCTTTGTTGGTCGATGCAGGGTTGCACAGGTATGGCATATGCGCATAGGGCGCAAGCCCCTCGGCCTTCACCAGCAATGCAAACGCCTTCGCATCCGCATCGCTTATCCTGGAATTGGCCCAGGACCTTGAGCTTGTGGTGAATATTTGGAAGGCTCCATATCCGTTCTGTGCGGCCTCGGCCGGCGCGTTTGCAAGCGACCCTGCTATCGACAGATGGAAGCCCAATTTTATCATGATAACACGAAATTCATCGTAGATGTCAGTGCGCCTTTAAATACATGACGCGAGAGTGCCACTAATATGCTGAAAACAACCTTATTTAAAAGGGTTGGTTTTTAATAATTCACGGGGTGTTTCCTTTGGTCAAAAAGAGAGTGTTTAGTCTATACGATATCGAACAGTTTCTTAAGGATGCGGGTGCCGCAAAGGTCACGGAGAAGGCCGCCATAAGCCTTGAAAGGGAGCTTCAGGACACGGTAAACGGTCTGGTGAGCGAGGCAACATTTTATGCTAATTATGCAGGTAGGAAGAGAACGATAAACAATTCCGACCTTGCGCTTGCGCGCAATGTTGGCAACGGGAAGGGTAGATTGGTAAGCAAGCGCGGAAAGCCAAGGCACATAAGGAAGGATGGGATAAGAAAGAGCAGTGCGATGCAGGAATTCATAGACCCAAGGGTTATAACCCTCAGAGCAGTGCAAGGTACTTCATCGCAAATGCAAGAGCCACAAATCCTATACATATGACCCACATGATTAGGGATATCTCCCACTCCTTGAACTTGCCGCTGTTCATTATCAGATGAGTCCAGCTGTATATCCTTTTGCCGTAGGGAGCCTTGAAGGTGCCATCGCTCTGCAGCTTTCCAAGGTCAGTAACATCAAATTTCTTCCTAAGATGCAGGAAGAATTCTATTATCCATGGCATGAAGACTATGAGTCCGAAAGCTTCCATCTGGCCGAGTATCATCGCAGAGACAAGACCGGTGCCTACCGCATAGGTAAAGGCATCACCAGGCACCAGCTTTGCGGGATAAAGATTGAAGAGCAGGAATGCAAGAAGCGCAGCTGAAAGAACCCCGGCTATCAATGCACCTGTATAGCTGCCGTATATGAGCGCATAAGCAAGCAAAGCAAGGCTAGCGATAAGCCCGGAGCCGGTAGAGATGCCATCGAACCCGCCAAGAAGGTTGAATGCATTGGAGGCGAATATGACAGCGAGCGGTATTATGATGAGTGGATAAAGGACTCCGAAGTTGACAGCTCCAAGCAAGGGTATCCTTATTGTTGACACTCCAGCGTTTATTGCCATGAGCGGGATTGCTCCTACTATCGTGAAAAGGGGCTTCTGCCACTGCTTCAGGCCCTTTCTGGTGTCATCCATGCCAGTGGTCCTGACGCTCTGCTTTTTGACGTTTATGTCATCTATGAAGCCTGTGAATGATATGAAGAATACGGCGACGACCGTGGCGAATATGTACTCAAGGTTTGCGTATCCGATGTAGAAGGAGAAGCTCCTGCCAAAGATGTATGTGAGAAGCCCTACCACGAAACCAAAGGCGACGGCGCTTCCGCATCCGCTCGGAAGGGTGGGCGCCTTCTTCTTGTTGTGGTCAACCGCGGTTACGCCAGATTCGAACATATACTGCATGAGGAATAGCGTCGTTATGACAGTAATCACGAAGGCAAGGATCGCCGGTATGATTATCGTAAGGTAAGAATGGAATGCCATGGGAACCAAATCATAATAACTACAAAATGATAAATAAAGTGCAAATCTAAATAAGTATAGAAGAAAAGCTTATAAAGCATTAACAGTGCCCTTGTAGTATAACTTGGATAGAACGCGGGCTTGCGGAGCCTGTGATCCGGGTTCAAATCCCGGCGAGGGCGTCTCCATTTTTATGACAACTACAGAACCAACTTGATGAAAACAGATAAAAACATTCTTCTGAATAGTTTAACTGTTAACATGGAGAAAGATCAAAAGGAGATAAAATTTGCCGGTTTTATCTCATCTATTGAACTAGATTGCTTTAGGGAAGGCAACTGCAAGTTTAAAGTGGATAATAAGTGGATACTTGTGGATGGCGGGAAAAGCATGGCGAATGAAAAGGCGGGGAAGCTAATCGGAATTAAGCTAAGCGCGAAGACTGGCACAATGGATATATATCTGAATAAGGAAGCAGAGGTTTATGCTGCGAAAGTCCCGATGTTTGCACATACTAAGGAAAATGGGTGGCGCGAATCCTGGTCTGGCGACAGCGAGTTTACCCTGTATGGGGATACTAAATATTACATAAAGCTGCTAACTTCACGCTAACAATAAAGCCGAATTCCCATGGCATTTCTCCTATTAAAAATACATGAATCCTACTTATACATTTATAAATCTTATTTTCTTATGATACTCGGGGGTCTTGATATGGGCACTAACGAGATAGTAAAAACAGGGATAATAGGCGGAATAGTCATAATCATAATAGAGCTTATTATCGGTTTTGCTGTTCCAAGCATAGTCTACAGCTTCAGCTTCATAGCCATGCTTATTGGCGGCTTCATAGCCGGCTGGATGATAAAGGGCAAGCGTGATGATGCGCTTATTGCAGGAGGACTTGCGGGTCTGATCTACATAATCATAGGCTTCATCATACTCTACCAGTCTGTCTTTAAGCATACGGGCAGCGCAGGCGGTGACGTGGTCGGGCTAATAGTCGGGATCATACTTGGCGCAATAGGTGCATTTGCAGGGCACTACCTTGCACATAACAGTTCGTCGCACGCCTCAAGGAAAAAGAAGTAACGGCTGATTTGGATTCAATAGTCTGCATGTCTACGGCAGACTATCTGTTATCTTTAAACGCTCTGTCAAAGAAGGTTACCAGATCCCTGTCAATAAACAGGAATACCCCTCCAAAGAAGATCACGAACCACCATAGTATGCTAATAGCACCGGCTATATCACCAACGGTATCGGAAAAATAGGGACGTCTTGTTTGCAGAATGGAGGTTACTTGGTCTTTCCACTGGACCGCGGCTACGGAGTTGAGTATCTGTATTACCGCAGTTATCATTAGAAACAATGCGAATATCCTTTGTGCTGTAAAAAACCGCCTTTTGCTTTTTGCCATACTATACCATACCCCGCAATCTGTGCATAAAGTTCCGATTCCTGCACATGCCCAGATCAATTATGATATGAATGTATCTTTATTAATACCTGCCTTCTTATACAGGGTTGCACCATGGATTACTGTATTCAGGTGCCCTCTCCCCATCCTGAAAGATAATCCATCTGCTCCTTTGTAAGCCTGTCTATCCTTATTCCAAGCGCCTCAAGCTGGAGCCTTGCTATGTCATTATCAAGGCTTTCGGGCAGCATTATCACTCCCGCCTTTAGCTTTGCTTTGTTGCTCACTATGTATTCGCATGCAAGCGCCTGGCCGGCAAAGCTTGTTGCCATTACCTGGCTCGGATGCCCCTCCGCGGCAGCAAGGTTAACCAGCCTTCCTTCTGCGCAGATGTATATCTTCTTGCCATCTACATCATATTCCTCAAGCGAGTCGCGCATCCTTCTCTTCTTGTAACTCTTGTTAAGCGCCTTTATGTTTATCTCGGCATCGAAGTGTCCCGAATTGGCGAGTATGGCTCCGCTTTTCATCGCCTTTATGTGGACCATGTCTATGACATTGATGTCACCGGTGACCGTGCAGAATATGTCGCCCAATTTGGCCGCCTCAGCCATCGGCATCACCCTAAATCCGTCAAGCGCGGCCTGCAATCCCTTGAAGTGGTCCACCTCAGTGACGATCACATTCGCTCCCATACCCCTTGCCCTCAATGACAGTCCCTTGCCGCAGCTGCCGTAGCCCGCAACAACAAAGCTCTTTCCGGCAATGAGTGTGTTTGTCGCCCTTACTATTCCGTCTATTGTGGACTGCCCAGTTCCGTAATAATTGTCAAGAAGGTGCTTTGTCTTGTTGTCGTTAACTGCAACAACCGGATATCTTAGCTTCGATTCCTTCTCCATCGCCCTTAGCCTTATGACTCCTGTTGTGGTCTCCTCGCAACCGCCGATGATGTCCTTTATCTGTGCGGTATAATCCTTGTGTATGCGCGTCACGAGGTCGCAGCCGTCGTCTATCGTTATCTGGGGCTTTGTTGCAATGACCCTGTCAATAAATTCATAATACTTCTTCACATCCTCTCCCTTGTAACCAAAGACGCCTACTCCCTCCTTGGCAAGCGCCGCTGCGACATCATCCTGTGTCGAGAGCGGATTGCAGCTCGCTATAGAGACCTCTGCACAACCAGCAACAAGCGTCCTTACAAGAACCGCAGTCTCCTTGGTCAGGTGCAGCGCCATCCCTATCCGCAAACCCTTGAATGGCTTTTCCCTCGCGAATCGTTCCCTTATCTTGAGCACTATGGCCATCTGCTGTTCGGCCAATTCTATATTGAGCATTCCCTGTTCTGCCAGTTGCAGGTCCTTTACTTCGTATCTTGCACTCTTGTCCATGGATTCACCTAAGAAAATACTAAGATAATTATTTCATTCCATTAATATATTTATCGTGCCGGTAAAGTAAGTGAAAGCCACGGCCAGATTAACAATACCAGCGTGAGATTCATGCCAATTGACATTGTACTAGTGCTAGCGTTTGATGTGGATGAGCAAGGGATGCTTCCGGAGGAGGCGCGGCTTAGGGTAAACAAGGGTGTGGAAGTCTTCAACAACGGTAATTATACTCACATGCTCATGGCGGGAAAATACCAGGCCTGGAAGGGTGTTACGCCGGCAAAGACGGAGGCTGCAGCGATGAGGGATTTTGCTACGCGCCTAGGGGTCCCGGAGGAGAGCATACTACTTGAGGAAAGCTCGAGGGATACTATAGGCAATGCCTATTTCTCCAGGCTCTTATTGGCACGAAAAAGATTGGGTCGGATTGCGGTGGTAACATCCGATTATCACATTAGTAGGACAAGGTTCATCTTCCAAAAGGTTTTCGGGAGCAAATACAGAATAAAGTTTATCGCAGTCAGCCCGAACTACACAAGAGCAATAAGGACAGCGCGACTCGCAAAGGAGGAAAAGTCACTAAAACGCGCAAAGGACTTTTTCAACGGCGTGCGCGCCGGCGATACCAGAAAGATAAGCAAGCTGATTTACACCAAACACGATGTCTACCCTAGCGAAAGAAAGGCAAACGCAGCTAAAAATAACCAATAGTTGCAAATATAAATTCTTGCTGCTGATTAGATATTGTGATTCCACGATTGATTACAGGTTGGTGTGCACAAACTGCAGCGCGAAATATCCGGAGAACGCGAAGGAGTTCAGGTGCATAATATGCAACGGCATACTGGAGGTAACCTATGATTACAGGAAGCTAAGACTCGAAAGCAATTTCAAAAGGGCAAAGATAACTCATAAGAAATACGCAGGCTTCTTTCCGGTAAGCAAACGTCTTGTGAGCCTGAATGAGGGCGGCACCGAGCTGCGTAAGGATGTAAAATTGAGAGGAGTGTGGGAAACTACCGGCCTTCATCTTAAGGTAGAGACTGGAAACCCAACACGAACATTCAAGGACAGAGGTTCATCGGTAGAGATGAGCAAGGCAAGAGAACTGGGATTTAGCGAAGTGTGCTGTGCATCGACAGGAAACATGGGCCTTTCCCTTGCCAGGTATGCGAAGGAGGAGCACATGAAGTGCACAATATTCATAAGTAAAAGTGCAAATAAGGAAAAGATGGCAAAGATAAGGGCTCAGGGGGCTGCGATAAAAGAGATAGATGGCGATTTCAACGATTCGCTAAATGCCGCGGAGATGTTCGCAGCGAAAGGAAAGGTCTTTCTGTGCGGTGATTACCATTACAGGAAAGAGGGGCAGAAGAGCCTAATTTTCGAGGTGATAGAACAGATGGACTACCACGTGCCTGACTACATAATAGCACAGGTGGGAAATTCCACACTACTTGCAGCGATATTCAAGGGCCTGAAGGAATTCAAATATCTTGGCCTGATAAGCAAAATGCCGAAGCTGATAGCAATCCAGTCAAGCAAATGCGACCCTATCATAAGTGCGTATGAGAACGGGAGGGGCGTGAACTACGTAAAATCAGGCACAAAGGCTGATGCGATAGCTGTAGGCTACCCAACCTTCGGTTTCGAGGGCCTCAATGCAATAAGGGAGACAAAGGGATCAGCGGAGAGGGTTAGCGACAGCGAGATAACAAAGGCAATAGCATTGCTCTACAAGTCAACCGGGATAGCTGCAGAGCCTGGAGGGGCGGCAGGCCTTGCGGGATTCATAAAGATGGCAAGCGGGAATCCAAAACTCTTCAAGGGCAATGATATCCTAGTCATAATAACCGGCAACAACGAGGAATAAACCGCAGCTGGAACCCCAAAAGCAAAACATAATAAGTAGCATAATCCATATACTACGGTGATGATCCGAGGTATTTCTGATTAGTGATGAATAAGAGAGTCGCTGAAAAATGACACACTTGTGCACTGCACAAGCGCAACCTCAACAGGTGATAAATATGAAAAGACTAGCAATAGTTGGATCTACAGGTTCCATAGGTACGCAGACACTCGAGGTAGTGGATGCACTACCAAATCAATTCGAAGTTGTCTCATTGGTCTGCAACAACAATGTGGAGCTGCTTGCAATGCAAATAATGAAATATAATCCACGATATGCAGCTGTAGTGAACGAGGAAAAAGAAAAAGAGCTGAAAAACAAGATCAGGGGTGTGCGCACCACGGTAGTTTCCGGCGCGGAAAATGCCATCACTATAAGCACTGGCTATGATATTGACATGGTGGTCAATGCCGCGGTGGGTATTGCCGGCTTGGACATGACTATGGCAGCAATAGAAAACTGCAAGACCCTTGCCTTTGCAAACAAGGAATCTTTGGTCACTGCAGGTAAACTTGTGATGGATGCTGTAAAAAGAAACAACGCAAATCTGAGGCACCCAATAATTAGTCTGCATCCTATAGACAGCGAACCCAATGGTGTGTGGCAAATAATTCAAGGGGAAAAAACAGAAAACATAGAAAAGATATTGCTTACCGGGTCTGGAGGACCTTTCCGCCGCGATCCAAAAGTGCTCAGGGATCTGCCCCCTGAAGCGGCACTTAAACATCCGAAGTGGGTTATGGGGCAGCGGATAACAATAGATTCTGCAACCATGATGAACAAGGGTTTTGAGATAATAGAGATGTCATGGCTCTTCAACATACCGCAGGAAAAGATAGAGGTGCTTGTGCACCCACAAAGCGAAAACCATTCTACCGTATGTTTTGTTGACGGGACAATGAAGGCGTCCCTAGGGCCGCATGACATGCGACTTCCAATTCAGTATGCGCTTACCTATCCTAACCGGGAACCTAATAAGTTTCCCAGGCTGGAACTCAGGGGAAAAACGCACGAATATTACAATGACGAACCTACAAAGTTCATATGCCTACAACTTGCAAGGAGTGCCATGCATACTGGCGGCACAGCAACGGCGGTATTGAACGGGGCTGACGAAAAGGCTGTAGGGCTATACCTCAAGGGTAAAATAGAGATACAGTACATACCATACATGATTGGATGCGCCTTGAAAGCGCATGAGGCGACCCAGAATCCAACAATAAGCCAGATAAAAGCTGCTGATGTATGGGCAAAGGCATTTGTTGATAGAAAGTACTCTGAAAAATTCGAGCGCAGGTCAAAAGTTAAATCGGCTTGAGCTAATGATCAAGAAAATAAATGGTCTCTTATAAGGATAAGAAATAACAGATGTGTGCATAATCGTATATGTCCTATTACGTGCTATCTATGCACGATAAACATAGGGTATAATAATTCAAGTTTCTAAATTAAATAATGGAATTAAATGAGGATTTAGCAGTAATCCATGCATATCTATGTGCTGATGGTTATGTAATAAAAAATCCATCCAGACAAAAACACAAATATTATACTATAGGTTTGCGGAACACAAACTTGTTACTATTAAAAGATTTTCAGAAAAGATTCGAAAAATACTGGGGTATAAAACCAAAACTGGTGGAAGGACAAAGATGCTATAAGAACTCAAAACATGTCTATGAATTTTTAACTCAAAATTTTGGAAGCTTTTATTCTTGGGAATGGCGAATGCCACAACTAAATAAAAAATTGAGTAAGGCATGGTTAAGGACCTATTTCGATTGTGAGGGCTGGGTTAGTATTGAACGCCACAAGAGCAGATTGATCGGTGTCGATTGTGTCAATCTATTTGGCCTTAAACAAGTTAAATCCGAATTGGCTAAAAATGGGATAAAATCTAAACTTAAAAAGAAGAACGGCCGAAATATATTTCGTCTTTATATCTACGGTAAAGAAAACCTAACTAGATTCAAGAAAACTATAGATTTTTATCATCCTCAAAAAAGCATAAAATTGCAAAAAGCAGTAAATGACTATATGGTATATAGTTGGAACTTTCCGAAAAAGACCACGGAATTAAGGAATTCTATAAAAGTTCTGATGCAGAAAAAAGCAAGAATGCGGTCAGATAATGGCGTAATTAGAATTATATCAAATAAAAAAGAGAACCTTATGACTCTAAAGAAAAAGTTGGAAACTATATTCTCTATACAGTAGTTCCGAAACCGAGCATTCTGTTCAACTAAACCAATAAAAACAGTACTATACAATCAATATTATGGCAAAATCAAATATCATTATCTTATTAATCATAGTCATACTGGTATTATTGATAGTTTTTGGTATATGGTCTTTAGGAGTTTTTAGTAACAATAACTACAAACCTAATTTTCCTATAGAAAATTCTACTGAAACTCTTTATGTAAGTAGTCAATCAAATGGCAATGCAACGGTTAGTGTGGATTTAAATATAAGCAAAGGACATGCGCCCGCAGTCTTAATTTAACAATTACTGGATATTCTTTTAATTATAGTGCATCCATTCCAGAAAATACTACACCAAATTCAGAACCTAATCCCTATGCTTATGCTGGTTGTTTCAGTTTTAATGGAGGGCATAAGGTTATATTGCATAACTTGAAACCAAAAACTAATTATAGATTATCTATTATTGGTCAGATTTGTGGTGGTTTTTGCCCATATCTTGACAGGAACCAAAGTGTTTTTACAGGCAGCAACGGCTCCGTAACTGAAGTTAGAATAAATATAACAAGCAACTTAACAAACGACAACCAATAGATGAGCATTTAAATTGCTAAAGAATGGTAAGATAT
Organism: uncultured Microcaldota archaeon; assembly: GCA_963755385.1. Taxonomy (GTDB): domain Archaea; phylum Micrarchaeota; class Micrarchaeia; order Micrarchaeales; family Micrarchaeaceae; genus UBA12276. Next base: position 27,429 of record CAVWJC010000001.1, on the reverse strand, counting down.
CCTAAACCTTTTTCTTCAAACAAACCGAAAGAAAGCCAATAAAAACACAGCTACCTAGTGTATAACCCTATACCGAATATTGTTATCTTTGGTGAATTACACATAACGAATTCTAAGAGTGCATGTTTCAAATCATTCATCCTAACCACGGTTTTCCTTACATGACCCCTAATCGACATCCATATATTATACAGAACACATGAGATGACATAGAAGAATAGTCTGATGAATCTGCTTCTTGTACAAGTCCTTATCTCGAACCGATTTACCTCTCTAAATGCGGTTTCTATTCGCCACCTTATTCTGAATAGTTTCCTTATTTTACCAGCCCGTTCTTTCATATTAGATGCAAGGTAAAAGTCGTCTTTCCTTCTATGAAATCTGTATACAAAACATTCTTTTTGGACATTTTCATTATTCACTTTGATTGGGTACAGTACAGCTTTCTTATATGGTAAATCTTGGCTGTTCAAAGCGGAGGAATATTTACGTCTACACACATATACTATTCCTCTTTTGTCGAGGTAGATAAGAAGACCAGATGAATAAAATTCTCCATCCATTAGCACATATCTTATATTGTATTTCCTACGAAGTTCCTCTATCGCATTTATTGTTGGTTGGGTAACGCTCTTTTTCAATAGTGGTATTATATCTACGATATATTGCATATTTCCAGAAACTATCCTTACAGCAAGGAATTTGAATGCAAAATGACTTCCATTCTTTGGTTTGGTTCCAACAATTCCTCTCTTTTTCTCACCGTGATACATTTCATCATGAACATCTATCGCCAGGTCAACTTCCTTATCGATTTTTGGTCTTCCTTTTCTTATGATTTTACGAAGTTTCTTGTAGCTTCTTGTTATCCGTAAGAAAACAGTATCACTAATCGGTTCTTTTGCAGTTGTTTCCAAACTCTCATGCATTAGTGAGGCCGTAATCAAAACATCGGTTATCTGTTCTTTTTTGTATTGTGAATGCCTCGATTCTGATATAAGGGGTTTTATCAAGTCTGCAACTGTCTTCCTGACAGTAGTGGGTATTATATTCTTTACATTTGTTATGGTTCTCATGTTCTTCTCAACTTGGCGGGGTCGTCAAACTTCCGCATTGTTGAACGATATATCAAGAAACTTTTATAGAACGTGCAGTTTCGGAACTACTGTATAGAATCAAAATTAAATGAAATGGTTAATGGTATTGGAACTCATTACTATCAATTAAATATCTATAAAAAGGATGAAGTTAAAAAAACTATAGAAAATGGTCTATTAAATAATATGGAGGAAGGGAAATGGCTGAAATTAAGAAAATAACTGATTTCTTATGGGAAATTGGGAGAGAGGGTAGCATGAATGTACCTATTCACATCTACGCAAACGAAAACATAAGAAGCAGTATAAGCAAAGACAGGACGCTAAAGCAGGCAATGAATGCCGCATCGCTACCAAAAATAATTAAGCATATGGTACTGATGCCTGATGCGCATGAAGGTTATTCTTTTCCTATCGGCGGCGTTGCTGCTTTCGATGCTGAGGAAGGGATTATCTCCCCTGGTGCTGTGGGCTACGATATCAATTGCGGTGTCAGATTAATAAAAACCAATCTGACTGTATCAGAAGTGAAACCTAAGCTGAGCAAACTCATGGACACGCTCATGAAAAACGTACCGAGCGGTGTTGGTAGCAAAATAGACCTCAAGTTCAGCAGAAACGACCTCGAAAAGGTGGCAATTGAAGGTGTACAATACATGGTTGACAAAGGGTTCGGATTTGCTGATGATGCGGACCATATCGAAGAACACGGAACAATAACTGGTGCTGATTTTAATGAAGTAAGCCCCATGGCAAAGAAACGTGGTCTTCATCAGTTAGGAACCCTCGGCGCAGGTAACCATTTCGTTGAGATACAACGTATAAGTAAAATATTTGATTCGAAAATAGCAAAGGGCTTCGGACTTGAGGCGGACAACGTTACAATACTGATACATAGTGGTTCCCGCGGTTTTGGTCATCAGATATGCAGCGACTATCTTAGGACATTCACAGAGTACCAACAGAAAAATAAGATAGATCTCCCTGATCCTGAGCTTAGTTATGCGTACACTAACTCAAAAGAGGCAGAATCCTATCTTAAATCCATGCGCTGCGCCGTAAACTTCGCATTCACGAACAGACAGATAATGACGAACTCCATCAGGAAAGCTTCGAGGAAATATTCGGCAAGAGCGCAGACGCGCTCGGAATGGATCTGCTCTATGACGTGGCTCACAACATAGCCAAGCTGGAGGAACATGTTGTGGATGGCAAGCGTATGAAGCTCTATGTTCACAGGAAGGGCGCAACAAGAGCATTTGGTCCCGGAAGGGATGACATACCGAAGAAGTACAGGGAGCTGGGCCAACCGGTTCTGATACCTGGCAGTATGGGAAGCGCAAGCTACGTGCTTGCCGGAAGGAGCGAGGCCATGACGGAAACCTTCGGCTCGTCGTGCCATGGCTCGGGAAGAGTGATGTCAAGACATCAGGCAATAAGCGAGATACCTGCATCGAGGACCCTCGGAGACCTGAAGAGCAAGGGCATAGAGATTCGGGTAAGGGACCAGAAGCTCATAAGCGAGGAGGCGGAGTGGGCTTACAAGAGTGTCGATGATGTGGTCCAGAGCATAGAAGGGGCAAAGATATCAAACATAGTCGCAAAGCTTGTGCCTTTGGGCGTCACAAAAGGCTGAAAAACTTAGCAAAACTACAGTCTACCATTTATTTCTGACTTTAAAATTTACCTATTACCTAATCTCTATTTTTAATGATCTAATGTCCAATCTCTCACAGGCCTGCAACATTTTTTTATCAAAACTGAATAAGGTTGCATTGTTTAATTTACTAGAAGACAAATAAACAGCATCATATACTGTAATCTTATTTTCTATTGCTAGTTTTGTTGCGAGATCTAAGATACTACTATCTATTATAATTTTCTTAATCCTCGCCCACGTCATCTGTGTCCTTTCCACCGCCTCATAGTACTCTTTAGTACTCACATCCTTGGCAAACACGTGGTGTTTCCATAGTCTATTTAAGGTTTCTAAAAGAGATATTTCTGGACTTGCTATCATTTCACCGTTCTGAATAGCACTATTTACTGCGTATATTGCTATGTTCGACTCCCTTTCTCTTACAACAAGCTTTACCAATGCGCTTGCGTCTAATATAATCATCTAGAATCCCTATCCTCCCTTATCAAATCTGTACTATCCTCTACTTCTTTCATATGTTTCATTCTCTTTGAGAATGCAGTAAGTAATTTCATCAATTCCAAATTATTTATTCTATCTTCCACATATGTACGAAAATCTGCACTCCAATTAATGTCATATCTGCTCATTTTCTCCTTAAGTTCTCCTGTAATTCTTATACTTATAACATCACTCACATAATCACCATATCTATTATGGTGAAGAAGATATTTAAATATTACTTTTTGTTTACATTTGTACTACATATGCCCGTCATGCACATTTACGCGTCACCTTTTATATCGAGATAAATGTCTCTTACTGCTTTTACCTCAAATCGCTTTACCTGCCTTCCCTTCTCGTTCTGTAGTCCTATTTCGTAATTTACACCATCAAGTAACTGCATCTCTATGTTTTCTATCTTATCCAATTCTACCCGTTCTATCTCTTCCTTTAGATATGATATAATTAATTCATAATGCTTCTTTAGCTGTATTGTAGTTACCTCTGTTCTATTATCGAGCATTAAATGTATTCTGCATTTTATAGGTTTTGCCACGCCTACTCTAAGGTCTTTAACATATTTATCTATCTGGTTTGTTCTACTCTCAGGGACCGGAATCTGGTAACTATTCGTTTTCAAGAATATACTTTCCTGTTGCTTCTTATGATAACCATCTCTTAATACATAACTGAAAGCACCAATTCCAGAATCCAAAATTTTTAACTTAAGTGTTACATCCTCCTGTTCTACATTTCCAAATATAAGGTCTTTTGCAGCTATCTGTGCAGTATCTGCGGCTTGCTTAAGGTAAAGCTTCAGCTGGCACAACCGTCTTATCCCTACTTCTATATCGTTTACACTGTGCGTAAGTAGCATTATACCTACACCCTGCTTCCTAAAATCCTGTATCCGTTGCTTTATGTCGCGCACCGCAGGCGATTCAATACTACCAAATATTGTTTGTGCCTCTTCTATACATATAAGGAGCCTAAGTTCACCATCCCCATTTAGGTCAAACTGTGACGCAATCGAATATATCTGGTTGAGGATAAGCGCATAAAGGTATCTCTTTACATTTGTGCTAGCTCCTGAAAGGTCAAAGACCGCACCATTATCAAGAAGATCCTCTATCTTTATCCCTTCACTCACGCAATATTGTGGCATACTTAGTATACCTCTCAGGTCCTCAAGGGAAGATTTTATATTCTCACCATGTTTGGTGTACTTAATCCCGACATTTGTTCGCTTTCCGTGATGCTTGATAATTGATTCTTCTATCTCACTGTAAACGGAGATCGGACTCGGGCTCCTCTCCTCACTAAATACGATTTTGAATGCGTTAAGCATTGACTTCTCGATAGGATTCTGATAAGGCCCTGCATTCGAAGCAGATGCGAGTATCATTGCCAAGTCTCCATAAAACTTCTTAACATCAACATTTCCAGGGCAGCGAAAAAAGTTTATTGGCGTGGCATCTGTATGTACTTTGATAAAGAACATATCATGTACTTCGGCAAAGCCTTTCCATTCCTCTGTAGGTGTTATTACAAATACTGCTGGCTTTTTACCTTCCAGCCGCGCAAGTACAGAATCTATCACTGACATTGCCTCCCTCGTCTTTCCCGACCCGGGAAGACCTGTTATTACAAAACCAAGATTCAATGTTGCCTGATCGATACATACTTTCTTTCCTGTATCTGCAATGCTATCTTTTAGGAATGTTCCTATGCATATACCTTCTTCACCTTGCGGCGTCACTGTCTGCAGAGTGCGATTTATCGCATGCGAACCATAAAACCTAAGAAACTCTTTCGAATAATCTACACCATATGGGAGCGAATTCCTTTTCGAGATGGGTTCGATAGCCGTGCAAACGCTCTTCCCGGCTATTTCGTACTCATCGAGCACAAGAAAATGCGCATGAATGTACTCTTCTATCCGATCCGACTCTTTGCAAGTAACCAAAAATATATTATAAGCGAGACCGTTTCCCAATACTGCATTGTTCAACGATTCAAGTAACCTGTTAAGCATGAGCAGCTCCTCAGAGTTATGGTATATATCTCTCTGCGCGGATGAATTCGATCTACTGCTGAAATATTCCTTCAAAAACGAGTCCGTTTCACGGATAGTTTTTGAACTGAGCCTTTTTTCCAAATACCTCTTTGCAGATATCGTATTTTCAATTTCTGAATACAGGAATAATATTGCAAGAAATCCTTCTTTGCCTGCTAAATCGAAGAAGTCGTAAAAGAGCGGATTATCTAGTTTGCCCATTAACCGATAAACAGAAAATACTGAGAGATTCGCCGGCTCAATTAGCTTACTGCAACTAACTTCGGAAAGCTCTAATCCTGAAATGCCATCCTCTATCGCCTTTCTTCCCTTGTTGCAAGTACCTCGTCTTATTCCAAGCAGAGATGAACGCCTTTCAATGTCGTAGACGAGAATGAAACTTTCCCTTCCAATGGCCTCAAAAATCTTACTACTGTCATACCCGTTCCCCGGAAGCGCAGCAAGTTCATAGAAAACGAAATCACTCATAAAAATACCCCATGTATGATTACAATACAGGCTATGGTCTCAACAATAAGCAGTAACTTCTTTGTCGTGCTAATTTTTGCGCTTACCCTTAGTACCCTAAGAATACAGAATACACCGACGAAAACAAAAAAGAAGCAAAGTAGGGCCAACCCGACTACTAAAGCACCTAATTTCTCAGCGTATACAACTTCTACGAGGACAGTGAGCATTAAGATTCCTGATGTTGAGGCGATTGCCGCTGCAACGGTCATCTGCTCCATCATGTCATTTTTCCCATAAAACAATTTTACATCTTCAAGCAACTAATCACCAAATGTAAACTATGACTGCAACAGCGACAAGCATGATGGCTGCTTTTATGACCTCGACAGCAAATCTGCTCGCGTTTCCGCTACTGTTAATTTTGGCTATAAACCACATAATTATGCCGACATTCAGCAGGACCACGCCCAAGCAAACACCAATTCGCACCAGATATATCAATACACTCAACAATCAACCACCCTCATAAGTCCGCTAGCCGAAAACCCTAGCAACAAAGAATTCCCACTGGAAAAGATTAACTCTGCCACATTTATTTTTTTGCGTTTTGCTTCGCCAAAACTTACAATAGTTAGGGGTTTTCCCGGCATGCCATCAGACAGTTTCTCACGACTAAGTACGTCTACGGTTGTTACCCTATTTTTGTTGAGTAAATGGTCAATATTCCGCCTATTACTGATACCGAAGCTGCCCTCTCTAATTAAAATGTCATATACGAATCTTGCTGCAAAAACGTTCCCGTAATCGTCTAATTCATCCATGCAGAGCATGTCGCCGCACACCTTTGCAAGTGAATTTAACTCTATATAATTTTTAACAATGTTCATTTCACTTATAAAATTTGCCCCTCTTACGTTACTACCTCTTCTTCCTAGTTCAATCTCACAAAATCTAATCGGCAGATCTCTTATCATGAAGCATGTATTATTTTTGCCTAATTCCGCGTAAATTGCAGAAAGAAGTTCGCTAATCCCTATCTTTCTTTTGCTTTTATCTGGATAAATCTCACAATTTATCACAATAGATTTTCTAGACATGTTTGAATCTGAACCAAATTTTATGAGCAGGCAGACCATCATACCTGCAGGGATCAGCAAAAATGTGTAATAATTTGTATACATAATACCAATCCTCTCATTGGTTTAGGTAAATCTTGACTGTCCTTAGCTCTTCGGCATCCATTCCAGTTTCTGCAAGTAAATAACTCATTGCCCCATTTTTTCCACTCTCTCCATTTTCCCTAGCTGCCTCAACTACTCTTTTGCTGAATTTTCTATATATAGCGAGTTCTGCAATAACCGAATCCTTTACGTTTGAAAGCATTACCAGTTGCTGTGAAAGCTTACAATTAGAATCGTTTAGCGCAAATATCCGTTTTTTTAATGATTTTATCATTTCCGGATCGCTCTTTACTGTATTGCTCCAGCCATGGTTTATCGCCTCTATTACATAGCTATACAGATCACCGAATTTTATATCGTAGAACTCATCCAACCAGGGCATAAAGGAGAGAAATAAGACAAGGTTGCTGTTGTAGCTTGCACTGCCCTGTTTTCTGCAGGTGAAAAACAGGCATATATAATCGTCAGACAGCTCCAGTATGTCCATACTATCATCCTCGCGGGCTTTTATGACCGCATATCTTAAGATCGGCTTACCATCTATCCTTTTCAGGTTTTTAAGCCCCTCCGAGCTCTTTACTAGCGATTGCCTATCGCATTTTAGCTTTGCGCCTACACGAAAACAGACACCTAGCACATTATCATTGCTATTCATCAACCTACCTCAAAGTCACGCTAACTGCGCTATCGAATGCGCCTGCTATCTCAGCATCATTCAATCCCAGACACCTCAAATAAAAGAAAATCTCCGCCCTCTCGACTTCCAGGCCTATAAGGAATCTAACAAATGCGGTGCTATCAACTTCGTTATTGTTGTTTGCCAGGAAGTTGGTTATTTTCTCTTTTGCCTCATTGCTTACCAGCAATCCTTTTGTTGAATCATGGAAGAGCCCATAAGGCACAATGTGTTGCATTTTGCCACCTTTTATCGCATAATCTTTAGTGGGAATTCCTGCAGTACGCTTTATGAAGAATTTTGTAACAGCCCCATTGTCCTCTTTAAGCGATATCGATACCATGCATCCACCAACAGGCAGTTGCACTATCCTCTTTTTGTCATTTTCGCTTATTATTCCACTTTCCAGAAGTAACCTGTAATCGCTATCATTTTGCATCTTGAACAGGAAAACTGATGCTGCATTGGAGAGGATCTCATTACTTATGTCACTTACGAGTTGTGTGGCGACTATTACGGAGAAACCATACTTCCTGCCTTCCCTAAAGAGAACTCCTACCTCTTCCGAATTTCTTACCAGCCTCCAGGTCTCATCAAGCACTATAATCCTCTCGGAATTCCCTTTTATCTGATCAATGTCAATGCTGTGCATAAGTTCAACTATCATATTGAGCATCACCTTCGATATCTCGCCTCTTTGTGCATCATCTTTCAGTTCAGAGAAATCGATGCTTGTTATTCCACCAAGCAAAGAACGCCTGTCGAAACTTGTACTATCTGCAAACATGGGATTTGCCTTTAACTGCAAAAGCTTTTTCGCGAGCCTTTTCCCTAATTCGTTGCCATCCTGCGAGAACCTATCTATAAGTGTAACTATATTGACACTTTGAGATTTCTTCTCCCCAGATATCTGCAATATCCTCTCATAAACAGCGTAAGATTCGGCATCATTAAGGTTCAACAAGTGGCTTATGGTGTCCGATATGCCTCTTATATGCCTTGTATCCCTTATGTCATAAATATCAAAGATGTTCATCTTAAGATCTGTGCCCAACTTAAGGATGCTACCGCCGAGAAACCTTACAACCTCTTTGTATTCGTTGTTCCAATCCACTATTAGCACAGATGAATCGCGCCAAACACAACTTCTTATTATCATGCTCTTGAGAAAATAACTCTTACCAGAACCTGACATTCCAAGTACTGCAATATTCCTATTCATCGTGCTGTCAAGGTCGAACATAAACGGGGTTCCATACACTACGCTATACCCAACATAAATCCCATCTGCATCCACATCCAGATGGGGTTCTGACATCCGCTCCAGGTACATGCCGTAAGAAGCAAACCTGGAACTCGAATCTAACTTCATATTCATGTTAATGCACCAGAATCAAACCTCAATGCATCTAGCAAATCGTTCCCTGAAAGTATCTCTGTCTTCGAACTTAGTAAAGCACCAAACTCTCCAGCAAGCTCACGTATCTGTGATCTGGCACGCTCCTGTGCAGAAAACCTGTTGTCAGATACTGCACTCGTCATTACGTACTGGGAAACTTTTAGCGGCGCAGCCACGCTTATCCTGTCTATCTCGCCTTTGATATATTCTATCTCCCGCTTCAGCCTGTTTATCTTGACCATGTTGCCCCTCTCGTTTCTGCCGCTTAGCCTCTCCAGCGCTATTTCATCCATGCTCATCTTAGTGCTGAGCTTATCAAGCAACTTTCTGGTGTCTATATGTTCCACCTGCATTACAAACCTGAATTGACAGTGAGAATTTGCTATTATGCTCTCTACCTTTTCCCTGTCAAGCCGGTCTGCCGGACCTGTTTTAAGCAGCGCTACCGCAGTTGCGCAGTACCTTCCGCCAATCCTTCTAACTGCAGCATTTCTTTCCCCGCTTAGTTCGCATGAATCGATTACCTGTATGAGGTTTGACCTCCTGAATATCATGGCATCAACAAGATAGTGCAGCCTATAGAAAGCAACAAGCAGCATAGCAGTGATTAAGCATGCAACTATCAGCGCAATATTGAGCGTAAGGAGGCATGCAATAGAGAGGATTATCAGTACCGCGATAACGCAATAAAAGATTACACTATCATTCATCAAATCACCATATGTACAGTTTTCCGAAGCTTATCTCCGAGCCGAGCACCTTCGCAATCTCCCTTATGGATATTACAGTTAGTATTATGCTGAATGCGGGGAGGAAGAAGACCTCTACTATGAGCAATGCTATAAAGCCCGCAAGCTGCTCGATGAAACTGTCAAAGCCCTGCACCAGCGAATTTATTGAGCCGGTGAAATAGCCGCTCAGGCTTGAGGCCCGGCTCGTAAGATTTCCATTCAATCCCGTCGCATGGCTTATTATGTCCGCGTTTGTCTGCGTGGCTCCGATCACGAAGGAGCTTACCGTGCTATTGTCTAACGAGCCCACATAGCTGCTTGTGAGCTCCGCGTTTAGCACATAGCTCATCGGCAGCACAACAAATAGCCCTATGGCTATTGCCATGAGGGCACCTCCAAGCTTTCTTGTAAGGTAGAATGTCCTGAGCACTATGCCTATTGGGAGAAGGACAGGAATTGCGACGGCAGCTATGAACTTGAGCAGAATCCCCTGCACCTCTATTGCTATCACAGAGGCTGTTAGCGCCTCTATCACATAATTGAGGGCTGTGAGCACAGGGTTAAGCGCACTCGCGAAGCCGATGCTTATTATCCCAAGGCTGAGCTTTATCGAACTCAGAACGCTAAGCCCAGTGTAAAGAAGCGAAACAGGTGCAAGAAGGCCGATTGAGGCGTCTATGAGCGTTGGATAGCTTGTACCGTTTATCGTTACCGGGGTAAGCCCGACTAAGTAATTATACGCAAAGCATATCGCGTAATTCCCGCTAAGCGAACCGTTGCACGTGGCTACGAGCGAGGCATTAGTCACGCTGTTGTTTATCAGCATTGTAATAATTCCGCCACTGCTGAATGCAACTACCAGCGAACCAACTATCACTCCGTTAATGATGCATTGGTATATTTCTGATATCCCGAACTCCTTGAGCTTCTTGTCATTTGCGGCGTAACCTATGCCAAGAATAATGCCAGCTACAGAAAGCATTATCGCTATCAGCGCAACTGCAATGCTATAAATTCCGAGGCCAAACAACGCAACACCAAACCATTATTCTTAAATATTTTCCCTCCCATAATCTACCTATTAAGGGGCCTTCCAGCCCCCTAATTGGCGCGTGTGGCAGGATTTGAACCCGCATCATCCCCTCCGTAAGGGGGATGCTCTCTCCAAGTTAAGCTACGCACGCATTCTGATAAACGTAAATTCTACAAACACATATTCGCCACCAGCCCAACTGCAAAACATTATTCTTAAATATTTTCCCTTCCATAATCTACCTATTAAGGGGCCTTTCAGCACCTTAATTGGCGAAGGGAGCGGGAGTTGGACCCGCACGGCCTGTTTACGCAGGCTACTCTTTTTCAGAGAGCTCCGAAACCATTACAGATTATCGTGCCATGAAACATCTCTTTAATGTCACACACTTGAATTCGTTGTCAGGTTGCCAAGAAGATGCGTTGACGCGATTGCAAACGAAGTTGAGGCAACGCTAAGTACACCGACAACAATTGCTCCTATTATTATGTTGACCGCGGTAGTGTGAAAATTGGCCTTCTTCTCCGGGGGCAACATCTGCCCTATCGCGTAGAAGATACCTGCAAGCACAAAGAGCACAGCACTAAGTGCAGGGCCCACCTGCATCAATGTTGCCTGTATGCTTGACAACTCTGTAGCTATGCTTGAACTTCCTGAAGCTGTAGCACCGAATGCTAGCTGCGATGTTAGCATAATAGCGGGCAAAAGGAGCATCATAGCCCTCCTCAACCTATCAACAACACCAATCAACAAATCAGTAATAACACGATCCACACACCCACCACTCATAACTTTTACCTTAGTATATATATTTTACACAAATAACTATTTAAATACCTAGGTATAAGTTAACTGTAATCCCTTAGTGAAAAGCTGCGTGCTGTGTTAACCTTTAAATAACTAATCATGCAATAGCTATCGGGTGCACTGCAATGTCCGGACCGTTCAAAAAATTCGCGCTGCTTGCACTTCTTCTCTGGTTGATATCGTTTGCCGGATTTGCATTCGCTTCATCATCACTCGCTTCCGCAACAAAACAGCAGGTTCTCGATTCCGCGGCAATTCAAATAGGTTGCAAGACCAACTTCACTGTAACGTTCATAAACTACATAGTAACTGATGTCCCTGGACTTTCATCCCTGGACTCACAGGCAACAGCGCTGCAGCAAGAGGACGCGCAACTTCAGACCTACGCATCAAGTGAGAATATCACAAATTACAGGAACTATGTGCAAAACACATATGACCCGTCATTAAAACAGCTAAGGCAAGCAATTCCCGGCAGCTTTAAGGATTCGGAACCTTCATCCAACACGATAATGCTGCTAAGGGGCCAATACGACACTACACTTAACACATACAAAGGCTGCGCATTCAACGCGGAGAAGCAGTTTGCCATAGCGAAGGGCACGGCGTATGTTGCATTCATGACCTATTATCAGCAAAAGATACAGAACCTGAGCTCTGAAGACCTTGATACTACGGCATTGACAACGCTTGTTGATAATGCCGATTCGGAAATCGTCACGCCATACCAGAGCGCCGTCAACGCCGCAACGACTCAGAGTGAGCTTAATGCTGCGCTCGCACAGTACTGCCTATTCGATGGGTGCAAGAATGGGACAAACTTCCATCTTGCCGCGAACTTTGACACGTTGAAGCTAACGGCGATGTACGGCAAAATAGCTGCGATTCCAAACCTGACGAGCAACCAGACAGCCACGCTTGCAAGGATACACTCTGATCTGGGCAGCGCATCATCGGCGCTCAGCTCGGTTGGCACATCCCAATATACACAAAACAGCAGGCAAAGCGTATTTGGCGCACTTAACCAGACTGTCATTGACATAAAGAACCTGAGAAAAAGCTGATGTGACACTCCATGGAAAAATCAAAAACCTTGATTTATGTTGTAATCTCCATTGTGATAATAGTCGCAGCAATATCTCTTCTCTACAAAATCAGCTCAAACGCATCAAAGCAGGCGCAGCCACAATCCCAGTCCGAATCCCAACTGAATGGCCTACTGAACAAATTCAATTCCTCGCTCAATTCAAGCCCTGGTGCTGATTATACGAACCTGACCAGCACCCAGAACCTAACCCAATCGCCATAGCTTTTGCGCGCTAGTCCGCCTTTCTGCCCTAAAGGAACTGCAAATAGAGAAACAGCACGGCAACTGCTGCCATTATTAGGAATGTTATTATCCCAAGTGCATTGGAAAGCCTCCCGTTAACGTATTTTGCAAGTATGGACCTGTTATTGCATATGTGTAAGATGAGGAAGATAAGGATTGGCGCTATGAGCCCGTAGAGCACCGCAGAGTAAATCAGCATTTTAATGGGGCTTAGGCCGGCAAGGTTCATGACAAGCCCGACAGCAAGAGCGATTATAAGAACCATGTAGAAGCTCCTGGCTTGGTGGAACTTCTTGTCGAGCCCCGCGCCAGAGCCCAGAACCTCCGCATACATGTAGGAAAGTGATCCCGCAAGCACGGGTATCGCGATAAAGGCAGCGCCGAAGACTCCAAGAGCAAAGAGCAGATAGGCAGCACTGCCCGCAAGGGGACGAAGCGCAAGTGCGGCCTGGTCAACGGTGTTTATCTGTGTTATGTGGGCGTTGAAAAGCACAGTGCCTGTTGTAAGTATGATGAAGAACATCACCACATTCGAGAAGAGCATGCCAATGTCCACGTCTATCTTCATGTCGTTCATGACTCTCTTGTTCACCACAATGCTTTTGTGGCGCATTTCCTCAACTTCGCTGGAAGCCTGCCAGAAAAATAAATATGGAGAGATTGTAGTGCCGAGTATTGCTACAAGGATGAGGAGGAAATCCTTGTTCAGGCTTATTGTTGGTATGACAAGATTGGTTATCACGTACTGCCAGTTCTGCCCCACAAGGAATGGCACAATAAAATAGGCAAAGAACGCAAGGCATAGCCACTTCATGAAGGACGAAAGTTTTCTGTAGGAGAACTTTATCAGTATCAGCGCAAGAAGCACAGTGAAAAGTAGGCAGAAGACTATTGTTGGCACTTGCGGAACAAGAAGATTTGATACAGCGCCAACCGCGGAAATGTCCGCGCCGATGTTGAATATAACAGCAGTGAAGCTTATCAGCATCACAAAATAGAGAACGCTCTTCGGGTAGTTTTTCTTGATGACACTAGTGAGTCCTTGCTGTGTCACGATTCCTATGCGCGCGCACATTTCCTGTATGGATATCATGAGGGGCGTGGTGATGAGCGCGGTCCAGAGCGTCTTGAGGCCGAACTGCGCGCCTGCCTGCGAATATGTTGCAATCCCGGATGGGTCGTCGTCACTTGCGCCTGTTATGAGCCCGGGACCAAGCTTCCTAAGAAATCTCTTTATTCCCAAATCCATAATGCTCATCGAAGTGAAACACTATCACTTCTATATTGTTAAGTATTATGGTCAGAAATCGGGGCACGGCAGTATAAGGAAAAATAGGAAACTATTGTCCTTCCTTAAGGTTCTTCATCATCCTTTTGAACTGCGTTTCGCTTATCTCTCCCTTGGCATATCTCCTTCTGAGGATTCTTGCAGCTCGATCGCCATGCATATGCCCGTAACCGTGCATGTGTGGATGTATAATGAGTCTAATGATCCAGATGACAATCCATATCAAGAATAAGAATATGAAGATGCTAACGAAAAGCCGCAGGAGCGGATGTGCATATGACATCGTGTAAGACGATCCCCAAAGTGCAGAACCCAAAACAAAGAAAATTATCGCCAAGATTGCTGCAAATGCGAGCATGCCTACTATCGACCTGAACGGATGAAAGGTGAAAAAACCACCATGCGTATCGCAGTCGCATTTCTCTTCCATGTTACTATATGGCATCCGGACTATATAAGGCTTCCCAATACGGACTAACTCGCAAACGGTCAATGGGCAATACCAGAATATTCTTAATCTTGCATATGTCATTATATCTGATGTTTAAGTGAAGACAATTGTCGCATTCGGCACATTTGATGTGCTGCACCCTGGTCACATACATTACCTAGAGCAAGCGAAGGCGCTCGGCGGAAGGCTTGTGGTAGTTGTGGCAAGGGATGAAAGCGTAAGGATGTTCAAGAAGAGGGATCCCATCTTCGACCAGCACGCCCGCCTGAAAATGGTGGGTTCGCTAAAGGCGGTAGACAAAGCAATACTGGGTAACAAGCTGAAGGGAGACGCGGATATTTACGAAATATTCAGGAGATGCCGGCCTGACATAATTGTCCTTGGCTACGACCAGAACGCTAATGTGCCGGCAATGAGGGAATGGCTTGCAAGAAATAAGATAAAGGCAAGGATAGTAAGACTGCGGACAAAACTGAACGATGACATCTACAAAAGCTCGAAGATCATAAAACGCCTGCGCAAAGGCAGGGAATAAGTCTCTACGTGCTTACGAACATCTCAAATTGTTCCCAGTACATTTCCTCTACGACCATTCAAAACAACCTCATAATCTACATCAATTGTCATGCAAAACTATCCTGCAACAGAAACTTATGCGCTGGTATTATCTTTATTAATTTCCCATCCCGCTGTCTTTCTTCCTCCAAATCTAATGAGATTATATAACCTCGAGCCACATTAAATTTATCCATAAAAGAAATCAATCCTTTCTCTTCTATTTTACCATATTTTATTTCTATCGGTATTTGATTCTCTTTGATCACAATATCAACCTCATTCTTGTATTGGTCTCTCCAGAAGAAATTGGAGTTAAGCTGATTAACAACAAACCATTCGAATATACGCGATTTGTATAAGTCATCGCTTTTGAAGGCAAGCTCTACTGAGATTACTGTTGGATAATATTTCCTTAATGCCCTTTCAGACTTCCTCCCATTTCTTGAATAGTTGTATAATTTCCTTACGAGAAAAGACTCTTCCAAGTATTCAAAATACTTTGACACAGAGTAACGAGATATCTTTAATTCCTTTGCCAACTTTTGATTTTCTATTAATTGACCAGGCTCCTCCATCAGTATCCTTAATATAGAGTTCAATGATGAGGTATCTCTTACACCAAATATTTCGGGTATGTCCCTATATACCACTTTTTCAACGATACCCTCTGTTATGTATTTTTTTATGTAATTCTGCTCGTCTACACCCACAAGCTCTGGGAAGCCCTGGCAGCGTATGAATTCCCATAGTAATATGCTAAGTTCCTTGGTATACAATCCTATCGGGTATATTTTCTGACCTTTGAACGTTGCAAATTCCTTGAATGTCAGGGTTGTCATCTTAAACTCAAACAATCTTCCTGCAAGCGTTTCTTTTGACTTTCTTCTAATAAAAAGCGATTCAGATCCGGATATGAAGATTTTTGTATTCTTGGAATAGACATCGTAGAACCACTTGAGTTTACTCTCCCACCCATCAAGTTTTTGTATCTCATCAAGTATCAATATGTACTTTCCAGAGCTTATGTTTTTTTCAAACAACTTTTCATATTCCGTTATTATATCCCTTATGTCAATATTGCTCTGCTCGTCAAAAGGGAAGAACACGATGTTAGAAGGGTCAAAACCCTCGTTTATCTTGTCCTCTATTATCTTAAGCAACATTGTAGTTTTCCCAATTCGCCTCAGTCCGGTAAACGCTATGATGAGTCTTGAACCAAGAAACTTCTTTACTTCCTTGTAAATGAACCTTTCCTTATATTCTACTTTAAACTGACCCTTCCACCATGGATTCGCCTCCTTAAGTATATCACTTATCTGTGCCATATGTAATCAACATAAAACATTATCTATGCTTATTATAGTTAGCACAGATATATATACCTTCCACACCACTAGATATGATCCCAAACGAACGGTGCTAACGCGCCTATTGCTCAGCCATAACATTCTAGTGCATCTTAAATAGGCACAGATGCCCTCTATATAAACTTGCAGTTCCAAGATATAACCGGAACTGCGAACCAATTCGCAACCTATAAATATATAAAGGACGCTAAGATAAATCAGAACAAACCTAGTTGATGTTTTGCGACGGGTTTGGATTTACCGATGAGAACTATGAAAGCATTACTGCTCTGCGGCGGATTCGCCACAAGGCTTGAGCCAATAACCTATTTCATGCCAAAGGCGCTACTGCCAGTAGGCATAGCTGGAAAGCCTGTCGTGGAATACGCTTTCGATGACATAATATCCTGCGGCATAAACGACATAATACTGTCGACGAACTCAAGGTTCGTGCAGGCGTTCGAGTACTGGGCTGGCCAGAAAACCGAAAAGATGGACGCGAAGATAGAATTCGTAGTCGAAGACGCAACGAGCAACAAGGAGAAATTCGGCGCAGTGAAAGGCATAGCATACGCCATAAAGGAGAAGAGAATAGACTCGGATCTCATAATAATAGCAAGCGACAACCTTTACGATTTCAGCGTAAGGCACGTTATCGAGCATTTCAACAAGCACAGAAAGCCTACAGTGGCGTTTCACGACATCGGCTCAAAGGAAGAAGCAAAGAAGTTCGGGGTAGCCACTCTGGAAAATCATAGAATTGTCTCATTCGAGGAAAAGCCAGCGGAGCCGGCCTCAACGCTGGTCAGCACTGCCATATACGTGATGCCAAAAGAGATGCTGGGCAAATTCGACGAGTATCTAAAAGAGACGAACAATTCAGACAAGATAGGCGATTTCGTAAAATGGCTTGCCGCAAACACGGAAGTGCACGGCTACGTCTACAAGGAGAAATGGCACGACATCGGGAGTCTCGAAACATACAAACAGGTCTTCGATGAATACACAAGAAGGAACAGCAACGGAAGGAAATAATCCCTATTCCTAAGGCTAGTAAAAACTCAGATCAGCGACTGCCAGCTAAATACCTAAATCAGCAAACGCCATAATTCTGTATCGCAAGAATGTGCACAGTATAAACACCACAAGTTATTAATATTTTGTTATACATGTTATACATATGGAAGAAGAAATCCTAGTGGTAAGGAAAGTAAACAGAACGGTGTACAAAAGATTCAAGAATAAAGCACTCGAGGAGAACAAAAGTGTCGGTACGGCGATTACCGAGGCAATGCAGGACTGGCTAAAATTAAGCCAGAGCAGAACAAAACTGAGGCCAGAAGCAATCCTAAAACTAAATGGTATGATCAAAACAGCCAAGAAAGTAGCATGGAGTGAACAAGTGGATGATATCCTCTACGGTGGTAAATCTTGATATTCATCGACACGAATGTCCTTGTAGCATATGCGGTTAAGAAAGACGTCAATCACATCAAGGCTGAAAAGATTATCAATCTGATATCTGCCCAAAAATTCGGCAATATGGTGATATCGGATTATGTTTTTGACGAGACAGTGACTGTCACATTTGCAAGAACAAAATCGTTGGAGAAGGCTGTAACTACTGGAAATTACATTACCGAGTCAATAATCATACTTAATACAGACGAGTCTATTTTTGCGGAAGCATGGAAAATCTTCAAGGCGCAAAAGGGAAGCATGTTAAACTTTACTGACTGTGAAATATTGGCAGTGATGAGCGCATATAATATAAACAACCTGGCAACATTCGATAAGGAGTTCAGGGAGATAGACTCAATAATAGTTATTGACGGAACATGACCTTTATCTCTGCCATTCGAAGACCCTAAAGGCCTTGTCATCTTCCATGGAAATGGTAATTTGGCCGAATTTTTGCACAAAAGACCATATTTTATTTAATCGAACGCGAACGGTAAATTACTTAAATACCTGCATCTATATCTAAATGAGCTACAGGGGGAGGAAGAGGTCCTTGCTAGTCTCAGAAGGGGTAAACGAATGCAGGGGGGATACACTGGGTGTATTAGAGAAGCGTTTAGACGACATCAACGATCTGATTTCTAGGTAATAACGATGAGGGCCACCAGTCTTGCTGCCTTATTGCCTATATTTCTCCTAGCATTTACCATCTTAACTCCGGCTCCGAATGCAAATTACCGGATGACGAACAATCCGATAACACTCTCCATCAACAGCATAATCAACGGCATAATCTCATTCTTCAAGGGCCTATTCGGCTCATCAGTGAGTCAGCCCAGACTGCAAGAACCCAATATCTCCAACACTACGCAGGAGAACAGTACAACATTAAACTACACAACCTCCATACTGGTAAATTCTTCGGCTAATGCCTTGTACAACACGACAAGCACAATACCGTTGAATACTACGATACCCACCACTACCATCTCGAATACCACCATACCTACTACATCCATAGCAAACACAACAACGATACCTGTCAACACCACGACGCTAAACACCACGAGCTCTTCATCAACTTCCTCATCAAGCTCCACCTCGACAAGCACGCTCCTGAATACGACAACCATACTTATCGCCAACATCACGAATTCCACATCAAACCAGAGCATCATAAATTCCTCCTCGCAATTGAACACCACCATCTCCAACCAGCTTAAGCTGAAGATTATAAATGCCTTACTATCCGAGAAATTCATAAATACAATAAACGGCTCGGCCCAGCCCAACGCCACGGTTCTTAGCAGTCTTGCCCCTGTGGATCTGCAGAATGTTAAGAAAGTCCTAATGGAGCTAAAGGGCAACAGCATCAAGACCAGCCAGGTAAACATAACACTGCCGTACGGCCAACTAAGCCAGGCGAGGAAGGCAATTAAGGCGGGCGCATTTGCCGATTTTCTTGCATACTCCGGCAAGAATGTCACATACTACAACGTAAGTGTGGCAAGGGTCCAGCCGCAGCTGCAGATAACCGCGGACGGCGTCTCACAGTCAAATCCCAATTCAACAATAGTGGTGCGCTACCCTGTGCTTAACGGCAAAACCACGTACAACGTCACGGCGCTTCTCGATGCGCAATTGCTCAACAACAACACCGCCGAATTCTCCTACTCGATAAACGGCAACACCACGAGCATCAATGCATCGAACATAGAGCACCAGATAAACCTCTACAATGTTCCAATAACAAAGAACATCACAATAACATTCGATACAAAGGGCAACGAAAACTATTCTGCGGTTGACCCATCAGTAATATTCGTCCCGGTAAATATACTCTATTACATCCCTGTGACGCTCACAAACAGCAGAGGCTTCGCATATCCGACAAATGCGCAGATAAACGTAACAGTCGGCGCGGGCAACTACATCAACTATGAGACAGCCAACATGATAAACGCCGAATGGTTCTACCTGAACGGGACCATCATCCCGTCATGGCTTCAGGGGAACACGCAAAGCCAGGGGCAGGTCACTAACCTTGACACCTCAAACAGCCTCGAATACTGGCTTCTGATACACGCCTCCCAGAATTTTCTCTCCGCATCGGCGGTAAACACCGTCTATTTCGGATTTGCAGGCACCGGTATGGGCTCAACGGCACAGGCGGTTTCAAACACCCTTATGACCGGGGTGGTGACCGGAGAGGCGCCGCAACTAGCACCGAATGCAAACCACTACGGCGCGCTTGACGACGGCGCGAACGTATTCATACTCTATCAAAACTTCGTAGGGACGACAATACCTGCAGGATGGGCCAACTCATTCTTCGCAAACTCGATAGTGAGCAACGGACTGAACATGAAGGGAGAGGCATTCGTAGCCAATACCCTTAAGGTTGTCGCAGGAAACATAATAGAGGCCAACTTCAACATAAGGCAGGTCGGTTCGGGAGGATTGTTGTACGGCGCTGGCATCACAAGCAACATAGTCTCAAACGTCTTCCCGTTAAACGGGATTACCGCAAACCTGGTAACAAACGGCATTGCATTCACCATAAATGCGATAGGCACCTCATCATTCACGGCAAACTTCGGTATCAGGAAAAACGACACAACAACATTGGTTTTGGCTGCATCAAGCAACGTTGTCATAGGCGTTGCTGTAAATGCGCCATCAGTAGCCGGATCATTGCTGCAAAATGGGGTTGTCGTGGCTGTCATGACTGGAAACATACCAAGCAGCCCCAGCACCGGTGGCTACCATATCGAATTCGTGAGCAACTCCATAGGCAGAACCGCAGCGCTATACTATATAAACTGGACAAGGGTGAGGGCCTTCCCGCCTAACGGGATAATGGCAACTGCCACATTCCCATCCTCGCCGATCGCAAATGCACTGCTACTCATCGGGAACCCAACACCGCCTCTAGTCTCCAACACAATAATAGACGTGGGGGAATATTCCGTCATAAACATGATCGTGACAAATGGCTTCGCACCATACATTGGCGCATGGGCCTGGAACCCCCCGAACATACTGACTACCGGATCAAACAGCAACACGACAACTGCGAACATACTTATCGGCAATCTGGCGAATGATGTACTAACAGTGAACGCCTACGCCGCAGACAACGTTATATTCACATTCAATACCCCAAGCACTACGACAGCAAACACCTTCTATGCAAACATCCTAACGACCAACACTGTATATGGTGTTTGGCAGTTCAACGCCGTTGTCCAGGACGCGGGAGCCAACTACATAGGTACCTTCAACACCCTTACTATATACCCGGCGCTTGTGGCGGGGGCGCCAACAGAATCAAACACCATACTCGATTCGGGGCAGTATGACACATTCACATCCGCGCAATCGGGCGGAACCGGTACGTATTCATTCCAATGGTATTCCGGAACATCAAGCACCTGCGCAAGCGATGCGGCAATATCTTCAGGGACATCGGCAACATACACAATCCGGCCAGTCTCGGGGAACTACTACTGTTATCAGGTGACAGACCTAGGCACATCGCCAACACACTACCAACAGCAATCCTCGACTATCCAGCCGACAGTAAACACAGCACCGACAGCCGCGCTTAGCTACTCAAATACGCTCCTTGACAGCGGTCAGACTGAAAACGCATTGCTCACATTGGCAAGCGGCACATCCAAATTCACAGCCAACCTGATAAACACCACCTTAGGTGGTAATGTAAGGCAGGGTGCTGCCAATATCATAGTCTTCACAGTAGGGGGCAGCAACTCGATCACATTCCCGGTGAGGTCCCCAACACAGGGCAACGTATTCACGATGAACTATCTTGTTACGGATAACGGCGTAACATCAAACTACGTCTTCAATGCAGTGGCAGAAACATTCACTGTCAATGCCGCGCCTACCGGAAGCATAACCTTCTCGAATGCGCTCTTGGACTCGGGCCAGTACGAAACTATAACTGTGAGTACTGCCGCCTCGACCGGAGTCTCACCG
Organism: uncultured Microcaldota archaeon; assembly: GCA_963755385.1. Classification (GTDB taxonomy): domain Archaea; phylum Micrarchaeota; class Micrarchaeia; order Micrarchaeales; family Micrarchaeaceae; genus UBA12276. Next base: position 5,399 of record CAVWJC010000001.1, on the reverse strand, counting down.
TTCACGATAAACGTAGTGAACGTTACGGGAAGCAAGCGTGTAGGCTCGGGCAACTATCTCATAAATACAATAGGCGGGAGCAATGCGCTAACGTCATTCGTCACGACAAGCGATGTGGATGGCAACACATTCACTTATAAGGCCAACTTTGTGGACTATGGTCCAAGCGCGAACTATATCTTCAATTCATTGTACAACTCCATAACTGTCAACACAGTACTAGCGGCGGGGGCGATAACATCCCCATTCAATGCCGTGGACAACGGGCAGTCCATGACGCTCACATCCAACCCATCCGGCGGAACGCTGCCATACGCATCATACCAATGGTATACGAATTACGGAAGCACAGTCACATGCTCGGGAACCGGCAACGCCATAACAAGCAGCGGGACATCCGCGACATATTCCGCATCACCAACCACAACAAACTCCTATGCCTACCTTGTTACCGACTCAGCCTCGACAGCCGTAAGCCAATGCTCTGCTGGCTACACCGTAGGAGTTGTTGATACCGCCCTCTCAACGCCTACACTCACGGAGAGCAATACTCTTCTCGATTCGGGCCAGTGGGAGACCCTCACAGTTGGAGCTAGCGGGGGTTCAGGAGCATACACCATCAACTTCTTCAATGTTACCGGTCTAAGCTCACAACAGACGTTTGCATACAACACCTTTGGGGCTACAACTCCGTATCCTGTCAATACATATGGGCAGTCTTGTGTTACCTACTCTAACAATATCTACTGTGTGGGCGGTAGTTATCAGAACCAGTTTGTTTACTATGCCCCAATACTTCAATCAAGTGCACTTGGCGCATGGTCCACGAGCGCGAATTCGTATCCATTCGGCATAGAACTGCAGCAATGCGTAACCAATTCAAACAACATCTACTGTGTCGGGGGTAGTGCCTTCGGCATTGCCTCAGATGAGGTATACTACGCTCCAATCTTTTCAAACGGCGCAACAGGAACATGGACAAGCTCTAACGCATATCCTGAAAATGGCTACTATTCCTCCTGTGTTAACTATTCAAACAACATCTACTGTATGGCAGGCAGCGACAACAACGTATACTATGCACCAATCCTTAGCACTGGTGCGGTGGGTGCTTGGCAAAATGAAAATAGTTATCCTGTCAGCGGCGCCCATGATCTGGACTGCGCGCTAAATTCCAATATCATATACTGCACCGGCAGCTACGAACCATCAGTTTATTACGTTCCTATATCGCCTTCAGGGACAATAGGTATCTGGACGAGCACAAATACCTATCCCATATTTGCAGCTGGTCAGGGCGAGCAATGCGTAACAAACTCAAACGAAATATACTGCATAGGGGCGCAAACTTCTGGTCCGCCAACCCCTGACTACTATGCCCCGATATTTAGTTCAGGGGGTGTGGGTACCTGGCAATCGACAGCCAACTATCCAATAACCGGAACAGCCTTAGATCTGACATGCGTCACATACTCAAAATCAATCTACTGCATAGCCGGTACGACGGCTGGCTATACCACAAATACCGTCTACTACGCCCCACTTACGTCAACAGGCATAGCTAACACATTGTCATATTCATTCCAGGTCAACTCTCCGGTAAACTCCAACATATTCATCTTCAATGCGATAGTTACTGACGCAGAAGCCTCATCTACCTCGGTAAACTCCATCCAGAATTCATTTACAGTCAACACCGTACCAACAACTCCAACAATAACCGCATCCAACACCCCGACAGTAATAGACGGCAAGTACGAATTATTCACGGCGAGCTGGCCGACAACAAACGAGGGCACTGCCGCATTTACTTATAACTACTGGGTAATAAACACGGTGGATGGATCACTCATCGCGAACATGCTCATTGTAACAAACTCCTTCACCTCAAACACCTGGCTCTGGGGACCCATCCCAGTGGCAGATGACGGGAACACCATATCCGCGAACATAGTAATAACTGACAGCGCAACAACAAATGAGGTCTTCAATTCAGTGGGCACGCCAACTATAACGATAAATCCATCATTCGTACCGATGTCAACTCCGGTCCTCCTGGAGAGCAACACTCTTCTCGATTCCGGCCAGTGGGAAACCCTTAACACGACGATAACCGGCGGTGCAAGCCCATACACTGTCAACTTCTTCAATGTAACTGCAGGTGCAACTGGCTGGAGCATGGGTTACCAGCAGTGGCTTAACGCGACCCCATATCCGACAAATGATGAGCACGGCAGTTGCGTCACATACACGAACAACATCTACTGCGTCGGCGGCGCGGGAAGCGACCAATTCATCTACTACGCTCCGATACTTCAATCAGGCGTGCTCGGGTCTTGGGCCACGAGCGGGAACACCTATCCCGTGGGCATCCAGAACCAGCAATGCGTGTCCGATTCGAACAACATCTACTGCGTCGGCGGTTATGCTGACGGTGTGGTGTCAAACTCGGTGTACGTCGCGCCGATATTCCCCTCAGGGGAAGTGGGCACATGGGCAAGCGCAAACGCATATCCGACGAACATCGCGTATTCGTCCTGTTTCCAATACTCGAACAGCATATACTGCTTCGGCGGATACAACAGCGTGTTCTGACACTGATTTTGTGTACTATGCACCAATACTCACATCCGGGGCAGTGGGCACCTGGCAGAACACGAACTCATTTCCGGGAGGCGATGCGGATGACCTGGACTGCGCTCCAGCTTTGAACAACGTCTACTGCACAGGCGGGTTTGACACCAGGGTCTTCTATGCACCGATTTTCGGTTCCGGCGCAGTAGGATCATGGACTAGCACAAATGCATATCCGTTCACTGCCGGAGATGACGGACACTCCTGCATGGCAGACAGCAATGATCTATACTGCATAGCCGGATTCAACTCGGGAGCGGGAAGCGTCAGCCTGGATTACTACGCGCAAATATACGGTTCGGGCGAGTTGGGTCCGTGGCAGCCCACAACGAGCTATCCAATTCCCGGCGGCATTACCACTGAATGCGCCCAATACTTGAATTCCGTGTACTGCATTGCAGGATCCGGCACATATGTGACGAACAGCGTCTTCTACGCATCCCTCTCGCCACAAGGATTGGCCAACACATTGAACTACACATTCCAGACCTCGGCGACGGGAACATTCAACTGGAATGTTGTCGTGACCGATGCCTCACCCACAACCGTCAACTCCGTGACAAACAGCTTCACCGTCAATCCAGCGCTTGCGCAGCCCGTACTCACGTTGTCAAACACACTCACGGATAGCCAGCAATACCTTACACTTACCGCAACAGAAAGCGGGGGAACACTGCCTTATGCATATACATTCTACAATACAACATCAGGTTCGGCAGTTGCGGTATCAGCCTGCACAGGCACAGCATCCTCAACCTGCTCATTCCAGGTCATATCACCGACAAACAGCAATGTCTTCGATTACAATGTCATAGTGACGGACAGCGCCACAACGAACGAGGTCGCAAATTCAATAACAAAGTCTATGACCGAGAATATACCGTTGGGTGGAACAGCAAGCGAATTCACCTCAGGACAGGCAGCGGCGCTAGTACTCGGGCAGGCAAACCTGAATTCAGGGAGCATAAACCAGGGAGCGGCAACCGCCCAGGCGAACAGTCTGTTCGTTGGTCAACCTCAATATTCTACATTCGACTCCCACGGAGACCTCTGGGTTTCTGACTTCGAGAACGAGCGAGTCTTGGAATTCAAACCTCCTTTCTCCACGGATGAGAACGCAGTTGTATCGCTGGGACAGACAAGCCTGACGGCAAACAGCAACAGCGGGTGCAGCACCACCACAGCAAATACCTTCTGCGGTCCTTCCGGCCTTGCCTTTGATTCCAGTGGAGACCTCTGGGTGTCCGACGAATTTAACTATAGAATTCTGGGATTCCTCCCCGCCGACCTTGTGACAAACGGCGCCCCGGCAGTTGCCATAGGATGCACGGACATTGTAGGTGACGGGTGTAGCGGCACATCCTCTGCTAGATTAGGACTGCCATTGGGCATCACTTTCGATTCCAGTGGCGACCTCTGGGTGACAGAGCGCAACAACAACAGAGTCCTCGAATTCCTCCCAGCCAACCTTGTGACAAACGGCGCAGCAGCATTGGTCATCGGCGAGCCTAATTTTGCAGGAAACAATGGCGGCACATCCTCAAACGCCTTAAATGCTCCTTCTTCCGTATCATTCGATTCCAGTGGAGACCTCTGGGTGGCGGATTCAGGCAACAGTAGAGTCCTGGAATTCCTTGCAGCCAATCTTGTGACAAACGGCGCAGCCGCTGTTGTGATAGGCCAGAACAGCTTTACCAGTGGCAGTTCAAACCAGGGCGGCAGCACATCCGCAAATGATTTCAGTCAGCCTAGATCCGTCACCTTCGATTCCCACGGCAACCTCTGGGTGACAGACTACGGCAATGTTAGGGTCCTCGAATTCCTCTCCTCCAATCTTGTCACAGACGGAGCAGCAGCATTGGCCATCGGCGAGACAAGCCTTACTGGAGCCGATTATGGCACATCCTCGACTACCTTAAACCTTCCGGACTTTTCAACATTCGACCCCTCAGGAAACCTCTGGGTTTCGGATGGCGGCAACAACAGGGTGCTCGAATACATAAACCCGTCAACACTCCCAACCATTACAGCATCAAACACCCCCACAGTCCACGCAGGACAGTATGAACTCTTCACCGCATCGTTCACAGGAGGCACATCCGCTTACACATACAACTACCAGGTGATAAACACAGTGACGGGCACAGTGCTCGGAAACATGTTGGTGACAAACGCATTCACAAGCAACACCTGGCTGTGGCAGGTTCCTGCCACTGCAAACGCAGGAGTAGGAAACACAATATCTGCAAACGTAATAATAACAGACGGCGCAACAACAAACGAGGTGTTTAATTCAGTAAATACACCAACAATAACAATAGTTTCGTCGTATACCCCTCTTACAACACCTACACTTACTTTGTCAAACACGCTAATAGACCAAGGTCAGGGAATTCTATTCACTGCATCTACATCCCTGGGAACCGCTCCCTATACTTACAATTATCTGGTAATTGCATTCAACTCGCAAACCTCATCGAACACGATAATAGGCAACATGCTCATCGCCTCCAATTCCTACACATCAAACACCTGGTTCTGGCAACCGGCAGGAAACCTCTACATAGGCAACACAATGTTCGAGGCGAATGTGGTAATAACAGATGTACATCCTACAACAGTCAATTCGGTATACTCCCCAATAGGCTACAATACAGTGCTTGCACAGCCAACAATAAGTCCAAGCTCTGCGACATCTTATGACAACGGGATTACAATCACCATAGCCACATACGAGACAGGCGGTACTACCAGCTATACCTATA